>NZ_JBXWRU010000002.1:0-689520 GCF_059613085.1 Ruegeria sp. BHSC029
CAGCGACGGGTCGTAGTCCTCGATGATAGTCATGTCCGCGCCAAAGCCCAGCAGCGCCGAGCGGCGCGCGCGGTCCAGAACATCGTGGATGTTGACCGGCTTGAACTCGGGCCGCGAGAGGTTTCCGAACTGCTCGACCTGCTCAAGCAGCTTCACGATCCGGCGACTCTCGGCCACGATAAGGTCTGTCAACTCAAGATCTTGCGGGCCGATATTCATGCTCAGCAACTGTGCAGCACCGGTGATCCCAGCCAGCGGGTTCTTGATTTCATGCGCCAGCATCTCGGCCATGCCGATCGCCGACTGCGCCGCCGATTTGACCGTGTTGCCTCGAGTCATGCGGGTGGCCAGTTCGCGCGGCGAGACGATCATGATCATCGACCCCGGATGCCCCAGCAGAGGCGCGATCTGCAGCGCGCATTGCAGCGGCGCGCGATTGCCCGAACCCACATCCACGTCATTCACGAACAACGGCGTGCCCTGCGCGCGGGCGCGCGTGAACGCCTCTTCCAGCGGCGCGTCCACGGCGATCTGGTCCCAGACCGGATGCCCGACCACCGATTTGCGCGAAGCGTTCAGGAACCCCTCACCCGAGGAATTGACATCCGCGATGCGATCCTCGGGGTCGATGATGAAGGCGGGAACCGGCAGCGAAGCCCAGACGACCTGATCCGAAATCATGCTGCCACCTCGGAATTTTCCGTCAACGCGTCGCCGATCAGCCGCAGAACCTCGGCCGGATCGCGCGAGGTCAGGACCGCGCGGCGCAGGGACGCCGGCGTTCTGGCCTCGTCCATGTACCAGCCCAGATGCTTGCGCGCGACACGCAGGCCCAGATCGGGGCCATAGAACCCCAGCATCGCTTCATAATGCACCCGCACCATGTCGGCCAGATCGTCGCCTTCGGGAACCTCTGGCGCCGGCGTCCCCCACAGCTCGTGCGCGATCTGCGCAAGCAGCCACGGTTTGCCCTGCGCGCCGCGGCCCACCATGACGCCTTCCGCGCCCGACTGCTCCAGCGCTGTCTGCGCACGCTCGGGGCTGGTGATGTCGCCATTGGCCACGACCGGAATGCTGACGGCCTCTTTGACCGCCCGGATCGCGGCCCAATCCGCCTCACCCTTGTAGAACTGACAGCGCGTGCGCCCGTGGATCGTCACCATCTGAACGCCGGCCTCCTGCGCCCGCCGCGCCACGTCCGGCGCGTTCAGCAGCGTGTCGTCCCACCCCAGCCGGGTCTTGAGCGTCACCGGAACGTCCACTGCGCCCACGACCGCATCGATCAGGGTCAGGGCGTGGTCGGGCGTCTTCAGCAGGGCCGAGCCGGAATAGCCGTTCGTCACCTTCTTGGCCGGGCAGCCCATGTTGATGTCGATCACCCGCGCGCCCCGGTCGGCAACCTGCCGCGCGGCCTCGGCCATCCAATAGGCATCGCGCCCGGCCAGCTGTACGGCGGTGTTTTCCACATCCGCCGATAACTCGGCCCGTTCGCGCACGCCGGGCTTGGCCTGCACCATCTCTTGGCTGGCGACCATCTCGCTGACCACCATCCCGGCGCCGAACCGCATGACGAGGTCGCGAAACGGCCGGTCGGTGATTCCGGCCATCGGCGCCAGCAGAACCGGCGGGGTCAAAGTTTTCTCGGCAATGCGCAGCGTCAACGTGCCTAATCCTTGAGCAATTGCGGTTTTCATATCGAATCCGGGGCGTATGAACAACAAATCCGCGACCAACAAGCCCGCAAAATCATCATATGCCTATTTTTTAATCAGCTTACCGCGAGTGATTGCCTCTGCTTTCACCGCCGCCTAAACACGGAAGCCAAACGAAGGTCGGAAATTCAAACATGACAACCGCCGCCATCATCGTCGCCGCCGGGCGCGGCCTGCGCGCCGGAGGAGGCCAGCCCAAGCAGTGGCGCCCCTTGGCCGGGCGGCGTGTGGCCGACTGGACGATCGAACGGATCAAGGCGCAGGTCCCGCTGGTCGTGCTGGTCCTGTCCCCCGACGACCCCGAGGCCTGGACGGGATTCGCCGACAGCGGCCTGATCCTTGCGCCCGGCGGCGCCGACCGAGCCGAATCCGTGCGCAACGGGTTGCAGGCGCTGGCCGACCGCGGCGTCAGCAAGGTTCTGATCCATGACGTCGCCCGGCCCTGTGTCAGCGCGCGGGTCATTGGTGACGTGCTGGCGGCCCTCGACACCCACGCCGCTGCGGCGCCGGGGCTGCCGGTCACCGATGCGCTGTGGACCGGGGCCGACGACCAAGTTACCGGCACCCGAGATCGCGCGGGCCTGTTTGCCGCGCAGACGCCGCAGGGGTTCCGCTATGACGCCATCGTCGCCGCGCATGCGGTGCATCCCGGTGGGGCCGCCGATGATGTCGAGGTTGCCCGCGCCGCCGGGATCAACGTGGCCATCGTGCCGGGCGACGCGGACAATCTGAAAATCACACGGCCCGAGGATTTTGCCCGGGCCGAAAGGATATTGAGGTCAGACATGGATGTAAGGCTGGGCAACGGATATGACGTGCACCGGTTCGGGCCGGGCGATCACGTGATCCTGTGCGGCGTCGAGGTCCCGCATGATCGGGGGCTGCAGGGCCATTCCGACGCGGATGTGGGCATGCACGCCGTCACCGACGCGATCTATGGCGCGCTGGCGCAGGGCGATATCGGTCAGCACTTCCCCCCATCCGACCCGCAATGGAAGGGCGCCGCCAGCGAGATCTTTCTGCGCCATGCGGTGGATCTGGCCAGGCGCATGGGCTTTCGCATCTCGAACATCGACTGCACGCTGGTCTGCGAATACCCCAAGATCGGCCCGCACGCTGCGGCGATGCGGCAGAAAATTAGCGAAATCATGGCGCTGGAGGCCGACCGGGTATCGATCAAGGCCACCACGTCCGAGCGGCTGGGCTTTACCGGCCGCAAGGAAGGCATCGCCGCTATCGCGACCGCCTGTCTGGTGAAACCATGACCCTGGCGCGCCTGATCGGAACCGTCGGTGGGATTGGTTACCTTCGCCCTGCCCCCGGCACCTGGGGCTCGCTGGCCGCCCTGCCTTTGGCCTTGGCGCTGCACCTGCTGGGCGGCTTCCCGCTGCTGGCCGTCGCCACTGTCGCCGTTTTTGCGGCCGGCACCTGGGCCACGGGCGTCATGACCGCCGGGCAGGACGATCACGACCCTTCGGAGATCGTCATCGACGAGGTCGCGGGCCAGTTCATCGCCATCTGGGCCGTGTCCTATCCGGCCTGGGCGCATGACATCGCGGTCACCGCCCTGTGGCCGGGCTGGATCGCCGCGTTTTTGCTGTTCCGCCTGTTCGACATCACCAAGCCCGGCCCCGTCGGCTGGGCCGACCGGCGCGGCGACCCCTTGGGCGTGATGCTGGACGACGTGATCGCCGGCGTGTTCGCGGCCGTGGGCGTTCTGATCCTGGCCGGGATCGCACACGGAGTACTGGGCCTATGACCGTCGCCGAACTGCTCGACCGCGCCAAGGCGCTGAACGTCATGATCGCCACCGCCGAAAGCTGCACGGGCGGCATGGTCGCCGCCGCGCTGACCGACATTCCCGGCAGTTCGGCCGTGGTTGACCGAGGCTTCGTCACCTATACCAACGCCGCCAAGCAGGACATGCTGGGCGTGCGCGCCGAGACCCTTGCGATCCATGGTGCCGTCTCTGAAGAGGTCGCCCGCGAAATGGCCGAGGGTGCGCTGGCGCATTCCCAGGCGCAGCTTGCGGTCTCGATCACCGGCATCGCGGGGCCCGGCGGGTCCGAGTTCAAGCCCGAGGGCCGGGTCTGTTTCGGCCTTGCCGTCACAGGCCGCCCCACCCTGACCGAAACCGTCGAGTTCGGCGCCGCAGGCCGCGCCAATGTCCGACGCGCGGCGCGAGATCATGCGCTGAAACTGCTGGAAAACGGCCTTTCCGAACTCGCCTAAATTTTTGGCACCTGCCCGGATACGGCGCACTTTTTGTCACCACTTGGAAAAAGGACGCCAAAACAGGCACCTTTTTCGCACCCTGCCTCTTTTTTCCTCGGCCGCCGTTCGGTTGAACCCACGGCACGTCACTCACACCGCGCCCCTTGGCGCAGCTTCAGGAAAGAGGAGAACGGCCCAATGAACGGAGCCGATACCGCCTGGATCATCGTCGCGACGGCGCTGGTCCTGTTCATGACTTTGCCGGGCCTGGCCCTGTTCTATGGCGGGCTGGTGCGCGCCCGCAACGTGCTGAGCGTTTTCATGCACTGCTTCGCGATCGCCTGCTTGATGAGCATCCTGTGGCTGGTCGCGGGGTATTCAATCGCCTTCGGTGACGGCGGTTCAGGCCTGTGGGGCGGGCTGGGCAAGGCGTTTCTGAACGGCGTTGATGCCGACAGCCTGTCGGGTACCCTGCCCGAAGTGCTGTTCTTTGCCTTCCAGATGACCTTTGCCATCATCACCCCGGCCCTGATCGTCGGCGCCTATGTGGAACGCGTGGGCTTTGGTTTCGTGCTGATCTTCTCGGGCCTTTGGATGCTGCTGTGCTATGCGCCGGTGGTGCATTGGATCTGGGGCGGCGGCATCCTGACCGATGGCGGCATTCTGGGCGAGGTTGGCGTGCGCGACTTTGCCGGTGGCATCGTGGTGCACGAAACCGCCGGTCTGGCCGCTCTGATCATCGCGTGGGTCCTGGGGCCGCGCAAGAACCGCACCACCCCGCCGCACAACCCCGGATACGTCATGATCGGGGCCGCGATGCTGTGGGTCGGCTGGTTCGGCTTCAACGGCGGCTCGCAGCTGGCCGCTGACGGCGGCGCGGCCATGGCGCTGACGGTCACGCATATCTCGGCCGCCACCGCATCGCTCAGCTGGGCGCTGTGGGAGCGGATCAAATACGGCAAGGCCTCGCTGGTCGGTCTGGTCACCGGGACCATCGCAGGTCTGGCCTCGATCACGCCGGCCTCGGGCTATGTCGATCCGGTTCAGGCGCTGATCATCGGCGCGGTCGCCGGCATCCTGTGCCAAGAGGCGGTGAACGTGGTCCGCAACGTGCTGAACATCGACGATACGCTGGACGTGTTCGCCGTGCATGGCGTGGGCGGCATTTTCGGCACCATCATGATCGCCGTCTTCGGCTTGGGTGCCTGGACCGCGCAGTTGGGCGGGCTGGTGATCGTGGGTGTCTTTACGTCAGTTGTCACGTTTGTGCTGATCAAGGTGGTTGCGCTTGTCACCCCGCTTCGCGTAGACGCCGAGACCGAAACGAACGGGCTCGACCTGTCGGTCCACGGCGAACGGGCCTATGACATGAGCAGCTAAGCCCACCTTGGCTGGCTCGACTGCCCATCCGGGCATCAAGCGGACCTCTTGGGAGGTCCGCTTTTCTTTTGCGCCAACCCCTCTCGACATCGGGCCGGTCGGCAGGCTATCAGCCCGCAACGTCATTCCAGCACCGAGGTCCCGCCATGATCCCCAGTTCCTTTCCCGACAGCACGGAAATCGCCCGCCTGACCGCGCGGATGCTGCTGGAGATCAAGGCGGTGCATTTCAACGCGCGCGAGCCGTTCACGCTGGCCAGTGGCCTGCCCAGCCCCACCTATATCGATTGCCGCAGGCTGATCTCGTACCCGCGCATCCGGTCGACCCTTATGGACTTCCTGACGGTCACCGTCATGCGGAATGCCGGGTTCGAAGCCTTCGACAACATCGCCGGTGGTGAGACCGCGGGCATCCCCTTCGCCGCGATGGTGGCCGAGCGCATGGCCCTGCCGATGACCTATGTGCGCAAGAAGCCCAAGGGCTATGGCCGCAACGCCCGGATCGAAGGGGCCATGACCGAAGGCCAGCGCGTGCTGCTGGTCGAGGACCTGACCACCGACGGCGGCTCAAAACTGTCCTTCGTGGACGCAATCCGCGAAACCGGCGCCACCTGTGGGCATACGGCGGTGATCTTCTATTATGGCATCTTCCCCGAAACCGAAAAGACGCTGGGCGATCACGGTGTGCAACTGCACCACCTGTGCACCTGGTGGGACGTTCTGGCCGAGGCCAAGGCACAGGGCACGTTCGACGCCGAAACGCTGGACGGGGTCGAGGCCTTCCTGAACGACCCGCGCGGCTGGCAGGACGCCAACAAGAGCTGACTGTCGAGCCATTGTTGCCGGCCAGGAAACACTGGCCGTCAGCCTTGCTACCTATCCACAAGATGTTGACGAATGACCGATCCCTGCGGCAAGATGCAGGAGCGGAAGATATGCACAGCATATCCCCAGAAAACATACAATTTGCCCCGACTCACGGGGCCGCGATATGACCTTTGTCCCATGGGGACAGCGAGAGCAGCAATGAACGAGATCAGCAGTATCGAGCAGGCAGCGGCGCAGATTCAGAACGCCGAGACCATGCCGCATTCCATCGAGGCCGAACAGCAGCTTCTGGGCGCGATCCTGACCAACAACGACCTGTATGACCGGGTCGCCTCGATCATCGGGCCCGAGCATTTCTATGACCCGGTCCATGCCCGCATCTATGAGGTCGCCGCCGCGCGCATCGCCAAGAACGCGCTGGCATCGCCGGTGACGCTGAAATCCTTCATGGCCGAGGACGAGGGTTTGAAGGAACTCGGCGGCCCGGCCTATCTGGTCAAGCTGGCCGGGGCCTCGATCAGCGCCTTCGCCGTGCATGACTATGCCCAGATGATCTATGATCTGGCGATCCGGCGCGAACTGATCCGGCTTGGTCGCGACATCTCGGACAAGGCCGCGCGGGTCGAAGTGGCCAGTGAGCCCAAGGAACAGATCGTCGAGGCCGAGCAAAAGCTCTACAAGCTGTCCGAACAGGGCCAGACCGAACAGGGGTTCAAATCCTTCCTCAAGGCCGTGACCGAGGCGGTGAATGTCACCAACGAGGCCTATCAGCGCGGCGGCGGCATGGCCGGGATTTCGACCGGGCTGGTCGATCTGGACAAACAGCTGGGCGGGTTGCACCCGTCGGACCTGATCATCCTTGCCGGGCGTCCGTCGATGGGTAAGACCTCGCTGGCGACCAACATCGCGTTCAACGTGGCCAAAGCCTATAAGCGGGGTCAGCGCGCCGATGGCACCGAGGGTGCGGTGGACGGCGGCGTCGTCGGATTCTTCTCGCTGGAAATGAGCGCCGAGCAGCTGGCCGGACGGGTTCTGGCCGAGGCGTCCGAAATTTCCAGCCACAAGATCCGTCAAGGCGACATGACCGAGGACGAGTTCCGCCGTTTCGTCGATGCGGCCAAAGCGCTGGAAGCCTGTCCGCTTTACATCGACGACACACCGGCTCTACCGATCTCACAATTGGCGGCCCGGGCGCGGCGGCTCAAGCGGACGCATGGGCTGGACCTGCTGGTCATCGACTATCTGCAGCTGTGCCGCGGCATGTCCGACAACCGCGTGAACGAGATCGCCGAGATCTCGATGGGCATGAAGGCCATCGCGAAAGAGCTGAATATTCCCGTCATCGCCCTGTCGCAGTTGTCGCGTCAGGTGGAAAACCGCGACGATAAGCGCCCGCAGCTGTCCGACCTGCGCGAATCCGGCTCGATCGAGCAGGACGCCGACGTGGTGATGTTCGTGTTCCGCGAGGAATACTACAAAGAGCGCGAAAAGCCCGGCGATCACGAGCTGGAGAAGATGGAAGAGTGGAAGCAGGCGATGGAGCGCCTGCACGGCAAGGCCGAAGTCATCGTCGGCAAGCAGCGCCACGGCCCCATCGGCACGGTCGAGCTGTCCTTCGAGGCGCAGTTCACCCGATTTGGCAACCTTGTCAAACCCTGGCAGCAGGGTGGCCAGATCGAAGGCTACTAAGCCCATCAGGCCCGAATCCATGTGCCGCGGCCCAATGCGCCGGATGAACGATCTGGATCAGCCAACGGTTTTGGCCCGGATAGGCGGACAATGCTGGCAGGCTGTCTTGCCCGCGTTCAAGCCCGCCCGGACCTGCGCAACCCGGCTACAAGCCGCCCATGGCAAGGACTTTACGCGCGTTTGCAGCGCATTCCCCCTTGACCTCGTGCGGCGCAATGTCATGAACGGGTCATGAGTACTGCACGTTTGACGATCAACCTTCATGCGCTGGCCAGTAACTGGCGGGCGCTGGACGCAAAAACCGATGTCGAGACCGGAGCCGTGGTCAAGGCCGACGCCTATGGTCTGGGCGCCGGACCAGTTGCCAACACGCTGGCCGAAGAAGGCGTCCGCAAGTTCTTTGTCGCCGTTGCCGAGGAAGGTGCAGCCGTCCGTCAGGCGATTGGCCCCGGCCCGCTGATCTGCGTCTTTTCAGGCCATATGGAGGGCGACGCCGACCTGTTGCGCGATCACGACCTTGTGCCGCTGATCAACTCGCCCGAGCAATTCCAACGCCACCTGCAGGCGCTACCGGTCCATCCGTTCGGGATTCAGTTGGACAGTGGCATGAACCGCCTCGGGCTGGAGCCTTCCGACTGGGCCGCTCTGCGCAGCCGGGCCGAGGCGCTGAACCCTGTCGTGGTCATGTCGCACCTGGCCTGTTCGGACGAACCGGACCATCCCATGAACCGGCAACAGCTGAAAACCTTCCGCGAGATGACCGGTGGCGTATCGGCTCCGCGTTCGTTGGCGGCCACCGGTGGCCTTCTGCTGGGGCCGGAATTCCACTTTGATTTCTGTCGGCCCGGCATCGGCCTGTATGGCGGCTTGCCCTTTGCGGGCGCCAAACCTGTGGTCACCGTCGATCTGCCGGTGATACAGGTGCGCGAGCTGGCGATCGGAGAAACCGTCGGCTACGGCAACACGTGGAAAGCCCGGCGCCCCTCGCGGATCGCAACCGTGGCTGCGGGTTATGCCGACGGGCTGCATCGCGCCATCGGTGGCGGCATCGACACGTTTGCCGGCGACCTGCCCTGCCCCGTCGTCGGACGCATCTCGATGGATCTGATCACCGTCGACGTGACCGACCTGCCGCACACGCCCGAACGTCTGCGCATTCTGAACGGCCATCAGACGGTGGACGACCTGGCCGAGGCCGCAGGCACCATCGGGTACGAGATCCTGACCTCACTCGGCAGCCGCTACTCGCGGGGCTATGTCGAATGAACCCACTCGCATGGCTAGGCGAACTGGGCCGCGCGGTCCTGAACCTGCTGGCGGCGTTCGGCCGCGTGGCGCTGTTTGCGTTGGATGCTCTGTCACACATCTTTCGACCGCCGTTCTACCCGCGTGAACTGGGCATGGCCCTGCTGAACATCGGCTGGCTGTCGCTGCCGGTCGTAGGCCTGACGACCATATTCACCGGCGGCGCGCTGGCGCTTCAGATCTACGCCGGCGGCGCGCGTTTCAACGCCGAAGCCGTCGTGCCCCAGATCGTGGCCATCGGCATGGTCCGCGAGTTGGGTCCTGTCATGGTCGGCCTGATGATTGCGGCGCGCGTCACCTCGTCGATCGCCGCCGAGATCGCCACAATGAAGGTGACCGAGCAGATCGACGCCCTGGTCACCCTGTCGACCCACCCGATGAAATACCTGGCGGCCCCGCGCGTTCTGGCCGCATTGATCACCGTCCCTGTTCTGGTTGCCGTGGGCGACATCATCGGCATCGCAGGCGGATACGCCGTGGCGACGCAGAACCTCGGCTTCAACCCGGCGGCCTACCTGAAAAACACGGTCGATTTCCTCGAGCCGCTCGACATCCTGTCCTCGCTGGTCAAAGGGGCGGCGTTCGGCATGATCGCAGCGATCATGGGCTGCTATTTTGGCATGCATTCGGGACGCGGCGCGCAAGGCGTGGGCCGCGCAACCAAGGGCTCGGTCGAGGCCGCCGCTGTCCTGATCCTTGCCGCCAACTTCGTTCTTACAGGGGTGTTCTTCTCGCTATGATCCGGATGGAGAACGTACACAAGGCCTTCAGCGACAACCACGTGCTCAGGGGCATGAACCTCGAGATTGCCAAAGGCACGTCCATGGTGATCATCGGTGGCTCGGGCACCGGAAAATCCGTGGCGCTGAAATGCATCCTTGGTCTGATCAAACCCGACAGCGGCAAGATTTTTGTCGATGGGGAGGACGCCCAGACCGGTGACCGAGACGCCTTTCTGGCCAGGTTCGGGATGCTGTTTCAAGGCGCGGCCCTGTTTGACTCGTTGCCCGTCTGGCAGAACGTGGCCTTCCGCCTGCTGCGCGGCTCGTTGAAACGACCGACGGACGAGGCACGTGAAATCGCGATAGAAAAACTGCGCCGCGTGGGCCTGCGCGCCAAGGTGGCAGATCTCTACCCGTCCGAACTGTCGGGCGGCATGCAGAAACGTGTAGGTCTGGCCCGCGCCATCGCCGCCGAACCCGAGATCATTTTCTTCGACGAACCCACTACGGGGCTGGACCCGATCATGTCCGGCGTCATCAATGACCTGATCCGCGAGATCGTGACCGAAATGGGCGCCACCGCAATGACCATCACGCACGACATGAGCTCGGTCCGCGCGATTGCCGACAACGTGGCGATGCTGCATGACGGGGTGATCCAGTGGACCGGGCCGGTCAGCCAGATGGATTCCTCGGGTGATCCTTATGTCGAACAGTTCATCAGTGGGAGTGCTGAGGGGCCGATTGAGGCGGTGCGGTAGGTCTATTCTACATCCATCCACAGTTTCGCTTTTTCTGAAACATCACCGGGCAACACCTCAGCCCGGCGTGTTTCCAAGTTCAGCAAAACACATTTAAACACAGCGGTGAAAGCCGTTTCACCGTCCGCTACTTTTCTAAGCGTGTGGCGGAAAGTCATGGATTTCTTTCCAATTTCCAGAATTTCGCTCTCCATTTGGATCGCTTCGCCCGAACCAAGTTCCTGCCGGAAGTCGCTGTTGATATTCACCACTGCGAAGGAAAGCCGCCTACCGCTCCGCATATCGTCTGCCGTCAAACCCATTTCTGCCTGCATGGCGAAAACGGAATCTGAACATGCTGCAAAATACCTGGATACATTCATGTGCCCAAGGAAATCGCAATCGGAAGGATCAACCACCGACTTGAACGCCAAATAGGCGGGCATAGAAATTATCTCCTTGCCGAATGACTTTACATGACTTCACTTGTACACGTTATCACATCATTCAGTCGAAGAAAGCGTCGTCCATAAACCCTACGATTTAAGCATAATGACCCTCCGCCTCGCCACCCTCTCGCTCCTGATCCTCTACCCCATCGCGTGGTTCGCCCCGCTGATGCGCGCGGGCCTGCTGCCGATCTTCGGCCTCAGCGAGATCAGCGTCATCACCGGCCTCCAGTCCTTGTGGAAATCCGACGTCTTCCTCGCGCTGGTCGTCACCGTCTTTGCCCTGTTCGCTCCGTACATCAAAACCATCGGAACCGCGCTGGTCCAATGGGACCTGCTGGACCCGCGTGTCCAACCCGCGCTGAACATCATGGGCAAGCTGGCCATGGCCGATATCTTCCTCATCGCGCTCTACATTACATTGGCCAAGGGTATCTCATACGCAACGATCGAAACAGCGTGGGGCCTGTACCTGTTCACCGGCTGCATCCTTGCGTCGATCGCGCTGGGATACGTTACCGAAGTGAAACTTGGTTCACGAAACCTCCGGACCTGATTGATTGAAAACGCATTTCTGGCTATGATGGCCAGTATTCGAGCAGCCAAGTCATTTTTGTTTCAGGGTCCGACGCGGACCGTCTTGCACGTTTGATGGATACTCCGCCCGGGCCCGGTTTTGCCGGTTTCCAAAGGAGTAGGACTGCCATGGCCGCCCTCCATTCGATTTCAATTCATTTCCAGAACGTATTCCTGCGACTGACTTTTTTCCTGATCTGCGCTGCCGCTCTGTTTGCCGTATCCGCCACCCTGCTTGCCGCCGTGAATGTCTGGCCCTGGCTGACGATGCAGGCTGGATTGGGCGGGCAGGACATCCCGAACGCAGGCATCTACATCCAGATCGGCCTGACCGCTCTGGTTCTGATGCTCGCCTTCTATCTGCCCTCCAGCGCGCGCATGATGGCGTTGGAAAACGCGCATCGGAAGTTCTCGCTGCAGATGCAGGACGTGGTCGATGCCTACCAGATCGCCCATGCGGCCGACCGCAGCGGCGTGTTCGCGCTGGCCTCGGAGTTTGACGCGGTCAAGGAACGCATGGCCTTCCTGCGTGATCACCCCGACCTGCAATCGCTGGAGCCCGAGATCCTTGAATTGGCTGCGCAGATGAGCCAGGTCAGCCACGAACTGGCCGAAACCTACGGCGCGGCCAAAGTCGCCCGAGCGCGGGCGTTCCTGCAACAGCGGCAGGAAGAGGTCGAACTGTTCCAGCAACGGATCGAAGACGCCCAGACCATACAGCATGAATTGCGCCAATGGACCCGCGACATCGAGATCGAGGAGTCCATCGCCAAGGCGCAACTGGCCCGCCTGCGCGAAGAATTGTTCGAGCTTTTGCCCGAGCTGTCAGCCCAGTTGCAGACACCGCCGGACGACAGCGACCCGACCGCATCGAGCGTCATCGCCATGCCCCCGCCCCGCGCCGCCGAATAGCCACTCACTCACCAGATGCGGCAGCATCAGCCGCGAAGGATGGCCCGCCCGGGCCTGACGCCGCGGCCCGTCAGTCCGGATTGAACACCGGAAGGGCTTGAAGAACCGCGCAAGCTCGGGCACGAATTGCGCCATGGCAAAGACGACGACTTTCACCTGCTCGGCCTGTGGCGCCTCGCATTCCCGCTGGTCCGGCCGCTGCGACGGCTGTGGCGAGTGGAACACCATAGTTCAAGAGGCCCCATTGTCGGCAGGCCCGGCCAGGAAATCGCTGGGCGGCAAACGGGGCCAGGCCGTCACCCTGACGGACCTCTCCACCGAGGAGGCCCCGCCGCCCCGCACAGTCTGCGGCGTCGAGGAACTGGACCGTGTCCTGGGCGGCGGGCTGGTCCCGGCCTCGGCCCTGCTGGTGGGCGGCGATCCGGGCATCGGCAAATCCACCCTGCTGTTGCAGGCCGCCGCGCGATTTGCCCGGTCGGGCCTGAAAACCATCTATGTCTCGGGCGAGGAAGCCAGCGCCCAGGTTCGCATGCGCGCGCGCCGCCTGGGGCTCGAGGACGCGCCGGTGCAACTGGCGGCCGAGACCAACCTGCGCGACATTCTCACCACGCTCGAGGCCGAGAAACCCGGCCTTGCCATCATCGACTCGATCCAGACCATGTGGGCGGACAATGTCGACAGCGCGCCGGGATCAGTCAGTCAGGTCCGCGCCGCCGCGCACGAGTTGACCAGCTTTGCCAAGCGCCACGGCGTGTCCATCATCATGGTCGGCCATGTCACCAAGGAAGGCCAGATCGCCGGCCCCCGCGTGGTCGAACACATGGTCGATACCGTCCTCTATTTCGAGGGCGAGCGCGGCCACCAGTTCCGCATCCTGCGCGCGGTCAAGAACCGCTTTGGCCCCGCCGACGAGATCGGCGTGTTCGAGATGACAGGCAAGGGTCTGGCACAGGTCACCAACCCCTCGGCGCTGTTCCTGTCGGAACGCGGCACACCCAGCCCCGGCTCGGCCGTCTTTGCCGGGATCGAGGGCACCCGGCCGGTGTTGGTCGAACTACAGGCGCTGGTCGCGCCCTCGCCCCATTCACAACCCCGCCGCACGGTCGTCGGCTGGGACAGCGGACGGCTTGCGATGATCCTCGCCGTGCTCGAAGCGCGCTGCGGCATCCCCTTTGCGGGGCTCGACGTCTATCTGAACGTGGCCGGGGGCCTGAAGATCAGCGAGCCCGCGGCCGACCTTGCCGTGGCTGCCGCCCTGCTGAGCGCGCGCGAGGACACCGCCCTGCCCGCCGACACCGTGGTTTTCGGAGAAATCTCGCTATCCGGGGCACTTAGACCAGCGCCGCAGACCGAAAACAGGTTGAAAGAAGCGCAAAAACTTGGTTTCACAGCAGCAATTGCTCCGGCAGGCGGCAAAACCGGTACTGTGGCAGGTCTGACACTCACCCGACCCTCTGATTTGGTTGGGTTTGTTGGCGAAACCTTCGGAGCAGGTTAAAGTCGCGCCTCGAGGGGCAGAAAAAGAACAGGCGAGGGCCATGGAAGGTTTTACAATAATTGACGGGCTCGTTGCCCTGATCATCGTGCTGTCGGGGATTCTGGCCTATTCGCGCGGCTTCATGCGCGAGGTCATGGCCATTGCAGGTTGGGTCGCCGCCGCAGTTCTGGCCTTCATCTTTGCACCGCAAGCCGTGCCGCTGGTCAAGGAAATCCCGGTGGTCGGAGACTTCTTGCGTGACAGCTGCGAATTGTCGGTGATTACGGGCTTTGCCGCGGTGTTTGCCATTGCGCTGATCGTGGTCAGCATCTTCACCCCGTTGTTCTCGTCCCTGGTACAGCGCTCGGCGCTGGGTGGGCTGGATCAGGCGCTGGGGTTCTTCTTCGGCATCGCCCGCGGCATTCTGCTGGTTGCCATCGCCTTCTTTGTCTACGACACCGTGATGACCGGCCAGTCCTACACGATCGTCGATGAAAGCCGCTCGGCCAAGGTATTCGAGCAGTTCAGCGACAGGATCGAAGATCAGAACCCCGAGGCCGCCCTGGGTTGGGTGACCACCCAGTACGAAGAGCTTGTTGCATCCTGCACAGCGGATTCTCAGGGGCAGTAACAGCTACCAGCCAAGCAAAACGAAGCAGCCCGGCGGCCAGCCGGGCTTTTCTTTTGTCAGAGGGTCAGACGAACCCTTCGCCCCCACAAACCGAGCAGCGGTTGGTTTTCAGGCCAAAGCATCCGTCGCACCGGCTGAACTGGGGCTTGCCCAAGTGATCTCGACCCTTCAGGACTTCGCCCTTGCCATTGCATATCTGGCAAGGTGCACGTCCCATTCCGCGGCACCGATGGCACCGGCGTTTGACGTGCTCGTCCTTTTTCTGGCTCGGTCGTCCCTGCCACATACCTGTTTTGTCCTCGGTCAAATGCTGCCGGCGTCATGCCACGCAGCGCGTTCAAAACACGGGAAACACTCATGTTCGCGGCCCCATCAAACCAGAAACCCGGCCTGCGGCAAAACGAATTATGATCCTTTGGTGACATGGGGGGCATTAGGCATTATGTGAGGGCCAACTCGCCATGGAATCGGAGCTGCCTGTCTTGCATAGCCCGCAGATGCCCCCCGCCCACCCGTTCGATGATGACAAGCTCCGCGAGGAATGCGGGATTTTCGGGGTCGTCGGCGTCAAGGATGCCGCCAATTTCGTTGCTCTTGGTCTGCATGCCCTGCAGCACCGCGGGCAGGAAGCCGGCGGGATCGTCACCCATGATCCTGAACTCGGCTTCAACTCGGCCCGTCGATTTGGCTATGTGCGCGACAATTTCACCTCGTCCGACGTGATGGAAAGCCTGCCCGGGCCGATCGGGATCGGCCATGTGCGCTATTCCACGGCCGGGTCCAAGGGCCAGACCGCCATCCGTGACGTACAGCCATTCTTCGGCGAGTTTTCGATGGGCGGCGCCGCGATTGCGCACAATGGCAACATCACGAACGCCAATGCCCTGCGGCGCGAGCTGATCGAGCGCGGCTCGATCTTCCAAAGCTCGTCCGACAGCGAATGCATCATCCACCTGATGGCCCGCTCGCTACAGCGCAACATCCCCGAACGGATGGAGGACGCGCTGCGCCGGGTCGAGGGCGCCTTCTCGGTGGTCGCCATGACCCGCACCAAGCTGATCGGCGTCCGCGATCCTCTGGGTGTGCGCCCGCTGGTATTGGGCAAAATCGGCGATGGCTGGTGCCTGGCCTCGGAAACTTGTGCCCTGGACATCATCGGTGCCGAATTCCTGCGCGAGATCGAACCCGGCGAAATGGTTGTGATCAATGCCCAGAACGGTGTTGAGAGCCACTTCCCGTTCCGCCGGCAACCCAGCAAGTTCTGTATCTTCGAGCATGTCTACTTCTCGCGCCCAGACTCGATTCTGGGTGGACGCTCGGTCTATGAGACACGCGAAGCCATCGGGCGCGAGCTGGCCAAGGAAAGCCCCGTCGAGGCGGATCTGGTCTGCCCCGTGCCAGACAGCGGCACGCCCGCGGCCATTGGGTACTCGCTGGAGTCGGGCATCCCCTATGCGATGGGGATCATCCGCAACCAATACATGGGCCGCACCTTCATCGAACCCACCGAACAGATCCGCAACATGGGCGTGCGGCTCAAGCTGAACGTGAACCGCGCCCTGATCGAGGGCAAGCGGGTGATACTGGTCGACGACTCGGTCGTGCGCGGCACGACCAGCCGCAAGATCAAGGAAATGATCCTGGATGCCGGCGCGAAAGAGGTGCATTTCCGCATCGCCTCGCCGCCCACGGCCTGGCCCTGTTTCTACGGCGTGGATACGCCACAGCGCGAAAAGCTGCTGGCCGCCACGATGACCGAGGAAGAAATGACCAAGCATCTGGCGGTCGACAGCCTCAAGTTCATCTCGCTGGACGGGCTGTACCGGGCGGTCGGCGAATCGCAGGGCCGCAGCAAGGACTGCCCGCAATACTGCGATGCATGCTTCTCGGGCGAGTATCCCGTCACTCCGGCGGACATGGTTGAACAAGGGTTCAAGATGCAACCGGCGGCCGAATAAGGCCGGAATTCAGAGACTTCTCAAAGGGGCCGCAGGGCCCCTTTTTTCATAGGCCGGATCGGCGTGGCGAAACATGGCCGAAACCTGCTGCACCGGCTTTTCCTTCCCCTTTGGCTCTGTTAGCCAACCGGCTGCTCACTCACGCAATCACACGGAGGCCGGGCCACCGGGCCGGCCAGTTCACATGGCAAATCCCAGAGTCGAGAGCGCGGCCACCCAAAAGGGCGCGCTCAGCAAGAATGGTACGACCGTCCTGGGCGTCTTTGGCCCGCAGAACGACATGCGCGCCCTGATGCGCTCATCGTCTGGACGGGTGAAAGAGGTCAAGACAGGCAGCCGCTTTGGTTCGGGCACGATCGTGGCCATCGACAAAGACGGCATCATGCTGCGACAAAGCGGCCGGACCCAGCGCATCGCCATCCCCGGAAGCTGATCCGGGCTTGACGGGCTGCGCGCTTGGGTTCAAACCCCGCGCATGACCGATCAGACCAAAATCGCACTTGTTACCGGCGCGTCGCGCGGCCTTGGTGCCGCACTGGCCGAGGCGCTGGCGCCCGAGTATCACATCGTCGCCGTTGCCCGCACCACCGGCGGGCTGGAAGACCTGGATGACCGCATCAAGGCCAAAGGGGGCGCGGCCACCCTGGCGCCGATGGACATCGCCGACCCCAATGCCATGGCCACGCTCTGCCGGGGCATCCATGACCGCTGGGGCAAGCTGGACCTGTGGCTGCATACGGCCATCCACACCGCGCCGCTGACGCCCGCAAATTTCATCGACCCCAAGGATTGGCAAAAGTCCGTGGACGTGAACGCCTCGGCAACTTCGGTGCTGATCCCCTATGTCGCGCCCTTGCTGGGTGAGGCTGGACAGGCCGTATTCTTTGACGACCCGCGTGCCGGCGAGAAGTTCTGCGCCACCTACGGCGCAACCAAGGCCGCGCAGATCGCCATGGCGCGCAGCTGGGCCGCCGAAACCGTGCGCACCGGGCCGAAGGTTCATGTGTTGCAGCCCAGGCCGATGGCCACAGCCCTGCGCGCGCGTTTCTTCCCCGGTGAGGACCGGTCGAAGCTGGCCAGCCCCTCGGACGAGGCAGCGCGCCTGCTGTCCATGCTGGGCTGAGACCTTTCGGTCAGATCGACGGGAAAGATGTTGCGGCGCCCCAAGCGGGCGCCGTTTTCATTCGATGTGAACGCCCTGCCGGCCCGCCAGATCGACAAAGAACTGCCACGCCACCCGGCCCGAACGCGCGCCGCGCGTGGCCTGCCATTCGATCGCCTCGGCCCGCAGTACGTCGGCATCGACGCTGACGCCATAGGCCGCGCAATACCGGTCGATCATCGCAAGGTATTCGTCCTGATCGCAGGGGTGGAACCCCAGCCACAGGCCGAACCGGTCGGACAGCGAAACCTTTTCCTCGACCGCCTCGGACGGGTTGATCGCGCTTGAGCGTTCGTTCTCGATCATGTCACGCGGCATCAGGTGGCGGCGGTTTGACGTGGCATAGAACACCACGTTTTCGGGCCGGCCCTCGATCCCGCCGTCCAGCACGGCCTTCAGCGATTTGTAGTGCTGGTCGTCATGGCTGAACGACAGGTCATCGCAGAACAGGATGAACCGGTAAGGTGCGGCGCGCAGGTGGTTCAGCAACCGCGCGACCGAGCCCATGTCCTCGCGCTGAAGTTCGACCAGCTTCAGGTCGGGAAACTCGGGCTGAAGGGTCCCATGCACCGCCTTGACCAAACTGGACTTGCCCATGCCGCGGGCACCCCACAACAGCGCGTTGTTGGCCTTGTACCCGGCAGCGAAGCGGCGCGTGTTGTCCAGCAGCGTATCGCGCGACCGGTTGATGCCCACCAGCAGATCCAGATCGACGCGGTTGACATTGTGCACCGGTTCAAGCCGGTCGGGCCCGATGTGCCAGACAAAGGCGGGCGCGGCCGAGAAATCGGGCGCGGCCAACGGCGCCGGGGCCATGCGCTCCAAGGCGTCGGCGATGCGGTTCAGGGCTTGGTCGTCCATGGGTCCTCCGAAGTCTTGCGGCCGATTTCAACCACGTTCACGGGCCGCCAACAAGACCCGGATGAAGAAAGGGCGCACCCGCCAAGGCACGCCCTTCCCCATTTACTGCTCGGGTTTATTTGCCGTCTTCTGCGTCAAACTCGTCCATCATCGCATCATCGGCGGCTTCTTCATCGTCATAGTAGCCTTCGGCCCGCAGCTGTTCTTCACGCTTCCGCTCGACCCGGGCCACCAGGAAGATCGAGATCTCGTACAGGCCATAGACCACGACGAACAGGATGATCTGGGTGATCACGTCCGGCGGGGTCACCACTGCGGCCAGAACCAGAATGCCCACCACGGCATATTTGCGCACCGCGCCCAAGCCTTCGGCGCTGACCAGCCCGGCCTTGCCCATCAGGGTCAACAGAACCGGCAGCTGGAAACACAGGCCAAAGGCCACGATGAACTTGATCGTCAGGTTCAGGTATTCCTGTGCCGAACCCTGGAAAACCACGCTCAGCGGCGCAGTGGCACCATCCGCTAAGGCCTCACCCTCGGCCCCGAATTGCTGGAACCCAAGGAAGAAGTCATAGGCCAGCGGCGTGACCACGTAAAAGGCAAAGCTCGCGCCCAGCAGGAACATGAAGGGCGAGGCCAGCAGGAACGGCAGGAAGGCGTTCTTCTCGGATCGATAGAGCCCCGGCGCCACGAACCGCCACATCTGCATACCGATATACGGAAAGGCCAGAATGAACCCGCCCAAGAGCGAGACCTTGATCGCCACGAAGAAGCCCTCCTGCGGCGAAATGAAGATCAGGTCGCAGTCCTGTCCCCGCTCGGACAGAACATCGCACAGGGGCTGGGTCAGAAAGTTGAAGATCGGCGTGGCAACCGTGAAACAGATGATCATACCGATCAAAAATGCCACGACGCTGTGGATCAGCCGCGTGCGCAGCTCGGCCAGATGCTCGATCAGGGGGGCCGAGGTATCTTCGATCTCGTCGGTCTTGCTCATGTCTTGCCTTCGGTTCTCAGCGCGGCTTCGGCCTCTTCAGCCTTGGCCAGGGCCTCGGCGGCTTCTTTCGCTTTGCGCTCGGCAGCCGCACGGGCGGTTGAGGCCTGGATCTTCTTGGCCTGCTCGGCGCGCTCAGCGGCCAGTTTGCCGGTTTCGCTATCGGGGTCGAACTTGGTCGGGTCCATGCTCTTGGCCATGTCCTGGGCCGCCTGCTTGACGCCGTCCATCGCACTGCCCACCGGGTTGGTGGCCGCGTCCAGTCCTTTCTTTATGTCATTCACGCCCGCCTGGTCGGCCGCCTCGTTCATGGCGCTTGAGAACTCGCGCGCCATGCCGCGGGCCTTGCCGACGAACCGTCCGACATTGCGGAACAGGACCGGCAGGTCCTTGGGCCCCACGACGATCAGGGCAACGATGCCGATGACCAGAAGTTCGGTCCAGCCCAGATCAAACATGGGCGATTAGACCTTGTCTTTGTCGGACTCGGGCGTGACATCCTTGGCCAGCTCGGACGCGTCTTGTTCGATCTCTTCGGTACCGTCCTTGACGCCTTTCTTGAATGCGGTGATGCCCTTGCCCACTTCACCCATCAACGAGCTGATCTTGCCGCGGCCGAACAGCACCAGCACCACGACGGCGATCAGCAGCAGGCCGGGAAGGCCGATATTGTTGAGCATGTCTCTTCTCCTTCTACGTCGGCGCGTCGCGCCGGGAATGTGATCTGGAAGCCTGTCTACGCCCACCGGGCAGCCGAAAAAAGTGACGCAAGTCAAATCCGCGTTCAAATCCGGGTCGCTCGGGCGCTTTTTGCGGGCTGGCAATTCTCTACTGACAGGTTTATGTCAGTTGCAGGCGACTAGGAACAGGGCATCGAAACCTGGTCAACGGAGACTCACATGACCCATGTTGCTGAAATCGTCACCTTCACCCTCGCCGATGGCACCACGCCGGAGGAGTTCGTCAGGCTCAGCCAGACGACCGAGGCCTTCGTGCGCGCGGCCCCGGGCTTTGCCCACCGACAGCTGAGCCAGGGCGAGGATGGCCGCTGGACCGATTATGTCATCTGGACCGACATGAAGGCCGCACAGGACGCCGCCGCGCAGTTCCCGCAGCAGGATTTTGCCGCCGGTCTGATGGCGGCCATCGACCCCGCCAGCATCCAGATGCGTCACGAGAAAGTGCTATGGAACATGACCGCCTGATCGCGGTCCGGACGGCGTGTCATGCGCCGCACTGACCGCCTGTTCGACATCATCCAGATCCTGCGCGACGGCAAACTGCACCGCGCGCAGGACATCGCGGACTGGCTCGAGGTTTCGGTCCGCACCATCTATCGCGACATGGACACGCTGGTGGCGTCGGGCGTCCCGGTCGAGGGTGAACGCGGCGTGGGCTACATGGTGCGCGAGCAGATCACCCTGCCCCCGCTGAACCTCACCCCGGCCGAGCTTGAGGCCCTGAACCTCGGCATGGCGATCGTGGCCGAGGCCGCCGACCCCGACCTGAAGGCCGCCGCCGAGGCGCTGGCCGCCAAGATCGACGCGGTACTGCCCACCCAGGTGGTGGCCGAGGCGGATGCATGGAAATTCGCCGTCTACCCCTTTGCCGATGCCGCGCGCGGGCTGGCGCACATGGCGCCGATCCGGGCGGCCATCAAATCGCGCCAGAAACTGCGGCTGACCTACCGGCGCATCGACGGAACCCTGACCGAACGTACGATCCGCCCCCTGCACATGGAATACTGGGGCCGGGTCTGGACCCTGACCGCCTGGTGCGAGCTGCGCGACGCCTTCCGCGTGTTCCGCATCGACCTGATCGAAAGCGTCACACCGCTGCCCGAGATATTTGCGGACGAGCCCGGAAAGCGGCTGGCTGACTACAACCCGACCGCCTGATCCCGTTTTTCGCGCAAGGCTACTTGGAACGGCGCTCAGACCCTCAGCGCAGATAGGTTTCGGGGTCGACGGACTCGAACCCTTTGCGTACCTCGAAGTGCACATAGGCGTTCTCACCCCCGCGCAGCTTGGCAATGCTCTGGCCGCGGCTGACCCGGTCGCCCTTCTTGACCGAGATGTTCTCGACATTCGCGTAGACCGTCAGCAAATCGTTGGTGTGCTTGACGACGATGATCGGGATCTGATCCGCATCCGCCGTAATGGCCGCCACGGTACCGGCTTCGGCCGCCTTGACCGATGCACCGGGCGAACCGGCGATGTCGATCCCTTCGTTCTTGCCCTTGGCATAAGGGCGAATGATCTTGCCAGTTACCGGCAGAGCCAAGGCTGACGAGCTGGAATTCGTCGGGGCCTCGGCCGTCACGTCCGGAGCGGGCGTCAACGGCGCAACTTTTTCGTCCGGCAACGGCTGCGTTGCACTGGGCGGCGTCGGGGTGGGCGATCCCTGCCCCGGTTCGGTGGTCGCCGTGGGCGCTGCGGCGGCAGCTTGGCGCGGTGCAGCCTGATTCTTGACGGGGATCAGCAGAAACTGCCCTTCGCGCACGGCGAAGTCCGAACCCAAACCGTTCCATTCAGCCAGCGCATCGACCGGAACCTGATACAGGCGCGAAATGGTATAGGCCGTCTCACCCCGCTTGACCTTGTGCCGGATCGGCTCGTCCGTCGAGGTGACGGGTGCCGGTTTGGCCGGCTCAAGGTTCGTGACCCGCACGCCGCCCGTGTCCGGCGCCTGATCAATCGCGGTCGTGGCAATCGAGGCGATATCGACGTTCCCCGCTCCGGCGCCGACGGACCGTGGCAAGGCCAGCACCTCGCCCTCGCGCAGCTGGTCGGTGGGCTTGAGACCGTTGAACCGGGCCAGCTCGGCCTCGGGCAGACCGACCCGCGCAGCCACGGCGGCGACGTTGTCACCCCGTTGCGCGACGGCAACCTGATATGTCGGATAGGTGATCACGCCACGGCTGTCCGGCGCCGGTCGGTTCGTGGTGGCTGATTGTGCGGCCGGAGTGGTCGAAAAACCGCCGACCTGACCGCGCAGGTCGTAATCCAGCGGGCCTTCGCAACCGGCAAGCACCAGCGCGGCAACCATCGCCGTTGTTCCACGACCCAAGACTGACTTGGAAACTGCTCTCATATCACTGTCCTCAACACCTGCCCCTGTTTGCCGGGGTTCTGGCGCCCAATTCCTAAACCTACGTTACGCCTCGTCCTTTCCAAGCCCTTCCAGCAAGGGCACGAACCGAACAGGCAACAGTTCGTCATATTCCAGCCCGGTCTCGGTTCTGGTGACCCGTATCAGGGTCTGAACCGCATCCGACTGCCCAACGGGCAAGACCATGATACCGCCGATTTTGAGCTGCGCCAAGAGCGGGCCCGGCGGGTCCTCGGCCGCGGCGGTGACGATGATGCGGTCAAAAGGAGCCTGTTCGGGCAACCCGAAAGATCCATCCGACAGCATCGCCGTGATATTCGTCAGCCCCAACTCTCGAAACAGCTCTCCGGTTTCGCGTACCAGACGCTTGTGGCGTTCCACGGTGTAGACCCGCCGCGCCAGCTTGGACAGCACCGCAGCCTGATACCCCGAACCCGTCCCCACCTCGAGCACCTTGTCGCGCGGCGTGACCTGCAGCGCCTGCGTCATCAGACCTACGACCGAGGGCTGGCTGATCGTCTGGCCGCATGCAATCGGCAGTGGCGTGTCCTCGTAGGCACGCTCGGCGAACAGGCCCCGCACGAACTTGCCGCGGTCGATCTGCTCCATCGCGTCAAGAACACGCGCATCCGTCACCCCGCGCGACCGCAGGGCGAACAGGAACTGCATCTTGGTTTCGGGGTCCAGTCCGGTCATTCGATCGTCTTCAACGCCTCCAGCGCGTCATCGGCGGTCAGGTCGGCCCGCATCGGCGTGACCGAGATATAGCCGTCCAGGTTCGCCGCAGCATCCGTTCCCGGAGCCGTCGGGTTGTGCTGATAGCCCCCCTTGATCCACAGGAAACGGCGACCCGAGGGCGAGCTGTGCGGTTCCACCCCAAAGTGCGTGTCGCGTCGGAAGCCCTGACGCGCCACGCGGGTGCCAAGAACTTCATCGGCAGGCACCGGAGGGAAATTTACGTTGTAAAACAGGCGGTAGTCTTCCTGCGCGGGCGGATCGGCCTCAAGAATGCGTCGTACCAGGTCCGCTCCGAACCGCGTGGCGGCCTCGAACGGGTCGTCCAACCCAAGATTGCGCGGACCAAAATACTGCGACAAGGCGATCGCCGGAATGCCCTGGAGTGCCGCCTCCATCGCGCCGCCGATCGTGCCAGAATACAAAGTGTTCTCGGCCGAATTGTTGCCCCGGTTCACACCAGAAAGAACCAGATCAGGTCGCGCGTCCTTCATCACGTCATGAAGCCCGGCCAGTACGCAGTCGGCCGGCGACCCTTCGGCCGCGTAACGACGCTCGCCCAGTTTGGCGACCATCATGGGATGGGTATAGCTGATGCAATGCCCGACCCCTGACTGTTCGAAAGCCGGAGCCACGATCCAGACCTCACCATCCGGGCCGGCCACATCCGCGGCAATCGCCTCGAGCGCGATCAGGCCCGGGGCGTTGATCCCGTCGTCATTTGTCAGAAGTATGCGCATTGCCTGCCTGTGCCCCCGCGTTTCGCCCTTGATAGACGGCCCCAAAGGATGCGGCAAGCGATGCCCCGGCGCATTCTGCGGCATTCGCGCACCACTCGCCGGGAAATCGACCTGCTGCAGCGTCTAGGCTGGAAAAACGAAGCAGCGATCCCGCCGGATGGTCAACCACATCACCCGGCCCGGATTGGGCACGAACACGTTCGGGACGGTCGCCTTGAGGATCGAACCGTCATAGTCCATCCGAAACTCGATCAGACTTTCGTTGCCCAGAAAGCGAGCGCGCTCGACCACGCCGCGGGCTGCAACGCCATCGGTCGCCGTCGGCAGCGGTCCCTTGCCATTGCGATCAAAGTCCAGCCGCACATGCTGAGGGCGGAAAACGATTTCGACGTCCGTGCCATCGGGAACGCCCGGCGCCAGGAATTGACCAAATGGCGTTTGCGCCAATGCTCCATTCACCTGGGACTGCAACACATTGACATCACTAAAAAATGCCACGGCAGCCTTGTCTACGGGTCGGGTGTAGACATTGTAGGGCGCGCCCTGCTGCACGATCTTGCCGCGGCGCATCAGTGCAATCTCGTCGGCCATGCGCATCGCTTCTTCGGGCTCGTGCGTGACCAGCAGCACGGCGGCGTCCTCTTCCTTGAGGATGGCGAGGGTCTCGTCGCGGATGCCGTCGCGCAGACGGTTGTCGAGGCCAGAAAACGGCTCGTCCATCAGCATGATCCGCGGACGCGGCGCCAACGCTCGGGCCAGCGCGACCCGCTGCTGCTCGCCCCCTGACAGTTGATGCGGAAACCCGTCGATATGGCGGATCAGGTCGACCTTTCTCAGCAACTCTTCGACACGTTCCCGTTTTTGCTCTTTGGCCCCCTTCAGGCCAAAAGCCACGTTGTCGGCCACGCTGAGGTGCGGAAACAAAGCGAAATCCTGGAACATCAGTCCGATCTCGCGACGTTCCGGCGGCACCCTGAACACCGTGTCACAGACCAACTTGCCATCGACGTAGATTTCGCCCGAGTCCTGCATTTCGACGCCGGCAATCATCCGCAACGTAGTGGATTTGCCGCACCCCGACGGGCCCAGCAGACAGGTCACCTGCCCCGCCTGAACGGTCAGCGAGACATCATCCACCACCGTGCGCCCGCCGAACCGACAGACCAGATTGCGGATTTCCAATCGCGGAGGAGCTGTGTTGATTGCCACCGACGGACCCCAATTGCCTTTTCCCGATCAAATTCATCGGGCTTGCGCCGGGATAACAACCCCGCCCATCGGGCGCAAGAGAGGCGCTAGGTCAACAGCTCGAACGGCACGCCCGCGCGGACCTTGCCGTTGACCTGAATCTCAAGCCTGTGCGGCCCCGGAACCAGCCTAAACGTGGTGGCGTCGCCCTTGAGTTTGTGACGCTTGCTCAGCCGCAGGCGGCCATCTGACAGATTGGCCTGCTTGAGCTTGTGAACCTTAGGTGAGATTTTCCCGCCAGGTCGCTGAAAATGCACGATATAGTCAATCAAGACCGGATGATCACCGGGGCCTGATACCGAGACGGCGAACTCCAGAACCCCGCCGATGCGGGCCTCGCCAATCACCTCAACATTCACCTCTAGCGGTGCGTCGGGATCATAACCCAGCAGCGCCATCGCCCCGCCATGGCCGGACTTGACCAGCCCGCGCAGCGCATGTGCGGTGATCCACCGCATCTCGTCGCTGTCTTGCGCGCCCGAGGCATGCCACGCCTTCAGGCGGTTCAATGCCAAGTCGGGGTCTTTCTTGGTGATGTCGTTGAGATGGTTCGCCACCGACCGTATGACATAACGCGTCGGATCCGAGTGCAACCGATCCAGCAGCGGCAGCGGGTCAGACAGGTCCAGCCCGACCGCCTGCCCCCAGGGCAGCCGTGGGCGCGTGCCTTCGGAGACCAGCCGCCGGACGTGATAGCTGGAATGCCCGCACCAGTCCTGCATCCGGTCCAGCACCAGATCGGGATGGCTGTTCAGAAAAGGCCGGATCGCCCATTCCATCGAAAACCGCTGGGTCAGCTCTGCAAGGACATCCAGCGCCATTTCGGGATGGTCCGCGCCGACCTGCGCCACCCACTCGCCCAATGGGGCAAAGATGAAGTCACCGAAATCGTCATCACTCAGGGACGGGTCCAGAGGCGGTGGCAACGCCCGAAGGATCACCGGGGCCACGTCGGGCAGCGCGCCGGGAAAGGCCGTCTGCAAACAATCGGCAATCCACGCGATCCGCTGCTTCAGCTCCAGCTCCGGTAGGCGCGACATGACCCGAGCCTCGAACGACTCACCGTCAAAACCGGGGTCGGCCTGCGTGAACAGGCCGGCCAGGTAACGGGCCTTTTCCGCGTTGAACAGCTGATCCTTCAGCGAAAACCCCTGCGCCACGGTCACATCGTCAGGTTGGTCGCGCCACCATCCAGCAGGATGTTCTGCCCCACGATGAACCCTGCATGTTGCGAGCACAGAAACGCGCAGGTCGCGCCGAATTCCTGCCGCGTGCCATAGCGCCGCGCCGGGATCGTGGCCGCGCGCTCGGCCCGTGCCTCGTCCAGCGAGATGCCCTTCTGCGCCGAAACCCCGGCATCCAGCGAGTCCGCCCGGTCGGTGGCATGAATGCCGGGCAACAGGTTGTTGATGGTCACGCCGTAGGGCGCAACCTGCCGCGCGGTTCCGGCCACATAGCCGGTCAGCCCCGTGCGCGCAGCGTTCGACAGGCCCAGCACCGCGATGGGCGCCCGCACAGATTGCGAGGTGATGTTCACCACCCGGCCCCAACCCTTGTCCATCATTGACGGCAACAGCGCCTTCATGAAGGCGATCGGCGTCAGCATGTTGGCATCCAGCGCCTTGACGAAATCGTCGCGATCCCAGTCGGACCACAGGCCCGGCGGCGGACCACCGGCGTTTGTCACAAGGATATCAACGCCCTGCGCGGCCTCGATCACCTGCGCCTGGCCTTCGGGCGTGGTCACGTCGCAGGCGACCGTCTGCACCTCGACACCGTAATCGGCGCGCAACCGGTCGGCCTGCGCCTCCAGCGCGTCAGGCCCACGTGCGTTCATCACCAAATCGACACCCTCGGCGGCCAGCGCCTCGGCGCAGCCCAGCCCCAAGCCCTTGCTGCTGGCACAGACCAGCGCGCGTTTTCCTTGTAGTCCCAGATCCATGTGATCCCCCCTGTCATTTGTTACCCGCATGTCTAGCACCGGCCAGACAGGGAAGACCAGATTGGCGTCGGCAAATCAGTAGAAGAACTCTTCCCGCACGATCTTGCCGTTGACCACGTGATAGACGCCGACCTCGCGCATGTCGAAAGCTTCACCGCTTTCCTTCACCTTGCCCTGCACTTCAAAAATCACGGCAAAGCTGTTTTCACCATGCAGGAACGGGTCGCTGACCGACGCGCCCGAGACCTCGTGCGCGCTTTCCCACCAATCATGCTTGCCGCGGATGCCCTCGATGCCGTGGGTCTCGCGGCCCATGCCCTGCATGTCCATCGCCTCGACCGAGACGGCATCGGCTGCATACAACTTGTCCAGATTCTCCTTGGCGCGGTTTTCGCGGCAACCCGCCACTAGTTCCTGGGCGATTTCTTTCAAATTCATTGATCCACTCCATTATTTGTTCACTATATGTTCTTATTGGCATATCCACCTGATTCGAACCACCCCCTTTGTCTTGCCTCGGCAGGATTCCCCGCCTATACGCGCCTTCATGCTTGATACCGCCTCGAACCAACCCACCCTGCCGCCCGAGATCGCGCGGCGCCGGACCTTTGCCATCATCTCGCACCCGGATGCGGGCAAGACGACCCTGACCGAAAAGTTCCTTCTGTATGGGGGTGCTATCCAGATGGCCGGACAGGTGCGCGCCAAAGGCGAGGCACGGCGTACGCGCTCGGACTTCATGCAAATGGAAAAGGACCGAGGGATCTCGGTCTCGGCCTCGGCCATGTCGTTTGACTATGGCCCCTACCGGTTCAACCTGGTGGACACGCCCGGCCACTCGGACTTTTCCGAGGACACCTATCGCACGCTGACCGCCGTTGACGCGGCCGTCATGGTGATCGACGGCGCGAAAGGTGTGGAAAGCCAGACGCAGAAGCTGTTCGAGGTCTGCCGCCTGCGCGACCTGCCGATTCTGACCTTCTGTAACAAGATGGACCGTGAGAGCCGCGATACGTTCGAAATCATCGACGAGATCCAGGAAATGCTGGCCATCGACGTGACCCCGGCCAGCTGGCCCATCGGCGTGGGGCGCGATTTCATCGGCTGCTACGACATGCTGCGTGACCGGTTGGAACTCATGGACCGCGCCGACCGCAACAAGGTGGCCGAAAGCATCGAGATCAACGGGCTGGACGACCCCAAACTGGCCGAGCATGTGCCCGCAGAACTGCTGGACAAGCTGCTGGAAGAGGTCGAGATGGCGCGCGAATTGCTGCCTGCGCTGGACCCGCAGGCGGTGCTTGAAGGCCACATGACCCCGATCTGGTTCGGCTCGGCCATCAACTCGTTCGGCGTCAAGGAACTGATGGAAGGCATCGGTGCCTATGGACCGCAGCCGCAGGTGCAATCGGCCGAACCGCGCCAGATTTCGCCGGACGAGAAAAAGGTGGCGGGCTTTGTCTTCAAGGTGCAGGCCAACATGGACCCCAAGCACCGCGACCGGGTGGCCTTTGTCCGCATGGCCAGCGGCCACTTCAAGCGCGGCATGAAGCTGACCCATGTGCGCAGCAAGAAGCCCATGGCGATCACGAACCCGGTTCTGTTTCTGGCCTCTGACCGGGAACTGGCCGACGAGGCATGGGCCGGCGATATCATCGGCATCCCCAACCACGGCCAGCTGCGCATCGGTGACACTCTGACCGAGGGCGAGGCGATCCGCGTTACCGGAATTCCATCCTTCGCGCCCGAGCTGTTGCAGGGCGTGCGCGCGGGCGATCCGATGAAGGCCAAGCACCTGGAAAAGGCGCTGATGCAGTTTGCCGAGGAAGGCGCGGCCAAGGTGTTCAAACCCTCGATCGGCTCGGGCTTTATCGTCGGCGTGGTGGGCGCGCTGCAGTTCGAGGTGCTGGCCAGCCGGATCGAGCTGGAATACGGCCTGCCGGTGCGGTTCGAGGCCTCGCAATTCACCAGTGCGCGCTGGGTGTCGGGCGACAAGGCTGAGGTCGAGAAGTTCGTCAATGCGAACAAGCAGCACATTGCCCTCGATCACGATGGCGACATCGTCTATCTCACCCGCCTGCAATGGGACATCGACCGCGTGGTGCGCGATTATCCCAAACTGACGCTCACCGCGACCAAGGAAATGATGACCTGATGCTGACCCCGCCCCCCGCCAAAGCAACAGAGGCCGTCATCGCATGACCGCAGCCGGGCCGAGCTGGGGCATCGTCTCGACGGTGCGTGGATCGGCCCGCGACATTCTGAGTTTTGCGGCCTACCACCTGGATCTGGGCGCGGATCACCTCTACCTCTACCTTGATGAGCCCAACCGGCGGGCTTTTCGCCCCCTGCGCCGCCACCCCAAGGTGACCGTCCGCATCTGCGACGATACGTTCTGGGCGGCGCGCAAACGGGACAAGCCCGAGCGCCACCAGGTCCGCCAGACCGTTCATGCGACCTTTACCTATCGCCACACCGATCTCGATTGGCTGGCGCATATCGATGTGGACGAGTTCCTGTGGCCCACGGCCCCCATCGCGGACTTGCTGGGCGAAGTGCCCGAAACGGTGCACGCGGTTCGGGTTCGTCCGATCGAGGCCCTGGCCTGCGGTAACGATCTCTACAAAGCGTTCATCCCCCAGGGCCCCGAACGCGAAGCGCTTGTCGAAACGATCTATCCAAACTACGGCGCCTTCGTTCTGGGCGGCTTTCTGAGTCACGTACAGGGCAAGCTGTTCGTGCGCACAGGGATGGAGAACCTCAATTACCGCATCCACAATCTGTTTCAGAACAAGGTCATCTTGCCCTGCAAGACCGAGATGCCGCAGATCGACCTGTGCCACCGCCACGCCCCGGATTGGGAGCATTGGTGGTCACACTATCGGTTTCGACTGGAACGCGGCTCGTACCAGCCCGGCATGGCTCCGAACGTACATCGCGATCGGGGCGGGTTGAACATGAACGAACTGCTCAGTTGGATCGAGGCCGAAGAAGGCGAGCAAGGTCTGCGCAAGTTCTTTGACGAACTCAGCGCCACCGACCCGCAGGTTCGCGCGCGCCTGCAGGAACGGGGCCTCATCAAGCACCGACCGCTTGATCTTGAGGAAAAGCTGCAGAAACACTTTCCCGGAAGCTGCTGAATTGTTGCACGAAATCGCCAGTGACGCGATGTAGCGGTATAGATGAAACTGTCTTCATTTGACCCTGCCACACCTTTTTGTTATGTCCGCATCCAAGCCGAAACGCGCATGGTGCGCATGGCCATCCGGGCCCGGCATTTTTCATACGCGCGGGCCAGGTCAGTGTCCGCATGAACCGGACATACATGACGAAATTCAACGATCTGAACCTGAACCCCAAGGTCCTCAAAGCTATTGAGGAAGCCGGCTACGAAACCCCGACCCCGATCCAGGAAGGCGCCATCCCACCGGCGCTGGAAGGGCGAGACGTTCTGGGCATCGCCCAGACCGGCACTGGCAAGACCGCCAGCTTTACCCTGCCGATGATCACTCTGCTGGCGCGCGGCCGCGCCCGGGCGCGGATGCCGCGTTCGCTGGTGTTGTGCCCGACGCGGGAACTGGCGGCGCAGGTGGCGGAAAACTTCGACACCTACACTAAGCATCTGAAGCTGACCAAAGCGCTGCTGATCGGCGGCGTCAGCTTCAAGGAACAAGAGGCCCTGATCGACCGCGGCGTCGACGTGCTGATCGCCACGCCCGGCCGTCTGCTGGACCATTTCGAACGTGGCAAGCTGCTGCTGACCGGCGTGCAGATCATGGTCGTGGACGAGGCTGACCGGATGCTGGACATGGGGTTCATTCCCGATATCGAACGCATCTTCTCGCTGACGCCCTTTACCCGGCAAACGCTGTTTTTCTCGGCCACCATGGCGCCCGAGATCGAGCGGATCACCGACACGTTCCTGTCCGCCCCGGCCCGGATCGAAGTGGCCCGTCAGGCCACCGCGTCCGAGACCATCGAACAGGGTGTCGTGATGGTCAAAGGCGGCCGCCGCGACCGCGAGGGCAGCACCAAGCGCAAGGTCCTGCGCGCACTGATCGATGCCGAAGGTGACAAATGCACCAACGCCATCATCTTCTGCAACCGCAAGACCGATGTGGACATCACCGCGAAATCGCTCAAGAAATACGGCTACAACGCCGCACCGATCCACGGCGATCTGGACCAGTCGCAGCGGATGAAGACGCTGGACGGGTTCCGCGACGGCTCGGTACGTTTGCTGGTGGCGTCTGACGTGGCCGCGCGCGGGCTCGACATTCCGTCGGTCAGCCATGTGTTCAACTTCGACGTGCCCAGTCACCCCGAGGACTATGTGCACCGCATCGGCCGCACCGGCCGCGCCGGGCGCGAGGGCAAGGCGATCACCATCTGCTCGGCCCGCGATGAAAAGGCGCTGGATGCGATCGAGAAACTGATCCAGAAGGAAATCCCGCGTCTGGACAACCCGGTTCAGGCCGAACCGGCCGAGGCCGAGGACAAAAAGCCCGAAAAGAAATCGCGCGCCTCGACCCGCAAGGACGAGGTCAAGAAGGACAAGCCCGCCAAGGACGCCGCGTCGAACGACAAACCTGCCATGGAAAAGCGTGGCAAAGGCCGTGGACGTCGTGACGATGGCGGTCCGGCCGTCGTCGGCATGGGCGATCACTTGCCCAGCTTCATCGCACTCAGCTTTGACGAACGCCGCGCGGGCTGACCCGCCTGCATGGCAAAAAGTTCAGAAGGCGCACGGGCCTCCGCGCGCCTTTTTGCATCTCAGATCGCGGCGACCAGGATCAGGATCGAGAGGCCCAGCAGGACCATCCCCGCAATCTCGCGCCGGGTCACCGTCTCGCGGAAGACCAGGACCGAGGCCATGAGGCTGAAAATCAGCTCCACCTGCCCCAGCGCTTTGACGTAGGCCGCGTTCTGCAGGCTGAAGGCCCAGAACCAGCAGAACGATCCGCCGAGGCTGGTCAGCCCGACGAAGACGCCGGTGCGCCGCGTGTCCCACACCGCGCGCAGCTCGGCCCGGTCGCGCCAAACCAGCCACAGCGCCATCGACAGGAACTGGATCGAGACCACGACCGCCAGCGTCACCAGCGCCCGGAACCAGGCCTCGCCATCGCCCAGTTGCAGCGACGCGCCGCGATAACTGACCGCAGAAAAGGCGAACAAGACGCCCGATCCCAACCCCAGTTGCGAGGCGCGGTTGGTTAGGTGACGCCACCACGCCCCACTGCCGCCCGGTGTTTTCGACAACAGGAGAACCGCCAGCAGCCCCAGCAGGATGGCCCCGAACGCACCGGTTGAAACCCGGTCGCCCAGCACGACGAAACCGACGATTGCGGTCTGGATCACCTCGGTTTTCTTGAAGGTGATGCCGACGGCAAAGTTGCGCTGTTTGAACAGCGCCACGACGCAGATCGTGGCAAGGATCTGGGACAGCCCGCCGATGGCGGCATAAAGCCAGAACAGAGGCGGCAGCGCCGGCAGCGGCAGACCGCTGAGCCGGATCGCTCCTGCCAGACCCAGCAGCACCAGAGGCATCGAGTAGGCAAAGCGCGCAAAGGTCGCGCCGGTCGCCGACAGCTTCACGCTGCTCAGCGATTTCTGCAGCATGAAGCGCACCGTCTGAAAGGTGGCGGCGGCCAAGGTTACGGGAATCCACAAACTCATGGCTTCCCTTCTGTCGTCAAATCAAGGTTTTGGCCAGAGCGGATGCGCCACCGGATCCTTGGCGCGCCAGATATACTGCCGGAAAACCTGCCCGTACGAGCGATAGACATAGGCCTCGTTGCAGGCCAGATAGCGCTCTTTCCCTCGGCGATAGAGCGCGGGCAACCGATACCATGGCGCCGCCGGGTTCATGTGATGAACGACGTGCAAGTTGTTGTTCAGAAACAGAAAGGCAAGCGGCCCTCGGTCTTCGACAATCACCGTGCGGGCGCGCGACTTTTCGTGCGCGCGGTGTTCCAGAAAGGTGCGGATCTTGACCAGCGCAAGTCCCAGATAGGCCGAAAGGACAAAGGCCCAGACCGGCATCGCTGATTGCGCCACGACCCACAGAACCACCGCCACGCCGAGCAGATGGAAAGCCCAGGCTAGCCAGATGTCGCGGTCCCCGCGCACCGCACCGCGCCAGTCGTCGCGCAGAAAAGCCAACTGGCCGATGATCGGACCCAGCGCCATGCGCCCCAACAGCGTGTTGTTCGCCTGATAGACCCACCGCTGCCACCGCGGCAGCCTGATCCAGACCGCCGGGTCCAGATAGTTGGACTCCGGATCGTCATAGGGGTCGGTCAGGTTGGCATCCTGATGGTGCGCCAGATGCAGATCGCGGAAGCGGTTGTAGGGGATGAACAGGGTCAGCGGCAGCGCCATCAGCGCCTCGTTCAACGACTTTGCACGGAACGGGTGGCCGTGCAGCGCTTCATGCGTCAGTGAAGAATGCAGCGCCGCGACGACACCCATCATCGGCACCGCCAGCCACAGCGACCACGCCGCCACGCCGAAAATCGCAATCAGCCAAAGGGCATAGCAGGCTACGATCAGGGCAAAGGTCGGCCATTCGGGGGATTTTGGGGTGGTCGGCTCAGCCATGCCGCCCCCAAGAAATTCCGGCCCAGATGCGTTCGTAAATCACGTAGAGCGTCAGCCCGATGGCCGTGTTCACCACCGCCAATACGCCTCCGACGGCGGCCGAGCCGGTGGCGATCAGCCCCACCACGGTCATGACCGCAAGGCCCATCGCATTCCAAATGATTGCCTTCACGACAGATCTTCGCCGCGTTTCCATTCCGGTCCCCAGTCTTTTTTGGTTTTCACATAAGCGTTACCTGCCGCCGGCCCTGTCGAGAATTCCGAATATGATTAACAAATCTCAGCGACCGTGATATTTATCATCACATGCAGGAAAATTTCGACAAACGAGACCGCGCCGCGCAGTTCCGCCTGCGCCTGGCCCGCGCGATGGACCAGCGGAAGATGAGCCAAAGCGCGCTGGCGCGCACCGTCGGGGTCGATCGCTCGACCGTGTCCCAGTTGCTGACCGATACGGGCGCGCGCCTGCCCAACGCCCATGTGGTGGGCAGCTGCGCCTCGGCTCTGGGGGTGTCGGCGGATTGGCTGCTCAGCCTGTCGGACCGACCCGAGAGCGCGGCCGAGTTGCTGGCCAGTTCGCTGACCATGACCGAGGCCCCCCGCGCGCTGGTGGACGAACGCATATTTGAATGGCACCAGCAGGCCGCGGGCTACAAGATCCGCTATGTTCCGGCCACCCTGCCCGACATGCTGAAAACCCGCGCCGTGCTGGAATGGGAATACGCGCCGCATCTGGGCCGAACCGCTGACCAGGCCATCGGCGCCTCCGAGGACCGCCTGACCTGGATGCGCGGTGCCCAGTCGGACTATGAAATCGCCATGCCGCTGTATGAGATTCACAGCTTTGCCCATGGCACCGGCTATTATGACGGGCTGCCCCTGAATGAGCGGCTGGACCAGATCGATCACATGCTGGAGCTGTGCGAGCAGCTGTATCCGCGCATGCGCATCTACCTGTTCGATGCCAAGCGGCTCTATTCCGCGCCGGTCACCATCTTTGGTCCGCTGCTCTGCGTGTTCTATGCCGGCAGCCATTACATGGCCTTCCGCGACCGGGACAGAATCGAGGTTTTTACGCGCCATTTCGATACCTTGGTCCGCGAAGCTGATCTTACTGCCCGGCATTTTCCGACCCATCTTCGCCAGCTGCGCGCGGCCATTTCGGCCGGGTAACGCCAGTCCACGGGTGCAATTTCCCACCTGATCCCCTATATTGAGGTGCGCGAAAATCCGAACGATCCGACCCAAAGGAGGATATCAGGAATGGACGCTCTCAAAACCGCTCAATACGCGCGCGCCCTGTATTCGGCGCATGGCGACAAGGCCGAGGCCGAAGCCGCCCAAAAAGCCCGCGAATTCGAAGCCGCAGGAAACGTGGAAGAGGCACAGAACTGGCAGGCCGTCCGCGCCTCGATCCGCCAGATGCGCGGCCCAAACCAGGGCTAAAGCTTGGGGTCGGGGTTAACGGTATGCCCATCGACGGCGATGACCTGCCCCGACACCAACCGTGCCGCATCCGAGGCCAGGAACACCGCCATGGCGGCAATGTCATGCGCTTCGACGAAGCGGCCCATTGAAGTACCCGCCGCATAGCCCCGATAGACCTGATCGCGGGTCATGCCCTTGGCGGCCGCTTCGCGCTGCAGCACGCCCTCCATCCGAGGGCCTTCCACCGCGCCGGGGCAGATGACGTTGCAGCGCACGCCGTGCGGCCCCAGCTCCATCGCCAGGGTCTTGCCCAACCCGATCACCGCCCATTTCGCCGCCGCATAGGGCGCGCGATTGGGATAGCCGTACTGCCCGGCGGTCGAGGATGTGATCAGCACCACGCCTCGCCCCTGCCGTTTGAGCATCGGCGCCGCGTATTTCGCGCACAGAAACGCCCCGTCCAGATTGACGGAAATACATTTTTGCCAATCTCTTAGCGCCACATCTTCGACCAATGCGGTCGGCCCCGCGATACCCGCATTCGCGCACAGAACATCCAAACCGCCCCACTGCGCCGCGATTTCGGAGAACAGCGCTGCGACGGCGGCCTCATCCGACACATCGGCCTGCGACCGCCCCCAGTGATCCGGGCAGGCCTGAAGCGCCTCGAAGTCCACGTCCGCCACCCAGACCTGCGCGCCCGCGGCGTCGAACGCCTCGGCCATCGCGCGCCCGACGCCCGAGGCACCGGCAGTGATCAGAACCCGACCGGTCATGACTGTTTGCGGATGGCCGCCCCTGCGCCCTCGGGATAGGGCAACCCGGCCTGCGCTTCGGCGATGCGGGCCATTGCGGCTTCGATCTGCGGCGACGGCGCACAGGGCCGACGGGTTTCCAGGCTGACATGCAGCAGAAAGCTCTCGCCCGTGGCCAGCAGTTTGTCGCCCTCGAACATGCTGTGGAACAGGTGCAGCTTCTTGCCCTGCCCCAACATCATCTGCGTGCGCACCTCGATTTTCGCCCCGGCATGGGCCTCGTCCAGATACCGGATGTGATTTTCAGCCGTGAAATAGCTACCGCCCGAGGCGATGTAGTCGGCATCGCAGCCGATGATCTCCATGAAACGGTCGGTCGCTGCGGCAAAGGCCTCGAGATACCGCGCCTCGTTCATGTGACCGTTGTAATCGGTCCAGTCGAGCGGCACCGCGCGGGCCAGCGTCAGGATCGGCTGGCTCAGATCCGCCTGTTCCAGCGTCGGCAGGGCACCCGACTTAAGCAGCGCGTCATGCTGGTTCAGCACTGCCCCCGCGCCCCAGTCGCGCGCCTTCAGCGCCCGCATCATGCCCACCAGATTGTTGTCACGAATGCGCTCCAACTCGCGGATCGAGTGCATCCCCGATTGCGCGTCCGACTGGTCGGCGATCATGTCGACCAAATCATCGGTGAACTCGGGCACATCCATCAGCTTGGTCCAGGGCCATTTCAGCGCCGGGCCGAACTGGGCCATGAAGTGCCGCATCCCGGCCTCGCCCCCGGCCACGCGATAGGTCTCGAACAGGCCCATCTGCGCCCAGCGGATGCCAAAGCCCATCCGGATCGCCTCGTCCACCTCCTCGGTCGTGGCCACGCCGTCCTTGACCAGCCACAGCGCCTCGCGCCAGACGGCCTCGAGGAACCGGTCGGCGATATGCGCGTCGATCTCCTTGCGGACCTGCAGCGGGAAAAAACCGACCGAGCGCAACACGTCCTTGGCCTGCCCGACCTGTTCAGGCGGGTTGACGGCCGAGGGCACCAATTCGACCAGCGGCAGCAGATAGACCGGGTTGAACGGGTGCGTCACCACGATCTGTTCGGGCCGCAGCGCGCCTTCCTGCAGCTCGGAGGGTTTGAACCCGCTGGTCGAGGATCCGATGATCGCCCCCGGATCACAGGCCTCCTGCAGCCCCTTGTAAACCTTCAACTTCAGATCCAGCCGCTCGGGCACGCTCTCCTGGATCCACGTTGCCCCCTGCACCGCGTCGGCCATGTCGGCATGAAAGCTCAACGCGCCTTCGGGCGGCAGCGGCACATCGCTCAGCCCGGGCAATGACCGCCGGGCGTTGTCCAGGACCTCGCCGATCTTTCGCTCGGCCTCGGGGTCCGGGTCGAACACCCGTACATCCCAACCATTCAGCAGAAACCGCGCGGCCCATCCGCCGCCAATCACGCCACCTCCGATGATCGCTGCCGTCTTCATCTTCTCTCCTTCGCCCCGAACGTCCAAGCCGCACCGGGGGCCATCGTTGTTCGACAGATTTTGTGAGGGTAGCCCCGCCCGTCAGGACGCCACAGGCGCCCGTTTGACCAGCCCCAACTTCTCGCGCACCTCGGCCGGCCCGATCACCCGCGCGCCCATGTTCTCGATGATCGTTCCGGCGCGCTCGACCAGTTGCCAGTTTTCGGCCAGCACCCCCTTGTCCAGCCACAGGTTGTCCTCGAGCCCCACGCGCACGTTGCCGCCCGCCAGAACCGAGGCCGCCACATAGGCCATCTGATGCCGCCCCAGCGAGAACGCGCTGAAGGTCCAGTCGTCGGGCACGTTGTTCACCATCGCCATGAAGGTGTTCAGGTCATCCGGCGCGCCCCACGGCACGCCCATGCACAGCTGCACCAGCGCATTCGGGGCCAGAACGCCCTCTTTCACCAATTGCTTGGCAAACCACAGATGGCCGGTGTCAAAAGCCTCGATCTCGGGCTTCACGCCCAGATCGGTCATCATCTGCCCCATCGCCCGCAAGGCGCCGGGCGTGTTGGTCATCACATAGTCGGCCTCGGCAAAGTTCATGGTGCCGCAATCCAGCGTGCAGATTTCGGGCAGACACTCGGCCACATGGGCCACGCGTTCCGAGGCACCGATCATGTCGGTGCCTTCGGCCACGGGAAACGGGGCTTCGACCCCGCCGAACACGATGTCACCGCCCATGCCGGCGGTCAGGTTCAGAACCACGTCCACCTCGGCGTCGCGGATGCGGTCCGTCACCTCGCGATACAGGTCAAGACGGCGGCTGGGCGCGCCGGTTTCGGGGTCACGCACATGGCAATGCACCACTGCCGCCCCGGCCTTGGCGGCCGCGATCGCACTGTCGGCGATCTGCTTGGGCGAACGCGGCACATGCGGGCTGCGATCCTGCGTCCCACCCGAGCCGGTCACGGCACAAGTGATGAATACTTCGCGGTTCATTTCCAAAGGCATGGTGTTATCCCCAAGTTATACACGGCTTCGCCATGGGTTTTCCCCAGGCTTCTCCCCGGATTCCGATTTGCGTCTGGCCCCGACTCTGGCGCAGCCTTGACCAGACAACTTGCCAGAATACGAATCAGACTTGATGAAATCCGCAAAAAACATCCTCCAGCCCGAGCACCGCGCGCTGAAAACCGCCGTTCTGGTGCTGGACGAGTGCAACACGCTCAGCTTCGCCTCGGCGGTGGACCCGATGCGCGCCGCCAACCGGCTGGCCGACCGCCCGGCCTTCGACTGGGACTACGTGACCGCCACGCCCGAGCCGGCGATGCTGACCAGCGCGTTGCAAGTGCCGGGCATCCCGCTGGCGCGTCTCGACCACTGCGACCTGATGATCGTGATCGCGGGGTTCAACCTGGTGCGCCACGCCACCCCCAGCCTTCTGGCCGGGCTGCGCCGCATCGCCAATACCGGCGCCACGATGGCGGGCATCGACGGAGGCCCCTGGCTGTTGGCCGAAGCGGGGCTGCTTGACGGTCACGCCGCCACCACCCATTGGGAAGATCTCGAGACCTTCGCCAGCCGCTTCCCCGAAGTCGACGTGCGCCCCGACCGGTTCACCGTGTCGGGCAACCGCCTGACCTCGGGCGGCGCGATCCCCGCGGTCGAGATGATGCTGCACATCATCGCGGCACGCCACGGCGCCGGCTTCGCGGCCCGTGTCTCGGGCCTGTTCCTCTACGAAGGCGCCCCCGAACCCGGCAGACCACAGAGCCGTACTGGGGCGCCACACCGCCACAGTGCCTTGACCGCCCGCGCCAACGTGATCATGCAGGCCGCGCTGGACGAGCCGCTGCCCCTGGCCGAGATCGCAAAGTCCCTGGGAACCAGCCCGCGCACCCTGCAGCAGCAATTCCGCCTGCGGCTGAACACCACGCCACAGGACCACTATTTGCAACTGCGCCTGGCCGAGGCCCGCCGCCTGGTCACCGACACCGACATGCCGCTGATGGATGTGGCACTGGCCACGGGGTTCACGTCACAATCCAGCTTTGCGCGCGCTTTCCGTACGGCGCATGGACTATCCGCCCGCGACCTCAGGCAGGACCGCACCCAGCCCACCCATCACTGACGGGCGAGCTTGATTTGGTCATAGATTGGGGGAGTTGGCTGCGACGACGGGGGCAGCGCCCCCATCCCTCAATACGGCATCGGATGCGCGCGATGGGCCGCGTTGATCTCGGCCAAAATCTCATCCGACAGCACGACATCCCGCCCCTCCAGGATCCGCTCCAGCTGCGCCTGCGTGGTCGCGCCGAAGATGACCGAGGTCATGAACGGCCGCGTCTGGCACCAGGCCAGCGCCATGTGCACCGGGTCCAGCCCGTGTTCCGCGGCAATCGCCAGATAGGCCTCGACCGCGTCGAAAACCCGGTCGCCCTTGCGCCCGCCCATCTGCGGCACGATCGACATGCGCGATCCCTCGGGCACCGCCCCGCCCTGATACTTGCCGGTCAGAAATCCGGCGGCCAGCGGCGAGAAGGCCAGCAGACCCACATCCTCATAGGCGCTCAGCTCGGCCATGTCGGTGTCATACAGGCGGCACAGCAGGGAATACTCATTCTGGACCGAGGCCACCCGCGGCGCACCCATCTCTTCCGACAAGCGCAGCCACTGGGCGGTTCCCCAGGCGCTTTCGTTCGACAGGCCGAAGGCGCGGATATTGCCCTTGTCCACCTGCGCCTGCAGCGCCTCGAGGCATTCGCGCATGTTGTCCAGAACCGCCTGCCTGTCGCCGCCCGAGGGGTCATAGTCCCAGTTCTGCCGGAACATGTAACTGCCTCGGTTGGGCCAGTGAAATTGGTACAGGTCGATGTAGTCGGTCTGCAGACGCCGCAACGATCCCTCGATGGCCCCGGGGATCGTGCTGGCCGAGATCGGTGCTCCGTCCCGCGCATGCGTGAAGCCGGCCCCCGAATGCTTGGTCGCCAGAACATAGCTTCCGCGGCGGGCCGGATGTGCCGCATTCCAGTTGCCGATGATCTGCTCGGTCTTGCCTACGGTCTCCTTGGTGATCGGGTTGACCGGGTACATCTCGGCGGCATCAAGGAAATTGATTCCGGCTGCCAGCGCCGTGTCGATCTGACGATGCGCATCCGCCTCGGGGGTCTGCGTGCCGAATGTCATGGTTCCGAGGCACAGGTCCGAGACCTGGATGCCCGTGCGGCCCAACGGTTTCATTTTCATCAATCAATCTCCTGTCGCGCGGATCGCCACGCCTGCAATCTGATTTTGGTCCCAAGTCAGCCGGATTCGGCCTTTTTCTCCCAACGGCCGGATTCCTCCGACCAATACTGCGCCGCGCAACCCGCCGCGGTCAGCGTCTTCCATTGACCACGCGCATGGTCCACCGCGCTTGGATCGTTGCCGTCGAACAGGATGCAAACCCGCTCCGAGGCGGTCACCTCATCCGGCGTCACCGCGGCCCCGTCCACCGCCATCAGGCAAGACGGGTTGTTGGCAGCGTCCGCCTCGGTAGTCAGCAGAATCGGCTGAACCGCGTCATGCGGCCCACCTGCCTGCCCATGCGGCAGAAACGCGTCTTCGGGGCCCAGCCAAAGCCTTTCGTCCAGCCAGTCCATCCGCGCAGGGTCAGTGCCTCGCACCGCAATCCGCCACCCGGCCTGTCGTGCCTTGTCCAGCAACACCGGCAAGGTCTGCTCAAGTGGATGGCGGGTCAGGTGGTAGAAGTAGACGGCGCCCATCGACCTACTCGAAATTGTCCTGCACGAAACGGCTGAGCGCACGGACGCCCCAACCCGTGGCGCCCTTGGGCGCATAGGACGTTTCCGCCGCGACCGAGGCCACGCCCGCGATATCCAAATGGATCCAGGGTGTTTCTTCCTTGACGAAACGCTGCAGAAACTGCGCTGCGGTGATCGAACCGGCCGGCCGGCCGCCCACGTTCTTCATGTCCGCGATGCGCGACTTCAGCAGATCGTCATAAGCCTGCCCCAGCGGCATACGCCACGCGCCTTCATCCTCGGCCCGGGCCGCCTTCAGGAACGCGTCGCAGAAGGTGTCGTTGTTGGAAAACACGCCTGCGTTTTCATGCCCCAGCCCGATGATGATCGCGCCGGTCAAGGTGGCCAGATCGATCATGCCGACCGGATTGAACCGCTCCTGCGCGTACCACATGACGTCACACAGCACCAAACGGCCTTCGGCGTCGGTGTTGATGATCTCGACCGTATCGCCCTTCATCGACTTCACGACGTCGCCCGGCCGCGTGGCACTGCCCGAGGGCATGTTCTCGACCAGCCCGACCAGGCCCACGACATTGGCCTTGGCCTTACGCTTGGCCAATGCGCGCATGGTGCCCGCAACGACGCCTGCGCCGCCCATGTCCATGGTCATATCTTCCATACCAGCGGCCGGTTTGATCGAAATACCGCCGGTGTCGAAAACGACCCCCTTGCCGACCAGAGCCAGCGGTGCGTCATCAGCATCGCCGCCATTCCACTGCATCACGACGACTTTCGAGGGGCTGTCCGACCCTTGCCCGACGCTCAGCAGGGTCCGCATGCCCAACTCGGCCAGCTTGTCTTCGTCCAGCACCTCGACCTTCAGGCCCAACTCCTCCATCTCTTTCAGACGGTTGGCAAATTCGCTCGTTGTCAGGATGTTGGCGGGTTCGTTCGTCAGGTCGCGGGTCATGCGCACACCATCAGCAACCGCATAGAGCGGTGCGAAGGCGGCCTTGGCGTCGTCGGGCTTGGCGTGGCAGATGGACACCGCGCCTTTTGCGTCATCGTCCGTGGTTTTGTGCGCGTCAAAATCATAGCTGCGCAAAGCAATGCCCAAGGCCAGTTCCTCGGTCCGTACCTGGTTGCCCGCCATGACCAGCAGGTCCTTGCCACCTGCCAGCTTGGCCAGCGCAGCACCGCCCTTGCGGGCTTCGTCCGGTTCGGGGCGGCGTGGCAGGACGAGGATGTCCAATGCCTCTGCCTCCATCCCGCCGGGCCAAGCCAACGAGATCACGTCGCCAGTCTTGACCTTGGCGAAACGGTCGCTTTCCACCAGCCGGGCCACGGCACCACGGGTCAGTCGGTTTGCGCGACGCGCGGCGGGGTTCATCTTGCCATCGGTCGGTATGAGAATGGCCACCCGGCCTTGGGCCTGTGCCATCAGCTCCAGTTCGAAGGCTTGAAAACGGATCGGTACCAGACTGCTCATTTCTTGCTCCTGAAAAACTCTGCCCACAGACCTAGCCCGCGCTGCCGCCATTGACCAGATAGCAGTTTTCCCCGCCCGCCAATTGCATTAAGGTCGCGCCAAAATGACCGGCAGGCTCGGGGGAGAAAATTTGGCATCATTCGGCAGGCATAGGCCGTCGCGCATGTTTTTGTGCCTTGGCGATTCTGGCAACAGGCCTGCTGGACGCCCCGTGCCGGGGATGCGGCCGTGATTCTGGACCGGTACTTCGCCCGCCGCTTTTTGCAGAGCTTTCTGGTGATTGGGGCCATCTTCCTGACACTGATGATCCTGATCGACCTGATCGAACAGGCCCGTCGGTTCAATGACGCCGACCTGTCATTTGGCCAGGTTCTTCAGCTGACGCTGTTGAACACACCCGCTGCGATAAGCGAGATGCTGCCGCTGTTGATGATCCTGTCGACCATTGCCCTGTTTGTCGGCCTCGCACGCAGCTCGGAGTTGGTGGTGACCCGGGCGATCGGCCGCTCGGGTATCCGCGCGCTGTTGGCACCGGTCCTTCTGGCGCTGATAATCGGAACTCTGGCGGTGGCCCTGCTGAACCCGATTGCGGCGGCCACGTCCGAGCAGTACCGGCATTTCTCGGATCTATACAAAAACGGTGGCAGTTCCGCCCTCTCGATCAGCCGCGACGGGCTTTGGCTGCGTCAGGGCTCGCCACAGGGCCAATCGGTGATCCATGCCCGCGCATCTACCAACGACGCCGAGCTTGAATTGATCGACGTGACCATCATCACGTTTTCGCCCGAAGGTCTTCCGACCCGTCAGATCATCGCCGACGGCGCTCGCCTCGACGACGGGGCCTGGATCCTGCGCAACACCAAGGAATGGCCCCTGTCCAGCGACACCAACCCCGAGACCCACGCCGTCACGCATGAGACCCTGCGGCTGCCCACTTCGCTGACCCGTCAGCGCATCCTTGAAACCTTGGGCCAACAGGACAGCGTCTCGGTCTATGACCTGCCCCAACTGATCCGCGACCTGCGCGAGGCGGGCTTTTCAACCAAGCAATACGAGGTTTGGCTGCAGGTGCAGCTGGCGCGTCCATTCTTCCTGATTTCGATGGTGTTGATCGGCGCGGCCTTCACCATGCGGCACGTGCGGTTCGGCGGCACCGGCGTCGCCGTGCTGACGGCTGTTCTTCTGGGGTTCGGCGTATATTTCGTGCGCAATTTCGCTCAGATTTTGGGAGAGAACGGCCAATTGCCGATTGTGATTGCGGCCTGGGCACCACCGTTTGCGGCCATATTGCTGTCGCTCGGCCTTCTGCTGCACGCGGAGGACGGTTGATGCGGCGCCTTCTGCCCCTTCTTTTGTCCAGTGCCGTGTTCTTTTCCGGTCCGGGGCTGGCATTGGCCCAAACCTCGGAGACCAGTACGCCCGCGCCTGACACGGCACAACAACAGGATCAGCCTGCCCTGCTGGTGGCTGACAGGATCTTCATCACCCCGGATCGCAAACTGGTGGCCGAGGGTAATGTCGAAGCCTTTCAGGGCGACGTCAAGCTGTCCGCGCAGCGCGTGGTGTTCGACCGCGAGTCGGGCGAGCTGACGCTGGAAGGTCCGATCCGGATCGATCAGGGCGGACGCTCGACCGTCCTTGCGGACTCAGCGCAACTGGATGACGGCATCCAGAACGGGTTGCTGACCGGCGCACGGCTGGTGTTCGACCAGCAGGTGCAGATCGCGTCGGTTCAGGCGACCCGCGCGGCAGGACGATACACGCAGTTCAGCAAGGTCTCGGCCACGTCCTGCCATGTCTGCGCCGACGGTCGGCCGCCCCTCTGGCAAATCCGGGCCCGCAAGGTCACGCATGATCAGCTCGAACGGCAATTGTATTTCGAGGGCGCCCAGTTCCGCATTCTGGATGTGCCGGTTTTCTACTTTCCAACCCTGCGGCTGCCGGACCCGACACTGGACCGGGCAACCGGATTTCTGGTGCCGTCAATCCGCACGACCTCGCAGTTGGGTACCGGCGTCAAGACGCCTTATTTCTTCAAACTGGGCGATCACAGGGATCTGACGCTGACCCCCTACCTGTCGTCCAAGACCACGACGCTTGGCTATCGCTACCGGCAGGCCTTCAAGAACGGCCGCATCCAGTTTGAAGGGGCCTATACCCGCGACGATGTCCAGCAGGAGCAGGATCGGGGCTATTTCTTTGCGAATGGCTGGTTCAATCTTCCGAACGACTTCCGGCTGACCTTTGACGTCCAGACCGCATCGGACGACTCATATCTGGCGGACTACGGGCTGCCTGACTATGACCGCTTGCGCAGCGAGATCGCGCTTGAGCGCATCAAACGCGACACGGCGTTTCGGACCAGCTTCATTCACTACAAGACCCTGCGCGACAGCGAGGAACAGGATGAGATCCCCTCGCAGGTCTTCGATCTGTTCTACCAGAAACGCTATTTCCCCGCGTCCGCTGTCGGCGGCGAGGTGCGGTTGGGCTTCGTCACCCACACTCACACCCGGACCAGCGACGAGGATATCATCGGGCGCGATGTGGCCCGCGCCACATTCGACGCCCAGTGGCTGCGCAGCTGGACCTTTGCCTCCGGGCTGCGCGCGGATGCTGAACTGGGGGCTTCGGTCGACACGTTCGACATTCGCAATGACAGCGCCTACCCCGACCAGATCACCCGGTCGACCCCGCGTGCGGCTTTGACACTGCGCTATCCGATGACCCGGCGCGAAGCCTCTGGCGCGACCCAGTTTCTTGAGCCGATCGCGCAGTTTGGCTGGACTCATGTTTCGGACACCGATGTGCCCGATGACGAAAGCACCTTCCAGGAATTTGACCAGGGCAACCTGTTGTCCCTGTCGCGCTTTCCGGCCGAGGATCGACGCGAAGACGGCACGACCGCGGTCGTGGGCGTGAACTGGGCGCGGTATGCCCCGGGCGGTTGGCGGGCATTGGCCACGGTCGGCCAGGTCTTCCGCTCGACCGCCGATCCGAACTTCACGGCTACGTCCGGCCTCCAGGGAACTTCGTCCGACCTGCTGCTGGCAGGGCAGATCAAGACGAACAATGGCCTGACGCTGGCCGCACGTGGATTGATGGATGGCGATTTCAGCTTTACCAAGGCTGAATTGCGCGGAACTTGGGCCAACGAGGGGACCCAATTGGGCGGAAGCTATATCTGGCAGCAGCCGGACCCGGCCGAAAACCTTGACATGGAAACATCCGAGATACGGTTGACCGCACGTCAACGACTGGATGAAAACTGGAGAGCCAACGCCCTGGCCCGCTATGATCTGGCAGAATCCGAACCGCTGCGGCTGGGCTTGGGTGTGACGTATGAAAATGAATGTGTGCAGGTTAACATGTCCGTCAGCCGGCGATATACTTCGACATCAAGTATTGAGCCTTCGACGGAATTCGGCTTTACCGTTGCACTGACAGGATACGCCGTTGAAGGCGGGGGCAAGAAGTATAAAAGAAAATGCAGCTGATTTCAGGTTTTTCCAGGTTCTTTCGTTCCCGTTGGCTGACGGTATTTGCGCCCGGCCTCGCGGTCGCCATGCTGGCAGTTGCGCCTCAGCAAGCCCCCGCGCAAAGCTTGTTTTCACCGGCGATCCGCGTGAATCAGGACATCGTCACCTGGTACGAACTGGATCAGCGCCAGCGGTTTCTTGAGATTCTGGGTATCCCCGGCAGCTCGGAGGCCGAAGTCCGTAAGGCACTGATCGACGAACGCCTGCGCAAACAGGCCATGCGTGAAGCCGGTATCCAGCCCACACCCGAAGACATTCAGGTTGCGATCGACGAATTCGCCTCGCGTGGTCAGCTGACCCCGGATCAATTCCTGAAGGCGCTGGCTGACGCGGGTATCGACCGGGAAACCGTGCGGGATTACGTATCCAGTCAGCTGGCATGGCGCGACTATGTCAGCGCCCGCTTTATCTCTCAGGCCCGTCCGACGGACGACGAAATTGACCGTGCAATGGGTCAGACCGGCGGTGGCGGTCTCCAGGTTTTGCTGTCCGAAATCATCATCCCCGTGAATGCGCAAACCTTGGCACAGGCCGAAGCCTTGGCCGACGAGATCGCCCGTGTCGAAACCATCGATGCATTTTCGGCCGCCGCCACGCAGTACTCGGCAGCGCCGACACGCGAAAATGGCGGACGCCTGGACTGGTTGAACGTCAGCAACCTGCCTCCGGCGCTGCAACCGGTTATCCTTGGCCTGAAGAATGGCGAGGTCACGGCCCCGCTGAGCCTGCCCAACGCCGTAGCCCTGTTCCAGATGCGCGGCCTGCGAGAAGTGGCCGCCAGCACGCCGCGGTTCTCCAAGATCGACTATGCGGCCTATTACCTGCCTGGCGGACTCAGCCCCGAAACACTGCAAAGAGCCGCCGAACTGAAGGAAACGGTGGATACCTGCGACGACCTGTACGGCATCGCCAAGGGGCAACCGCCCGAGGTACTCGACCGGGTCTCGGCAAGTCCGTCCGAAATCCCGCGCGACATCGCGCTGGAACTTGCCAAGCTGGACCCAAACGAGGTGTCGACCTCTCTGACCCGAAACAACGGCCAGACGCTGGTGTTCCTCATGCTGTGCAATCGGACGCGCGATCTGGGTGAGGACACGTCGCGCGAGGACGTGGCCAACGCGCTGACGCAGCAACGCCTGCAGGCATTCGCCAACAGCCTCGTCGAACAACTGCGCGCCGACGCCACCATCATCGAGCAATGACCGCGCCCATCGCGCTCAGCTGCGGAGAACCTTCGGGCATCGGTCCGGAGATCGCCGCCAAGGCTTGGACCGCATTGCGCGACAGCTGCCCATTCTTTTACATCGGCGACGCCGGTCACCTGCCCGACGACATCCCCACGACCGAGATCGTAGACCCCGCCCAGGTGGCAGACATCTGCGCAGGGGCGCTGCCGGTGTTGCCGCTGACCTTTCCGGCCCCGAACCTGCCCGGCCACCCCGATCCAGCCAATGCGCCTTCGGTGATAGACGCCATCGAAACCGGCGTGTCACTGGTGCAATCGGGCGCGGCCTCGGCCCTCTGCACGGCACCGATCCACAAGAAGGCCCTGATCGACGGCGCCGATTTCGCCTATCCTGGCCATACCGAATTTCTGGCGGCGCTGGCAGGCCGTTCCCGCGTGGTGATGATGCTAGCCAGCGAGCAACTCCGCGTGGTACCCGCCACGATCCACATCCCACTGTCGCAGGTGCCCTCGCGCCTCACGCCCGACCTGCTGCGCGACACGATCGCAATCACCGCCGACGGCCTGCGCCGCCAATTCGGCATCCCGCATCCTCGCATCGCGGTGGCCGGGCTCAACCCCCATGCCGGCGAGGGTGGCAAGATGGGCCGCGAGGAACTGGACTGGATCGCCCCTCTGCTGGCCGGTCTCACCCCCGAGGGCTACACCGTCACCGGCCCGCACCCGGCAGACACGATGTTCCACGCCGCCGCACGCGCCCGCTATGACGCCGCCATCGCCATGTATCACGATCAGGCGCTGATCCCGATCAAGACCCTCGACTTCGACCGTGGCGTGAACGTGACCCTGGGCCTGCCCTTCATCCGCACCTCGCCCGACCATGGCACCGCGCTCGACATCGCCGGACAGGGCATCGCAAACCCCACCAGCCTGATCGAGGCGCTGAAACTCGCCCAACGCATGGCACAAAGCACTTGATCCTTCATCTGGCGCCAAATATCCCCGCCGGAGGCAAAAATTCTCTGGCGCACCGCCTGCCCCTCGCGCCACGGTAACCGGATCATGAGCGCAATCGACACCCTCCCCCCGCTGCGCGAGGTCATCGCCAAGCACCAGCTCTCGGCGCGCAAGTCGCTGGGTCAGAACTTCCTGCTCGATCTCAACCTGACGGCCAAGATCGCACGGCAGGCCGGCGACCTGAGCCAATGCGACGTGCTGGAGATCGGCCCCGGCCCCGGAGGCCTGACCCGCGGTTTGCTGGCCGAAGGTGCGCGCAAGGTGGTGGCGGTGGAAAAAGACACCCGCTGCATCGCCGCGCTTCAGGAAATTGCCGCCGCCTATCCCGGGCGGCTCGAGGTCATCAATGGCGACGCTCTCGAAATCGATCCGCTTGAACACCTGACGCCGCCCATCCGCGTGGCGGCCAATCTGCCCTACAATGTGGGCACGGAACTGCTGGTGCGCTGGCTGACCCCGCCGGAATGGCCACCCTTCTGGCAGAGCCTGACCCTGATGTTCCAGCGCGAGGTGGCCGAGCGCATCGTGGCGCAGCCCGGCTCCAAGACCTATGGCCGACTGGCGATTCTGGCCCAGTGGCGGGCCGACGCGCGCATCGCCATGTCCCTGCCCCCCGGTGCGTTCACGCCGCCGCCCAAGGTCAGCAGCGCCGTGGTCCACCTGACCGCCCTGCCCGAACCGCGCTTTCCGGCCGATGCCGGTATTCTGTCACGTGTCGTAGCCGCTGCGTTCAATCAGCGCCGCAAGATGCTGCGCGCCTCGCTCAAGGGGATGGCCCCCGATATCGAGGACCGCCTGAACGCCGCCGGCATCAAGCCCACCGACCGTGCCGAGCAGATATCACTCGAAGCGTTCTGCGCGCTGGCGCGTGAGATACAAAAAACCTGATCCCGGACAAAAACGGCCCCGGACATCTCTGACCGGGGCCTTTGAACTCTGTGCGCAACCGCTATGGCTTATTCGGCAGCCTCTGGTGCATCACCGCCGCCTTGGGGGGCCTGCTCTTCTACGGCCTTAGGCTTGCGTGCGCGCGGTCTCCGGGCAGGTTTGTCCTTGCGCTCGGCCGCTTCGGCCTTGGCGCCCGCGCTTTCGGGCGTCTCGACAAGCCCGGATTCAGGAGTATCCGAATCGGCGTTCAGATCAACGATGTCCGGCTGCGGAGCCTCGGCCGGGTCCGCCTGGCGTGCGGCTTCACGTTCCTGCCGTTCCGCCCGCTCCCGATCGCGCTCGGCCTGACGCTCGCGGTTCTGGCGTTCCTGCTCTTCCCGACGCGCTTCCATTTCGCGTTGCGCCTCGCTCAGCAGGCGCAGGTAATGCTCGGCATGTTGCTGAAAGTTTTCGGCAGCGACGCGGTCATTGGCCAGCTGTGCATCGCGCGCCAGCTGGTTGTACTTGTCAATGATCTGCTGCGGCGTGCCGCGCACCTTGCCCTCGGGCCCCGAGCTGTCGAAAACCCGGTTAACGACGTTTCCACCAGAGGGACGATTGCGGTTGTTCTTTGCCCGCGAGCGGGATTTGGAGGATCTCATCTTACTGTACGTCAGCCTTGTCTTGCACTGTCGATCCACCCGTATTCTGCGCTGCTCTGTGGCCTGTGCCGTCACGGGATGTCGACTTTTTTGGGCTTGGCGTCAGGGGTGCGCCGAAGGGGCGTCAACCGCGCTGACTACTCTGAGTAAGCATGTCCTGACGGCGCAGACAAGGGGTTAATACACCAAATGCCGGGTTTTTTACCCCGACCGGCGTAAATCGGCCTCAGAATCCGCGGCTAGCCCGGCATTCTGGCGCCCACCACCCGGTCCCGCCCGTCCAGATCAGGAACCACACGGATATCCGCCAGCCCCGCCGCGTCGAACAACGCGCTAACCGCCTGCGCCTGTGTCGGACCGATTTCCACCAAAAGCCGTCCGCCGGGCACAAGGTGATCAGGGGCGCCGGCCGCAATCCGGCGATAGGCGTCCAGCCCGTCCGCTTCATCCGTCAAAGCCAGACGCGGCTCGTGCTCGCGCACTTCTGGAGACAGCCCATCCATCTCATCCAGCGCGATATAGGGCGGATTGGAAACGATCAGGTCGAAATGGCCGCCAATGTTTCCAAACCAGTCCGAGCGCTGGATTTCCGCCCGATCCTGCACCCCGTGGGCCACCGCATTGGCGCTGGCCTGCAGGCAGGCGGCCTCGCTCAGGTCGACGCCCAGCCCGGTTGCGCTGGTGCGTTCCGCAAGCAAAGTGATCAGGATGCAGCCCGAGCCGACGCCCAGATCCAGCACGCGGTCGAACGGCTGGCTGAGGGCCGCTTCGATCAGCGCTTCGGTTTCGGGGCGCGGGTCCAGTACGTCGCGGCTGACGCGGAAGCGTCGGCCGTAGAATTCGCGCTCGCCCAGAAGATGGGAAACCGGCACCCGGATCGCGCGCAGCGACACCAGTTGCTCATAGCGTTCGGCGATCTCGGGCGAGAGCTCTTCGGGCGCGATCAGGGTCACGCGGCTGGCCTCGATCCGGGCGGCATGGGCCAGCAGAACCCGGGCGTCCCGCGCCGGGTCGTCCACACCTGCGGCCCGCAGGCGCGCGGTGGCGGCCACCATGGCCTGTGCCGCTGTCAGCGCCGCGATCATTGCGCCATCTCCGCCAACAGGCGCGCCTGATCATCGGCGGTCAGCGCATCGATCACCTCGTCCAGATCGCCCTGCATGATCTGGTCGAGCTTGTAGAGCGTCAGGTTGATCCGGTGATCTGTCATCCGGCCCTGCGGGAAATTATAGGTACGGATGCGCTCGGAGCGGTCGCCCGACCCCACCTGGCTGGCCCGGTCGGCCGAGCGTTCGCTGTCGATCCGCTGACGTTCGAGGTCATAGAGACGCGTCTTGAGCACCTGCATCGCGATCTCGCGGTTGCGGTGCTGCGATTTTTCGGAACTCGTCACCACGATCCCGGTCGGCAGGTGGGTGATCCGCACCGCCGAGTCGGTGGTGTTCACATGCTGCCCACCCGCGCCCGAGCTGCGCATCGTGTCGATGCGAATGTCATTCGGGTCGATCTGGATGTCCACGTCCTCGGCCTCGGGCAGAACCGCCACCGTCGCCGCCGAGGTGTGGATGCGCCCGCCGCTTTCAGTTTCGGGTACACGCTGTACGCGGTGCACGCCGGATTCGTATTTCAGCCGGGCAAAGACGTTGTCGCCCTTGATATGGGCCACCACTTCCTTGATGCCGCCCAGTTCGGTCTGCTGTTCTTCGATGATCTCGAACTGCCAGCCGCGCGCCTCGGCATAGCGCTGATACATCCGCAGCAGGTCGCCCGCGAACAGCGCCGCCTCGTCGCCGCCGGTGCCGGGGCGAATCTCCAGCATCGCTGGCCGCGCATCGGCCGCGTCCTTGGGCAGCAGCGCCAGTTGCAGCGCATGCTCGGCCTCGGGGATGCGCGCCTTGAGCTGCGGGATCTCCTCTTCAGCCAGCTCTTTCATGTCGGGGTCGCCCAGCATCGCCTCGGCCTCGGCCAGATCGGCCCGCAGCTGGCGCCAGGCTGCGATCTGTTCGACCACCGGTTTGAGGTCGGAATATTCCTTGGCCAAAGCCGCGATATCGCCGCCCGAGGCGCCATCGGACATGGCCGCTTCGAGGTACTGGAATCGCTGAGTGATCTGTTCAAGACGTTCTTCGGGGATCATTGGGGCGGTGTCTATCATCCGACGGCTTTGGTCAAGGCCCCGGCTTGTGCTAAGCTATGCCCATGAAACGGATCATGGCCCTGCTGATTGTCTGCGCAACGCCCGGTCTGGCCGATGTCATCGGCCCCGGTGGCAAGGTGCAGGATTGCTATTGCACCGACACATCCGGCGCACGGGTGGAACTGGGTGAGATGGTCTGCCTGCAGGTCGATGGCCGCATGTTCATGGCTCAGTGCCAGATGTCGCTGAACGTGCCGATGTGGCGCGAGGTGTCCGACGGGTGCCTGTCTTCAGGACTGCAGAGCCGCCAGCCAACCGTCGACCCGGGTGCGGTTGACGTCGAAATCCCGTCGGCCAAATCGTAACCGTCCATAGATGCGCAACGTGTCGCCGTCCTGCTGGGCGGTAGTGTAGTCGGGAAAGCCGAACACCCGGCTGCGGGACACATAGGTGATCCGGCCCTCATCCACCGATCCGGCCAGCACCGTCGTACGCGGCGTCGACCGCGCCATCTTGTCCAGCCGCGCGAGGCCGTCCGGCCCGGTCTGCACCACGCGGATCACGCCTCCGGGCAGGTCACGATCTGCCTCGGCCACGACTGGCACATGCCAGCGCGCGGGATCGGCCGGTGCCAGCCGCACATAGAGGCCAAGCCCGACAACCGCGGCGACGATCAACCAAAGAACCATGCGTTTCATTCCAATCAGACCTTCCGGCAGAACCCTAGCCGCCCGCCGGTACCTGGCAAGACCTGCCGGCCCCGCTTACCGTGACGTCACACCGGGCAGGATGCACAGCAGCTCGAACAGCAGGTTGGCCGCCGTCAGCGCAGTGTTGCCCGACGGATCATAGGGCGGTGAGACCTCGACCAGGTCGCAGCCGACCACGTTCATGCCCCCCAGCGCGTGGATCAGCTGCAGCGCCTGCGGCGTGGTCAGCCCGCCGATCTCGGGCGTGCCGGTGCCGGGGGCATAGGCCGGGTCCAGGCTGTCGATGTCGTAGGTGACATAAACCGGATGCTTGCCGATTTCCTTGCGGATCAACGCCCCGATCTGGGTCAGGTTCTGTTGCCACAACTCCCACGCAGGAAACTGCCGGAACCCCCAGCCCTTTGCCTCGGTGAAATCGCTGGCCGCATAGCCCGAGCCGCGGATACCGACCTGAAAGGTCCTGTCGGGCACGATCAGCCCCTCTTCATACGCGCGGCGGAAGACGGTTCCGTGGGTCTCACGCTCACCGAACATCTCGTCATTGACGTCGGCATGGGCGTCCACATGCACCAGGGCAACAGGCCCATGTTTTGCGGCAACGGCCCGCAGAATCGGCAGGGTGATCGAATGATCGCCCCCCATCGCCACCGGGATCACGCCCTGCGCCAGGATCGCGTCATAGCTTTCCTTGATGATCCGAAGGCTGTCGGCCAGCGAGAAGGTGTTGATCGCCAGATCTCCGATATCGGCGATCTGGAGGCTGTCGAAAGGCGCGGCGAAGGTAGCCATGTTGTAGGGCCGGATCATCGCGCTTTCGGCGCGGATCTGCTTGGGGCCGAACCGGGTGCCCGACCGCCATGAGGTTCCGATATCCATCGGCACGCCCAGCACCGCCACGTCCAGCCCCGCCAGCGTATCGGCCGCGGGCAACCGCATGAAGGTGTTCGGCCCGGAAAACCGCGCCAGATCATTGCCGCTGATGGGTTGGTTGTATTGGCTCATGGCGTGCGCGCCCCCTGTCCCGTTGGTTCACCTGATACCGGCCATAGCAAAACCATGGCTAACCAATGGTTAAAGCCGCCCATCTTTCGCCAGCTTGGTCCATCCCAGCAGGCAGATGATCTGGGTCGCCACATGCGCCCCCGCGATCGCCGTTGCACCGGACGTATCATACGGCGGAGACACCTCGACCACGTCGCCGCCCTTGATGTTGATCCCGGCGATGTCGCGCAGGATGATCTGCGCCTGGATCGAGCTGAGCCCACCCCAGACCGGCGTGCCGGTGCCGGGGGCAAAGGCCGGGTCCAGCCCGTCGATGTCAAAGCTCAGATAGACCGGACTGTCGCCCAGGATGCCCTTGATCTTCTGCGCCACGGCGGCGGGTCCGGATTCATAGACCTCGCGCGCGTCGATGATGTTGACGCCCAGCGTGTCCTCGTTGGTGGTGCGGATCCCCACCTGGACCGAGCGTGTCGGGTCCACGATTCCCGACTTCACCGCCTTGTAGAACATGGTGCCGTGGTCCACCCGGCTCATGTCGTCATCGGCCCAGGTGTCGGTATGGGCGTCGAACTGCAACAGGGACATCGGGCCGTATTTCTCGGCATAGGCCTTGAGGATCGGAAAGCTGATATAGTGGTCGCCCCCCAGCGTGACCGAGGCCACATCCGCCGCCAGAATGGTACGGATATGATTGGTCAGCGTGTCGGGAAAGGCCGGGATGTTGGCATAGTCATAGGCCATGTCGCCATAGTCGATGATCGCCAGCTCGCTGAGCGCATCGAAGGGCCAGCCATAGGGCGCATCGGGCGATTGCAGGGCGCTGGCCTCGCGGATCGCGCGCGGACCCAGACGGGTACCGGGGCGGTTGGTCACCGCCTGATCGAACGGCACGCCGGTCACCGCGATATCGGCGCCGGTCAGATCCTTGGTGTACAGCCGCCGCAGAAAGGACGTCGCCCCGCCAAAGGTGTTTTCATAGCTCAACCCCTTCAGGTCGGGGTTGGTAAAGGCCTCATCGACCTGATTTTTTGCGTCTTCCAATGCCATTTTGGCCCGTTTCCTTCCTGATATCGACCGGACCGTCAGGTCAACGGCTGCGCCTTTTCGACGATGCGCGCAAAGAACGAGGCACCCACCGGTGCGATCTCGTCGTTGAAATTGTACTTGGGGTGGTGCAACCCCGGCCCGTCGCCCTGCCCCAGGAACAGATAGGCGCCCGGACGTTCCTGCAGCATGTACGAGAAATCTTCGGCCCCCATCTCGCGCCCGGCTTCGGCGATCACCCGATCGGCGCCCGAGACCTCGCGCGCAACCTCGGCGGCGAAACGGGTCTTGTCCGCATCGTTGACCGTGGCCGGATAGCCGACGACATAATCCAGGGTCGCCGTGACCCCGTAGGATGCCGCCTGCCCCTGCACGATTTCCTCAAGCCGGGCCATCACCATCTGCTGCACCGCCGGATCGAAGGTCCGAACGGTGCCGTTCAGATAGGCGGTGTCGGGGATCACGTTGTTCACGGTCCCGGTGTGGATCTGGGTGACCGAGATCACCAGATCGTCCAGCGCATAGTGGTTGCGGCTGACGATGGTCTGGATCGCCTGCGCGATTCCGCAGGCGGCCATGACAGGGTCGCGCGTCTCGTGCGGCATGGCACCGTGGCCACCGACGCCCTGAATGTGGATGTCGAACGTATCGACCGCCGCCATGATCGGCCCGGGCGTGGTGTAGAAAGCGCCCTCGGCAAAGCCCGGCGCGTTGTGCAGGGCATAGACCTGAGCGATGTCGAACCGGTCCATCACACCCTCTTTGACCATGATATCGGCGCCGCCGCCCTCTTCCTCGGCGGGTTGGAACAGCAACGCCACCCGGCCGCGGAAATTCCGCGTCTCGGCCAGGTACCGCGCCGCGCCCAGCAGCATGGTGGTGTGCCCGTCATGCCCGCAGGCATGCATGATGCCGGGAGTTTTCGAGGCATAGTCTACACCCGTTTCCTCAGCGATCGGCAGCGCATCCATGTCGGCGCGCAGCCCGATCGTAGGGCCGTCGCCCTGCCCGTTGATGATCGCCACGATCCCTGTTTGCGCGATCCCTTCGTGCAACTCGTCCACGCCGAATTCACGCAGCCGCTCGGCCACGAAGGCGGCGGTCTGGTGGCAGTCGAACTCCAGTTCCGGGATCGTGTGCAGGTGCTGGCGCCATTCGGCCATGTCGGCGGCGTAATCGGCAATGCGGTTGACGACGGGCATCGGGGGTGGACTCCTGATCCAAGCTGCGGGATGGATGCATCTGACACCGGAACAAGGGGCTTCGCAATGGCTGAAAATCCACTGATCCACGATACCGACGCCGGAATCGAGCGGCTGCTGGAAATCATGCGCCGCCTGCGCGATCCGGAAACCGGCTGCCCGTGGGATATCGAACAGGATTTCGCCACCATCGCCCCCTACACGATCGAAGAGGCCTATGAGGTCGCGGACGCCATCGAACGTGAGGCTTGGGACGAGCTGAAGGGCGAGTTGGGAGACCTGCTGTTCCAGTCGGTCTTTCACGCGCAAATGGCTGAAGAGGCTGGGCATTTCACCTTTCAAGACGTGGTGCGCACCATGTCGGACAAGATGGTCGACCGCCACCCGCATGTGTTCGGCGACGAGTCCCGCGACAAGTCCGCCGAACAGCAGACCCGCGACTGGGAGGCGATCAAGGCCGCCGAGCGCGCGGGCAAGGAACAGAAAGGCGCGCTGGACGGTGTCGCCGCCAACCTGCCCGCCTTGCTGCGCGCCTACAAGCTGCAGAAACGCGCCGCACGGGTGGGGTTTGACTGGCCCGATGTCAGCCATGTGCTGGACAAGATCACCGAAGAAGCCGCCGAACTGACAGAGGCGCGCAACCAGATGGACGCCGACGCGCTCGAGGACGAATTCGGCGACCTGCTGTTCGTGATCGTCAATCTCGGCCGCCATCTGGGCATCGAGCCCGAGGCCGCGCTGCGCCGCACCAACGCCAAGTTCACCCGCCGGTTCGAACAGGTCGAAGCCCGGCTGGCCGCACGTGGCAAGACGCCGTCAGACAGCACGCTGGAAGAGATGGACGCCCTGTGGGACGCGGTGAAAACCGAAGAACACCGGGCAAATGGCAAACTCCCGCCGCTCAAGGCCGCAAGCGACGCCTGAAACCGCTGGACAAGCCGGGCCGCGCTTGCCAGTGTCCGCCCTTCAAGACCCCGGAGGCCCCATGACCGCGCGCAAGATCATCATCGACACCGACCCCGGACAGGACGACGCCGTCGCCATCCTGCTGGCCCTGGCTAGCCCCGACGAGATCGAGGTTCTGGGCATCACCGCCGTCGCCGGCAACGTGCCGCTGGAGCTGACCGCAAAGAATGCGCGCATTGTCTGCGAACTGGCCGGGCGCACAGACATTCCGGTCTTTGCCGGGTGCGACCGCCCGCTGAAACGCCCGCTGATCACCGCCGAGCATGTGCATGGCAAGACCGGGCTGGACGGCCCCGTCCTGCCTGATCCGCAGATGCCGTTGGCCGAGGGGCATGGCGTCGATTTCATCATCGACACCCTGCGCGCGCATGATCCCGGCGCCGTCACCCTCTGCCCGCTGGGGCCGCTGACAAACATCGCCACAGCCTTCCAGAAGGCCCCCGACATCATCGGGCGCGTACAGGAAATCGTGCTGATGGGTGGCGCTTACTTCGAAGTCGGAAACATCACACCCACCGCCGAATTCAACATTCATGTCGACCCCGAGGCCGCTGATATCGTGTTCAAATCCGGCGTTCCGATCGTGGTGATGCCGCTGGACGTGACGCACAAGGCGCTGGTTACCAAACCGCGCAACGACGCCTTCCGCGCCCTTGGCACCAAGGTTGGAATCGCAGTGGCCGAGATGACCGATTTCTTCGAACGTTTCGACAAGGAAAAATACGGAAGCGAGGGCGCGCCCCTGCACGATCCCTGCGTGACCGCCTATCTGATCCGCCCCGAATTGTTCTCGGGCCGACACGTCAACGTCGAGATCGAAACCCAGTCGGACCTCACACTTGGCATGACCGTCGCCGACTGGTGGGGCGTCACCGACCGCAAGCCCAATGCGCTGTTCATCGGCGACGTGGATGCCGACGGGTTCTTTGCCCTGCTGACCGAACGGCTGGAGCGGCTATGAGTGCCGCCCTGCGCCTTGCCCGCCCCGAGGACCTTGATCGCCTGATGGGCCTGGTCGCGGCCTTTCACGCTGAGGCCGGGATCGAACAGGACCCCGACCAAAGGCGCGATGCGCTGACGCCGCTGCTGGAAGGCATCCCGCATGGCTGTATTTATCTGATCGGCCCGTCGCGCGCACCGTTGGGCTACATCATCCTGACCTTCGGTTGGTCGGTCGAGTTCGGGGGGATGGACGGGTTCGTCGATGAAATCTACATCCGGCCCGCCATTCGCGGCCGCGGAATCGCCACCGAGGTTCTATTGGACTTGCCCAAAGCGCTGGCGGGTGCCGGCCTGACGGCCCTGCACCTTGAGGTGGATCGAACCAACGAAGCCGCGCACAAGCTGTACCTTCGAACCGGATTCAAACCGCGCGACCGCTACATGCTGATGAGCAAGACGCTCTAGCGCGACTCACCGCGGAAGATCAGGCTGGGGCTGTAGTACATCTCTTGCACCGGATCATTCTGCGACACCGGCTCGCCGGTGATCGGGTAGGTGTCAGGCCCTGCGCAGGCCGCCAGAACCCCGACGGAAAGCACGGAAATAACGAGAAGGATTCTTGAAGCGGACATCACGTTCTCCTTTTCTGCTGTACCGTCAAGCTACGCCCGACAACCTCGCACTTGTAGGAACAAGTTCACACATAATCACATTTATGCTTGCATTTTTTCTCCCTGCCTGAATCAAACCCTGGGGTAATGGAAAATTACCCTGCAATTCCATCGGGTTCGGAAGAGTCACCCGTCAGTGACATTTCGAAGAACAACAGCTGGCCCTGGGCGATCTCGGGTATATCCGAATAGGCATCGCGCAGCTTGAACCCCAGCGACAGATACAGCCGAGTCGCCGCTTCCAGCGGTTTTCCGGTGTCCATCCGGATCATCTCGAACCCGTCTTTGCGGCACTGGGCAATCAGCGCCTGCATGATCGCACACCCCGCACCCGTACCCCGAGCGTCATCGGTCACGAACACGCGCTTGATCTCGGCGATACCCGGACCGATCGTCTGGAACATCCCGCAGCCCACCGCCTGACCATCCAGCATCGCCAGCCGGGTCCCGCCCTTGGGAGGCATATGCTCGATTTCGATGGCGGACAGAACAGCTGCATATTTCTCGGGTGGATAGAACGTGTTCACGACCTGTCGCGACCGTTCATCCAGCGTCAGCAGGTAGGCGTGATAATCCCAACACAAACGCCGGACAGCATCGAACTGGTCCGGCGTTTTAGGTTCAACGATACTTAGCATGACGGACCCCCGGCCAATGTCGGGGGACAGCCTAGCAGCTTGTGCCTTACTTGCGAAGGATCGAACGCCCCGCGTATTCGGCGACCTCGCCCAGCGTTTCCTCGATGCGGATCAGCTGGTTGTACTTGGCCAGCCGGTCCGACCGCGCCAGCGAGCCGGTTTTGATCTGACCGCAGTTGGTGGCCACGGCCAGATCGGCGATGGTGGCGTCCTCGGTCTCGCCCGAGCGGTGCGACATCACGTTGGTATAGCGGGCGCGGTGCGCCATATCCACGGCGCGCAGGGTCTCGGTCAGCGAACCGATCTGGTTCACCTTGACCAGCATCGAGTTGGCGCAGCCCTTCTCGATCCCTTCGGCCAGACGCGCGGGGTTGGTCACGAACAGGTCGTCACCTACCAGCTGCACCTTGCCGTCCAGCTCGTCGGTCAGCGCCTTCCAGCCGTCCCAGTCATCCTCGGACATGCCATCCTCGATCGAGATGATCGGATAGTCGTTCACCAGGGCTGCCAGATAGGCCACGTTCTCGTCGCTGCTGAGGGTCTTGCCCTCGCCCGACAGGACGTATTTGCCGTCCTTGTAATACTCGGTGGCGGCGCAATCGAGCGCCAGGTAGATCTCGTCACCCGGCTTGTAGCCCGCCTTCTCGATCGACTTGAGGATGAAATCCAGTGCCTCGCGGGTCGAGGCGATGTTGGGGGCAAACCCGCCCTCGTCGCCGACACCGGTGGCCAGCCCGGCGGCCGATAGTTCCTTTTTCAGAGTGTGGAACACTTCCGAACCCATGCGCACCGCTTCGCGGATGTTGCTGGCGGCCACGGGCATGATCATGAATTCCTGGATGTCGATCGGGTTGTCGGCATGTTCGCCGCCATTGATGATGTTCATCATCGGCACCGGCAGAACCCGCGCCGAGGTGCCCCCCACGTAGCGATAGAGCGGCTGGGTGGTGAAATCCGCCGCCGCCTTGGCCACGGCCAGCGACACGCCCAGAATGGCGTTGGCGCCCAGGCGGCCCTTGTTCGGGGTGCCGTCCAGCTCGATCATGGCGGCGTCGATCGCCACCTGCTCGGTCGCGTCAAAGCCCACCAGCTCTTCGGCGATCTCGCCGTTCACGGCGGCCACGGCTTCGAGCACGCCCTTGCCCATGTAACGGGACTTGTCGCCATCGCGCTTTTCCACCGCCTCATAGGCGCCGGTCGATGCGCCCGAAGGCACGGCGGCCCGGCCCATGGTGCCGTCTTCCAGAACCACGTCCACCTCGACGGTGGGGTTGCCCCGGCTGTCCAGGATTTCGCGTGCGTGGATGTCGATGATGGTGCTCATGATACCGGTCCCTGAAAATGCGTTCGGTTGCATGCCTCATACCAGCACGCGGGGAAAAGTAAACCGGGTCCGTTATCGCTAACACGCATATTTTCCGGCCTTTAGCGCCAACAGCGGCGTGTTTGCGCCAACAGGTCAGCAGACCGCCGGAGCCATGGCCCGGGCAATGCGCCGTTCGCGGATGAACGTGTACATGCCCGACCCGATGATCAGCGACGCACCGAACATGGTCATCAGGTCCGGCCGTTCGCCGAACATCCACATCCCGGCCAGGATCGAGAACAGCAGACGCGTATAGCGGAACGGCGTCAGGGCCGAGGCCTCGCCCACGCGCATTGCGGTCACGATCCCCAGATAGCCTAGAACACCGAAACCAACGGCACCGAGATAGGGTCCGATCTGCCCCATCTGCAGCGGCGCCAGAGGCTGCGCCGAGGTCAGCATCAGCACGCCGCCGGCAATTGCCACCGCTGCGTAGGCCTGCAGCGCCACCACGGCCGAGGCCACCCGCGCGTCCAGCCGACGGGTGATCAGGTCCCGCGCGGCAATGGCGATGACGCTGGCCACCACGAACAGAGCCTCGGGCCGAAACCCGTCCAGACCGGGGCGGATGATCATCAGAACGCCGATAAACCCGACACCGATTGCGCTCCAACGGCGCCAGCCGACCTGTTCGCGCAGGAAAAGCGCGGCCCCCATCGTGACCACTAGCGGCATCGCCTGGAACACGGCCGCAACGGTCGACAGGTCGACAAGGGACAAGGCGGTGACAAAGCTCAGCGCCCCGACCGCCTCGGTGCACGCGCGGATCACGAGCAGCGGTTGCCAAGCGGCCGAGTCAAAGATCGGTTTGCGTGTCACGATGGCCATGGCGGCAAAGACTAGCGCGCAGAACAGCCCCAGCACGATCATGACCTGACCAGTCGGCACGGTGACCGACAGATGCTTGATGAACATGTCCTCAAGCGTGAAGGCGGCCATAGCGCCGATGACCAGCAGGATGCCGTTCGCGTTGTTCATGTCGTTGCCTATTGATTTCGGAGGGCCTAATTGCCGCGTCGCAACGCAGAAGACCCGGATCGCGCCGCCGTGGCAAGCGCGAAGAGGGCTTGGAATCATGAATAGATTTTAGATGACCAATCGCTTTTGGTGATGTGTCCCGGCCGGATCAATCCTTGTCCAGCGGAACTCCGTACAACTCCAACCGATGACCTTTCAGGCGATAGCCCAGCTTCGAGGCGATCTTTTCCTGCAGGGCTTCGATCTCGGGGTCCACGAATTCAATCACCTCGCCCGAGTTCATGTCGATCAGGTGATCGTGGTGGTCGCGCTCGGCGTCCTCATAGCGCGCACGCCCGTCGCCGAATTCCAGCCGTTCGAGAATCCCGGCCTCTTCGAACAGTTTGACGGTGCGATAGACGGTTGCGATCGAAATGCCCGCATCCAGCGCCGAGGCGCGTGCGTACAGTTCCTCGACATCGGGATGATCATCACTGTCCTGCAGTACCTGCGCGATGGTTCGACGCTGGCCGGTCATGCGCAGGCCTTTGGCTTCGCAACGCGCGATGATCGTGTCCGCCATGTCATCCCCCAGAATCCGTTCGGGTTTCTGTCTTAGTACGTCCGCGCAGATTTCGCCACTGTGATTTGCGCCCGCTGCGCCTTAGCCCGCCAGCCGCAGATCGGCCCAGACCGGCAGGTGGTCCGAGGCGATATGCGCGGGCCGTTCCCCGTGCACGCCGTGGGCCAGCGCCTCGAGCCCACCGCCCAGCGCGATCCGGTCCAGCGCGCCCAGAGGCTGCGCGGCGGGAAAGCTGGGTACAGGCGGCAGGAACCGCATGTCGGGAGCTAGGCGGTCAAGAATCGGCTGGCGCGACCATTCGTTGAAATCCCCTGCCCAGACGGTTGGCATCCGGTCCAGCGCGCGGCCGTCCTGACGTAGGTGGATGATCTGCTGGCGGCGCCACGCCGAGAACAGCCCCAGATGCATCCCCATCACCCGCAAAGGCCCTATATGGGTGTCGAACTCGACCCGGACCGCTCCGCGCGGCTCCAGCCCCGGCAGATCGTGATGCGCGGCGCGGCGCACCCGGATGTGGTCGCCCCGCCAGATCACCGCGTTGCCATGCCAGCCCAGACTGCCCGCACCGCCCAGATCGACGATCTTCCACCCGGCCTCGTCTAACATGAAATGCGGAAGCGCCGCCGGGCGCGGCGGCAGGCGTTTGTCGGCCTCTTGCAGCACCACGATATCGGCGCCCAGCCGGTCCAGCACCTGCAGGATGCGCTGCGGCTGGCGTCGCAGATCCAGTCCGACGCATTTCTGGATGTTGTAGCTGGCAAGGCGCAGCTTGGGCAAAGTGGTCATCGGTTTTCTACGGTTGTACCCCGTCAGGATTCGCAGGATCGCGCCCGGACGCAAGCCGATAGTTCAGCACAGTTGCCGAAACCCGCTCAGGTGCCGCAAAAGGTGGCATGCACCACCTCGTCCTGCGTGGGCGGGCGCCTCAGGTCGGCGGCGTCGGGCTGGTCGTCATAGGGCCGGGCCAGCACTGCGTTCAGCCGGTGGAACGGGGCATAGTCGCCCTGAACGGCGGCCTGGATCATCTGTTCGACCCGGTGGTTGCGCGGGATGAAGGCGGGGTTGGCCGCGTGCATCACCGCGGCCGGGTCCGCCTCGCGCGTCAGTCGCGCGCACCACCCCTCGGCCCAGCTGTCGAAAGCCGCCGGATCGGTGAACTGGTCCCGCGCCGCATCGCTGCCCAGCGCGCGGAAGGTATTGGTGAAATCGGCCTGATTCTGCGCCATCCGCGTCAGCAGGTCCGAGATCAGCGCAAGGTCGCCGTCCTCCTCGGTGGTCAGGCCGATCTTGGCCCGGAACCGGCGCAGCCAGTGCTTCTGCATCAAATCGGGCATGGCATGTACGATCTCGGTCGCCTCTTCCACGGCGGCCTGCTTGTCCTCGATCTGCTGGATCAGCGCCGTCGCCAGCTGCGCCAGGTTCCACACCGCGATCTCGGGCTGGTTGGAATAGGCATAGCGCCCCATCCGGTCGATCGAACTGTAGACGGTGTTCGGATGATAGCTGTCCATGAAGGCGCAGGGGCCATAGTCGATGGTTTCGCCCGAAATGGCGCAGTTATCGGTGTTCATCACCCCGTGGATGAAGCCCACCGCCATCCACTGCGCGATCAGCGCGGCCTGCGCGTCACGCACGGCGCGCAGCAGGCCCATCGGCCCGACGGCGTCCGGGTAGTGGCGCGCGATGGCATAGTCGGTCAGCCGCTGCAGGTCGGCGATCTGGCCGCGTGCGGCGAACACCTGAAACGTACCCACCCGCAGATGGCTTTGCGCCACGCGGGTCAGTACCGCGCCGGGCATCGGGCCTTCGCGCAGCACGACCTCGCCGGTTTCCACCGCCGCCAGCGCCCGCGTGGTGGGAATACCCAGCGCGTGCATCGCCTCGGACACGACATATTCGCGCAGAACCGGCCCCAGCCAGGCCCGCCCGTCCCCCTGCCGCGAAAACGGCGTGCGCCCCGAGCCCTTGAGCTGAATGTCGCGGCGGATCCCGTCCGTGCCCACCACCTCGCCCAGCAGCACCGCGCGCCCATCGCCCAGCTGCGGGTTGTAATTGCCGAACTGGTGGCCTGAATACAGCTGCGCCAGCGGCTCGGCCCCGTCAGGCAGCGTATTGCCCGCAAAAACCTCGGCCATGTCCTGCGCGTCACCGGGCGAGATGCCCAGCACCCGCGCCAGATCGTCATTGAAGGCCACCAGCCGCGGCGCGCGCACGGGTTCGGGCGACTGGCGCGCATAAAACGCACCGGGCAGCCGGGCATAGGAATTGTCGAACGGGATCGTCAGGGTCATGGCGCAAACATATGATCTGTGCACAGTATTGCCAGCACCAAATCCCATCGCCGTGAAAGGCCCGCCATGACCGCCGACCAGATCATCGACCACCTGCAACTGCAGCCCCACCCCGAAGGCGGCTGGTATGCCGAGACCTGGCGCTCAGACAACACAGGCCGCCCCACCGCGACTTGCATCTATTTCCTTCTGAAACGGGACGAGGCCAGCCACTGGCACCGGGTCGATGCAACCGAGATCTGGCTGTTTCACGCCGGCGCGCCGCTGATCCTGTCGATCAGCGAAACCGATACTGGACCGGCAAGCGATCACATGCTGTCCCCTGACCTGAGCGCGGGCGCGCCGCAGGTCATCGTACCTGCCGGGCATTGGCAGGCTGCCCGCAGCACCGGGGACTACACGCTGGTCAGCTGCGTCGTCTCGCCCGGGTTCCAGTTCGACGGGTTCGAATTGGCGCCGCCGGAGTTCGACATTCCCAGGAACTAAACCTCAAGCCCCTGCCGAACCATGCTTGAACTTGCCCTGCCCGATGCGGCAAGGTTCGCGTGTGTATGATTGGGCAAAGACGAGGGCGCGATGCGGCTGATCAAGACTTTGGTGACCGTGGCTGTGATCCTCGGCCTGGGCGTGCTTGGGATGCGGTTGGCTTTTCCGCTGCCCGAGACCAATTTCTCGGAGCGGACATACCGCCAACCCGCGGATTGGACTGGTCCGCTGGGCCAAGCCATCGAGCCGGCGATGCAGCGCAACCCCGGACTGGACGGCGTCCGCCCCCTTGGTCAGGGGCATACCGCATTTGCTGCCCGCGCCATTCTCGCGCGTGAGGCGGTCTCGTCCTTAGATGCCCAATACTACATCTGGCAGGATGACGTGACCGGCCTGATGTTGCTGGACGAATTGCGTGCGGCGGCGGAACGGGGCGTACGCGTGCGCCTTCTGGTCGATGACAACGGCATCTCGGGGCTGGACCCGCTTCTGGCTGAACTGAATGCCATGCCAACGGCCCATGTCCGCATCTTCAACCCGTTCACGCTGCGCAATCCCAAGCTGCTGTCCTATGCGTTCGATTTCGGCCGGTTGAACCGCCGCATGCATAACAAGTCCATGACGGTGGACGGTGTGGCCACGATTGTCGGGGGCCGAAACATCGGCGACATCTATTTCGACTACGGTGCCGGGACGCACTATCTGGATGTCGATACCATCGCGATCGGTCCGATCGTGGACGAGGTTGCAGCATCGTTCGATGCCTACTGGAACAGCGGCTCGGCCTATGATGCCGCGTTGTTCCTGCCCGCTGCGACCGCCCCAAGCCTGAAAGCACTGGCCGAGGCCGCGCGTCAGACCGCGGCCGGCGCCGGATACCAAAAGGCGATCCGCGACAATGAGCTGGCCGACCGCATCGCCGCCCGCGATCTGCCGTTCGAATGGAGCGCGGTCGAACTTTTTGTCGATGACCCGGCCAAGGGGCTTGGAGAGGTCGAGGACGAGAACCTCATGGTCGAGCGTCTCATCACCTTTGCCGAAAGCTCGGAGACTTCGCTCGATCTGGTCTCGGCCTATTTCATTCCCGGTCCCCGCGGGGCCGAGCTGCTCGAGCGGTTGTCGTCATCCGGGGTCAAAGTCCGGGTCCTGACCAACTCACTGGATGCAACAGATGTGATGCCTGTTCATGCGGCCTACATGGCCTATCGCGACGACCTGCTGGCAAGCGGGGTTCAGTTGCTGGAGCTGCGCGCGTTGCGCGACGAGCACAAGGAACGCAGCCTGCCCGAAATTCTTGCAGGCTCCGCTTCGGGCCTGCATGCAAAGGTTTTTGGCTCGGATGGCAAACGGATCTTTATCGGCTCATACAATCTGGACCCGCGTTCGGCCCGGTTGAACACCGAGATGGGCCTGCTGATCGAGAGCCCCACGATCGCGACAGATCTGGCCCGGCAACTGGACAAGCCGGAATTTGCCTATCGCGTCGAGATGGATGATGACGGTGGGCTGGTCTGGGTTCAGCAGACCAAGGACGGGACGACCACGACCTTTGAGACCGACCCGAACACCTCTCGGTTCCAGCGCGGCCTTGCCGCCGTCGTCAGATGGCTGCCGGTCGAGTGGATGCTCTGACCACCGCCGGCGTCAGTTCAGGATCGCGATCGACAGGTTCAGAACGGTCGCAAATGCCACCCATGCCAGATAGGGCACGAACGCCCATGCCGAAACGCGATCCACCGGGCGGACACGTGTGATGAACAGAACAATCACAACCAGAAGCGCCAGTATCACTACCAATGCCAGCCACGGCTGGTGCAGCACGAAGAATGCGGGCGACCACAGGAAGTTCAGGCCCAGCTGCGCCCACCACAGGCGCATTGCGGGCGATCCCCGGTCGCGTTCGAACTGCCGCCATCCCGCCATCGCAATCAGCACGTACAGAACCGTCCAGACCGGGCCGAATACCCAGCCCGGCGGGTTGAAGACCGGTTTGTTCAGGTTTGCATACCACTCACCCGGCCCCGTCAGAGTGCCGATCAGTATGCCGCCACCCAGTACCAGAACCAGAAATGCGATACGTGTCAGGGTCTTGGTCATGCCGGTTCCATCCGCAGGTGCACTGCCGCTCAGCAGGTCCCGACCGGTATAGCCGCGCGGGCCGCCGACGAAAAGACACCACGCGGCGGGTTCTGCGCGCCTTCCAGAGAGACCGTCGCGCCCTGTATCTCGGCCCCCGAAACGGTGATCTCTCGTCCGCCGCCTGTGTCATCCACATCGATCGTAAAGGCGATTTCCGCACCGGGCGGCATGGCCCGGATGTCCAGATCGACCATCGACTGCCCGTCCTGAACCTGAGGCAACCCGTTCAGATACTCGGACCCCGAAACCATCTCAAACGGCTGAAACACTTCGACCCCTGCCCCCGCGCCAGTGACATCAAAGATCAGCCCGCCCTGCGACGAGGACAAATCCAGACGCACCGTTGCAGCAGACAGGCTGCAATCGCTGGCGTTGCGAAGAACGAAGCGGTCCTTTGGCGCTCCCTCGACGAACTCAACCTGCACGTCGGCCATTGCAGGCACTGCGAGCGTGAACGCGGCGGCACACCCGGCCGCATTTTTGACAAGGGAACCGATCATCTTCATCTCCGGCGTTGTTGTGGCTACTGCTACAATTACGCTTGAGCGCCTCGGCAGGATCATTTTTCGCCGCGTTTCAGCGCGGTGCGCCCTGCGACACCCGGCTGACCGTTCCCCCGCCAACCAACGCCTTGACCCCGGTGGTGCCGGGGCAAGAGGTGGGCATCCCCCGCGCCACACGCACCGCCAGATAGGCAAAGGCCTGCGCCTCGAGCATGTCGCCGTCCAGCCCTACGGCCTCGACTGGATCAACCGGGCAGTCCAGCGCCACGCGCAACATCTCCATCAAAACCGGGTTCCTGCGCCCGCCGCCGGTGACCAGCACCCGCGCGGGCGGTCTGGGGCAATGCTCCATCCCCTGCACCACCGCCGCCGCACTCATGCCTGTCAGGGTGGCGACGGCGTCAGCGTCGCTCAATTCCCTCACCAGGCCGATCATCTCGGCAAAATCGTTGCGGTCCAGCGATTTGGGCGGCAGGCGGTTGAAATAGGGCTCGGCAAGGAACAGCTCCAACGCTCCGGTCTCGACCGTGCCCTGCCGGGCCAGCGCGCCGTCGCGGTCCATCGGCAGGCCCAGACGCGCCTGCACCAGGTCGTCGATCGGCGCGTTGGCCGGGCCGGTGTCAAAGGCCAGCAGCGCACCGGGCGCCTCGGGCCCGTCAAAGGACGGGTCCACATAGGTCAGGTTGCCGACACCACCCAGATTCAGAAAGCACAAGGGCGCCGTGGCCCCGACATATTTTGCGCAGGCAAAGTGGAAGAACGGCGCCAGCGGCGCGCCCTCGCCGCCCATGGCCACGTCATCGCTGCGGAAATCCCAGACCACGGGCACACCCAGCGCGACCGCCAGCCCCTCGCCATCGCCCACCTGCAACGTGCCCTTTCCGCGCGGCTCATGCGCAAGGGTCTGGCCGTGAAAGCCGATCAGGTCCACGTCCTCGAATTCCGACAGCAGCTCGGCATGGGCGCGGGTCACCAGGTCTTCGGCGGCGTGCACTTCGGGTCCGCTCCATTTGCCCAACGCGGCGCGCAGCAGCTTGCGCTCGTCCTCGGTATAGGGCCTGTACGCGCTGTCGCCGAACCGCAGGATCTGCCGCCCGTCGGTTTCCACCACCGCCGCGTCGACCCCATCGAGCGAGGTGCCCGACATGGCCCCCAGTGCCCGCACTGCCCCAACTTTGCCTCGGGCCTTATTCATGGCCTTTTCCTTCCCTCGTTCGCCGCCTATAACGTGCCCCGCAATTCAACCCCGAGGCAAGACATGACGTATCACCCCAAATCGGATTTCATCGCCACGATGATCGAGCGCGGCTTTCTCGCCGACTGCACCGATTATCAGGGCCTTGACGATGCTCTGACAAGCGGGGTGCAGACAGCCTATATCGGGTATGACGCCACCGCCCAGTCCCTGCATGTCGGGCATCTGATGAACATCATGGTTCTGCGCTGGTTCCAGAAGCTGGGGCACAAGCCGATCACCCTGATGGGTGGCGGCACCACCAAGGTGGGCGATCCGTCTTTCCGCTCGGACGAACGCCCCCTGCTGGGCCCCGAGCAGATCGACGCCAACATCGCCGGCATGCAGAAGGTGTTCGACAAGTACCTGTCCTATGACAACAGCGACACCGGCGCGCTGATGCTGAACAATGCCGAATGGCTGGACGACCTGAACTATCTCGATTTCCTGCGGGACATCGGGCGGCATTTCTCGGTCAACCGGATGCTGTCCTTTGAATCGGTGAAATCGCGGCTGGACCGGGAACAGTCCCTGTCGTTCCTCGAGTTCAACTACATGATCCTGCAGGCCTATGACTTTCTGGAACTGAACCGCCGCTATGGCTGCATCCTGCAGATGGGCGGATCGGACCAGTGGGGCAACATCGTCAACGGCATCGACCTGACCCGCCGCGTGCTGGATCACGAGATCTATGGCCTGACCACGCCCCTGCTGACCACCAGCGATGGACGCAAGATGGGCAAAAGCCAGGGCGGCGCCATCTGGCTGAACGGCGACATGCTGTCGCCCTACGAGTTCTGGCAGTTCTGGCGCAACACCACCGACGCCGATGTGGGCCGCTTCCTGAAGATCTTCACCGAGCTTCCCGTGGACGAATGCGACCGCATGGGCGCGCTGCAGGGGTCCGAGATCAACGAGGCCAAGATCCGTCTGGCCAACGAGGTGACGACCCTGCTGCACGGGGCCGAGGCCGCGGCCAAGGCCGAGGCCACCGCGCGCGAGGTGTTCGAAAAGGGCGGCGTGGGCGGCGACCTGCCCACCCTGACCCTGACAGCCGAGGATCTGGGCGACGGCATCTCGGTCGTGCAGCTGATCGTGAAGTCGGGCCTGGCGAAATCGGGCAAGGAGGCCAAGCGCTTGATTTCCGAAAACGGCGCCCGTCTGGACGACGCACCGCTGACCGATGCCGGGCTGATGATCGACGCAGCGGCCCTTTCCTCGCCCATCAAGCTGAGCGCGGGCAAGAAGCGGCACGCGCTGGTGCAACTGGGCTGAACCGGCCTGACCCTGAACACAACGGCCGCCCTGGGGCGGCCGTTTTTCTATCCGCGCTCGACCGAGCCCAGCGGAAGGTCTAGACCGGCCGGCGTCACGAACAGCTCGATCTGATCGCGCGACAGCGCCCAGTGATCGGCCGCCAGCTGCCCCGCCGCCGCCTCGTCGCGCGCCTCGATCGCGGCGATGATGGCGTCATGCTGGGCGCAGGCCAGATCGAGGCTTTCGCCCATCCCGCCTTGACCCGGGCGGTAGAAGGTCATGCCGATGCGCGCATGGTCGATCAGCAGCCGCTGAAACGACGGCAGCAGGTAGACATTCGCCGCCATCTCGCCGGTGATCTCGTGGAACTGGTTGTTGGCCAGCGCGCGATCTTCGGCCGAGCTCGCCCGCAACGTTTCCCGAAACGCCGCCTGCGCCGCCTTCAACCGATCGATCTGGTCACCTGTCGCGTTCTGCGCCGCCAGCCGAAGCACCGCGCCATAGATCATCGGCGCCACCAGGAAGAAATCGCGCAGCGTGGCATAGGACATCTGCGACACCCGCGCGCCCCGGTTTTCACGCAGTTCAAGATAGCCCAGCCCGGCCAGATGCCGGAACACTTCGCGCAGTGGCGTGCGCGACAGGCCGAACGCCTCGGACAGCTGCGCCTCGTCCAGATCATCGCCAGGGCGCAGTTTCAGCGTCATCACCGCCGCCTTCAGATGCGCGGCCAGCGCCGCCTTGCGGCTTTTCGTGTCGTCTTTCATCCCCAACCTTCGCTTTGGTCGAATCGCGACACCCAGGATGTCGCCTCTGCTCTTGCCCGATAAAATGCAACTTGTACACAATCAGTCTGACCGCCCGTGATAGACTGAGCGCATGACCCGCCCGCAACATTTCTGTTTCATCCTCGTTCCCGAGTTCTCGCACCTGGCCTTCTCCTGCGCGGTCGAGCCGCTGCGGATCGCCAACTGGGTCAGCGGCGAGGAACTGTACCGCTGGTCCTTCGCCTCGGAGGACGGCGCGCAGGCGGTGTGTTCGAACGGGTCCGTGACACTGGTGCATGGCGGGTTGGCGGACCTGCCGAAATGCGACCAGATCTTTGTTTTGTCGGGCATTCACATGCGCGATCACGTCAGCCGACCCCTGCTGGCCGCGCTGCGCCGCGAACGGGCGCGCGGCACGGCCATCGGGGCGCTGTGTTCGGGTGCGTGGCTGCTGGCCGAGGCCGGGTTCCTGAACGGGATGCAGGCGGCGATCCATTGGGAATATCACGACGCCTTCATGGAGGCTTTCCCGGACGTGAATCTGGTGCGCAGCGTCTTCGTGGCCGATGAAAAGCACATGACCGCCTCGGGCGGCACCGCAACGGCCGACCTGATGCTGCACCTGATCGAGCGCGACCACGGGCAGGACCTGTCAATCGCGGTGGCAGACCAGATGGTCTATAACGCCGTGCGCAACGCGACCGCCGATCAGCGTGTGTCGCTGCAATCGCGCAACGGCATGCGCAACGCGCATCTGGCCAAGGCGATCCAGATCATGGCCGACCGCATCAACAACCCGATCTCGCCGGCGGTGATCGCCGAACAGATCGGCATCTCGACCCGCCAGCTGGAGCGGTTGTTCGGCAAATACCTCAACGCCTCGCCCAAGAAATACTTCATGGAGCTTCGGCTGGACCGCGCGCGCAACCTGCTGTTGCAGACCGAATCTTCGGTCACCGACGTGGCCTTTGCCTGCGGCTTTGAAAGCCCGGGCCATTTCTCACGCGTGTACCGCGCCGCCTTCGGCGTCACCCCGATGCAGCAGCGCAGCCGGCTGGACTGAGTCACTGCCGACTGGACAGGACGTGCCATCTCGGATTATTTGAACAAACGTTCAGATCACTGGGGAGGAGCCCGCCATGCAATTGTCCACCACCGCCGCCGTCATCACCGGCGGCGCATCGGGCCTCGGAGAGGCCACCGCCCGTTACTTTGCCGAGAACGGCGCGCAGGTCACCATCCTGGACCGCGATGCCGAGCGCGGCACCCAGGTCGCGGCCGAGATCGGCGGACATTTTGCCCAGACTGACGTGACGGACGAGGCGTCGGTGGCCGCGGCCATTGCGCTGGCGATGGACAAGATGGGCAAGATCACCGCCTGCGTGAACTGTGCCGGCATCGCCTATGGCATCAAGACCGTCGGCAAGGACGGCCCGCACCCGCTGGACGCCTTCCAGCGCACCATCGACATCAACCTGGTGGGCACCTTCAACGTGTCGCGTCTGGCCGCGGTCGAAATGGCCAAGAACGCGCCCGAGTCGGATGGAGCGCGTGGCGTGATCATCAACACCGCCTCGATTGCCGCGTTTGACGGACAGAAAGGTCAGGCGGCCTATGCGGCGTCCAAGGGCGGTGTCGTGGGCATGACCCTGCCGATGGCGCGCGATCTGGCCTCGACCGGTATCCGGGTGATGACCATCGCGCCCGGCATCTTCATGACGCCGATGCTGGCCGGCCTGCCCGAAGAGGTGCAGCAACAGCTGGCCGCCGACGTGCCCAACCCCGCCCGCTTGGGCGACCCGCGCGAATACGGCCGGCTGGCCGGGTTCATCGTCGAGATGGGCTATCTGAACGGCGAAGTCATCCGCATCGACGGCGCCCTGCGCATGCGCTGACATGACCGCATGGCGTGGGCAGAGCCGATCTGCCCGCGCCTCGGGTCGAGCCTGGCTAGGCCCCGGCCTCGGCCTTTTCTTCCAGTTCCAGCCATTCCTCCTCGGCGGCGGCCAGCTTCTCCTGCCGCTCGACAAGGGCCTCAGTCGCCTTCTGGAACTTCACCGGCTCGCGGGTGAACAGCTCGGGGTCCGACATCAGCTCCTCCAGCTTGGCGATCTCGGCTTCCAGCCGCGCGATCTCGGCGGGCAGCTTCTCGAGCCGGTGCTTTTCGGAAAAGGACAGGCCGGCTTTCGGCTTGGCTTCCTGCTTGACCTTCGGCTTGTTCTCTTTTGGTTTCTCAGTCTTTTTCTCGACCATATCGCCGCGCTGCGCGACATAGTCCGACCAGCCGCCTGCATAGACCGTCGCGCGGCCGTTGCCCTCCATGGCGATGGTCGTGGTCGCCACACGATCCAGGAAATCGCGGTCGTGGCTGACCAGCAGCACGGTGCCGTCATAGTCGTCCAGCAACTCCTGCAACAGGTCCAGCGTCTCGACATCCAGGTCGTTGGTCGGTTCGTCCAGCACCAGCAGGTTCGACGGTTTCGCCATCAGCTTCGCCAGCAGCAACCGCGCTTTTTCCCCGCCCGACAAGGACTTGACGGCCGCTCGTGCCTGCCGCTCGTCGAACAGGAATTCCTTGAGGTAACCCACGACATGCTTGGGCTGGCCGCGCACCATCACCTGATCGGCCTTGCCCGAGACGCGCATCTCGGGGTCGCCGGTCAGGCTGTCCCACAGGGTCATCTCGTGGTCCAGCTGCGCGCGGGTCTGGTCGAAGACCGCGATTTCCAGATTGGTGCCCAGGCTCACGGTGCCTTCATCCGGCGCGACCTCGCCCAGCAGCATCTTCAGAACGGTAGTCTTGCCAACGCCGTTCGGACCGACAAAGGCCACCCGGTCGCCGCGCTGTACCAGCAGGTCCAGGTTGCGCACGATGGGCTTGCCGTCGAATGCCTTGCTGAGACCGCGTGCCTCGATCACCTTGCGCCCCGATTTCGGACCGGAGTCCAAGGACATGGCCGCCGACCCCTGACGCTTGATCTGCGCGGCGCGTTCGGCCCGCAAGGCCTGCAGCGCCCGCACCCGGCCCTGGTTGCGCTTGCGGCGGGCGCTGATCCCTTCGACAGCCCAGCGGGATTCGGACTTGATCAGCCGGTCCAGCTTGTGGCGTTGCTGATCTTCCTCTTCCCAGATCTTGTCGCGCCAAGCCTCGAAGGCCTCGAACCCCTGCTCCTGCCGGCGCACCTCACCGCGGTCGATCCACAGTGTTGCCCGGGTCAGCGCCCGCAGGAACGCGCGGTCATGCGAGATCAGGACAAAGGCCGCCCGTGTCGCGCCCAGTTCACGTTCAAGCCAGCCGATGGCCTCGATGTCCAGATGGTTGGTCGGCTCGTCCAGCAGCATCAGGTCGGGGGCCTCGGCCATCAGCTTGGCCAGCGCCGCGCGCCGCCTTTCACCGCCCGAGGCGGTCTGAACCGCGCGCGAGGGGTCGAATTTCAACCCTTCCCCGGCCCGTTCCACCTTGTACAGCTCACCTGGTTCCAGCCCGCTGGCCGCATAATCGCCCAGCGTGGCAAAGCCCTCCATCGTCGGGTCCTGCTCCATGTAGCCCGCGGATTTGCCGGGCGGCACCACGATGTCGCCCCGGTCCGGCTCGACCAAACCGGCCATGACCTTCATCAGGGTGGATTTGCCCGAGCCGTTCCGCCCGACCAGCGCAACGCGGTCGCCGGGCTGAACCACCAGGTCCAGGTCGGAAAACACCGGCTCGCCCCCGAAGGTCAGCGAGATACCGGACATCTGCAACAAAGGAATACGTGCCATAAGCGCCAGCTAAACCGGCAGGCATTGGGCGTCAACGCCCCTGCCTCACCTTTTGACAGCAGCGCGGCTTCAGCCCGCGATCATCCGCAAGAGGCGCTTCCGCGCCGCGGGAATCGCGCCGATCTCAACGCCGGTGAAGACATGCAGGGTGTTCAGCTGGCGGTCCACCACCGCATGATCGCTGACCCAACCGCCCATCATTAGATAGGTACGCAGCAACGGTGGCATCCGCAGCATGGCCTTTCTGGCATCCGGGCGTCGCCGCAGCCGCGCGGCAAAGCGGAACACGTCCGGCGCCTTGACCCGCGGCAACCAGCGCTTGGGCGCAAGGTGGCGATGTTTGAGCATCGCGAAGGCATCCAGATATTCCGCGGTCTCAGTCCCTGCGAAGGACGAGCATCCGAACAGCAACTGGACACCGTTGCGGTCGACGAAGGCCGTCATCGCGCCCCAGGCCACCCTCAGGATATCTGGATCCGTCCAATCGGGATGGATGCAAAACCGCCCCATTTCCACCATGCGCCCATCAAAGCTCTGCAACGCGGAAAGGTCATAGAACTGGGCCGAATAACTCCGGCTGATTTCGCTGCCGCTGTCCATGACCAGCATCCGGAAACAGCAGACTAACTGGCCGCCTGCCTGCGAATCCTCGACCAGAACATGGGCGCAGGCAACATCGAAGTCGTCCTGATCCGTCTCGGCTGTTCGGAATGCAAGAGTACGAAGATTCTTGGCCGCCCGCACGTCCTCGGGACACCGCGCCAGGCGCGCGCGGTAGCGGCCCTTGTCCAGCAAAATATCATCGGCCATGGTCGCATCCTCCACGGTTTCTCACCGATTGCGATCTGCCTGATCCCATGCACCAATAGTGTGACCGCCGTGTGAAGCTTTCAACCGGCGGCCGGAAATTAGCTGGCCCCCGGGATGTTCGACGGGCTGAATTGGCCGATGTTGCCCAGCAGCTGCCGCAGGAAGCCTTTGTCCTGAACACTGGAGTCCGTCACACGGCGATCCAGCACGATGACATAGCCGTCTTCGAGACCGAATTTCTCAATATTGCGGACGACGCCACGCTGGTCAAAGCTGATCGCCACCAATTCACGCGAGACGACCTCGGGACGTTTGGGGCCATAGTGGCGTACGCGCGACGCCACATAATAGAAACCCGAATCCTTCAACACACCTGACGAGCTGGGCGCGCCAGCCTTTTCCAGAACCGTGTCGCGGGTATCGACGCCAACCTTGATCTCGGCCAGCTCTTCCGGGGTGGGGATATAGCCGTGTTTCTTGTAGACCGGGGTACAGGCAACAGCGGTGGCCAGAACAAGCGTGCAGGCAACCGCCCTGGACGCCGGTTTCAGCCTGTTCAGTACTTTCAACATGTTCACCCTCTTGCCTTGGTCCCTTGCGGCTTCTATCCGATTACAGAAACCCATGCCCCGGTTCAACACAGGAAAGGGTCACAATGTCCGACCTCTCAACATTGCGCGTCGCCGATCTGCCGCAAAACAGCCCGACCGCGTTCGAATTGCGCCCCCCTGCCCGGCAACTCGAGGAAATTCGTGATGCGTTGGGCCTGCTCGGGCTGCGCAAGCTGAGTTTTGTCGGCGAGCTGCGCGCGAAGGGCAAGCGTGATTGGGTGTTGACCGCCAAGCTGGGCGCAACCGTCATTCAGCCCTGCGTGGTGTCGCTGGACCCGGTCACGACCCGGATCGAGGCCCCGGTGCGGCGCGTTTTCCTGGCCAATTGGACCGAACCCGACGAACCCGAATTCGAAATGCCCGAAGATGACGAGACCGAAGCCTTGGGCCCGGAAATCGATCTGGACCAGGTGATGCGCGAGGCATTGTCCCTTGCGTTGCCCCAATACCCCCGGAAAGACGGTGCACATTTGGGCGACGCGAACTATACCGAACCGGGCAAACAGGCGATGACCGACGAGGAAGCCAAACCCTTTGCCGGGCTGGCGTCCCTGCGTGACGCACTGAAAAAAGACGAGTGACAGGGGATCGATTTCCTGTCATAGCAGGCGCTCAGAAAAATCGCTTGAACATGTCGAGAATCGCAGTATTTTCGCGCGCTCATCGGAATTTGGGTTGGACATCGCGGGGCTTGTTCCCTAAACGCACGTCACACCACGAGAAAACGAAGAATGAAACCCGGCCTGCAGCGAATCTGCTGGCCCTTAGTAGACAAAGGTTGAGACCATGGCCGTCCAACAGAACAAAGTTTCCAAGTCGCGTCGCAACAACCGCCGCGCACACGACGCTCTGGTTGCTGCAAACCCGAACGAATGCGCGAACTGCGGCGAGCTGAAGCGCCCGCACCACGTTTGCGCAGCCTGCGGCCACTATGACGATCGTGAAGTCGTCGCTCAGGCCGACGACATCGACCTGGACGAAGACGCGGCCTAAGCCTGATTGAACGCAGGTTCTGGCATGACAGCGCAGCCCACGCAGACCGGAAAGATCATCATCTCGGTTGACGCAATGGGCGGGGATTCAGGTCCCGGCGTGGTCGTGGCTGGAATCGCGAAGTCAGCAAAGAAGAACCCCGAGATCGGATTTCTTCTGCACGGCCCGGAAGATGTGCTGAGCAAGCTTGTATCGAAACGGCGTGTCCTCGACGGACGCGTCGTTTTTCGTGATTGCCCGGACGTGGTCACGATGCAGGACAAGCCCAGCCAGGTGGTGCGCAGCGGCAAGAACACCTCGATGTGGTCGGCGCTGGAATCGGTGCGTCAGGGCGAGGCCCATGGTGCCGTGTCCTGCGGCAATACCGGCGCGCTGATGGCGCTGTCGATGATGCGACTGCGCAAACTGCCCGGGGTGAACCGCCCCGCCATCGCGATTCTGTGGCCATCCCGCAACCCTCAGGGTTTCAACGTCATGCTGGACGTGGGCGCGGATGTGCGGGCCGACGCCAAGGATCTGCTGCAGTTTGCACTGATGGGCGCTTCTTATGCGCGCAACGGCATGGAACTGACCCGCCCGCGTATCGGACTGCTGAACGTCGGCACCGAAGAGCACAAAGGCCGCGCCGAACTCAAGGAAGCCCATGCCCTGATCACCGAATTCGCGGATCAGGCAAACTTTGATTTCGTGGGCTTCGTGGAAGGCAGCGACATTCCAGGCGACAAGGCGGATGTCATTGTTACGGATGGGTTTACCGGAAACGTCGCCATCAAGACCGGAGAAGGCACGGCCAGCCTGATCGGTGACCTGCTGCGAGAGGCCTTCAAGTATTCGCCCCTATCGCGCCTGGCCTCGATTCTGGCCATCACCTCTCTGCAGCGATTGAAGAAACGCATCGACCCGCGCCGCGTCAACGGCGGGGTCTTTCTTGGCCTGAACGGCACTGTCATCAAATCCCACGGAGGCGCCGACGCCACCGGCGTGTCTGCCGCGATCAAGCTGGCTTTCACCCTGGCCAAGTCCGGCTTTGCGGAAAAATTGGCAGCACGGGTTGCATCCACGGCTGAGCTTGAACAAGATGCAGCGCAATCTGCGCTGCAGACCAAATAAGAACAAAGAAGGCAGTACCCCAGATGGCAGGCCGTTCAGTCGTTGTAGGTGTCGGGCATTACCTGCCCAAGCGGGTGGTTCCGAACTCCGAATTCGAAAAGACGCTTGATACGACCGATGAATGGATTCGCACCCGTTCCGGTATCGAACGTCGGCACTTTGCGGCCGAAGATGAAACCACGTCCGATCTGGCAACCTATGCGGCCAAAGCCGCTTTGCAGGACGCCGGCCTTACAGCTGATGACATTGACGCAATCGTACTGGCGACCTCGACCGCGGATCTGACGTTCCCGTCGGCCGCAACCATGGTTCAAGCCAATCTGGGCATGACCCGGGGGTTTGCCTTTGATGTTCAGGCCGTCTGCGCCGGTTTCGTGTTTGCGCTGAGCAACGCCAACGCCCTGATCCTTTCGGGTCAGGCCAAGCGGGTGCTGGTGATCGGCGCCGAAACTTTTTCGCGGATCATGGACTGGACCGACAGATCGACTTGCGTGTTGTTTGGGGATGGGGCCGGTGCTCTCGTGCTCGAGGCGCAGGACGGTGCCGGAACAAGCGATGATAGGGGTATCCTGTCCACGGATTTGCATTCGGACGGACGTTACAAGGACCTTCTGTACGTGGACGGCGGGGTGTCGACGCAATCGACAGGCCATCTTCGGATGCAGGGCAACCAGGTGTTCCGCCATGCGGTCGAAAAGCTCACCGCCACGGCAGAAACCGCCCTGGAACGCGTCGGACTGAACAGCAAGGACGTCGACTGGATCGTGCCGCATCAGGCCAATATCCGCATCATTCAGGGCACCGCAAAGAAGATGGGCCTGCCCATGGATCACGTTGTGGTGACCGTTCAGGACCACGGAAACACATCGGCCGCCTCGATTCCCCTGGCCCTGTCGGTGGGCAAGGAACGGGGCCAGATCAAGCAAGGTGATTTGATCGTGACCGAGGCGATTGGCGGCGGTTTGGCATGGGGCTCGGTGGTCCTGCGCTGGTAACCGGCGCAATCCGGCTTACACAGCCGCCCGCAATTCATTGATATTGACAGCGAATTTGCGCTACCCCTATGCTCGAAAATCAATAGGGGAAATGTCATGGGCGATAATACACTGACGCGAATGGATCTGAGCGAAGCCGTGTTTCGCGAAGTTGGGCTGTCACGCAACGAAAGTGCACAGCTTGTCGAGAGCATTCTGAACCACATGTCGGACGCGCTGGTGCGTGGCGAACAGGTCAAGATTTCGTCCTTCGGCACTTTCAGCGTTCGTGACAAATCAGCCCGTATTGGACGCAACCCGAAAACCGGTGAAGAGGTTCCGATCCAGCCGCGCCGCGTGCTGACTTTCCGCCCGTCGCATCTGATGAAGGATCGCGTCGCCGCCGGGAATCGCAAGTAAACCCGGGGCCAGGAGGATATGAGCAAGTCACCCGACGCGTTTCGCACCATCAGTGAAGTTGCGGATTGGCTCGGTGTTCAGGCCCATGTCCTGCGATTCTGGGAAAGCCGGTTTGCACAGGTCAAACCGGTTAAACGGGCTGGCGGTCGCCGTTACTACCGCCCCAACGACATGCGCCTGCTGGGCGGCATCAAGAAGCTGCTGCACGAGGACGGCATCACGATAAAAGGCGTTCAACGCATCCTGAGGGAACAGGGCGTGGCCCATGTGGCGGCGCTGTCACCCGACATCGATGTCAGCGCAGAATCACCACAGACGCCACAGGACGTGGTGGTGTCCTTTCCGCCCAAATCGACCGGTCAGCAAATCGACCTCGATCTGCAGGCCGGCACTGATGGTCCCGGATCGCCAGAGCCTCAGGAAACACCCAGTTCCCCAGACCCCGAGCCGGCGCCCGCGCCCACTGCGGTCAACGGGGACGATGGCATCAGCCCTGCCCCGCTGTTCGGCGGCATCGCCTCCAAAGCTTGGCAGACTACGGATTTTGACGCTGAGGCGCTGCGCCAGATCGCCCCGATCGCGAGGGACCTCAGGGCATGGCTCAGCCGGGTCGAAGGTCAAAAGGCGGGATAAGAAGAAAGGCAATGTTTTCCTCTTGCCCCTGCCGGGAAAATCATTATGAACAGCCCAACGTCGGGCTATGGCGCAGCCTGGTAGCGCGTCCGTCTGGGGGACGGAAGGTCGCAGGTTCGAGTCCTGCTAGCCCGACCAAATCACACCGACGTTTATGGCAGACAGGCCAGATCCCGCTCTGGCACCAGGGGGGATCGGAATGACAGGTGTATGCCCGAACCAGCAAATCGAGGCGATGATCGCGCGCGGTGAGATCTCCGCCGAGCCGGCCATTCTGCCCGCTCAGATCCAGCCCGCCAGCCTTGATCTTCGTTTGGGAACAGTTGCTTACCGCGTCCGTGCGTCATTTCTGGCGGGCGAAAGCCGTTCGGTGTCCGAACGGCTGGCCGAGTTCGAAATGCACCGGATCGACATCACCGACGGCGCCGTTCTCGAAAAAGGTTGCGTCTACCTTGTGCCCCTGATGGAAGCGTTGTCCCTGCCCGGTGACGTGACCGCTGTCGCCAACGCCAAAAGCTCGACCGGGCGTCTGGACCTTCTGACCCGTACCATCACCGACGGCGGAACCGAGTTCGACCGGGTGCCCGCAGGCTATTCGGGGCCCCTCTACGCCGAAATCTGCCCGCGGTCCTTTTCTGTTCTGGTGCGTCCGGGGATGCGGCTGAACCAGATCCGTTTCCGGCAAGGCCAGGCGGTTTTGTCCGATGCAGACCTGACCGCTCTGCATGCGGAATCACCATTGGTCGATGGTCCGGCCGTCATTCAGGACGGTCTGGGGTTTTCGGTCGACCTGCGCCTGCCCAACACTGACCTTGTTGGCTATCGCGCGAAACCGCATACCGGCGTGATCGACCTTGACCGGATCGGCGAATACGACCCACAGGAATACTGGGAAGAGGTGCGTACCAAAGACGGGCGGATCATTCTGGATCCGGGCGCATTCTATATCCTGGTCAGCCGAGAGGCGGTTCACATCCCACCGATGTACGCGGCCGAAATGGCACCCTATCTGGCGATGGTGGGCGAATTCCGGGTGCACTATGCGGGCTTTTTCGATCCGGGCTTCGGCCATGCCGAAGCCGGAGGCGCCGGGTCACGTGGAGTTCTGGAAGTTCGCTGTCACGAAGCGCCCTTCGTACTGGAGCATGGACAGGTCGTCGGGCGGCTGGTCTATGAGCGTATGGCCGAGATGCCGACACAGCTGTACGGCGCAGGAATTGCTTCGAACTATCAGGGTCAAGGCCTGAAACTGTCGAAGCATTTCAAGTCCGCACAGTAAACCTCAGAACCGCATGAACCGCCGCATCTGGCGGGTCAGCTGCTTGGCCTGTTTCATGCTCGGGCTCTGTCCGCCTGCACTTTGCGCCATGCGCCGGTCGGTCTGAGGATCGCGCGCCTGGCTCTGTTGGCCCGGCTTGCGGGTCGCACGATCGGCAAGGTCAAAACCTTTGTCGACACCACGCGTGACCAGCCTGCGCATGACTTGCCGAACGATCATGTCGATGATGCGGTTTGCGTTCATTTCGGTCTCCGTTCCTCTGCGCCGAACCTAACGGCGATATGCGCCGACAAATGGGCGACGCAATCAATCTTCCTCGAACAGTTCGGACTGATCTTCGTCACCCGTTTCATCTTCGTTGGCCTCGCCGATCGGCATCGCACCCGGCGGCGGCCGGTTTTCCAGCAAGCCAGCAGCGCGCAGTTCCTTAAGGCCCGGCAAGTCACGCGCGCTTTCCAGACCGAAATGGTCCAGGAATTGAGGCGTTACGACAAAGGTCACCGGACGGCCCGGCGTCATGCGGCGACGGCCCAGCCGGATCCACTCCATCTCCAGCAGCTGGTCGATGGTGCCCCGCGACACGGACACGCCGCGGATTTCTTCGATCTCGGCGCGGGTGCAGGGCTGATGATAGGCCACGATCGCCAGGGTCTCGATGGCGGCGCGGCTCAGCTTGCGGGTCTCGACCGTTTCCTTCTGCATCAGGAAGCCCAGATCGGGGGCCGTGCGGATGGCCCACGCCTCACCCACTTTGACCACGCGGACCCCGCGCCCTTCATAACGTTTCTGCAGCAGTTCCAGCGCTTGCGCGGCGTCGCAGCCATGCGGCATCCGCGCCTCAAGATCGGCCACTGTCACCGGCTCAGCGCTGGCGAACAGTACCGCCTCGACCATACGCTCCTGCTCAGCCAGCGGAGGCGCTTCGAACAGGGTGCCGGTGCCGTCGTCTTCGGGGGCGTCAGTCACGTTTGTCAGTCCTTCTGCGCAGTTGGATCGGAGCAAAGGTCTCGCTTTGCTTGATCTCCATATGTCCTTCCTTGACCAGTTCCAGCGAGGCCGCAAACGTCGCCGCCGTGGCCGAGCGCCGCCGCACCGGGTCAACGTCCCATCCGTCGGGCAGGTAAGTTTCCATGTCGGTCCAGGTTCCGGCAAATCCGATCAGCGGGCGCATCCGTTCCAGCGCCTGCTCCATCGTGAAAACGGCGTCGCGGTCCATCACGAAGGGCCGGAACTCGTCGCGGGTGCGGATGCGGGCATAGCCCTGCATCAAGTCCAGCAAGGTGGCGGAATAGGTGACCGTGCGGATGCGGGTGACATCCTCGCCCTGCCCGCGGCTGAAGAAATCGCGCCCCAACTGGTCGCGCGCCATCAGGCGGGCGGCCGCGTCGCGCATCGCCTGCAGGCGTTCCAGCTGAAAGGCCAGGTGAGCGGCCAGTTCCTCGCCCGTCGGCCCCTCTTCATCGGGGTCGGGCGGCAGCAGCAGCCGGGATTTCAGAAAGGCCAGCCACGCGGCCATCACCAGGTAGTCGGCGGCCAGTTCGATCCGGAGGGCGCGGGCCCGTTCGACAAAGGCCAGATATTGTTGCGCCAGCGCCAGAACCGAGATCTTGCGCAGATCGACCTTTTGCGTCCGCGACAGGGTCAGCAGCACGTCCAGCGGGCCTTCAAACCCGTCGACGTCCACGATCAGCGCCTCGGCGGCCAGCCGATCGGCGACCGAAACCGGGTCTTCGCTGAAAAGGTTATCCGTCATATACCTGCCCGCCCATCAGACGGGATAGTTCCGTCTCGGCGGCACGGATGTCAAGTTCCTCGGGCGATTGCCGCTGTGCCAGCGCCTTGTCTGCGCGGGCTTGTGCCGCCTCGGACATCTCGCCCGCAGCTTCCATGACCGTCGCCCTGTCGGCAAGCGAGCCGTTGCAGTGCAGCACAACATCGCATCCTGCGGCCAGCGCCTGACGTGACAGGTCGGCCAAAGACCCGCTGAGCGCCTTCATCGAGATGTCGTCGGTCATGATCAGGCCATCAAACCCGATCTGATCCCGGATCACAGCCATCATCTGCGGAGAGATCGTTGCCGGTCGTTCATCGAGCTGCTCAAAGACCAAATGGGCTGTCATGCCCATCGGCAGGTCGTTCAAGGCGCGAAACGGGGCAAAATCGGTCTGCAACAGATCGACCAACGGCGCATTGACGTGTGGCAGATCGAAATGGCTGTCCAAGGTCGCCCGCCCGTGGCCGGGAATATGCTTGACGATGGGCAACACGCCACCGTCCAAATGACCCTGCGCAACGGCTCGGCCGATTTTTGCGACCGTTGCAGCATCGCCACCGTAGCACCGGTTGCGCAAAAACGCGTGGGTGTCTGGACGCGCCAGATCCACCATCGGTGCGCAGTTGCTGTCGATCCCCATGGAATACAGTTCATGCGCGATCAGGCGGTACCGCAGGTACATGGCCCGCTCGGCATGGTCGCCGGCACGTTCCGCATGATCCAATGGGGGCATCCATTGCCGGGCAAGTGGCGCGCGCAAACGTTGGACCCGTCCGCCCTCTTGGTCGATGGTGATCGGACAGTTTCGGCCGACAGCCTCGCGAAAGTCGCCGCACAAGGCACGGACCTGATCCGCGGTTTCGATGTTGCGGGCAAACAGAATGAACCCGAACGGGTTCATTTGGCGAAACAACGCCTTTTCTTCGGGTGTCAATCGCAGCCCGGCCGCATCCGTGATCGTGGCGCCAAACCTCACCGCACGGCAACCGGGATACAGTCAGCGTCCTGTGCGACCAGGGCGGCGCAGAACTGGCGCGAGTCGCTCAGGTCATCGAACCCCAGGACCCGCAGACGGTAAAACGTACGGCCTCCGCTTGAGGTTTTCTGGATAACCCTCTGCTTTCCATCCATATATTCGCCAAACCGACGATACAGCCTGTCCCATTCGGCCTGCGCGACCTCGGGGCTTTCAAACGCACCCAGCTGCGCCAGCCGGGTACCCTTGGTCAAGGTGTTCGGGTCGACATCCAACCCTACAGCAGCCTTGACCGCGGCGTTGATCGCGTCTTCGTTGACCGCAGGGCGCACAGCGGAAGCCGCGCGCGCCGGGCGGCGGAGCGGACGCAGGGACCGGCGCACGCCCGGCAGGGCCGCGATTTCGGGATCCGGCAACTGAGCGGCGAGATCGGCCGGATCAATGGCTGGCTCGTCATCGACCAAGTTCAGGGATGCAAGCTGCACACCCGCTTCGGTCTGCGGTGTCTCAACGGCAGGCGCGCCGGACAGTTCGGCCACCACGGCGTCAACTGCGCCTTGACGCAGTTCGGCCGCTTCCTGGTTCGAGATTTCTTGTTCGACAACATGCACGGCGGGGGTCGGCTTCAGCTCGCCCATCGCCACGTCTTCATCCGTCAGGGAAACGGGCCGCGGCGCAAGGATCAGCCGGTCGGCCGGAGGCGCCGCGGTTCCAACCGCCGCAACTGCATTGACCGCAAGACCCTGGTGATCGGCGGGTGTGCCCCCGGGAGTTTCCGGCTGCACCCGCATCGGCCCCTCGGCCGCGCGTACGACCGGTACGCCGCTCACATCGCGCATGACCAGCTTGTACCCCCAGATCGCCACGCCAGCGACAAGCGCCAGAGACGCGGCAGCACCCAGCAGGTTGACGACCCGCCCGAGGCCCGCGCCTGCGGGCACACCCTCAGCCTGGTCCATCATGTCGTCGGGATATTCATACCCATCTTCGGGGTGGAACTGATTCGAGTAATGCGCGTGCTCGGGGCTGGTCTGCCCCGAGAAATCGTAACTGGTCATATCCGCCTCACTGCCCGTTTCGCGCCTGAAATTGGGGCGCGCGGGTCATTTCTTGCCTACCTCGGGCCGGCGGTTCGGGCAGTGTTGGTTACCGCATCTCCTGCGCCGGCGTGACACCAAGAATACCCAAGCCTGCTGAAATCACAACAGAAACGGCCCGGGCCAGCGCGATTTTTGCCTGGCTTGTTGCCGCGTCACCATCTTGCAGGAAGCGCAGCGACATTTCTTCGTTGCCCTTGTTCCACAACGCATGAAAATCCCCTGCAAGTTCATACAGATAGAAGGCAACGCGATGCGGTTCGTTGGTACGCGCAGCGATCTCGACCAGCCGTGGCCATTCGGCCAGCTTTTTGGCAACAACCAACTCGGCCGCGTGGTCGATCTTGCTCAGATCGGCAGCTTTGAGGGTTGCATCGTCCGCGGCAATGCCCGCTTCGGCGGCCCGGCGCAGCACGCTCATGACCCGGGCATGGGCGTATTGCACGTAGAACACGGGGTTCTCGCGGCTCTGCTCAAGCACCTTGTCGAAATCGAAGTCCAGCGGCGCATCGTTCTTGCGGGTCAGCATCACAAACCGGGTCACGTCCGGGCCGACCTGGTCAACCACATCACGTAGCGTGACGAAATTGCCGGCCCGCTTGGACATCTTGAACGGCTCACCGTTTTTCCACAGTTTCACCAACTGGGTCAGCTTGATGTCCAGCGGCACCTTGCCGTCTGACAGGGCCGAAACGGCGGCCTTCATCCGCTTGACATAGCCGCCATGATCCGCGCCGAATACGTCGATCAGAGCGTCAAATCCGCGGCTCACCTTGTCGTAGTGATAAGCGATGTCCGGAGCAAAATAGGTCCAGCTGCCGTCGGATTTCTTGACAGGGCGATCCACATCGTCGCCATGTGCGGTGGACTTGAACAGGGTCTGCTCGCGCGGCTCCCAGTCTTCGGGGGTTTTGCCCTTGGGCGGCTCAAGAACGCCTTCATAGATAAGCCCCTTGTCGCTGAGCGACTTCAGTGCCGCCTCGATCTTGCCGGTTCCGTACAGCGACTTCTCCGAGAAGAACACGTCCATCTCGACGCCCAGCGCCTTCAGGTCGGCCCGGATCAGATCCATCATCGCATCGGTTGCAAAAACGCGGACTTCGGCCAGCCACTCGCTTTCAGGCTTGTCCAGCAAGCTGTCACCGTATTTTTCCTTCAGCGCCTCACCGATCGGGATCAGGTAGTCGCCCGGGTAAAGGCCTTCGGCGATCTCCGGGCTCAGGCCGTTGGCCTCGCGGTACCGCTCGAACGCGGACCGGGCCAGCACATCCACCTGCGCACCGCCATCGTTGATGTAGTATTCACGAGTCACGTCGTGGCCGGAATAGGCCAACAGGCTGGCCAGCGCGTCGCCGAACACTGCGCCACGCGTGTGGCCCACATGCAGCGGTCCCGTGGGGTTGGCCGAGACGTATTCCACGTTCACCTTCAGCCCCTGCCCCATGGTCGAGCGACCATAATCCGTGCCCTGTTCCAACACCGCACCCAGAACGCCCTGCCAGACCGACGGAGCGAGCCGCAGGTTGAGAAAGCCCGGACCTGCAACCTCGGCACTCGTGATCCGCTCATCGGCGGCCAGTTTCGCGGCCAGCGCATCGGCAATGTCACGCGGCTTCATCTTGGCCGGCTTGGCCAACACCATCGCGGCATTGGTCGCCATGTCTCCATGGGCGGCGTCGCGCGGGGGTTCGACCGCAACGTTGTCAAAGCTCAGCCCCTCGGGCAGCGCGCCTTCGGACTGCATCTGCGTCAGCGCGTCCAGAACAAGGCCGCGGATCTCGGAGAACAGGTTCATTTCGGATGTCCTTTTGCTTGCGCAGCGGTTTACCACGCAAGGCGGCAAGGTCAATGCGGGCAAGCGGTCCAAACCAGCATTCGCAGCATGCAGCCCTAAACCTGCGGGGGCTGCGTGCCGGTCAGGCGGGCATGATCCTGCAAGGCAAACCGATCGGTCATGCCCGCAATATAGTCTGATACGATCCGGGCCAGCGCGGTCTCGTCCGGCGCCGCTTCGATATCCGAATGCCAATGCCGAGGCATCTGGCGCGGGTCGCTCAGATAGATCGGGAACAGCTCCTCGACTACGCGACTGACCTTGGCGCGCACCTCCATGACGCTGGGCGCCCGGTACATGCGGGTGAACAGAAACGCCCGGATATCGTTGAGCTGCGCCCAAAGATCATCCGAGAAGCGGATGACAGGAGCCCCGAGGTGACGAACATCTTCGACTGTTTGCGCGCCCGATCTCTCCAAAACCTCGCGCGAGGTGTCGATTACATCCGAAACCATCACGCCGAACACCCGCCTCAGCGCCTCGTGACGACGCCGGTAGAAATCCAACCCGGGGTACTTGCGATCCACCTCGGCATAACACTCCCGGACAATCGGCAATTGGGCGATCTCGTCGTCGGTAAAAAGTCCGGCCCGCAGGCCGTCGAACAGGTCATGATTGTTGTAGGCGATGTCGTCGGACAGTGCCGCAACCTGCGCCTCTGCGCTGGCATGGGTGTGCAGTTCAAGGTCAAAATCGGCATTGCACTCGGCCAGCGCCCAGGGCAGCTCGCCCGTAACCGGGCCGTTGTGCTTGGCGATGCCCTCAAGGCATTCCCATGTCAGGTTGCACCCGTCGAAATCCGCGTAATGCTGTTCCAGCTTGGTGACGATGCGGATCGCTTGAGCGTTGTGGTCGAAGCCCCCGTAGGGCGCCATCAGCGCATGCAGAGCGTCCTCGCCGGTATGGCCAAACGGCGTGTGGCCCAGATCATGCGCCAGGGCCACGGCCTCGGTCAGCTCGGGGTTCAGCCCCAATGCCCCCGAGATCGTGCGCGCGACCTGCGCCACCTCGATCGAATGGGTCAGGCGCGTGCGATAGCTGTCGCCCTCATGCTCGACAAAAACCTGTGTCTTGTGCTTAAGACGTCGGAACGCGCTGGCGTGTATGATCCTGTCCCGGTCCCGCTGAAAGCACGACCGGAAACTGCTTTCTTCCTCTGGCACTAGCCGCCCGCGCGCCCGGCCCGGATCGGCAGCAAATCCTGCTCGCTCCAATGGTCTTGTCCTTGTCGCCTGTCTCCGGGGTTTCTATATTGTAGACCAACGAGGAAATAAACCTTTGGAGCATGGCATGAATCTGCCTCCGAGAGTCACAGAACGCGCCTTCGAGAGGCTTGCCGAGATCGGCGCCGCCGACAACGGCAAGGCCCTGCGCATCGCCGTTGAAGGCGGAGGGTGTTCAGGCTTTCAGTACGAAATCGCATTGGACGAGCCCAAGGACGATGATCTGGTGCTGGAAGGCAAAGGCCAGAAGGTTGTCGTCGACGAAATTTCTTTGCCGTTCCTGGAAAATGCGACGATTGATTTCACGCAGGAACTGATCGGCGCCCGGTTCGTGATCGACAACCCCAACGCAACCTCTTCCTGCGGGTGCGGCACGTCTTTTTCGATGTGATCAATCGTGGGGGCGTTGCGCCCTTGTCCTCTGAATATCTCTTTGATCTGCAGGAGCGCCCGCTGTCCCGCGATCAGGCCTTACGGCGCGGTTGACCGTTTTTGGCCCCGCGCCAATTGGCCCAGTTCGTCATCGCGTCATCCGTCCCCGTACGCCCCGGTACCCGCGGCAGACCTGACTGACACCTTGTGATGGTCTCCGTTCTGGGCGATAGGTTTCGGCAGAGCTTCGGAGGGACCGGGATGAAAATCGCAACATTCAACATCAACGGCATCAAGGCGCGGGCCGAGGCTCTGCCCCGCTGGTTGGACGAAGCCCAGCCCGATGTGGTCCTGCTTCAGGAAATCAAATCCGTCGACGAAAACTTTCCCCGCGAGATCTTTGAGGAACGCGGCTACAACGTCGAAACCCATGGTCAGAAAAGCTTCAACGGCGTGGCGATACTTTCGAAGTATCCGCTCGAAGACGTCTCGCGCGGGCTGCCCGGGGATGAAGAGGACGAGCAGGCGCGATGGATCGAGGCAACCGTCATCGGCAAGCGGGCGCTGCGGATTTGCGGGCTTTATCTTCCCAACGGGAACCCTGCTCCGGGGCCGAAATTCGACTACAAGCTTGCTTGGATGGAGCGGCTGTACGAGCGCGCCCGTGATCTTCTGGCCACGGAAGAGCCGGCCCTCATGGCCGGGGACTACAACATCATTCCGCAAGCCGAGGACGCGAAACGTCCGGAGGCCTGGCGCGAAGACGCCCTGTTTCGGCCGGAAAGCCGCGCGGCGTTTCGCAAGGTGCTGAACCTTGGCTTCACCGAAGCGTTCCGTGCGCGGACACAAGGCCCGGGCCACTATTCGTTCTGGGATTATCAGGCCGGCGCGTGGAACCGGAATGACGGCATTCGCATTGACCATTTCCTTCTGACACCGCAAGCGGCGGACCTGATGCGCGATTGCCAGATCGACGCCGCAGTGCGCGGACATGAAAAACCGTCCGATCACGTCCCTGTTTGGGTGGACCTCGACATCTGACCCGTCAGGCCGTCGGATCGTAGTCGTAGATCCAGTCGTATCGACGCGTCAGGCGCGGACCGATCAGGGCCAAGGCCGCCTGCGCGGCCAGTCGTGCAGGACCGCGCAAATGAAAGTTCCGCGCGTTGGCACCGGCAGCTGCGACCACCTTGCGCGCGCGGGGTTTCCTCGTGCTTTCATAGGCTTCGAGTGCGCGGCGGACACCCGACTGTTCGTCAAAAGATCGGGCCAGGATCCATGCATCCTCAAGCGCGAGGCACGCCCCTTGAGCCATAAACGGCAATGTGGGATGTGCGGCGTCCCCCAGAAGGGCAACGCGGCCATTCTGCCATTTCTGTGCCACGGGGCGCAGAAACAAAGCCCACAGGCGAACATCCTGCACCTGCGCAAGCGCGGCACCTGCAGGACCGCCGAAATCGGCAAAACGCGCCCGCAGGTCCTCGGGGTCACCGCGCAGGCGCCAGCCTTCTTCCCGCCAGTCGGACCGCTCTTCTACCGCCACGATGTTCAACATGGACTGCTTCCGCAGCGGATAGGTCACGACATGACGCCCGGGGCCCATCGTCAGCGATGCCATGGGCTCGGCTTCGTGGCCGGTCCAGGGCACCGTTGCCCGCCACGCCACCTGATGCGTGAACGCGGGCGCTTCGGTTCCGTTCAGGATGGGCCGGATACCGCTGCGCCCGCCATCCGCTGCAACGGCGAACTCCGCGCGCAGCCGGGTGCCATCCTGCAGCGCAACCTCGGCTTCGGCTGGATGCTTCCGAACATTGGTGACGCGGGCATTCAGCCTGATCGACACCCCTGCGCGCTCGGCCGCCTTTTGCAACACATCCAGAAGGTCAGCGCGATGGAAATACCACGTGGGTCCGGCCGAAGGTGCCGGAAGGCAGCTAACGACGCGGCCCCGCCGATAATCGCGCAGAAGAGTGCCGTGAGAGAGTTGTGCGACCCGACCGGGATCATCCACGACACCCAGCGCACGCAGGACCGCCATGCCGTTGGCGCTGATTTGCAGGCCGGCCCCGACCTCGGTCAAGGCCTCGGCCTGCTCGAGCACGGTCACCCGTGCACCGCGTTGCTGCAAGGCCAGCGCAACGGCCATTCCGCCGAGCCCGCCGCCGATGACACAGATTTGCAAACCGTCGATCTTCATGACACGGGCCTAACGCAAAAAGGCCGGAGCCACAGGCCCCGGCGCATGTCTTTTTTGAAAGAACCCAGCGATCAATCGTCGCGGTGAACTTTTTCGCGACGCTCGTGACGCTCTTGCGCTTCCAGCGTCATGGTCGCGATCGGACGCGCATCCAGACGCTTGAGCGAGATCGGGTCGCCGGTTTTTTCGCAGTAACCGTATTCGCCCTCGTCGATCCGGCGCAGAGCCGCGTCGATCTTGGCAACCAGTTTGCGCTGGCGGTCCCGGGTGCGCAGCTCCAGCGCACGATCGGTTTCCTCGCTGGCGCGGTCTGCAACGTCGGGAATATTACGGGTGCTGTCCTGCAGCCCCTCGATCGTATCCCGGCTGCCTGCCAAAAGTTCGTGTTTCCAGTTCAGCAGCTTGCGGCGGAAATACTCAAGCTGGCGTTCATTCATGAAAGGTTCATCTTCGGCCGGACGATAGTCCTCCGGCAGAAAAACTTCCTGCTTCATATTGGCTCCCTCGGTATGGCCAGAAACGTCTTTTGCGGTCGTGTCGCCTGACATTTGGCACCCCCTTCTGCGCAGCGTTTAACTGACGGGACGGGGAATGTCACTATCCAAACGCAACCCCGACGCGCCGTTATGAGAACCGGTATAAATATGAGACTTTGGACACCACATCGTTGCCATTCTGTGAAAGCGAAACGACCATTTTGCGGCAGAACACCCGCGAGCGGATGATGGAATCGGTGCGATTCGTCCCTCGCGCCCGTCGTTGGCAGCCCGCGACGCTGCGGCCCGGCTTGTCATTCGGCCGCGCCCTAGGTAACCCGGTTCCCGTCTCCTGTTGCTGCGACCATCATACGAGGGCCCCATGACCGCACGTTTCAAAGGCACAGCCGAATACGTTGCCACCGACGACCTGACCATTGCCGTAAACGCAGCCGTCACGCTGGAACGACCGCTGCTGGTCAAGGGTGAACCCGGAACGGGCAAAACCGAACTGGCCAAACAGGTCGCCGGCGCGCTGGGTCTCAGGATGATCGAGTGGAACGTCAAGTCGACCACCCGCGCGCAGCAGGGTCTTTATGAATATGACGCAGTCAGCCGTCTGCGCGACAGCCAGCTGGGCGACGAACGTGTGCATGATGTGTCGAACTATATCCGCAAAGGCAAGCTGTGGCAGGCCTTCGACGCCGATGAAAAGGTCGTGCTGCTGATCGACGAGATCGACAAAGCCGATATCGAGTTCCCCAACGACCTGCTGCAGGAACTCGACAAGATGGAGTTCCACGTCTACGAGACCGGCGAAACGATCCGGGCCAAACACCGCCCCATCGTGATCATCACCTCGAACAATGAAAAGGAACTGCCCGACGCCTTCCTGCGCCGCTGTTTCTTCCACTATATCCGTTTCCCCGACGAAGCCACGATGCGCCGCATCGTCGAAGTGCATCACCCCGGCATCAAAGAGGCGTTGCTGACCACCGCCCTGACCCAGTTCTACGAAATCCGCGAAACGCAGGGGCTAAAGAAAAAACCCTCGACCTCCGAGGTGCTGGACTGGCTCAAGCTGCTCCTGGCCAAGGATCTGGATGCCGAAGACCTGAAGCGCGACGGGGTCAATGCCCTGCCCAAGCTGCACGGCGCCCTGCTGAAGAACGAGCAGGACGTGCATCTGTTCGAACGGCTGGCCTTCATGGCGCGCGCCAAGCGCTGAAGCCCGCCCATTCATGAATACTTGGTGATCACGGCTTGCCTTGCGGCAAGCCTGATGCCAGCATTGCTGCAACAAAGATCAAAGAACACGACACCGAGCACGCTGTAGAGCAGGACCACCCGAATTGACCCAAGCGCCGCGCATTCGTCCCCTCAAGCCCGAAGACCGGCCGAGCTGGGACTTGTTGTGGCGGGCGTATCTTGAATTCTACGAAACGGTATTGCCCGACGAGGTCTACGACAGCACGTTTGCGCGCCTGCTGGGAGATGATCCGCAGGACTTTTCATGCCTAGTGGCCGAGTTGGACGGCGAATTGATCGGGCTGACCCACTTCCTGTTTCACCGCCATGCCTGGAAGATCGAAAACGTCTGCTATCTGCAGGATCTCTATGCCAGCCCGCATGTGCGCGGCACCGGTGTCGGTCGGGCGTTGATCGAGGCCGTCTATGCCGAAGCCGACCGAAAAGGCGCGCTCGATGTCTATTGGCTGACGCAGGAGTTCAACCACACGGCGCGCCAGCTTTATGACCGCGTCGGCCAACTGACGCCTTTCCTCAAGTATCGGCGTCCATGAAACGTCTGGCCGGCATATTTCTTGGCTTTGCCCTTGCCGGATGCAGTTCAGTCGACCGGATTGAGTTGCCCGATGAAATCAAGGTGACCGAGGCCGCGGCACCGGTGTCTCAGGCTTTCGGCACGCCACGTCCTTTCCCGCCGGCCCGGTCAAATACGAACATCGCGGCAGATTTTGTGGACCTGCATTTCTCGCTGGAAAGCGGCACCGCCCTGCCCGTGTTTACGCGGTTCGAGGGTCCGATCACAGTTCGGCTGACGGGCGCCCCTGCCCCCACGATGCAATCCGACCTGACGCGTCTGCTGACCAGACTGCAGCGCGAAGCCCGGATCGACATCCGCCAGGTCAACGATGGGCAGGCCAACATCACGATCGAAGCAGTGACCCAGCGCCAGATCCAGCGGCTGCTGCCGCAAGCCGCATGTTTCGTCGTACCCAACGCGTCCAGCCTCGAGGAATACAACCGCGACAAGCGCAAGACCAAAAGCAGTTGGCGCGCGCTGCGCAGCCGCGAGCGGCTGGCCATCTTCATTCCCAACGATGTCAGTCCCCAGGAAATGCGGGATTGCCTTCACGAAGAACTTGCACAGGCGATCGGGCCTCTGAACGACATGTACCGCCTGCCGGATTCGGTCTTCAACGACGATAATTTCCACACTGTCCTGACCGGGTTCGACATGCTGATCCTGCGCGCGACCTATGCGCCGGAGCTACAGACCGGAATGACCCGGGACCAGGTGGCCCAGGTCATACCCGGGGTCATCGCCCGCCTGAACCCGCGCGGTGCCAACCTGCCCGTCCAGCCAATCTCGGAGACCCCGCGTGAATGGATCGACGCCGTGCAACTGGCGGTCGGCAAGGGCCGGGCCTCGCCGCGGCAAATGCGGGCCATCGACCGCGCGATGCGGATCGGCCGAGAGCAAGGTTGGGCCGATCACCGCCGGGCGTACCCCCATTATCTGAAGGCCCGTTTGGGTGAATTCGACGCCCCCGAGGAAGCGCAGCGCGAATATGCCATCGCTCTGCAATACCTGCGCGCGACCCCCGGAACCGAGCTTCAGCGCGCGCATATCTCGGTTCAGACGGCGGCCTATGCCCTGACCCAAGGGCGCGGCCCCGCAGCCCTGCCGGACCTCGACCGGGCCATCGCGACGATGACGCGGGCCGAAAACGCCTCGATGTTGGCGACGCTGCTGCTGCTGAAGGCCGAGGCCTTGAAGCAGGCCGGCAAACCCGAACAGGCACGCTCCGTCAGGCTGGACAGTCTGGGGTGGGCGCGCTACGGGTTTGGCTCGGAATTGGTGGTCAGCTCGTTGATGCAGGACGTCGCACTGGGGGCCCCATAACATCGCAAAAGGCGGATGACTAACACATGCTAGTGGTTGTGGGAATGGCGGTCCTGGGGGCGGCTCTGGGCGCGCTGACGGCACGAAAACGCAAAGGCAGCGGCGCGGATATCGCCCAGTATGCGGCCGGCTACGGCATTGCATTTGCATTGGCGGGACTGGCCATTTCGCTTGTTCTGGTGCGGGTGATAGGCTGAGCCGATGTTCATCCCCTTTTTCGAAAACCTCAGAAAAGCAGGCATCCCCGTCTCGTTGCGGGAATACCTGACTTTTCTGGAGGGGATGAAAAAGGGGCTGGCCACCTACGACATCGAGGCGTTCTACTACCTCGCCCGTGTCTCGATGGTGAAGGACGAGCGCAACATCGACAAGTTCGATCGCGCCTTTGCCGCCAGCTTCGAAGGGCTGTCCGAGATCACCTTCGATCAGGTGCTCGAGGCCGTGGACATCCCGGCCGAGTGGCTGGCCAAGATGGCCGAGAAGCACCTGTCAGACGAGGAAAAGGCCGAGATCGAAGCGCTTGGCGGTTTCGACAAGCTGATGGAGACGCTGCGCGAGCGGCTGAAGGATCAGCAAGGCCGCCACCAGGGCGGCAACAAGTGGATCGGAACGGCGGGCACCTCGCCCTTCGGCGCTTATGGCTACAATCCCGAGGGCGTGCGCATCGGCCAGAAGGAAAGCCGCCACCAGCGCGCGGTCAAGGTCTGGGATAAGCGCGAGTTCCGCAATCTGGACGACACGGTCGAACTTGGCACCCGCAACATCAAGGTCGCGCTGAAACGCCTGCGCCGCTGGGCCCGTGAGGGCGCCGCCGAAGAACTGGACCTCGACGGCACCATCCGCGCCACGGCCGAGCACGGATACCTGGACGTCAAGACCCGGCCCGAACGGCACAATGCGGTCAAGGTGCTGCTGTTTCTCGATGTGGGCGGCTCGATGGACCCGCATATCAAGGTGGTCGAGGAGTTGTTCTCGGCCGCGCGGTCCGAGTTCAAGCACCTGGAATATTTCTATTTCCACAACTGCCTGTACGAAGGCGTCTGGCGCGACAATCGCCGCCGGTGGGATGCGCAGACCCCCACGCATGAGGTGCTGCGGACCTACGGCCCCGACTACAAGTGCATCTTCGTGGGTGATGCGTCGATGTCGCCTTACGAGATCGCCTATCCCGGCGGCGCCAACGAGCACTGGAACGCCGAGGCCGGGCAGGTCTGGCTGCAGCGCGCGCGCGAACAGTGGACGTCGAACCTGTGGATCAACCCGGTGCCCGAGAAATACTGGGAATACACCCATTCCATCGGCATGATCCGCGAGATCTTCGAAGACCGGATGGTGCCGATGACGCTGGCCGGGCTGGAACGCGGCATGCGCGAGCTGACGCGATAGCGCCAGCCCGGCTTTGCTTTTATCCGGCGATTGCCTGAATTCCCAAGAACAGCAGACCTGACAGCAGGGCCGCCGCGGGCACGGTGATCACCCAGGCCGCGATGATCGTCAGGAAATGCGACCGGCGCACCAGCTTGCGGCGGCGGCGCTCTTCGGGGGCCAGCACCGGGCGTTCCGGCACAGCGCCGCGCGCCTTGATCAGGCGCCGCTCGGCGTCCCATTCCCGGAAGAACCCGACACCGAACACTGCGCCCACGGCGATGTGGGTCGAACTGACCGGCAGGCCAAGCCAGCTGGCCACGATCACGGTGATCGCCGCCGACAGCGCCACACAATAGGCGCGCATCGGGTTCAGCTTGGTGATCTGGCTGCCGACCACCCGGATCAGCTTGGGCCCGAACAAGAACAGACCGAACGAAATGCCGAAGGCACCGATGATCATGACCCAGGGCGGAATGTTCACCGCATGGGTGAAATCACCCACCGCCGAAGCCTGAACGATGGCGGCCAGAGGTCCGACGGCATTTGCCACGTCATTGGCCCCATGCGCAAAGCTGAGCAGCGCCGCCGAAATGATCAGCGGGATGCCGAACAGGATCTTCAGCGACTTGTTGCGGTTCTCCAGCCCTTCGGCCTGACGGCGAATGACAGGAATCGTCACCATCCAGATCAGCACTCCGCTGACCAGACCGATCACCAGGGCCGTCTGCAGGTTGATCTTGAACAGATGTTTCAGGCCTTTCAGCGCAAGGTACGAGGCAAACGCCCCGGCCATGATGCCGACCAGAACTGGAACCCATTTGCGCGCAGCGGCGATCTTGTCGTCCTGGTAGATGATCCGCGCCTTGATGAACCACAGGAATCCGGCGGCGATGATGCCGCCCAGAAGCGGCGAGATGACCCAGCTTGCAGCGATCTGGCTCATCTTGACCCAGCTGACCGCGCCGAACCCCGCCGCCGCGATCCCTGCCCCCATGACGCCCCCCACGACCGAATGCGTGGTCGAGACCGGAGCGCCAACCCAGGTGGCCAGGTTGATCCAAAGCGCAGCAGACAACAGCGCGGCCATCATGGCCCAGATGAAGACGGTTGCCGTTCCCATGCTTTCGGTATTGATGATGCCCTTGGCGATGGTCGAGACTACATCTCCACCCGCGATCAGGGCGCCGGCGCTTTCGAAAACTGCGGCAATCGCGATGGCGCCGCCCATGGTCAGGGTGTTCGCGCCCACCGCCGGGGCCATGTTGTTGGCCACATCGTTCGCCCCGATGTTGAGCGCCATGTAGGCTCCGAACATGGCCGCAATCACGACGATCATCGTGTTGCTGGCCTGTCCGAACAACAAAGCAGCCGTGATCCCGGCGATCACGATGAACACGAAGGCGATGCCCGATCCGACGAACGGCCGCCCGACCTGCGCCGTTGCAACCTCGAGGCGGGAAAACCGCCGCAGGTCACGATCCAGTGTTTCAAGGTGCCGGGCTTCTAAATCATTGTTGGCCATTTGTCCCTCTTGCATAGCGCGCGCTCGCACAGCGTGCGCCGTGCCCTAGAAGGCTTTTGCCTTCATTTCAACCTTTGAAGTATGGAAACTGCGATCTGACGCCGCGCGATTTCCGTCTCACGAAGTGCCCCAAGTCGCCCATGTTGCCCGAAAGTGATGAGGAACGACTTGCCCCCGCATCCCGATCCGCCCATATCTGAGATATGTTGCGTCTGACCCCAATTCTGCTGGCGATCGCCTATGCCATTGTGATGTATCGGATTTCCGTCTGGCGCACGCATCGCGAGCTGGACGCGAAGTCGACCGAGCTGGCCGATCCCGAATTGAAACGCATGACCGACCGCCTGGCCGCCGCTTTGGATGTGGCGCGCGTGCCGGTCTATATCTATGAAATCGACCCGGTGAACGGGCTGGCCGCGCCGGACGGGCGCATCTTCATCACCCGTGGCTTCTATCGCAAGTTCCGCAACGGCGAGGTTTCGGCCGAGGAGATGGCCAGCGTCATCGCGCACGAGCTGGGGCATGTTGCGCTGGGCCACGCCCGGCGGCGGATGATCGATTTTTCCGGTCAGAACGCGATGCGGGCGGCGCTGATGATGCTGCTAAACCGGTTCATTCCCTTCATCGGCGCGTGGATCGCAAATGCGCTGACCGCGCTGCTGGCCTCGCGCCTGTCGCGGGCGGACGAGTACGAGGCGGACGAATACGCAGCCGCCCTGCTGACCAAGGCCGGAATCGGGATCGCGCCGCAGAAATCCCTGTTTCACAAGCTAGAGGATCTCACCCAGCAGCGGGCGGGCGTGGTGCCGGCCTGGCTGATGAGCCATCCCAAGACGGACGAGCGGATCGCCGCGCTGGAGGCCCTTGAGCAGCGCTGGGAGCGTGGCTGAGGGTCAGGGAGCGAGAGGCCACCCTCTCGCGATATTTGGAGCCAGGGGAAGAGGTCAGGCCGCCAAAGCCTTGCCGAGACGCGGCAGGCGGGCCTTTTTCATCAATGCGCGCAGGGTCCAGCTGTCGCCCGACAGACGGTTGGCTTCGGTCAGGACCGATTGAGCCATCTCTTCGACACTGCTCGGGTCACTCTGCCAGATGCCGTGAAGGAAGCTGTCGGGGTCGATACGCGCAAGGCCCTCTTCCGCCAGAATATTCCTTGGAAAGTCTTTGGCATTCACGGTGATGATCGTGTCGGCCGATGCGGCGACGGCGGTGGCCAGCACATGCGTATCGGCCGGATCGGGAAGCCAGAGGCGCTGTTCGAGACCGGGCGCCTCGGGGCGTTCCGCCTGCGGCCAGTGTGCCTGCACCAACGCGATTTCGGCCCGGGCCTGCGCCTCGCCCTCGGGGCCAAGTTTGCGGGCGGCGCGGGCCCATTCCTCGAGGATGCGAGCCGACCAGAGCGGGGTGAAATGGCCCCGCGCCGCCACGCCCAGCAGCATCTCGCGCATCACCGTCGGGTAGATGACGCAGGTGTCGAGAACCGCCTTCACAGCCGGTAGAACACGGATTTCAGATAACCGCTCTCGGCCAGCTGCGGCAGTTGCGGATGGTCGGGGCCGGCAAAGCCGGTGTGGATCATCTGCGCCTGACGCCCGGCCCGGCCGATGCCGCGGGCGCAGGCCTCGCGGAAACGGGTCAGGTCGGCGGCGTGCGAGCAGGAACACAGGCCCAGATAACCGCCCGGTTTGACAAGCGGCGCGGCCAGGCGGGCGATCCGTTCATAGGCCCGCAATCCGGCATCCAGCGCCTGTTTCGACGGCGCAAAGGCCGGCGGATCGCAGATGACCACGTCGAACTGCGCGCCTTCCTCGCCCAGTTGCGTCAGCACGTCGAAGGCATCGCCCTGTCGGGTTTCAAAGCGGTCGCCAAAACCCGAAGCAACGGCGCCTTGCTCGGCCAGAGACAACGCGGCGGCCGAGCCATCGACCGACAGCGCGTGGTCGGCGCCACCGGCCAGCATGGCCAGGCCAAACCCGCCCACATGGCTGAACACGTCCAGCACATGCGCGCCGGGGCCCGCCAGCCGGGCGGCGAAGGCGTGGTTGGGGCGCTGGTCGTAAAACAGGCCGGTTTTCTGGCCCCCGGTCAGGTCGGCCATGTAGGTTGCGCCGTTCATCGGAACCGGCAACGGGGCATCGGGCGCAGTGCCGCGCAGGGTCTGGTTCACGTCATCCAGACCTTCCAGCCCGCGGGTGCGGCCCGAGGCGTTCTTGAGCACGGTCGTCACCCCCGTCACCGAGACCAGCGCGGCGGTCAGAAGGTCCAGATGCGCCTCGGCCCAGGCGGCGTTGGGCTGGATCACGCAGGCATCGCCAAAGCGGTCGATGATGACACCGGGAAAACCGTCGGCCTCGGCATGGACCAGCCGGTAGAAGGGCGCATCGAACAGCCGTTCGCGCAGGTCGAGCGCGCGGCGCAGGCGGGTTTCGAACCACCCGGCGTCCAGCTGTGCCGACAGGTCACGATCCAACACCCGGCACATGATCTTGGAATCCGGGTTCACTGCAACCAACGCGATCGGGGCGCGTTTGTCATCCTCTAGCACGGCCAGCGCACCAGGCGCGATCTTGCGGGTGCGCCGGTCGGTAACGATGTCATTGGCATAGACCCAAGGAAAGCCGTGGCGCAGACCGCGCGCATTGGCTTTGGGTTTCAAACGGATTCTGGGGCGGTCGGGCATGTCGGCATGGGTCATGGCGCCCTCATAGTCGCGATTGCGCGGGCAGAAAAGCCCCTCTGGCTATCCGTCAGCGTTGGCGCGCCCGCCAGCCGCCGCGCCGGCGCGGAGCCTGCGCGGTGTCCAGCCCTTCGCGCAGAACCTGTGTCATGGGATGGTCGGCATCCTGTGCGGTATAGACAGCATGCAACTCGGTAAGCGCCTGCTTCTGGTCGCGCCCGTCCGGCAGGCTGAGCGCCCAGTCCAAAAAGATGCTGCGACATTCCGGCCGCGTGATTCCGTCGATGCGATAGGCCTCGCGGATCAGGCCCTTGGGGTCGTTCGGGTCATCACTGCGCGCCATCCGCACTCTCCTCGATCACCGCGCCGATCACTTCGGCTGCGGCAGCATAGCTGTCCTGCAAGGCGGACTGTAACTGCTCGACCTGCTCGAACCCGGTCGCCCGGCACAGAAAGGCCGTGCCCCCCTGCCCGATCTTGTCGGCCTCGATCACCTTGCCAGACAGTAGCCGCGCCGCGCATTGCACCGACCAGCATAGGTCATATGCGTCCTTCAACACCTGCGCCTGAGCGACATCCAAAAGGCCCGCAGCGACCGCTCCGTCCAGGCCCGAGTCGATGTCGCGCTGTGGCGCTCCGGACAACAGTGCGCCGGTTTCGGCCATCAGCTCGATATCCAGCAGACGGCCGGGGCCGTTCTTGACATCCCAGACACCGGCGGGAGATTTCGCGGCCGCGAGGCGTGCGCGCATGTCGGACACTTCGCGCAGGGCTTGATCCTTGTCGCGCGGGCGAGACAGGAACTGCGTTCGGAAAGCTTCGAAATCGTCTGCCAGATCCGTGTTGCCTGCAACTGCGCGCGCGCGGGTCAAGGCCAGATGCTCCCAAACCCAGGCTTCCTCTTGTTGGTAATGAGTGAAGCTGGCCCAGCTTGTGGCGACTGGCCCCTGATTGCCGGACGGCCGCAGTCGCATGTCGACCTCGTACAACCGTCCTTGCGCCATCGGCGCCGACAGGGCGGTAATCAGCGCCTGTGTAAAGCGCGCATAGTATGTGCGCGTGGCCAGTGGCTTGGGGCCGTCGGACATGTCCACCGCTTGCGGGTCGTAGATCATGATCATGTCCAGGTCGGATTGCGAGTTCAGCCGAGCGGCCCCCAATGACCCCATTCCCAGCACCACAGCGCCGCGCCCAGGGGGGGAGCCGTGCTTCTGCGAAAACTGCCGCTCTACGCAGGGTAAGATCGCGGCGATGACAACCTGCGCGAGGTCCGCGTATTGCCGCCCGGCCTGCAACCCGTCGATCAGACCGCGCAGGTGGTGCACACCGATACGGAAATGCCATTCCTTGCACCAGCGCCGCGCCAGATCCAGCTGCGTTTCATAGTCCGACTCAGCCGCCAGCGCGTGGGACAGTTCAGCCTGCAAGGCGGACTGACCGGGCCAATCGGCAAAGAAGCTGCCACCGATCACCGCGTCGAACACCTGCGCATTGCGCGACAGGTGCGCGGCCAGTGCATGCGAGGTTCCGACGATGTCGACCAGCAGGTCGATCAGATGCGGGTTGGCTTCGAACAGCGAAAACAGCTGCACACCAGCGGGCAATCCGGCCAGAAACCCATCCAGCGCCAGCAGCGCCTCGTCGGGACGGGCGGTCTTGGCCAGCCGGGCCAGCAATTCGGGTTTGAGCCGCTCGAAAATGCGCGCGCCCCGTTGCGAACGCAGCGCGGGATAGGTTGTCCACCGGGCCAGAACGCCGGCGTCGAACTCGACCGGGGGCGCTGCGGTCGGCGCGGGGCCGGCGCCGGGCGCGAAAAAGCCCTCGGTCAGCTCGTGCACCTCGGTCAGGCGGCGGGTCAGATCGGCTGTCAGGTCGGCGCTGGTGGTGCCCATCAGGCAGGCGATGCGCTCGACCCCGTCGGGCGATTGCGGCACCTTGTGGGTCTGCGCGTCATGCACCATCTGGATGCGGTGCTCGACCTCGCGATGGGCGCGGTAATGGTCGGTCAGCTTGTCGGACACGTCCCGCGGCACCCAGTCCTTGGCCGCCAGCGCGGCCAGTCCCGGAACCGTGCCGCGCACCCGCAGGTCGGGGTCACGGCCCCCGGCGATCAATTGTCGCGTCTGGGTAAAGAACTCGATTTCGCGAATGCCGCCCTGCCCCAGCTTCATGTCATGGCCGGGGATCGTCAGAGCCCCACCGGTGCCCTTGTTCTCGCGTATGCGCAGGCGCATGTCGTGAGCGTCCTGGATGGCGGCGAAATCCAGATGGCGGCGCCAGACAAAGGGCCGCAGGGTCTCCAGAAACTGCTGCCCGGCGGCGATGTCACCGGCGCAAGGGCGGGCCTTGATATAGGCTGCACGCTCCCATGTGCGGCCCAGGCTTTCGTAATAGCGCTCGGCCGCCTCGGTCGCCATGCAGACGGGGGTGACCGCAGGATCGGGGCGCAGGCGCAGATCGGTGCGGAACACGTACCCATCTGCCGTCTTGTCGCTGAGCGTGGCGCAGAAATTGCGCGTGGCCCGCACCATGCCCTGCCGCGCCTCATAGAAATCGTCGGGATCGTACCGGGTTTCGTCGAACAGCACGATCAGGTCGATATCCGAGCTGTAGTTCAGTTCGTGCGCACCCATCTTGCCCATCGCCAGGATCACCATCCCGGCGGCGGTTTCGACGTCGTCTTCGGTCATGCCGGGCAGCTTCTTGCGCCGGATCAGCGCCGCGATCTCGGCCTTGGCCGCGATGTCCACGGCAAGCGCCGCGAAGTCGGTCAGTGCCGTCGTGACCTGCTCGAGGTTCCAAGCTCCGGAAAGGTCGGCCAGGGCCGTCAGCAAGGCAAGCCGATGCTTTGCCTGCCTCAGACCCGGTTTCAACTGGTCAGGAGCCAACGCGCGCGCGTCGTCCATGATCTGCCCAAGAGCGTGCTGCGGCCGATCCAGCGCCGGGGCCAGCCAATTGCGCTCACGGTCGATCAAGCTCTTGAGGTACGGGCTGCTGCCTGCGGCACCAGCCACCAGTTCGGACTGACCAGCGGTCAGATCCGGCACTGCGGCGCAGGCTTCTCGCCCCAATTCGGGGTCGTAGGGACGCGGGACGCGGCGGATGGTAAGATTGTCGGTCATGGGCGAATTCCGGTCAGGTAACGTCGACTGGAGTGTCCTGGCTGAAGGTATTGATCCAGCCATCATCCCGGCGTTCCCACAACGATGAGATCAGCATCGCCTCGCGCGCGGACGCACCCGGCCGCTGATAGTCCGCCCGGTAGGACAACAGGACGATATCCGATATCAAAACGCGCAGTTGCGCCGCGCTCAACTCATATGACTCCATGGTCGGGCTGTCTGCGAACTGACCCACATGATCGTCACGATTGGCGAAACCGGATGGGTATACGCCCAGAAAATCGGCGCTCAGCAACGCCCGGTCCGCCTGCGCATCACCCTCGACCAAAGCGGTCCAGACCTGTTGCTCCAGGTTCAGGATTTCTTCAAGCGTCGGGGCGGGCTTGTCGTTGTGCGTGTTCATGCCCGCACGTTGCGCAGGATCGGAACTGCCGTCAACCGGGGCACTTAATGTAAATCTTTTTCACATCACCCCTTGCATCCGGGCCGGGCCACCCCATCTAGATCAATGTGAACACAATTTACATCAACCTGGAGAGCCCAAATGACCGCATTGTCCGAACACGCCGTCCCCCGCAACCCGGGATGGTTGCACCGTGCAGAGGCCTGGCTAGACGACAAGGGCAAAGGCGCCTGGATCGCTGCCATGGTCCTTGGTTTCATCTTCTTCTGGCCCGTTGGCCTGGCCCTTCTGGCCTATATGATCTGGAGCAAACGCATGTTCAGCAAATCCTGCAGCCGCCGCCATTCCTGGCACAGTCACATGAGCGCGATGAAGCCCTCGGGCAACAGCGCATTCGACGCCTACAAGGCCGACACGCTGGCCCGCCTGGAACGGGAACAACAGGATTTCGAAGCCTTCCTGCACCGCCTGCGCGAAGCCAAGGACAAGGCCGAGTTCGACCAGTTCATGAACGAACGCGCTCAGGAGAATACGGCGGACGACAAGGACGAAACCGCCTGATACCCTACCGCCCTGCCCCCTCTCTGTGGGACAGGGCAAACCTCAACAACCGACCGGAAATTCCTTCATGTCTCATCTGCCCGACCCGGATCGTCAGCCGGACTTCTACAAATCCGTGGCGATCAAACGTTTCTTCGCGTGGCTGTTTGATATCGCCTTCATTTCGCTGCTGTGCACGGTTGCCATTCTGCTGACCTTCGGCATGGGCCTGTTCGTCATCGCGCTGATCTATGCGGTCGTCAGTTTCATCTACCGTGTCGTCACCATCGCAAACGGGTCTGCCACGCTGGGCATGCGCTTTATGGGAATCGAGCTGCGCGACGCATTTGGCGAACGCATGGATACCGGCAAGGCCGTCGCGCATACAGCCGGTTACTTTGTCAGCATGGCGTTTCCGATCCTGCAGATCATCTCGGTCATCATGATGCTGACCAGTGCCCGCAACCAGGGCCTGACCGATGCCTTCCTCGGCACCGTAATGCTGAACCAGCGCGCCTGACACGGCCCGTTTCTGGGACTTGGCGACCCCAGAAACGGTTGCTATCATCGGCCCCGAGGAAACACGGGGCCTTCATGCGACACACGCTGCCGATTGCGCCGCAGTTCTATGTGACTGCACCACAGCCCTGCCCTTATCTCGAGGGCAGGATCGAGCGTAAGCTGTTCACCGCCCTGCAGGGCGAAGGCGCGGATCAGCTGAACAACTCTCTGTCGCAGCAGGGTTTTCGCCGGTCTCAAAACGTTCTGTACCGGCCCTCTTGCACCGATTGTGCGGCCTGCCTGTCGGCCCGGATCGACGTCTCGGCCTTTTCTCCGACCAAAAGCCAGAAACGCGCGGCGCGGCGCAATGCGCACCTTCAGCGACGCGCGACCTCACCTTGGGCCACCGACGACCAGTACGAGCTGTTTCGGCGGTACCTGGACACACGGCACGCTGATGGCGGCATGGCAGATATGGACGTGTTCGAATTCGCCGCGATGATCGAAGAGACCCCGATCCGCAGCCGCGTCGTTGAATACGCCGACCCCAAAACCGGAAACCTGATCGCCGTCAGCCTGACCGATGTTCTGGATGACGGGTTGAGCATGGTCTATTCGTTCTATGACCCGAACCAGCCGCAAAGCTCGCTGGGAACCTATATGATCCTCGATCATATCGACATCGCGCGCGAGGCCGGGCTGCCATATGTATATCTGGGCTATTGGGTCCCCGGCAGCCCCAAGATGGGCTACAAGGTGAAATTCGCCGGGCTCGAGGTCTATGTGAAAGGCGGGTGGCAGCGTGTGGACGACCCGGAGGCATTCACCGACTCAACGCATCACCCACTTTCGACTGCTCCGATTGCCGAGCAGGTCGCGAATATCCAACTTCCCGATCGCCACCCTACCAAAGGTTGAATTCTGATGCAGCAAGGTTTGCACGCCGTCACCCTGGTGGTGCCGGACTATGATGACGCGATCGCGTTCTACACCAAGACGCTTCGGTTCCGGCTGACCCAGGACATCGATCTTGGCGAAGGCAAACGATGGGTTTTGGTTACGCCCCCTGGCAGCGATGGGGCTGCTCTGCTGTTGGCCAAGGCTGACGGAGACAGCCAACGGGCCGCAATCGGTAATCAGACCGGAGGTCGTGTCGGGTTTTTCCTCAGAACCGATGATTTCGCCCGCGATCACGCAGACATGCTGGCCAACGGGGTCCGGTTCGAGGAAGAGCCCCGCCATGAACCCTATGGCATCGTTGCCGTCTGGCAGGATCCGTTCGGGAACCGTTGGGACCTGATCCAGTTCACCTGACAACCGGCGTCAGCCGGGACCAACGCAAAGGGGGCCTCGCGGCCCCCTTTTCACTTTGATAACGCCATCACCGATCAGTTCGGGATCAGGTCCGGCACGATCGTCACGATCGACGGGAAGAACCACAGGATTCCGATGCCAACCACCTGGATCAGCACGAAGGGGATGATCCCGCGGTAGATATGGCCCGTCGTCACTTCTTTCGGCGCCACGCCGCGCAGATAGAACAGCGCAAAGCCAAATGGCGGCGTCAGGAACGAGGTCTGCAGGTTCACCGCCACCATGATCGTCACCCATTTCGGGTCGAACGACCCGCCATAGATCACCGGACCCACGATCGGGATCACGATGTAGATGATCTCGAGGAAGTCCAGCACGAAGCCCAGGATGAACAGCACCAGCATCACGATCAGGAAGACCGTGAACTCGTTGTCAAAGCTCTTGAGGAACTGCTGGATATAGTGTTCCCCGCCGAACGAGATCACCACCAGGTTCAGCAGCTGCGATCCGATCAGGATGGTGAAGACCATCGAGGTCACCTTGGCGGTTTCCCGCACCACCGGTGTCAGAACACCGCTGGCATACAGCACCCAGCAGGCGAACAGCAGGCCGAACAGCGCATAGAGGTAGGTTGCATAGGCCAGGATGAACGCAATCCAGGTCTCGACGCTTACATCGCCTTGGTTCACGCGGAGGTCAAAGTTGACACCCAGCAGAAGGCAGATGATGACAGCGAAGGTGGACCAGATGATCACTTTGCCCGACCGTCCCTGATCCTGCAGTTTGCGATAGGCCGCCAGCATGATGGCCCCGCCTGCCCCCAGCGCTGCTGCCGGAGTCGGGTTGGTCACACCACCCAGGATCGATCCAAGTACCGCGATGATCAGAACCAGCGGCGGGAATACCACGCGGATCAGATCATTGGTCGCACAGCGCGCCGCCGCTTCCTTGCAGCCATACATGGCAAGCCCGAAAGGCAGCGCCAGCAGCAGGAAGGTGGCCCCCGACGAGGTGGTCGGCGCAATCAGCAGCACATCGACCAGCAGCATCAGGATCAGCCCGATTGCACCCACGATCAGCGGCTGCGGCGATCGCGAGGGCGCGATGCCGCGACCCAGAACCAGCGTCAGCCCCAGCAGCACGACCATGACCGCAACACCGGTGCCGATCGGGGCGGCAGCCGCAATCTTGGCTTCACGGGCCGAGGCCAGTTCTTCCTCGCTCAGCCGTTGCGCTTCGGTTGCGCCGCCGGCGGCATCGATGGCTTCCTGCTCGGCCACGGCCTTGTCCCAGGCCGCCTGACCATGCAGGTCTATCATCGAGGCCTTGCACTCCTCGGATACGTTGGTGCGCAACGAGGCCGCCTCACCGATGTCCGAGAAGCCGGAAACCGTGATGTTCTGGCTTCCGATGACACCGGCGCTGCCCAGCAGAACCGCGCCCACGATCAGTGCGACCGGGGCACCCAGCAGCCAGGTCAGGCCTTCCGAGCGGGTGATGGTCTCGCCGCTGCCCCCTGACAGTTCGACCGCAGGTGCCTTGTGCGGGTTGAGCAGCGCGTAGCCAAAGGCATAAAGCGCATAGAGCAGCGCCAGCATGATCCCCGGCAGCAGCGCCGCCTGGAACAGCGTCCCCACCGAAACCACGGCAGGCTCGCCCAGATAGGTCAGCGCGTCGGTACATCCAGCTTCGACTGCGCGGGTCTCCTGCGCCGTCGAATACAGGTCACCCGCCAGCGTGCCCAGCAGAACAATCACGATCGAGGGCGGAATGATCTGCCCCAGCGTGCCCGAGGCCGCGATCACGCCCGTCGCCAGCTCTGGCGAGTAGTTGTTGCGCAGCATGGTCGGCAGGGCCAGCAGGCCCATCGTCACCACGGTCGCGCCCACAATACCGGTCGAGGCCGCAAGGAATGCCCCCACAACCACGATCGACACCGCCAGACCGCCCGGCAGCGGGCCAAAGACGCGCGCCATTGTGGTCAGCAGGTCGTTGGCGATTTTCGAGCGTTCCAGCGTGATGCCCATCAGCACGAACATCAGCACCGCCAGCAGAGTCTCGATCGACTGACCGGCCAGAACTCGTTCGTTGATACGGTTCACGATGAAGGACACGTTGCGGTCCAACGCGGTTTCCCAACCCTGAACAAAGACCGGCTCGGCGATCCTTGGCAGGTCCGGGTATCGGAACACGGATATCACATCGGGTTTCACACCCGAATTTACGATGTCCCGATAGGCTTGCGAGCTTGTGTCGATCGCCTGGTGGATCAGCAACCCGGCGCTGTCCAGCGCGGCGATGATCCCGAAAGAGATGATGCCGGCCCCGCCGATGGCAAACGCCACCGGAAAGCCGCTGAGAATCCCGCCAAACAGGCAGAGGAATACGATAATGAGGCCTATCTCGACGCCATCAAGTCCGAATAGCATTGTCTTGGTCTCCGTCCTTAATGTGTGCCTTCGTAGGCTTCTTCGCCCTCGCCAAGGCTGTCCTTGTCGAGGTATTTTCCAGCGCTTTCCGGGCCTTCGACATATTCGAGATAGGACCGGTAGAAGAACGCGATCGCGTGCAGGAACACCATCGCGGCAAAGGCCACAAGCAGGATCTTGAACAGGAAGTAGGCATTGAAACCGTTGGGGCTGAAGCCGATGGTTTCTACGTTCCAGCGCAGCGCGCGGGATTTCATCACCAGCCGGTCCAGCGTGTCGCTGGCCGAGGGCTTCGGCACGATCAGGTGACGCCACATGAAGTACCAGCCATACATCCAGGTCAGCACGGCGATGGGCATCATGAAAAGGATCGAGCCCAGCATGTCGACCACACGCTTGGCCCGGTGTGAAATGCCGGCATAAACGAGGTCCACGCGGACGTGGCCGCCCTGCACGAAGGTGTAGGTGCAGCACAGGCAGACGACGAGCGCGTTGTACAGCTTCAACTCTTCGGCATACCAGCTGATATCCATCTGGAACGGGATACCCAGACCAAACGCCATGTCAGGCCGCGCGAATACGCGCTGCATGAATACGATGACGATTTGCTGGATCACCATCAGCAGGCCCGCCCAGGCAAAGAAACGCCCGGTCGTGTTAGCGAACCCTTCCAAAACGCGCACCATGCCCCACATGAAGCCGCGGAAGTAAAGCCCGATCGCGGTCAACACGAGGAAGATCGTGAAGACCACGAAAAAGAACTCGACCGACCCGCCGTAGTAGACAAAGCGCATGATTGCTTCTTTGTCCGACCAGTTCAGCCACAGCTGCGGATGCGTGATGGCGTATCCGAAATTATAGAAGGCTTCGGCGATGCTCTGAACGAACCAGACCAGTCCGTTCCACAGGGCGCCGAAGAACGAGATACCGTTTTCGTCCTGCATAATGTCCCCAGGTCCCGTTGGTTGCGACGCTGATTATAGCGGAAAACCGTGCGATCCGCGCATCTGCAACAGGAAAGGTTTCCCCGCACGTGGCGGGGAAACCGTTTGATTGCCAGACGGCCAGTTAGCCCAGAACGCGGTCGCGCTGAGCGGTGTAGACGCCCGAAGACATGTTCAGCCACGACGACGAGGCTTTCATCGATGCCATCGCGCTGTCGTGGATCTTCTTGAACAGCTCGTCGCTCATGTTCTCGGCCAGAACTTCCTGGCTGGCTTGTCCGAAGGCATCCCAGACACTGTCGGGGAATTCCATGACCTTTACGCCACCGGCCTGCAGACGCTGCAGCGCCGCGCCGTTGTTGGCCAGGAACTGTGCCAGGTTCCACTGGTGCGCTTCGCCGGCAGCGATCTCGATGATCTTCTGGTGCGCCGGCGAGAGGCTTTCGAACACGTCGCGGTTGGTGGCCAGCGACAGGCCTGCGCCCGGCTCGTGGAAACCGGCGGTGTAGTAGATCTTGGTGATCTCCTGGAAACCGGCCTTTTCGTCTGCCCAGGGACCGATCCACTCGGTGCCGTCGATGGCACCCGAGGACAGTGCCTGGTACACTTCCGAACCCGGAATGTTCTGAACCGATGCGCCCAGTTTGCCCAGAGCCTTGCCGCCCAGACCCGGCATACGGAACTTCAGGCCGTTGAAGTCTTCGGGGCTGTTGATCTCTTTCGAGTACCAGCCGCCGGCCTGCGCACCGGTGTTGCCTGCCAGGAACGATTTCAGGCCGAAGATCTGGCCCAGTTCGTCATGCAGCTCCATGCCGCCATCGAAATAGTACCAGTTCACCAGTTCCTGCGCGGTCATTCCGAACGGAACGGCGGTGAAGAACGCATAGCCCGGGTGCTGACCGACAAAGTAATAGTCAGCGGCGTGATACATGTCAGCCTGACCCGACGAGACCGCGTCGAACACTTCGAACGCGCCCACCAGCTCGCCCGCGGCCTTGATGTCAACGGTCAGGTTGCCGTCGGACATTGCGGTGATGCTGTCGGCGCAACGCTGCGCGCTGTCGAACACGCCAGCCAGACCGCGGCCCCACGAGGTAACCATGGTCAGCGTGCGCTTGCCCTGCGCATAGGCAGGTGCCGCCAGTGCGGTTGCCGCTGCGGCCGAGCCGCCCAGTGCCGACGTCTTTAGAAACTTACGACGATCCATAAGAGTATTCCTCCCCTTCATAGTCACGACTCGGGCAGCGCCCGAGCCAGTCGTTTACGGTAGCGTCACCCTAATGATGGCCGGTTGAAAAGGAATACCTATTACTACGTAGATCAGATGGTTTTTTCTGCAGAACGCGCAATTCCCGGGCTCATTTCTACCCGCAAACCGCGAGTTCCGGGCGTTCCGAGCGCCGGAATGCCCAATCTCTTTGCAATTTCACCCCCGCTTGCGTATCGATTCGACCATGGGGAAATTCCGCGCTCTGCTTTCACTGACCTATGCTCAGAAGCTGTCGCTGGTTGCGGCCATTCCGCTCGTGGTGGCCGTGGCCGCAATCGCGGTTATGGTTGCCTATGAATCCCGCGCGACGGCTGAACGCGAGATCAAGGCGTTGGAGCGTCGGCTGATCGAGGCCAAGAAGGAAGAGCTGCGCAACTACGTGACACAGGCCCGAAACGGGTTCGCATACATCTACGGACGCGCGTCTCCGGATGACGAGGTGGCCCAGAATCTGGTGACCCAGATCCTGTCGGCGATGATCTACGGAAAGGACGGGTTCTTCTTCGTATACGATTATGACGGCAACAACCTTGTCAGCCCGCGCCAGACCGAGTTCATCAATCAGAACTGGGAGGGCCTGACGGACAGCGAGGGTGTTCCGGTGGTCGACGAGTTCATCCGCCTGGCCCGGCAGGGTGCCGGATGGCACAGTTTCATGTGGCAGAAGCCCTCGACCGGGGAAGAGGCGATGATGATCGCCTATGTCGTCGGCCTGCAGGATTGGCGTTGGGCCGTGGGAACCGGTGTATTCATCGACGACATCGTGGCCACCGTTGCAAATGCCCGCGCCGAAGTCGAAGCGCGCGTACAACGCACGTTCCTGTATATAGGCGGTATCGTTCTGGCGGCGGTTCTGATCGTCTTCGCCTCGGGGATGCTGTTGAACATCCGCGAACGCCGGCTTGCGGATGCCAAGCTGAAGGAACTGACCAAGCGGGTCATCGACGCGCAGGAGGAAGAGCGCGGCCGCGTGGCGCGTGAACTGCATGACGGGATCAGCCAGATCCTGGTCGGGGTGCGCTATGCACTGGACAATGCCCGGCGGCGCCTGTCCAAGGGCGATCATGACGGCGCACGTGCGCCGCTGGACAAGGGCATCGACAACCTGGGCACCGCGATTACCGAAGTGCGTCGCATCAGTCGCGACCTGCGGCCCGGCGTATTGGATGACTTGGGCCTTGGCCCGGCCCTGAAGGCGCTGACCGATGATTTCCGCGAACGGACCGGGATCGAGACCGAGTTCTCGACCGTCGTGTTCCGCAATCGTCTGGACCAGGACAGCAAGATCGCCCTCTACCGTATCGCGCAAGAGGCGCTGACGAATATCGAACGCCATTCTGGCGCAACCCGCGTCACGATCGACCTGCGCGGCCACAAGAAGGGCGCGACCATGCGCATCACCGACAACGGCCGTGGCCTTCGGTCACGACCGGGCCGGGTCAGCACCGGGATCGGGCTGCGCAACATGCAAGAGCGCATAGAACAGCTTGACGGATCCCTGCGTATCCTGTCATCACGCGGCGCACAAAGTGGTACAGTGATCGAAGTCAGCCTGCCGCTGAGCCACCTGTTGCCGCCGCAGGAAGACGCGACACCCAAAGGAAAGGCCGGTTCCTGATGACCGAAACGATCCGAGTCCTTATCGTCGACGATCACCCCATGGTCGCCGAGGGCATCCAGTCGATCCTCGAGAGTTTTGACGACATCAAGGTCGTCGGGACGTTGGGCAATGGCCGTGACGCGGTGGATCAGGCCGCGCGCCTGCAGCCCGATGTCATCCTGATGGATCTGAACATGCCGGGGCTCGGGGGGCTCAGCGCCACGGAGCTGATCCTCGAACGGCTGCCCGACACCCGCATTCTCATTCTGTCGATGCATGACAGCCCGGAATACATCTCGACCGCATTGAGCCACGGGGCCAAGGGCTATGTTCTCAAGGATGTGCCTACGGACGAAATCAAGCAGGCCATAGACGCGGTCATGCGTGGAGAGCGCTATCTGTGCACCGGGGCGATCGGATCGCTGGAACCGAAAGAGGATGCGGCGCGCGAAGCACTCACCGGACGCGAGCAGACGATCCTTCTGGAATTGGCGCAGGGCAAGTCGAACAAGGAAGTCGCGCTGGCGCTGGATATTTCGGTTCGCACGGTCGAAACCCATCGCAAAAACATCAAGCGCAAGCTGGGCATCTCATCGACTGCCGGCCTGACCCGATACGCGCTGGAACATGGCGTTCTGCAAGGAACCGGCGTGGCCTTCTGACGGCCGCGCCATCAGCGCAGCTTCCGCGCTTCAAGGGATTCCTTCGCCGAAAAAGATCAGCGTGCCGTCCTCATCCAGAACGTGAAACTCTCGCTGTTGATATGGCTGATCAAATGGCGCACGAACCCGCCCTTCGGGCAGGTCTTCGAGTTTGGGACGCAGGCTTTCGTACAAGTCGTCTATATCCTCGACATCAATATAGAAGGATTGCTCGTGGCCCAGCGGCAGGCCATCCGCGCGCGGCGGGCATTCCAGCAGGCGAATTGCAACCGGGCCAAGCTTGAGAAAAGCATAGTTGTCTTGCGTGAACCCACACGCGAAACCCAGACGATCGCAGTAGAATGCAATTTGTCGGCTCAGCGAGGAACACAGGACAAAAGGGGTTAGCTGAAGAATACGTGGCACCTTGCACTCCCTGGCAGGATCTGACTGCTCCACCCTAGCACGGGTCAGTCCAGAAGCTCATCGTTTCGCACCCCCTCCCTGTCGCGATGACACGGCAGCACACGGCCGTAGAGCTGTCGAGTACGCTCGACCCCGCCACACATTCCTTCGGCCTCGACAAAGGAGAATATCCCCACGTAGCGCGGCCGTGCACCCGACACTGGCGCCACGCGATGCAAGGAATAGCGCCCCCGAAAGATCTGCAGATCACCGGGATTGAGCTCCAACTGGCGTACCATTCCCATATTGCCGTCTAGAACCGAGGCCACCTTGTCAAAGTTCTCCTCCTCAGCGGTGCGCAGGTTCGGCGCGTATTCAAAGGCGCCGCCTTGCTCGCCATTCTGGATCGCCAGAGTAACCGTGTAGTTGTTCGTGTCGAAATGCCACGGAAAGCCCTGCCCCTCTTCGACCACGTTGATGATCACATCCGCCAATGGATCATCGTAGCGAAAGAACCGATCCGCGGGTTCATTCAGCGCTTCGCGGATGAAGGGCAGAAATCCTTCGAACTCGTAGATTCTGCGCAGGGGACCGGTAGACGGGAAATTGTCGGCCGGAACAAAGGCGTTCGACCGGTCATAGAACCGACGGATCGGGTGGGCGATACCAAAGCGGGGATCGTCCTTGGTGAAATAGGCGTTGGTCCGGTTGAAACTGCGATGCGCGCTCGGCGCGACGGCTTCGGCTTCGGTCAGCAACTGACCCAACCCGTCTTCGTGGACAAATCCGGGTAAAACTGCGCAACCATCTTTGTCGAGGTCACGACGAATGTCATCGATCAACCGATCATAGGCCGCCGAATTCGGACGATCTATCGGATAGCGCCCGAGGTCCACCAGATCCATCAGCATGCCGTCCTCCCTGACTTGTTCGCAGCCCCAGCCTGACCCAGCCCGGCCCCCGCATCATGCCCGTTTCAGACATCGCTCTGACGCATTCTGACCTCGACCACAGCTCGGAACTCGGCAAAACTCGGCCAGTATTTCCGGAAATTTCCCCACATGCGGCAATCTGCGCAACAAAATGTCGCAAAATTCGACACCAGAGTCAGGAAATTGGCCAGATTGCCTGTTGACGCCTCTTCGCGCCGCCCATAATGTCTGCCCCACGCAAAAAGGAGCCTCTGGCGATGAGAACGCTAGTCGTAATCGTAGGAACCACGCGCATGGGCCGGTAACGGTAAACCATAATCGAACCCATGCGCCTCCGAAACTTCGGGGGCTTTTTTTTGTCAAACGCAAGACACATGTCGCGAACGGAGCAAAGCAGATGACACGTGAGATGACCGGCGCAAAGATGGTGGTCCAGGCCCTCAAGGATCAGGGCGTGGACACGGTATTCGGATACCCCGGCGGCGCCGTGCTACCGATCTATGACGAGATCTTTCTGCAAAATGACATCCGTCACATCCTGGTGCGGCATGAACAGGGCGCGATACATGCCGCCGAGGGCTATGCCCGTTCAACCGGCAAACCCGGTGTCGCACTGGTGACCTCGGGGCCCGGCGCGACCAACGCGGTAACCGGCCTGACCGACGCGCTTCTGGATTCGATCCCGATCGTGGTTCTGACCGGTCAGGTGCCGACGTTCATGATCGGCTCGGATGCGTTCCAAGAGGCAGACACGGTGGGCATCACCCGGCCCTGCACCAAGCACAATTGGCTGGTCAAAGACACCAACTCGTTGGCGGAAACCATGCACGAGGCGTTTCATGTCGCCACCGCGGGCCGTCCCGGTCCTGTGTTGATCGACATCCCCAAAGACGTTCAGTTTGCCACCGGCAAATACAACGCGCCGAAACCATCGACCTCGCATTATCAACCGGCGCTCAAGGGCGACATCGAAGAGATCACCGAACTGGTCGCCGCCATCGAAACCGCCAAGCGGCCCGTGTTCTACACCGGCGGCGGCGTGATCAACTCAGGCCCCGCTGCCAGCCAACTGCTGCGCGAGCTGGTCGACGCGACCGGGTTCCCCATCACCTCGACCCTGATGGGACTGGGCGCCTACCCCGCATCGGGCAAGAACTGGATCGGGATGCTGGGCATGCACGGCCTCTACGAGGCGAACATGGCCATGCATGACTGTGACCTGATGATCAATGTCGGCGCCCGTTTCGACGACCGGATCACCGGGCGTATCGACGCGTTCTCGCCCAAGTCGAAGAAGGCGCATATCGACATCGACCCGTCCTCGATCAACAAGGTGATCCGGGTGGACATCCCCATCGTGGGGGACGTGGCGCATGTTCTGGAAGACGTGCTGAAGGTCTGGAAGGCGCGTGGTCGCAAAACCAACACCGAAGCGATCGCCAAGTGGCAGGCCCAGATCTCGGACTGGCGCAAGGTCAACTGCCTTGCCTACACCAACAGCGAAAAGGCGATAAAACCCCAATATGCGCTGGAACGGCTCGAGGCGCTGACCAAGGACCACGATCGCTATGTCTGTACCGAGGTGGGCCAGCACCAGATGTGGGCCGCGCAATTCCTTGGGTTCGAAGACCCCAACCGCTGGATGACCTCGGGCGGGCTGGGCACCATGGGCTATGGCTTCCCGGCTTCGATCGGGGTGCAGATGGCACACCCGGACGCGCTGGTGATCAACGTCGCGGGCGAGGCCAGTTGGCTGATGAACATGCAGGAGATGGGCACCGCCGTCCAATACCGCCTGCCGGTGAAACAGTTCATCCTGAACAACGAACGCCTGGGCATGGTGCGCCAGTGGCAGGAACTGCTGCACGGCGAACGCTACTCGCATTCGTGGTCCGAGGCCCTGCCCGATTTCGTCAAGCTGGCCGAGGCCTTCGGGGCCAAGGGGATCATCTGCAAAGACCCCGCCGATCTGGATGACGCGATCATGGAGATGATCAATTACGACGGTCCGGTGATCTTTGACTGTCTGGTGGAAAAGCACGAGAACTGCTTCCCCATGATCCCGTCGGGCAAGGCCCATAACGAGATGCTGCTGGGCGAGGCCGAAACGAAGGGTGTCATTCAGGCTGGCGGCGCGGTGCTGGTTTGATATTGCTTGCGGACACAGGGCCACGCTGTTGGCCCTGATGGACGCTCACAGGACAGGACGGAACATGCCCGGCATCCCCACTCAGACATCTCCACGCGAGAACCTGCAGATTTTTGCGGGGCGTCGCGGCTGGCAGTTGGGCATTCTTGTCCCTGCGCTGGTGCTTGGGGTCTTTGTCATCTGGCTCGGCCTCAGCTGGAGCGAGATCGCGGCCAATGGCAGCGCCGGCTTTCCGATCGACTTTCGGGTCTTCTGGGCCGCCGGACGTCTGGCCCATCTGGGTGAGCCTCTGTCGGCTTTCAGTGTCGACAGCCTGACCGCCATGCACAACGTCATCAAGGAAGATGACTGGATGCCCTGGTCTTACCCGCCGGCGTTTCTTGCAACGCTGCAACCCTTGGGCGCCCTTCCCTTCCCCATTGCCTGGCTGGTCTTCTCGATCGCGTCGATCGTCGCGATGATATTCGCCGCCCGGCCGTTCGCGGAAGGCATCACACCGGTCTGGTTCGCATTTGCGCTGCCACCCGCGATATTGCCGACCCTGTTCATGGGGCAGACCGCAGCCCTGTGGATGGCCGGTTTGCTGGCGGCACTTGCAGCGCTCAAGAACCAACGTTTGGTTCTTGCCGGCTTTTTTATCGGCCTTCTGACGCTCAAACCTCAGCTGGGCATCCTGATTCCCTTTGCTTTGCTGGCGTGCCGGGCGTGGCCGACCATCATTTCGGCCGGCGTCACGACCCTGGTCATCTCGGGGTTGGCGACTGCGCTCTACGGTCCGGAATACTGGCTGGAAATGCGCAACATGATGGCGGTCCACTTTTCGGTGGTGCGTGAAACCATCGTCGAAAACAATCTGATGCTTAGCCCCTATTCGACGCTCGCCAGCTTTGGGCTGCCCGAGCCTGTCGCCTTGGCCGTTCAGTGGACGATCACAGCCTGCGCGGCCATCATGGTCACGATCACATGGCGCAGCCCCCGGATCGGTTTTGACCTGCGTGCCGCGGTGCTGGCGCTGGCGGTTATGCTGTCCACCCCATACCTGTGGTTCTACGAATCTGCTCTGATCTCCGCTGCGGGACTATTCCTCTTGCGCGCAGGTGTATTGACGAACAGCCCATGGGGCATGGCGCTGGCCGGAGCGATGTGGCTGGGTGCCGCCCCCGCTTTCTTCGCCTTTCTGTTCCGCGGCGAGGTCGACATCTCGATCCGCCTGCTTTTTGCACCGCTTTTGTATCTTTCCTGTCTGGTTTGCATCGGTGCCGTTGTTCAACGGCTGCGGGCGCCAGACAATTCCTCTGCCAACGATGAGGTCTTCCAATGACTGCACTCAAGATCCGAAAAGGTTCCACCCGCCACTCGGCCTACAACCTGCGCCCGACCTTCTCGGACGTGCAGGAACGCCACACGATTGCTGTTTTGGTCGAAAACGAACCGGGGGTTCTAGCCCGGGTCATCGGGCTGTTCTCGGGGCGCGGCTACAACATCGAAAGCCTGACCGTGGCCGAGGTTGACCATACCGGACACCTCAGCCGCATCACGATCGTCACCACCGGTACACCGCAGGTGATCGAACAGATCAAGGCTCAGCTGGGCCGTATCGTCCCGGTGCATGACGTGCATGACCTGACTGTCGAAGGCCCTTCGGTCGAACGGGAACTGGCGATCATCAAGGTCGTTGGCGAAGGCGACAAGCGGGTCGAAGCGTTGCGCCTTGCCGACATTTTCCGGGCCAATGTCGTGGACAGCACGTTGAATTCGTTCATCTTCGAAATCACCGGCGCGCCGGACAAGATCGATGCATTCGCCGACCTGATGCGCCCGCTGGGCTCTGTCGAGGTTGCACGAACAGGTGTCGCGGCCCTGCTGCGCGGCAACTGATTTTTCGCGAACCCATCAAAACGCCCCGTCGCCCTCGTTGACGGGGCGTTTTGCGTTGTCGGATCGTTTCCTGCAGGTGCGCAACTGAGCACTGACAGGAAAAAGACCATACAAATGGGCTTAATGCCTATTGCGTTCGCGCCTGAGCGCGTTACGCTTGGACCAGAACAAGCAAACTGCGTGTTCCATGGGGTCAATTTTACGATTTCTTGACTGGCGACCGGCCTTTCTGGCCGCTCCGGTCGTGTTTCCCGAACCGTTGCAAACCAGAGTGAGACATGGCCGTAGACACTCGCACGCCCGCCGAGCTGCGCAGCATGCTGGGGGCGAATCTCAGGCAACTTGCCGACCGCTATCCTTCGGTCGCCGAACTGTGCAGACAGCTGGGCGTCAACCGCACGCAGTTCAACCGGTATCTTTCTGGCGAGAGTTTTCCACGCCCGGACGTTCTGGACCGCATCTGCCGGTTCTTTGACGTGGATGCCCGCATTCTGTTGAAACCGCTTGAGGAAATCCCCGCGCCCCGGCGCTGTGACCTGCCCGAAAGCGTGGTCCAGTTCCTTCGGCCCGGACTGGCAGCCTTGACCGAGGACACGTTTCCAAGCGGCGTCTATCTTGTGACGCAACATGGCGGCGAAGCCGATCCACGCGCCCATCATTGGCTGGTTCAAACCCGGTACCTGCATCAGTGTGCTGTCCTGCGCGGCTTCCTGCCGCCGGCCATGGCCGGTACGCGTTCCGCCACGGGCCGTGAACTTCGTGGCTTCGCCGCCTGCGCCGGACCCAATATCTACGCAGTCTTGTCGCGCGAGGCTGGTCGTGACAGCAAGACGATGGTGATCCGCAAGGACATGACCGATGGCAACGGCGTCTGGATCGGTTCGTGCATGGAGCACTCTGCGGCTACTCCGCACATCTACAGATTGGAAATCCGCCATCTGGGCCACGATTTCCGGGCAACGCTGGAGGCAGCAAGACTGGCGCGCCGGACATAGGAAACCGCCCAAACTCCCTTGCATGTCGTTGTGAGAAAAGCCGGAGTCGCAGAAGTGTAAGCGAGGGCTGGCCCCGGATGCCTAGGCTGGTGGAGAAGCGAGGAGAACCAGATGGCCAGCACCCCAACCGATCTGTCGGCTGTTCGTCAGAGCATTGAAACCGCTCTGGGCCTGCCCAATGCACATTATACCGACCCTGCCCTGCACGCCGAAGAAACTCGGGCTCTGCTGCTGGATGGCTGGGCCGGTCTCGCGGTCACCGCCGATGTCCCCGAGCCCGGGGACGCGGTTCCGCTGGAGTTCATGGGTATTCCGCTGCTGTTGCTGCGTGACCGTTCCGGTACGGTCCGTGTGTTTCAGAATATCTGCCGTCACCGCGGCATGATCCTGGTCGAAGAGCCCCGCAAGATCGAAGGCGCCATTCGCTGCCCCTATCACAGCTGGTGCTATTCCACCGAAGGCCGGCTGGTCGCCACGCCGCATGTGGGCGGTCCGGGCCAGAACGCACATGACGCGGTCAGCAAATCGGAACTCGGCCTGATCGAGGTGCGTAGCCATATCTGGCGCGACGTGGTGTGGATCAACGTCTCGGGCGACGCGCCGGCGTTCGAGGATGCCAACGCCAGGCTGATCGAGCGGTGGGCCGAGTTCGACAAGCCGCTGTACCACGGCGGCCCGGAAAGTTCCTTTCGGTTGGACGTCAATTGCAACTGGAAGCTGGCGGTCGAGAACTACTGCGAAAGCTATCACCTGCCGTGGGTACATCCCGGGTTGAACAGTTACTCGCGGCTTGAGGATCATTATCACATCCAGGAGCCCGGCCTTTATTCAGGTCAGGGAACCTTGGTCTATCGGCAACTGAAAACTGAGGACGGTCGGGTTTTTCCCGATTTCGAAGGTCTCAGCGAGAAATGGGACACCGCAGCCGAATACATTGCCGCTTTCCCCAACGTGCTGCTGGGCGTGCACCGGGACCACGCCTTCGCCATCATTCTGCGGCCCGAGGCCCAGAACCGGACCTCGGAGCACATCCACCTGTTCTATTCGGCGCCGGATACCGATGCGGATCTGCGCGCCCGCAATGCCGAGCAGTGGAAAGTGGTCTTTGAAGAGGATGTGTTCGTCGTAGAAGGGATGCAGCGTGGCCGCGCGGCGCCGGGGTTTGACGGCGGACATTTCTCGCCGGCGATGGACGGGCCGACCCATCTGTTCCACGACTGGGTGGCTCAGCGTCTGATGGCACATCGCAACGAACTGGCCGCTGAATGACCGACCTGCACACCCGCCTTCTGCAGGCGCATGCGGCGGGTGACATCACGGCTTTGGCTGAATTGTACGAACTGGCCGCCGCCAGTCAGCAAGACGACGACGCCCGGAGCTTTTTTCTGACCCATGCCTATGTCCATGCGCTTGAAGCCAACCTGCCCCGCGCGGGACGTCTGCGTCAGATGCTGGTCGACATGGGCCGCGAAGTGCCCGATTCCTGACCCCGAGAACCTAGGCTTGGGCCGATTCGACAACCGGCTCTGCCGCTGCGTCGTCTTCGGTGATCTGCCGATACAGGTGCCAGCTGGCATGACCGAACAGAGGCAACACGATCAGCAATCCCAAAAACCAGGGCACCATGGCGACAAAGGTCGTGACCGCAATGAAGGCACCCCAGCCCAGCATGACCCGCTTGTTCACGCTGACATAGGCATAGCTCGAGATCATGGCAGTGACGAAGTCGAGTTCCCGGTCCAGCAGCATCGGGATCGACAACACGGTGATCATGTAAAGCAGGATGGCAAAGATCGCGCCTACAGCAGTGCCGACAGCCAGCATGGCCAGACCGTTGGGTGTCAGAAATACTTCAAGCGATGACGATACGTTTGTCATTGTCGACAGCCCCATGAACAGCGCAAAGATCATGTGGCCGAGAAAGAACCAGAACAGAAACATCACGACGATGATCGCGCAGATCGACGGCAACTGACGGCGGCTTTGCTGGATCACGACACCGAAGATGGCGCCATAGTCCAACGGCTCATTCCGCTCGAGCCGGTGCGATACCTCGTACAAACCCACGGCGGCGAACGGTCCGATCAGCGGAAAGCCGATGGCGGCCAGCACCAGCCAGAACGAGGTGCCCGTTTGCACGGTTACCCAGGCCATCAACCACCCGATCAGAACGTAGAAGCCGCCGAACAGCAGGCCAAAGACCGGTGCGCGGCGATAATCCTGCCAGGCGCGATGCAGCGCCGTGCGCAACATGCCGGTATCCGCCGGTTTCAGCGTTGGCACTCCGAATGGCTTTCCCATGTTCCGTTTCTCCTCCCCTTGCCCTCAGGCCATGGCCGGGCGTTTTTGCGGCCAATGCGTCACGGCATGATAGGCGGCCCCCAAAGCCAGCAGTTGCGCGTCGCTGCCGCGCGGCCCGAACAGTTGCATTCCCATCGGCAGCCCTCCGGGGCCGAACCCCGCCGGTATCGAAAGGCAGGGCAGACCTATCAGGCTGACCGGCGTGACCACCTGCATCCAGCGATGATAGGTGTCCATCGCGACCCCACCAATCCTGCGCGGATACGGCTGATCCACAGGGAACGGCCACACCTGAGCTGCCGGCAACACCAGCGCATCATACTCGGCAAACAGTTCGACCGCCCGACGGTACCAATCCGAACGGGTGACGCTGGCTGCATAGACCTCCATCGCCGTCAGGGCCAGACCTCGCTCCAGCTCCCATTGCGCGGTGTCCTTAAGGGCGTCTTTTCGGTCGGCCAAAGGCAGCAGACTTGCTGCTACGCTCCACGACCGCAGGGTGATCCAGCTGTTCCACAGGCGTTCGGCATCGAAGGGCGGCGGTACGTCCTCGACGGTTGCGCCGAGTCCCTCAAAAATCGCCAACTCGTTGCTGCATTGGGTCAAAATCCCTTCCTCAGTCGGGAATGCGCCGCCCCAATCGCCCAGCCATCCGATCCGCATCCCGTCCAGGCTTTCGACAGACAATGGGGTGACGGGTTCGCAGGGAACGCTCAAAGGCTGCCTCGGATCGGGGCCAGAGATCACATCCAGCAATAGTCCGATATCCTGCGGGCTGCGGGCCATCGGTCCCAAGGTCGAGAGCTGGTGCAGAAACAAATCGCCCTGCGGTTCCGAGGGAACCCGGCCCCAGCTGGGCCTGAAGCCGTACACGTTGTTCCACGCGGCCGGATTGCGCAGGCTGCCCATCATGTCCGACCCATCCGCCAGCGCGACCATCCCGGTGGCCAAGGCCACCGCTGCACCACCCGACGACCCGCCGCAGGACCGGGCCGGATCATAGGGGTTCCGGGTTGCGCCATAGACCGGATTGAAGGTGTGCGAGCCCAACCCGAACTCCGGTGTGTTCGTCTTGCCGATCAGAATAGCTCCGGCGGCCCGCAACCGTGCTGCGATCAGGTCGTCGACGGCTGGGACGTGATTGCGAAAGACCGGCGACCCCTGGGTCGACGCGATGCCAGCCACATTGACCAGGTCTTTGACGGCAATCGGAAGCCCATGCAGCGGCCCGCGGCCCGACTTGTCGTCGGCGGCCCGGGCTTGTGCCATAAGCACATCCTCGTCCTGCAGCGCGACGATTGCATTGACCTGCCCGTTCACCTGGGCAATCCGGTCGAGCGTCGCGCGCATCAACTCAGCGGCTGACAAATGCCCTGTCGCGAGTTTCTCGAGAAGATCAGCGGCTGAAGTATCGCTTAGGTTCATGGGGTTACGTCCGAGCTTTGCTTGCGCTCAGCCTAGCGACCCCATGTGTGCATTTAAACCCGGTGTTTTGGATATATCTTTTCCACGCAGTTCAACTGCGCAGCATCACTCGTCCGACTGCGCCTCGGCCCGGCTTTTGCCCGAGACCTTGAGAGCCAGAGTGGCCGCCATGAATGCATCCAGATCACCGTCCAGAACCCCTTTGGTGTCCGACGTCTCGTAGCTGGTGCGCAGGTCTTTGACCATCTGATAGGGCTGCAGAACATAGGACCGGATCTGGTTGCCCCAGCCGGCATCGCCCTTGGCTTCGTGCGCGGCGTTGATCTCGGCGTTGCGGCGGTCCAGTTCCATCTGGTACAGGCGCGATTTCAACGCTTTCATGGCGATGTCGCGGTTCTGGTGCTGCGATTTTTCCGAACTGGTCACCACGATGCCGGTCGGGATGTGGGTGATCCGCACCGCCGAGTCGGTGGTGTTGACGTGCTGACCGCCCGCCCCCGAGGACCGGTAGGTATCGACACGGATATCGGCCGGGTTCACTTCGATCTCGATATTGTCGTCCACCACCGGATAGACCCAGACCGAGCTGAACGACGTGTGCCGCTTGGCCGCCGAGTCATAGGGCGAGATGCGCACCAGCCGGTGCACGCCGCTTTCGGACTTCAGCCAGCCATAGGCGTTGTGGCCCGAGATCTTGTAGGCCGCCGACTTGATCCCCGCCTCTTCGCCCGGGGTTTCCGACTGCAGCTCGACCTTGTAGCCCTTCTTCTCGGCCCAGCGGACATACATCCGCGCCAGCATCGAGGCCCAGTCGCAGCTTTCGGTGCCCCCGGCGCCCGCGTTGATTTCAAGGAAGGTGTCGTTGGCGTCAGCCTCGCCGTCCAGCAGCGCCTCGAGCTCTTTTTCGGCCGCCTTGTCGCGCAGTTTCTTCAGGGCCTCTTCGGCATCCCTGACGACCTCTTCATCGTCCTCCATCTCGCCCAGCTCGATCAGTTCGATGTTGTCGTTCAGATCGGTCTTGATGGACTCGTAGGTTTCGATGGCATCGACCAGAACCTGCCGTTCGCGCATCAGCTTCTGCGCGTTTTCGGGGTTGTCCCACAGGTTGGGGTCCTCGACGCGGGCGTTGAACTCCTCCAGCCGGTGCGGCGCGGTTTCATAGTCCATACGCTGGGCCAGCAGCTCCAGCGATTTTTGGATCTCGGCCACGATGTTCTGGATTTCGGCGCGCATGGTCAGGTCCCAACTTGCTCAATCAGGCCTGCGTGATAGCAAGAGGTTCAGGCCACCACAAGATGACCCGAAAGGCAAATGCAGCACGGACCGGAGCAGTTCCTGAAGAAATGGCATCTGGCCGACCCGCGGCTGGCGGCGGATACCGGCGCGGCGCGTGTCTGGCGGGCCAAACGTGAGGACGGGTCTGAAGTCGCGCTCAAACTCTATCGCCGCGCCGATCGCGGCAACGAGGCGCCGGGATGCCGCCTGCTGGCTGCCTGGCGCAACCGGGGCGCCGTCGCGATCCTGGCCGAAGACCGCCGGGCGGTCATGATGGAGTGGCTCGAGGGTCCGACCCTCGGCGATCATGCACGGGCGGGCAACGTGGCCGACGCCCTGATACTACTGGCTGAAACGGCGCGGAACCTGCAGGCTGATCCGATGGTCGAAGTGAGCGGGCTGAGGCCTTTGGAGCAAGTGTTCGCCCCGCTTTTTGACGTCGGATTTGCCGATCAATGTACGCGGCCCCTGAAAACCGATATGAGGCGCGCCATAGCTTTGGCTCAGGATTTGCTGCAGACGCAACCCGTGCATCTCCCCCTGCATGGAGACCTGCACCCCGACAATGTCATCTTGACTGCGTCCGGCCCGCGCGTGATCGATGCCAAGGGTTATGTCGGGGATCCGGCGTTCGAACTGGCAAATGCGCTGCGGCACCCAAAAGGCATGCCGGACCTTGTGCGCGAAGTCGGGCAGATTTCCGCGTGCCTGGATCTATACGCCGCGGCGATGAATGTTTCGCGGACGCGTCTGGCCCGATGGGCGGCGGCCAAATGCGCCCTGTCCATATGCTGGCGGTCCGGCGGATCGGTCGAGAGTGACCCGGAGGCCGATCTGCTGCGCCTGTTTCTAAGCGCTGCAGATCAGTAAAGTCCGCCGCCCTGAAGATCGCCCTGGCTGGCCTTGGGCCCCACGATGATGGTCTGCCCGGTCGAGGTCTGGACCTGGCGCCCGCCATTGGTCACTTCTTCGAACAACGGCAGATCGGACCCCATCGCAAAACCACCGTCATAGACACGGTCGATGAACCCGTCGACGCCATCACGGAAATACTCGGCCACCACATAGTCACCCGATGCGTCATCCGGCAGACGGGCACCGCTGAAACGGTCGATCTTGATGAAGTGCCCACCCGGCGGCACTTCGAACGGACCGCCGCCGTATTTCTCGACGGCCTTTTCCATAAAGCTCTGGAAGACCGGACCGCACAGCGTGCCGCCGTAAGCACCCCGCCCCATCGGGCGCGGGCGATCATACCCGATGTAGCACCCGGCAACGATGTTCGAGGTGAAGCCGATGAACCAGGCGTCCTTGGATTCGTTGGTCGTACCGGTCTTGCCAGCCGTCGGAACCGGCAGATTGACCACACGTGACGCGGTGCCGCGATCAACCACGCCCTTCATCATCGACGTCAGCTGATAAGCCGTGATTGCATCCATCACCTGCTCTCGGTCGGTCACGATCGTGGGTGAGGCGTCGGGCTCCAGCCAGCTGGAGTTGCAATCCAGGCACTGCCGGTCATCATGCCGATAGATCGTTTTGCCGAACCGGTCCTGGATCCGGTCGACCAGAGTCGGTTCGACCCGCTCGCCGCCGTTGGCGAACATCGCATAGGCCGCCACCATCTTGTAGAGCGTCGTCTCCTCGGCCCCCAGCGCATTGGCCAGGTAGGGACCCATGTTGTCATACACACCGAACCGCTCCGCGTATCCCGCAACCACCGGCATCGAAACCTCTTGCGCCAGTCGGATGGTCATCAGGTTTCGCGACTGCTCGATCCCGGTGCGCAGGGGCGTCGGCCCGTAGAATTTGTTGGTCGAGTTCTTCGGGGTCCACAAGCCCTGCGGTGTGTTCACCTCGATCGGGGCGTCTACGACGATGGTCGCTGGGCTGTAGCCACTGTCCAGTGCTGCCGCATAGACGAAAGGCTTGAAGGCCGATCCCGGTTGGCGCTGCGCCTGGGTTGCCCGGTTGAACACCGAGTCCTGGTACGAGAACCCGCCCTGCATCGCCAGAACGCGGCCCGAGTTCACATCCATCGCCACGAAGCCGCCTTGGACCTCGGGAACTTGACGGGCGGACCACTGGCCCTCTTCCCCGGCAACGACCAGGATCACGTCGCCGCGTTTGAAGTTTGCCTTGAAGTCACCCTGCATCCATTTGATGTCGCTGCGCGGGATGATGCCGTCAGCCGGACCGTTCTCGATCCCTACCGTCAACTGCTGATCGGCCACATCCAGCACCACCGCGGGGTACCATTGCGTGGGCAGCACCACGTCCCGCGGAATTTCCATGATCGCCAGAGCTTCGCGCCACTGCGCTTCGTCTGCCAGTTTTTCCTCGGGGATGGTTTCACCCGTGCCGCGCCACTTGCCGCGCGACTGGTCATATTTCTGAAGCGCCTCGCGCAGGGCGCGTGCGGCTTCAACCTGCATCTCCTCGTCAACCGAGGCCCGGACGGTGAAACCACCGGTAAAGAACTCACCCTCGCCGAAGTCCTCGCTCAGCTGGCGGCGGATTTCGTCGGTGAAATAGTCGCGCGGTGGCAGTGCGGTGCGGAAGCTTTCGAAATCACCGTTCTGAACCGAACGCAGCGGTTGCGCCACTTCAGTCTCATAGGTTGCCTGATCGATATATCCGTTCTGATACATCTCGCGCAGCACGTAGTTGCGGCGATCCAACAGACGCTGTTTCTGGCGCACCGGGTGATAGTCCGAAGGCGCCTTGGGCATCGCAGCCAGCGTCGCGGCTTCATGCGGGGCCAGTTCCTGCAAAGTCTTGTTGAAATACGTCTGTGCAGCGGCGGTCACGCCGTAGGAGTTTTGGCCAAGGAAGATCTCGTTGAGATACAGCTCAAGGATCTGTTCCTTGTTCAGCGTTTTTTCCAATCTGGTCGCGAGGATGATTTCCTGAATCTTGCGTTCGACCCGCCGGTCGCCGGACAGCAGGAAATTCTTCATCACCTGCTGGGTGATGGTCGACGCGCCGCGCAGCGTCTCGCCCTTGGATTGGACCGCCTCGATTCCGGCTGCGATGATCCCGCGTGGGTCGTACCCCTGATGCGAATAGAAGTTCTTGTCTTCCGCCGAGATAAACGCGTGCTTCACTAGGTCCGGGATTTCTTCGGACGGGGTGAACAGACGGCGCTCCTGCGCGAATTCGTCGATCAGTTGACCCTTGCCCGAATAGATACGGCTGATGGTGGGCGGCTTGTACTGGGCCAGCGACTCGTGGCTGGGCAGGTCGCGGCCATACATCCAGAAGACCGCGCCAATCACCAGCGCGACCATGAAAATACCCAAGGTGACGAGGCTGAAAACCGCCCCGAAAATCGAAAGAATGAACCGGATCACGTTGCTGCCTTTTGTTCGCGGTGACGCCTATATAGTGTCGCTGCACCCAAGGGTCAAAACACACGGGCGCATTCTAGCCACTTTGCGCCGCAGGGTCACTGCCCAATCAAGCCGCGGCGGATCAGATCCTGCTGGCGCCAGGCTTCAAGACCTTTGTGGATTCCCTGCGCCATTCCGATGCGCCACTCGGGATTTACAAGGTTTTTCAGGTCTCTGGGGCTGGAGATGAATCCGATCTCGACCAGAACCGAGGGAATGTCGGCTGCCTTAAGGACGGAAAACGACGCACTGCGGATCGGGCGCCGATTCATGGGGCCGCCCTGCTGCCCCATGCCGTGCGCCAGCGCATGGGCCAAAGCTTCCGAGCGCGGCTGGGTCTCCTGCCGTGCCATGTCCAGCAAAACGTCAGCGATCTGGTCGTCCGAGCCGCTCAGGTCGATACCCGCGATCAGGTCGCTGCGGTCGTGCCGCTCGGCCAGTTTCTGGCTGGCCACGTCCGAGGCTTCATCGGAGAGGAAATAGACAGTGGCCCCATGAGCCTGCCCCTCGGACAATGCATCCGCGTGCAACGAAATGAACACATCGGCGCTGGCCCGATGGGCCAGAGATATTCGGCGTTCGAGCGACACGAAGTGATCGTCCACCCGGGTCATCACGACCTCGTATTCGCCAGCGCGCAGCAAGTGTTCCCGCAGTTCGCGCGCAAACGTGAGCATCAGGGTTTTTTCGTTAACGCCACCCGATTCCGCGCCGGGGTCGATGCCACCATGCCCCGGGTCCAGCATCACGCGCAGCGGTCTTTCGCCATCTCGCGGCACGACCGGGGGCGTGACGGCAGGCGCAGGCAAATCCCAGCCCGGATTGCGCGGCGCACCCGCGCTGGCGGCAAAATTGTCGAAATCCGTACCTTTCAGATTCAGCGTCAGAACCGCGGCCCCGCTGTCGGGGTCCACGCGCATGGCCGCCGTATCGACGGCCAAGGGCGCCCCCAGATCCAGCACCATCCGGGACCATCCGGGCACATAGGCGCCGAACTGGACGCCGCTGATCCGACGGGTCTGCAACAGCTTGGCCCGATCAAGGCCGCTCCAGTCGACCTCCTGGAAATCGATGACCATACGGTAAGGGTCTTGAAGCGTGAAAACGCGATACGGGACGCCCTGACTGAGCCCCAGCTCAAGCGTCACCCCCGCACCCTTGCCGTCAGTGATCCGGCTCTGCTCGGGCAGGACCCGCGCCAAGGCGTTGAATTCCTGCGCCCAAACGGCTCCGGCCAGCGCCCAAATCAGCGCACATACGAAGAAGATCCTGCTCATGGCCTCAAGTTTTCCCGAGATCGTTTGGCAGGAGCCTATCGCAGCGTGGCCGGTTTGTGAACGCCTCAGGCCGACTTCTGCGCCGTCCGGCGATCCGCCATGAAGCTGCGTAACCGTTCAAGGCCCTGTTCAATGTCCTTGGTCGACCGGGCGTAGGAAAAGCGCAGGGTCGTGTGGCCGCGCACCGGGTCGAAATCAAGCCCCGGCGTCACGGCGACGCCGGCTTTGTCCAGGATCTCGGCGGCAAAGGCGCGGCTGTCCTGGGTCAGGTCCGAGACATCGGCATAGACATAGAACGCCCCGTCGGGTGGCGCGATGTTGGTGAACCCGGCCTCGGGCAGGCCCTTCAGCATCAGGTTGCGGTTGCGGCGATAGACGGCCAGGTTGCCCTGCAGTTCGTCTTCGCAATCCATCGCGGCCAGCGCGGCGACCTGGCTGGCATGGGGCGCGCAGATGAACATGTTCTGGGCGATGCGCTCGACAACGCGCACCTGATCTTCCGGCACCACCATCCAGCCGACGCGCCAGCCGGTCATCGAGAAATACTTGGAAAACGAGTTGATGACATAGCACTCGTCGGTCAGTTCCAGCGCAGTGACCGCCTTGGCCTCGTATTCCAACCCGTGATAGATTTCGTCGCTGATGAACGAGGCCCCCTGCCCCCGCGCGGCCTCGATCAGCGCACCCATGGCGGCGTGGTCCAGCATGGTTCCGGTCGGGTTCGCGGGCGAGGCCACCATCAGCCCCTGCAGGTCGAGCCCGGCAAAGTCCTGTGGCACGGGTTGCAGGCGGTTTTCCGGCGCGGTCGGCAGATCGACCGGCACCAGACCCAGCGCCCGCAGAATCTGCCGATAGGAGGGATAGCCCGGCGCGCCGATCCCCACCCGGTCGCCGCTGTCGAACAGCGCAGTGAAGGCCAGCAGGAATCCGCCCGAGGATCCGGGAGTGATCACCACCCGCTCGGGGTTCAGGTCGACGTCGTACCATTCGCCGTACATCCGTGCGATGCGTTGCCGCAGCGCCGGCAGACCCAGCGCGACGGTATAGCCCAGCGGGCCTTGCCGCATCGCGTCGGCCAGCGCCTCCAGCGCGCCTTGCGGGGCGCCGGTTCCGGGTTGGCCGACCTCCATGTGGATGATGTGGCGCCCTGCCTCTTCGGCGCGGCGCGCGGCCTCCATCACGTCCATCACGATGAAGGGATCAACGCCCGACCGGGTTGAGTTTCGCATGCCCATCTCCCATGTTGCGACCATGGCTTTTGAACGCGGATCCCGGCTGGCGTCAATCCCGGCAATTCTGCTGGCGGTGGCGCTGTGGATGGCGTCGACCGCGCAAAGCCACGCGCAAAGCCTGATCCGCGACCCCGATATAGAACACGGGCTACGCGAACTTGCCTTTCCGATCTTGCGCGCCGCCGGCTTGAACACCAACCGCGTGCGGGTGATGGTCGTCAAGGACGGCACGTTCAACGCGTTCGTCATCGACTACAACACGATCTACCTGAACCACGGACTGATCCTGACGGTCGACAGCCCCGAGATGCTGCAGGCCGTGATCGCGCATGAGGCGGCCCATATCGCCAACGGGCACCTCGCCCGCCGGGCCGAGAACCTTCGGGCGGCTCAACGCGCGGCCGGTTTCGGTACCGCGCTGGCTCTGATTGCCGCCGCTGCGGGCGGCGGAGAGGCCGCCGCGGGCATTGCCGCCGGCACCCAAGGGGCCGCAATCCGCAGTTTTCTGGGCCACACGCGGGCCGAAGAATCCTCGGCGGATCGCAGCGCCGCCAGCTACCTGCGTTGGGCCGAGATTTCTCCCATCGGCATGGTCGAACTGCACCGCAAATTCGCCGGCCAGGAATTGCTGAGCGAGATCAATCAGGATCCCTATATGCGCTCGCACCCGACCAGCCGTGAACGTCTGCGCGCCGCCGAGGAATTTCTGTACCAATTCGGGGATCGGGCGAAATCTAACCCCAATGCCGACTACTGGTTTGCGCGGGTCAAGGGCAAGCTGTCCGCGTTTCTGCGCTCTCCCGGCTGGACCCTGCGGCGGGCCAAGGAAGAAACGGCGCAGGATATTCGCCTGATGCGCGAGGCCGCCGCCCATCATCAGAACCGGAACCTTTCGGCTGCGCGGGCAGCCATTGATGGTGCGCTGGCCATCCGCCCTGACGATCCGTTCTATCACGAACTGAAGGGGCAGATCCTTTTGGAGAACCTTCGGGTTTCGGAGGCGGTCACGGCCTATGCCAGGGCGTCCGAGCTGGCTCCGACCGATGCATTGATCATGGCAGGCTACGGGCGCGCCCTGCTTGCTGACGGACAGACGAGAAAGGCCCTGCAGGTGTTGGAAAGCGCGCGCGCCCGCGACTACCGGAACGGCCGCCTGATGCAGGATCTGGGAATGGCCTATTCAAAGGTCGGCAACAACGGTATGGCATCCGCCGTCACTGCCGAGCGTTTCGCTCTTGAGGGGCGCCTGCTGGATGCCGGAATTCACGCAAGACGAGCCATCGGTCAGTTGCCCGAAGGCTCGACGGGTTGGCAACGGGCACAGGATGTGCTGATTGCCGCAGAACAAGCTGAGAAATCGAAAAGGAACCGGAAATGATCCTCAGACACGCAGCACCTGCCCTTCTGGGGCTTTCCCTGATTACCGGTCCGGCCAATGCGCTGGATCTGTCCTCGATGACCGACTCCGAAAGAGCAGAGTTCGGCGCGCAAGTGCGGGAATACCTCCTGGAAAATCCCGAAGTCATTCTCGAGGCGATCAACATCCTTGAGCAACGCAACGCTGCGGCCGAAGCACAGGCCGACCAGCAATTGATCGCTGAAAACGCCGACGAGCTGTTCAATGACGGCTATAGCTGGGTCGGTGGCAACCCGGACGGCGACATCACCCTCGTCGAGTTCATGGATTACCGTTGCGGATACTGTCGCCGCGCGGTCCCCGAAGTGGACGCGCTGCTGGCCGAGGATGGCAACATCCGCCTGATCATCAAGGAGTTCCCAATTCTGGGCGATGCGTCGGTTCTTTCGTCGCGCTTTGCCATCGCCACCAAGCAGGTCGCCGGGGATGACGCGTACAAGCAAGTCCATGACGCCCTGCTGGAATTCACGGGCGAGCCTTCGGAAGTGACGCTGCGCCGGATCTCGGACGGGCTGGGACTGGACAGTGACGCCATCCTTGTGGCGATGGACAGCGACGAAGTGACCGAAGAAATTGCCAAGACGCGGGCACTGGCGCAGCGCATGCGGATTTCGGGCACCCCATCCTTTGTTCTGGGCACCGAGATGCTGCGGGGCTTCCTGCCCGCAGATCAGATGAAACAGATCGCTGACGGTGTGCGGGCTGAACGCGGCTGAAGCAGCTGGGGCGGCTTGATCGCCGCCCCGTTGAAACGACGCCCTAGTCGTTTGGATACGGGGCGTCGCATTTCATCGACACGACCCATGTCGGAGTTCCAGTTTTTCTAAATTGGGTCGCGGGTACGGATTTGCCCCGAATTCCCGATGGAATGACGTCACGCCCCTGCCGTTTGCTTCCAGCCAGAATTGCCTGCAGGTCCTGGGGATTGTCGTACTTGCGAATACCGGTGTTTTCAGAAATTGGGCCGGTTGGGCAGTAGGTCGCCCTGGCGATCTGTTTCGCCAAAGCATAGGCCGCCTGGGCATCCTGACCGGTTTTGAACGATACCGCGACCCGAGACGCCAGCTGCGGGTCGACATTCATGATCGGGGTCAAACGGCCCCGCGGTTTGCCGGTCCCGCCCGGGCTGAGCCGGACGTCTGCGCGCGTTGTCACTCCGTCATTTCCGAAACCGGACACATGCACCGACATATACCCAAATTGCGTCCCCGGTGCAGACTGCGGAACTGGAACACTGAAGAAACCGGGGCGTTTGTCCGACCCGGTAGAGGGGCTGCTGCACGCAGAAAGAAGGATGACGGCAAGGGCCGTCACAAAAGGCATTGGTTTCAAAGAAACGAACTCCGGTCCAGACAGTCGATATCGCGATTGATACCGCAAAAATGGGCCTAAAAATGGCTTATGATGAATTAGTTCCGGATCGAAGTTAAAGTACTACTCCGCCGCCTCGGCCGCGGCTTCCAGCTCGGCCGCCTTCTTTTCCACCTGCTCGACGATGTGGTCGATCATCTGTTCGTTCGACATCTTGTGGCTGGCCTTGCCCGCCAGATACACCATGCCCGAGCCTGCGCCGCCGCCGGTAAAACCGACATCGGTCATCAACGCCTCGCCCGGGCCGTTGACGACGCAGCCGATGATCGACAGGCTCATCGGCGTCTTGATATGCTCCAGCCGATGTTCCAGCGTCTCGACGGTTTTGATCACGTCGAACCCCTGCCGCGCGCAGGACGGGCACGAGATGATGTTCACGCCCCGATGGCGCAGGCCAAGAGACTTGAGTATCTCGAACCCGACCTTCACCTCTTCGACCGGATCGGCGGACAGGCTGACGCGGATCGTGTCGCCGATGCCCATCCACAGCAGGTTGCCCAGCCCGATGGCCGACTTGATCGTGCCGCTGACCAGCCCACCGGCCTCGGTGATGCCCAGATGGATCGGGGCGTCGGTGGCCTCGGCGATGCCCTGATAGGCCGCGGCCGACAGGAACACGTCGCTGGCCTTCACGCTGATCTTGAATTCGTGGAAATCGTTATCCTGCAGAATACGGATATGCTCCAACCCGCTTTCCACCATCGCTTCAGGGCACGGCTCGCCATATTTCTCCAGCAGGTGCTTTTCCAGGCTGCCCGCGTTCACGCCGATGCGGATCGAGCAATTGTGGTCGCGTGCGGCCTTGATGACCTCTTTCACCCGCGCCTCGTCACCGATATTGCCCGGATTGATGCGCAGGCAGGCGGCACCGGCCTCGGCGGCCTCGATCCCGCGGCGATAGTGGAAATGGATATCCGCCACGATCGGCACCGGGCTTTCGCGCACGATCTCCTTCAACGCTTTCGACGACGCCTCGTCCGGGACCGAAACGCGCACGATATCGGCCCCCGCCTCTGCCGCAGCTTGTACCTGCGCCACGGTCGCGGCGACATCGGTCGTCAGCGTGTTGGTCATGGTCTGAACGGCAATCGGCGCGTCGCCACCTACCGGGACATTGCCAACCATGATCTGGCGGGATTTGCGGCGATAGATGTCGCGCCAAGGGCGCACATGGTTCAGAGACATGAAAACGGATCCGCGTCAGCCTGGGGTCTGGCCTTTAGATAGTCCGGGGGCAAGCCCGCCGCAATGGCAAGATCACTCTGCCGGCGCCTCGGCGGATTGTGTCTGAAGCTCAGCCACCAGCTGTTTGAGCGCAATGTTTTGCTCAGCCTCAAGATCCGCCACGGCATAAGTCTCGGCCACAGCGTCCTTGGACAGAACCACACCCTTGGCGACGGTTCCCGGTGCACCAGCCGGCCCATAGAGCTCGCCGTTCATCGAGAAATACACGTTGCCCGACGCACCGGCCCGCAGTTGCGGCGGCTCTTCCGTCAAGGGAACCTCAAAGCTCTTGCCGTTTTCGACGGTTCCCAACGTGCCTTCGAAGATCACGCTGCCATCCGCTGCGGTGACCCGCATCCAGGCCGGTTCGACCGCGACGATTTTCAGCGACGTGTCGACCTTTTCAACCACCTGTGGAAGGGTCGCGGCAGTTCTTTCGACGGTATGAATTTCAGCCAGCGCGATTTCCGGGACTTCCGGCGGACGGAACGTGCCTACGGTCCGAGGATCGAGTGTGGAAATCGGGGCATCCCGTGCAACCATCACCGGTACATCCAGTGCTTGGGGGCGGTAGAGACGGTCCAGCGCTTCGGGGCTGGGAATTTCAGCGGCCGCAACCTCGGTCGTTCCGGACTCGGTCCGGATGGCCGACAGCGGGTCAAGATCGGACAGCACGACCGGGGCCTGTTCGACGGGCGAGACCTGAACCTGCTGGATCTTGTTCAGAACCGACCAGCCGCCATATCCGATCCCGGCGATCAGCGCGAGGAGGACAAGCGACGAGCCTACGGCGCGCGGCTCGATCTGGCTGAACACGGACTCGCGGCCGGGAATGTAGGGCGTGTTCGGCGAAATGAACGGATCGCGCCCCATCGGGCCACGGTTCGGAAGGTCCCCGACCGATTTTTTGACGACCGATGCCTGTGCAGACATTCCATGGGCCACTTCGAACCCGCTTTCCTTGCAGAACGCGGCAAAAGTGTCGTCAGGGTTCATCCCCAGATAACGGGCGTAAGAACGCACATACCCGGCGATGAAGCCGGGTGTGTCGAATGCGTCGGGATCGGCATTCTCGATGGCAGCGATGTAGTTGGCCTTGATCCGCAGTTCGCGCTGTACGTCGAGAAGAGACTTGCCCATCGTTGCGCGCTCACCGCGCATCACGTCGCCAAGCCGTACTTCGTAGTCGTCGAACCCCTTGGGCCTGACGTCCACGTCTTCTTCGGAATTGCGCTGTGTCCTGCGCCCAATCATTCCTGCTGCCCCATTCTGCCCATCGCGTGTTTCACGCTAACGGCGAATCATCCCCATAACGATTCGTCCGCTACTTTTGTTAGCGTAAGCTTAACACGCGGCAAACAAGTTGCACATGTCGGCGTTAGGTTAACCAGCAAGTTCGGCGCGATTTAGCGCACAATGTGACCAAAGTTCGTCCATGGCCTGGACCAGACGGTTCATTTCGTTGGGTCCATGGACCGGCGAAGGCGTAAAGCGCAGACGCTCGGTTCCCCGAGGAACGGTCGGGAAATTGATCGGCTGCACGTAGATCCCGTAGTCATCCAGCAGCATGTCGCTGAGCTTTTTGGTGTGCACCGGGTTGCCCACGATCACCGGAACGATGTGGCTGCCGTGATCGATCAGCGGCAAGCCCAGACCCTTCAGTCGCAGCTTGAGGATCTTGGCTTGGGTCTGATGCTGCTCACGCAGTTCGGGCGCTGTCTTGAGATACGCCACCGAGGCCGCAGCACCGGCCGCGACCGATGGTGGCAGCGAGGTGGTGAAGATGAAGCCCGGGGCATATGAACGGACCGCATCGCACATCTTCGCGCTTGCTGCGATATACCCACCCATCACGCCGTAGGCTTTGGCCAAAGTGCCATTGATGATGTCGATCCGGTGCGCCAGGCGGTCTCTCTCGGTCACACCGCCGCCGCGCGGGCCGTACATCCCAACCGCGTGCACTTCGTCGATATAGGTCAGCGCGCCGAATTCGTCGGCCAGATCACAGATCTGTTCGATCGGACCGAAGTCGCCATCCATCGAGTAGACCGACTCGAACGCGATCAGCTTCGGCGCCGCCGGATCGTCGGCTTGCAGCAGCTCGCGCAGGTGCTCAACGTCATTGTGACGGAAGATCCGCTTGGCCCCGCCATTTCGGCGGACACCTTCGATCATCGACGCGTGGTTCAGCTCGTCGGAATAGATGATCAGCCCGGGAAACAGCTTGGGCAGCGTGCTGAGCGTGGCGTCATTGGCGATGTAGGCGCTGGTGAACAGCAGGGCCGCTTCCTTGCCGTGCAGATCGGCCAGCTCGGCCTCGAGCCGCTTGTGGTAGACGGTCGTCCCCGAGATGTTGCGCGTCCCGCCAGAGCCCGCTCCGGCTGCGTCGATCGCCTCGTGCATCGCCTCCAGCACGACGGGGTGCTGCCCCATGCCAAGGTAGTCGTTGCCGCACCAGACGGTGATGTTCTGCTGTGACCCGTCGGGACGCGTACGCACGGCATGGGGAAAATGTCCGTTGCGGCGTTCGATGTCGATGAAGGTCCGGTAACGGCCTTCGTCGTGCAGCCTGGCAATCGCTGAGTCGAGCTGAGCAGTGTAGTCCAAAGGACCCTCCTTCGTGACCCCGCCGCAGGGTGATTGCACGGCAAGGCTGTGTTCCGATGCGTATCATAACCGATTTTTCGGCCGCATCCGCGCCTATTTTCAGGTTTCCTGCCTAACGCCCAGACAGGGGTCGCAACTTTGATTTGCATCAATTATCGCCTTGAACCCGCAGCGACAAGTAAAGTTGAGACCATAAGGCGCGAGGAAACGACGCAGGTTACGTGCCGTTTCGCGCAGAATGTTTCCGATCAGACGCGCGTTTTCCCGCCGCTACGGGCTGGACGGCGCTGCCAGCGCTGTTAGGGTCCGCCGCAATATCTCATACATTCAGGAGTACACCCATGTCGCTTGACGCCACTCTGAGCAAAATCGACTCCGACCTCTCAGCCTCCATCGAGCGGCTGATGGAGTTTCTGCGAATCCCGTCGATTTCCACCGATCCGGCCTTCAAGAAAGACGTGGACAAGGCAGCCGACTGGTTGGTCGACGACCTCAAAAGCATCGGGATCGATGCGAAAAAGCACCCCACCCCGGGCCACCCGATGGTCGTGGGCCATGTCGGCGACGATGCGGACGCCCCGCACGTGCTGTTCTACGGCCACTACGATGTGCAGCCCGTTGATCCCTTGGACCTGTGGAACCGTGACCCGTTCGACCCGGCGCTGGAAGAGACAGAACACGGTCAGGTCATCCGCGGACGGGGCTCTTCGGATGACAAGGGCCAGTTGATGACATTTGTCGAAGCTTGCCGCGCCTGGAAGGCGGTCAACGGCAAGCTGCCTTGCCGCATCACATTTTTCTTCGAAGGCGAAGAGGAATCCGGTTCACCTTCGCTAGTCCCATTTCTCGAGGCCAACAAGGAAGAGTTGAAGGCCGATCTGGCGCTGGTCTGCGACACCTCGATGGTCTCACGCGGTGTGCCCTCGATCGCATCGCAACTGCGCGGCATGCTCAAGGACGAATTCACCATCATCGGTCCGCGCATCGACCTGCATTCCGGCCACTACGGCGGCCCCGGCTTGAACCCGCTGCGGGAAATCTCGCGGATCGTTGCCTCGTTCTACGATGAGGAAACCGGACGGGTCGCTGTGGAAGGTTTCTACGAAGGGGTCCACGAAGTCTCCGCCGAGCAGCTGCGCCAGTGGGAGAACTGTGGTTTCGACGAGGCCGAATACCTCAACTCGGTGGGTTACACGCGACCGCATGGTGAGAAAGGGTACTCGACCCTGGAACAGCAGTGGACGCGCCCGACGCTGGAGATCAACGGGTTGTGGGGCGGCTACAACGGCGCCGGTTCGAAAACGGTGATCCCCAGCAAGGCACATTGCAAGATCACCTGTCGCCTGGTCGGTGAAATGGACCCGGACAAACTGCGCGACAAGATCCGGAAGCATGTTGAAGACCGGCTCTCTGCTGACGCCAAAGTCGTCTGGGACAATGATCTCGAGGGCTCCCCCGCATCCGTGATGAACCTGGATCGCCCGGAATTCGAAGCGGCACGCGCCGCACTGTCCGACGAATGGGGGCGCGAAGCCGTTTTCACCGGCATGGGAGGATCGATCCCGGTGGTGGGATATTTCAATACGGTCCTGGGTCTGGATTCAATGTTGGTCGGCTATGCCAACGACGATGACGCAATCCATTCGCCCAATGAAAAATACGACGTGAAGAGCTTTCACAAAGGGATCCGCTCGTGGGCCCGAATTCTGGACGCTCTGAGCCGATAGCCGCGAATATCGCAAGGCGCAGCCTTGCGCTCCGGGATATTCCGAGCCGGGTGAAGCGCGGATGCGAACTTCATCTGGCCGGCAGTATCCCGGGGGTGTCGCGGGCAACGCGGCCGGGGGCACCGCCCCCATAAGCCGCAGCCCGCGGACAGACCGTTTTACATGTGGATCACGCGCCCGTAGGCGTCCAAAACCGATTCATGCATCATTTCCGACAAGGTCGGGTGCGGGAAGACTGTATTCATCAGGTCTTCTTCGGTAGTCTCCAACTGGCGACCGACGACATAGCCCTGAATCAGTTCGGTCACTTCCGCACCAACCATATGGGCGCCCAGCAACTCGCCGGTTTTCGCGTCGAATACGGTTTTTATCATGCCTTCCGGCTCGCCCAATGCAATTGCCTTGCCATTGCCGATGAACGGGAAGCGGCCCACCTTGACATCAAAGCCAAGCTCCTTGGCCTTGGCCTCGGTATAGCCAACCGACGCGACCTGGGGATGACAATAGGTACATCCAGCGATGCTCTCCGGTTTCACGGGATGGGCATGTTTGCCAGCGATGAGTTCTGCGACCATCACGCCTTCGTGGCTGGCCTTGTGCGCAAGCCAAGGCGCCCCGGCGATGTCGCCGATTGCATAGAGGCCATCGACCCCGGTCCGGCAGTATGCATCCGTCACCACATGGGTGCGGTCAATTTTGACGCCCAGCGCCTCAAGCCCGAGGTTCTCGACATTTCCGACGATCCCAACGGCAGAGATGACAGTATCGAAATCGTGCTTTTCGACCTTGCCGCCGGTTTCGATATGAGCCGTCACCTTGCCTTTGCCGCGATCCAGCTGCTTGACCATGGATTTCTCCATGATCTTCATGCCCTGTTTGACAAACGATTTCTTGGCGAACGCGCTGATCTCGGCATCTTCGACCGGCAAGACCCGATCCATCACTTCGACCACGGTCGTGTCTGCGCCCAACGTATTGTAGAAGCTGGCAAACTCGATCCCGATCGCTCCGGACCCGATAACAAGCAGCTTTTTCGGCATCCGGGCCGGTTGCAGCGCATGTTTGTAGGTCCAGACCAGATCGCCATCTGCTTCCAGGCCCGGCAACTCGCGCGCACGGGCACCGGTGGCCAAGATGATGTTCTTCGCCGTCAGATCCTCGGTGCCCTTGTCGGTCTTGACCGTCACTTTGCCTTTCGACGGGATTGTCGCCTCGCCCATCACGACGGTGACTTTGTTCTTCTTCAGCAGATGACCGACGCCGCTGGTCAGTTGCTTGGCAACCCCGCGCGAGCGTTTGACGACCGCGTCCAGATCGTAACCGATCTTGTCGGCACTCAGACCGAAATCCTTTGCGCGCTCCATCAGGTGGAACACTTCGGCCGACCGCAGCAAGGCCTTGGTCGGGATGCAGCCCCAGTTCAGGCAGATGCCGCCCAGATGCTCGCGCTCGACCACGGCGGTCTTGAGGCCTAGTTGGGCCGCACGAATGGCAGCCACATAGCCGCCGGGGCCCGCACCGATTACGATCAGATCAAAGGATTGTGCAGCCATGTTTACCTCTCGGCGCAGGTCGATTGAAAACTAGTTTACCGTTAAACTATTTTTTTGAACGCATCAATATGCTGCCCCGCGACATATGTGACGCAGGGTCATCAAAACAAGAGCGCGCGGTATTCAGCCTATACCCCGCGCCCCTTGAAGGCTAGAAAAGACCTGCAACCATGTTCGAATTTCGGATCTGCAGATTTTAGGGAAACCAATCATGGCCAAGACTCTCAAAGATTTGTTGCTTGCCCTTTTGAACGCCACACTGATCCTTGTGGCTCTGTGTCTGTTCCTTGGTTGGAAGCTGGCGCGAAGCGTCGAGAATATTCAGGACAACTTCAGAGAAAGCCTGCAAATCGTTCAGCCGCTGCGTGAACAGGCGCAGGGCGTCCGAGAGGATCTTGCAAGTCTGCGCGCTGATCTGTCCGGTATTCGCATCCTGGGAGATGATGAGCCGGAGTTGAAGCAGAAGCTTCAGCAGGCGCTGGTGCGATTGGACGAGGTCCAGGCCAAGCTGGAAACCACGCAGGCCCGCCTCAACGAACTGGTCGAAAACCCTCAGCTACTGATTGATTACGCAGTCACCACGGCCGTCGATGCCACAACGGCCAGGCTGATCGAATTGCGCGGATGTGGGAAGGCGGCCTAACCCGCCGCCTGCAACTCACGCACCGTTGTGCCGTATCCGCCGCCGCTGACATATGCGGCTTCGGGTGCCGTGGTCTCACGGGCTAGCGCCGCGTTGCGGTATGGGAAACGCCCAAACTTGCGGATCACCTCACGATGGGCGCGGGCATGCAGCAGATTGCTTGCACCATGTTCCGGCATGCGCTGGCACATCAGGCGCACACAGCGCTCCTGATCGCACAGGTTCTCTGAGTGCATCATCGGCAGGTAGAAGAACTGTCGGGCTGGCTCGTCGATCTTCAGATCCCATTCCTTGTCGACGGCACATTTCGCTGCTGCCAGTGCCGCCTTGTCGGATGAGAAGGCTTTGCCGCTGCCTCGGAACATGTTGCGCGGAAACTGGTCCATGAGGATGATGTAGGCCAGCGATCCGCTGGGATATGTCAACCACAGAGAGAACTTACCCTCGCACGCGGCTTGCCATGTCTCAAGGAAGCGGTCCCGTATCTGCGCATCCAGCGCTTCATCTTCGCGGTACCACCCCTCGGGGCCTACTTCATCCAACCAGAAACTCAGTACTTCTTCAGGACCAACCATTGCCCTTGACTCCGTCTGTTCCCCCCCGAGGGACGTAACGTCATATAAGTCGGTTTTACAGACTTGTTACAGTAACATATTGCAACATTGACGACATAAATCCGGCGGTCAGGCAGGTTGGTGTTCTTCCTCTTCGTCCTGCGCGGCTTCGATCGCGACTTCTTGCGCAACTTCCAGTGCGACCGGCGATGCCGTCGGGTACAGCGGCGACATGGTGCCGGTTTCGTCCACGGGCACCGAGGCCCGCTGGGTCATCCGGTAGACCGCATAGACCGCCATGGCAAACAGTAGTGCGGCAATGAACAGGAAGAAGCCGGACGGCCCGAACACGGCATCCCCCATCAACCAGCCGGTGATCAGCGGGCCGGCAATTGCACCGAGCCCGTTGATGAAAATCAGCCCGCCGGACGCGGCTGCCATATCTTCGTGTTCGAGGTAGTCGTTGGTGTAGGCGATCAGCAGGGAATACAGCGGATTGGACATACCACCGATGACAAAGGCCGCAGCCAGCAAAACCGGGAAGTCGACCCCGAAAACCATGCCCACCGCCGCACTGATGCCGCCCACGACCGACACCAGCAGGATCAACAGGCGCCGGTCCATACGATCCGAAAACCAGCCCAACGGATACTGCAGAACCAACGCGCCAATGTAGAATGACGCCACGAAGGTCGAAATCTCGACCAGTGTCAGCCCGGCCCGCGCGCCGTAAACCGCGGCCATGCCGAACTGAGCCGAGAAGATGCCACCCAACAGGAACATGCCAACACAGCCCAAGGGCGACGTGTCCATCAACTGCCTGAGCGTCATCGGCTTGGTCGTATCAAACGCCGGCGTCGGTGAAATCGACAAAAGGATCGGCGCAAAGGAAACGGAAACCAGGATCGAGGCAATCACAAAGGTTTCGTACCCGGCCGGGTCACCGACAAGCATCAGTGCCTGCGCGCTGACAATACCGATCATCTGGACGATCATGTAAAGCGACAAAGCCTGGCCACGGTTTTCGTTGCTCGCGGCGTTGTTCAGCCAGCTTTCGGCGGTCACGTACACGCCGGAAAAGCAGAACCCGATCACAACACGGCCCAGCGACCACGCGATTGGATCGGTCAGCATCGGATAGCTGATCATCACGGCAGAGATGAAGGACGCCAGCGCCGCGAAGACCCGCACGTGCCCGACCCGCCGTATCATCTCGGGTGCAAGACGGGATCCGCCCAGAAAGCCCACGAAATACGCGGACATGACAAATGACATCTGCAGGGTCGAAAACCCTTCGATCTCGCCCCGGACACCCAACAGGGTGCCCTGCAGGCCGTTGCCGATCATCAGCAGACCCATTCCGAGTAGAAGCGCCCACGCGCTGGCAAGTACCTGAAGCATGTTTGCACTCCAAATCCGCTGAACAATGGCTTTCGTTAAAGGATCAAACGATGTCCCGGTCGCGCTTGTCTACGACATTCGCCAGATTCGATCCCGCGATCCCGCCCTCTAAGGGATCAAAAGCGACGCGTCTCCATAGGAAAAAAAGCGATAGCCACTTTTGATCGCATGATCATAGACCCGCAGCATCCTGTCCGGTCCCATCAGCGCCGAAACCAGCATCAGAAGCGTCGATTTCGGCAGATGGAAATTGGTCATCAGCGCGTCGGTGACCTGAAACTGGAAGCCGGGGTAGATGAAGATGTCGGTCTCCCCCTCCCAAGGCTGGATCGATCCATCGCGCGCGGCACTTTCGATCAGTCGCAAGGCGGTGGTGCCGACCGGGATGACGCGACCACCCGAGGCTTTGGTCGCCTGAATCTCGGCTGCGGCCTGCGGGCTGACCTGTCCCCATTCGGCGTGCATCTTGTGGGTCGTCACATCCTCGACCTTGACCGGCAGGAACGTTCCGGCCCCGACGTGCAGGGTAACATGGGTGAACTCGACTCCCCGATCCGCAAGGGCCTGCAACAATGGCTCGTCAAAGTGCAGAGAGGCGGTCGGTGCCGCCACAGCCCCGGCCTGCCGCGCCCAAACGGTCTGATAATCGGTCTTGTCACGCTCGTCCGCCGGCCGTTTGGCCGCGATGTAGGGGGGCAAAGGCATTGCTCCGGCCTGCTCGAGCGCCCGATCGAAATCATCGCCCTTCAGATTGAAGCGCAGATGGGCCTGGCCGTCAGCGACCCCTTCCAGAACCGCGCTGAGGTCGTCGGAGAACACGATCTCTTCGCCCACCCGGATCTTCTTGAGCGGTTTCAGCAATGCGCCCCAGGTGCCGTCGGCGCGGGGCTCAAGCAAGGTGGCCTCGATCGCGGCCGAGACCGGACCCTGGGCGCTGTCGCGATGACGCCGGCCGCTCAGCCGGGCCGGGATGACGCGCGTGTCGTTCAGCACCAGCCGATCACCGGGGCGAAGCCAGTCGGGCAGGTTGAACACCCGATCATCCGAGATCGCGTCACCCTGTGCCACCAGCAGGCGCGCCGAAGACCGCGGGCTGGCGGGCCGCGTGGCAATCAGGTCATCTGGCAGGTCGAAATCGAAATCACTCAGCTTCATGGCCGCGCCATACATCGCCCGAACAGATTCGGCCACACTCTGCGTCAGCGGTCCTCGCCCCGGCTTCCCACCGACGGGCTGGGTCCGTCCGGTGCGACAGGCGTTGCATTTGGGCCGTCGGAAACGGTTGGGGCAGGTTCTCGCAGCAGGTTGCGCAGAAACAGTGGCGCCAGACCGGACAGCGGGTTCACCGACACTTGCGGGGCCGAGATCGGGCCCACCAGCGTATAGTTGAACGCGAAAACGCCCTCGCCCTTCTTGGTCAGGACGCTGCCAATCGCGTTCACCATATAGATAGGAGAGATCGCGCCGCGCAGGTTCAGGAACTTTCGTTCGGTATCCACAGTCCCGTCGAAGGACAGCCCCATCGACGGTCCAACCGCACTGCCGCTGAGAATCTTGACCTCGGTCGGCGTGATCCGCATCTCGCTGTCGATTGATGAGAAGTAGATCCCCTGCCCGGCCATCTCGGTCAGTAGACCGACCAGACTGATGGCATTCAGCAACGCCGCCATGGCCGGAGCATCCTGGATCCGCGTGTCCGTGATTTTCAGGGTCAGATCGTAGTTGCCCGGGCCAGCCACCGGATTCAACCGGAGTTGCAGCTTTCCTCCTCTGGCCTGGGTCAACAAACCGGCAGACCGCAGTACCGCACCGGCGTCCACGGATTGCAGGCTGACCGCACTGCGCGATCCGCTGGGCACAACCTGCCCCTGGACCGGGGCGCCTCCGTTGACCTGAGCGGAAAATCCACCCTTCAACCCTCCGGTCGTTTCGAAATTGCCCTTCAAACCGGTCAGGGCCACTTCCTCGGTCACCTGCAGCCGGTCCAGCGCCACGTCAAGGTTCGGACCTCGACCCGATGACGCGCCGCCGCCGCTGCCGCTGCCGAACGTCGCTTTGCCCAGGTTGAGAACGCCGCCCAAAACGCGGATATCCGGCGCCGCGGCACCACGGCCGATCAACTCGGCCGGAACAGCCAACCAATCGCCCAGTTCAAAAGAACTGAACTGAACCCGATCCAAAGCGCCATTTGCGATCGAGATCGAGGCCACCGCGCGCAATCCGGCGGCATCAATCCGCAGGCTGTCCACTCGCAGTTGATCGCCCAGCGTCGCCTCGGTGGCCAACGTCCCGGCAGTGGCTGCGGATTTTTGCCACCCCAGTTCGGGAATTGCCATTCCGACGCCGACCAGATCAGAGGTCGCGGTCAGCTTTGTCGGCTCTCCCCCTCCAATTCCAAGACTGATCTCAGCCACGCCTTGCCCGGTCAGCATACCGGACGGCAATCCGGCCTTCAGTTCATCCATCAACCGCGGGGACAGTTCGATCTGCCCACTGAGTGTGCTGCGTTGTGCTGTCTTGCCGCCGATCGGTTGTCGCCAAGTCGCCTGTATCGGCACCTCACCGAACAGACCGTCTCCGTCTATGGCCACCTGGGTCTGATCCCCGCTCAGGCGCAGTTTGGCGGCGCTGATGCGGAAGCCCGGAACCAGTTTTTCCGTATCCAGATCAATCAATTCTCCCAGAAAGTGAAATTGCGTGTCCTCGAATTTCAACCCCTTGATCAAGGGCAGAGACAGAGTGCCGCCCAGTCGCACGCTGCCCGAAGCCAGATCAACCGGAAGGTTTGCCTTGGTCAGCAATTGCAGCGGCGCCCGGTCAAGCAACGACAAGGCCGAGGTCACACTGCCACTGGCCTGAACACGCACAATGCCCGGTGTATTCTTTTTGATGTCTGTATCCGGGATGATGAACGACGTCCCAGAGGCATCAACCGCGCCACCGTCATCGGCGATCACCACGCCCTTGCGGGCGGTCACCGTGAATCGACGGCCAATCAGCGTGGCCTGCCCACGCCCGCCTTGGATCGGTGGCAAGGTCTTGGCAAACCGAACCAGCGCATCATCGAAATCGAAATCAAGATACAGTTCGGGCTTGGAATCTCCGGGCCGCAGTCTCAGAACGAAGTCCATGTCCGACAGATTGCCTTCGTACAGGTTCTCGGTAACCCATTTGCGCGGCTTCGGAGCCAATCGGGGCGGCCAGTAATGCAGCAGCTTGTCCGATGCCATGTGCCCCAGCCGCGCGTTCAGATCCACGCTCCACCCCTCCGGCAGGCCCACAAGCTCGCCCGAAGCGCGCAATAGGTCTTCGCCATCCTCGACCACGACCTGCCCCAGCTGCAGCCGGAAGGGGTTCAGGCGCACTTGAAAGTCCAGATCGGCCTGCTTGACCTCTAGTGCATCAACGAACAGGTCGGCTGGGTTCACCCGGATACCGTTCAGACGGAACTGCACCGCCATGCTTTCCAGCGCGCCGGCCTCTACACCCTTCAGATAGGCTTTGCCCTCGCCCTGTACGCTGCCCCAGCCCGAAACCACGGAAACCTCGTTGAAATCCAGAACCTGCTGCGCCGGGTCATAGGTGAAATACGTGCGGGCCGAGTCGAACGGAACCGGTCGGGTCTCGGGGTTGGGCTGAACGGCCCCGGCCCCAAGGTTCAAGGTTGCGAATACCGGCCCGAGCGCGCCGGCCCCGTCGATACTGCCGCGCAATGCGCCCGAGATCGGCGTGTCCAATACCTGCAACCAGGCCAGTGCCGGGGATTGCGCCGCCACGTCGGTCGCCGGAAGATCGGTGATCGAAATCCCGAACTGCGCCTCGGGTGAGCCGAGCGTGCTGGTGTAGTTCGCTTCGATCATGCTGACATAGTCACGGCCCGCCAACACCGAGAACCCGGTCGCCAAGCGCAGGGCGCCTTCGCTCCGCGTCGCCAGAATATGCCCGCCGTCCAGAACCCAGGACCGCCCAAGGCGCAGATCCCGATAATCCAGCGTAATGGCGTCAAGCTCGACCGAGGTCAGGGCCGACAGGACCGGTGACAGGAACACCTGATCGGACTGTTCGATCAATTCGGCCAAGGTTGGCGCATTCTGCACGGGCGCGCTGCCGGAACCGACGGTCAGCGAGAGCGATCCGTCCTCGGCTCGGGTCAATGCGATCTGCGCGCCGTTGAGGGTGATCCGCTTGGGCCGGACATGGCCGCGCAGCAGCGGGCGCATCGCCAGGCTGGCCTGCATGCTTGAGACCTGAGCGATTTGGCGCCCCTCGGCGTCGCTGATCGAAACATCGCTGAGCCGCAGACGCGGGCGCCATTCCTGATTGATGATAAAGCTGACATCGCCGAACCGGATCTGCAGGCCGCCCAAAGCGTTTTCCAGACGCGTTTCGACCCGGTCGCGCAGCCATTCCGGCGCGTGGATCCGATGGCCAAACACCATGACCCCGGACAGGACGGCCAGAAACACCAGCAGGAACACCCCGCGCAAGGCCCACAGCCCGGCTGTCCGCCGACGGGATCGGCGGCGCAGCGGTTTCCCGCCCTTCTCAGCCTCGTCCTGTTCGTCTTGCGCCAATTTGCCGTCCACGTCTTTCAACCTGCCCGAGCCGCCCTATGATACGCGGCATCACCTACAAATCCTGACCGGAGTTCAAAATGCCTGACGTTGCAGACATCGCCCCCGATTTCACCTTGCCCCGCGATGGCGGCGGCACGGTCACCCTGTCGGACCTGCGAGGTCGTCCCGTTGTTCTGTTCTTTTATCCCCGCGATGATACGCCGGGCTGCACCAAGGAATCCATCGGTTTCTCGGAGCAGCTTCAATCCTTTGCCGACGCCGGTGCACAGGTTTTCGGCATCTCTCGCGACAGTGTCGCCAAGCACGACAAGTTCGTCGCCAAGCACGGGCTGACCACTCCGCTGCTGTCCGACGAAGGTTCGACCGTGTGCGAGGTTTACGGCGTCTGGGTCGAAAAAAACATGTATGGCAAGAAGTCGATGGGGATCGAGCGCTCGACCTTCCTGATCGACGCCGACGGAAAGATCGCCCGCGTCTGGCGCAAGGTCAAAGTTCCCGGCCATGTGGATGAGGTGCTGGAGGCCGTACGCGCGCTTTGACGCTGCGAGCCATCCGGTCTAAGAGGCGGCAGTTTTCATCCAACCCGAGGATTACCGTGGCCAAAACCCTGACCCAGATGGCAACCGAGGTTCTGACCACTGCGGATGGGCGGTCCAAGACCGCCCTTTCCAAACGCTATGCCGCCAAATGGTTTGCGGCGCGCAACAGCGACGCCCCCGCGATCGAAGTCGGGACAGCCACGCCACCGTTGCATCCGTCGCGTCCTGACAAGCCCGAGCTGCTGTCGCCGCGCGACGTGCCGCGCCGTCGCCCCGGCTCGGAGGCTGGACGCATCGCGCTGCTGCACGCTGTGGCCCATATCGAGTTGAATGCCGTGGACCTGCACTGGGACATCATCGCCCGGTTCGGGCATGTGCCGATGCCGGTCGGTTTCTACGACGACTGGGTAAAATGCGCCGAGGAGGAATCGCGCCATTTCGAAATGATCTGCGACTGCCTGGAAGCGATGGGCAGCCACTACGGCGACCTCCCGGCCCATGCCGGGATGTGGCGTGCGGCCGAGGACACCGCCGAAGACCTGATGGGCCGGCTGGCGGTGGTGCCGATGGTGCTCGAGGCGCGCGGCCTCGACGTGACACCGGGCATGATCGACATCTTCCGCAAGGCCAAGGCCGATCAGGCCGTGGCCGCGCTTGAAGTGATCTATGCCGAAGAAGTCGGGCATGTAGCCTATGGCTCGAAATGGTTCCACTTTCTGTGCGGCCGCGAGAATGCCGACCCCAAGGACGTGTTCCACCAACTGGTCCGGCGCTATTTTCATGGCGCGCTCAAGCCGCCCTTCAACGAGGAAAAGCGGGCCGAAGCCGGCCTGCCGCCCGATTTCTACTGGCCTTTGACCGAGGATCTGCCGCCCCCGGGAGACGCGAAACGCTGACGGAATCGCGCCGCTTTCGGCAATTTTCTGCCGATGACGTGCGGGAAAACACCGTAATTGTCGACCAATCGGTTAACAAACTTGCCCAACCGGGACCGGCCCTTTAAGCAATCGGCCCAAGGGGCGGCGATCCACTCACGACCGGTCCCGACATTGGGGATGAGAGGTAAGGCGCGTGAGAACCCGTCTGGCAATCAAACTACACTCACTGCTCGAACGGCACTTCCCGGAACGCCGGGTCTTCCTGAAATCCGACAATGACACACGCTTCATCCGGCTCAGCTCGGAGACGCAGATCGTGGCAGCACTTGGCGTTTCGATCATGGTCGGCTGGACGGCGGTCGCCACGGCGATCCTGCTGATGGACAGCATCGGGTCGGGCAACTTCCGTGAACAGGCCAAGCGCGATCAGGCGACCTATCAGGAACGGCTGAACATCCTGTCGCAGGAACGCGACGCGCGGGCCCAGGAAGCACTGGCCGCGCACGCCCGGTTCAACTCGGCGCTTCAGCAGATCTCGGCGATGCAGTCGGAACTGCTGGAATCCGAAAACCGTCGACGCGAGCTGGAAACCGGCATCGAGGTGATTCAGACCACCCTGCGGTCGACCATGAAGCAACGTGAGGAAGCCCGGGCGCAACTCGCCGAGCTTCAGGAGAAATCCGATGGCGCATCGGTTGCGATGTTCGCCTCTGCCGCTCCGGCACAGATCGAATTCATGGCCGACGCCCTGACCCGGACAGCACAGCAGCGGGACCAGATCGCAACTGATGCACAGGCGGCACTGGACCAGCGCGATGAGCTTGAGCTGGAAATCCTGCTGATGCAGGAACGCAATGACGAGATCTTCCGCCAGTTGGAAGAAGCCATGGTGATCTCTGTTGAACCGCTGGACAAGATGTTCCGCGAGGCCGGAATGCCCACCGACCGGATGCTTGACGAAGTGCGGCGCGGCTACAGCGGCATGGGCGGCCCGCTGACGCCGATTTCCTTCAGCACCCGCGGCGAAGAGCTTTCGGCAGATGAGGTGCGCGCAAATCAGCTTCTGCAGCAGATGGACCAGCTGAATCTGTATCGCATAGCGGCCGAAAAGGCCCCGTTTGCCACACCGGTCAAATCGGCGTTCCGGTTCACCAGCGGATATGGTTATCGCCGCGACCCCAAAACCGGCGGGCGCCGGATGCACAAGGGCACCGACTTTGCGGCCCCGACGGGCACGGATATCTTCGCCACCGCCGACGGTGTCGTGACCCATGCGGGCTGGCAATCCGGTTATGGCCGTCTGATCAAGATAAAGCACGCCTTCGGGGTTGAGACACTTTATGCCCATAACTCGAAGATCCGCGTGAAGGTCGGCCAAAGGGTCTCGCGCGGGGATCACATTGCTGATATGGGTAATTCTGGACGGTCGACCGGAACGCATCTGCACTACGAGGTGCGCGTGAACGGAAAACCTGTAAACCCAATGGACTTCATCAAGGCTGCGAACAATGTTTTCTAAAAGCAAAATCAACGAGCCCGCACCCAAGGCATCCGAAACGGCCAAGCCGGCAGCCCCGGCGCCTCAGGCGACCCCTGCCCCGACCGAACAGAAGGCCGCAAGCACCGCGCCCAAGCCCAAGCCGCCGGCATCGGTTCTGTCGTCGGACCTGCACATCACCGGCAACATCAAGACCACCGGTGACATCCAGGTCGAAGGAACCGTCGAAGGCGACATCCGTGCGCATCTGCTGACTATCGGCGAAACCGCGACCATCAAAGGCGAAGTGACCGCAGATGACGTGGTCGTGAACGGCCGCATCGTGGGTCGTGTACGGGGTCTGAAAGTACGTCTGACCTCGACCGCCCGGGTTGAGGGCGACATCATCCACAAGACCATCGCCATCGAAAGCGGCGCGCATTTCGAAGGCTCGGTTCAGCGTCAGGACGATCCGCTGAACCCGGGACGCAGCGGCAAAACCGGAGCCAATCCGGCGGCTGAAGTCAGCCAGTAAACCGCTCCGAGTACCGAATTCCAAGAACGCCGCGGCCACTGTCCGCGGCGTTTTTCTATGCCCATCAGACAACAATCCGGACCCCTATCAGGGCCGCAAAGCCCTGCACGCGCGATACATTTTCACAAAAGGTGTTTTTTGAATTAAACTTCACCTCGTTGAAATTGGGAGGTTTTATCATGCGAGCAAAACTGATGGCCGAATTCTTCGGCACGTTCTGGCTGGTTCTCGGCGGTTGTGGCAGCGCGGTGCTGGCTGCCGGGGTCGCCGATGTGGGCATCGGATGGCTGGGCGTGTCGTTCGCCTTCGGCCTGACGGTCCTGACCATGGCCTTTGCGGTCGGCCACATATCGGGTGGTCACTTCAACCCCGCCGTCAGCCTCGGGCTGATGATCGGTGGGCGTTTCCCGTCCAAGGATCTGCTGCCCTACTGGGCTTCGCAGGTGCTTGGAGCGATACTGGCCGCAGCCGTTCTGTACGTGATCGTCAGCGGCGCACCCGGCTTCGAAGGCGTTGGCAGCTTTGCCTCGAACGGGTATGGCGGGGCCTCGCCCGAAGGATACTCGATGATGTCGGCGCTGGTGATCGAGATCGTTTTGACCGCCTTCTTCCTTATCATCATTCTGGGCGCGACATCCGAAAAGGCTCCGGCCGGGTTCGCGCCCATTGCCATCGGTCTTGGGCTGACGCTGATCCACCTGATTTCGATCCCGGTCACCAATACGTCGGTGAACCCGGCCCGCTCGACCGGGGTGGCGCTGTTTGCCGATGGCCCCGCCTTGGCGCAGCTGTGGCTGTTCTGGGTCGCCCCGCTGATAGGTGGCGCTTTGGGGGCCGCGATCTGGAAAATGATGGCCTCGGACGAATAGAAACCCGTCCTACTAATGCAAACCCCCTCCCGGCCTACGCCGGGAGGTGACTCTGTTATACGGTTGCGTGGGCCACACCCGCGGCAAGAATTCGACCGGTCGGATCAGGGTGGTTGAATTTCCGGAACGAACCGCCAGAATTCGCAGAACTCTGTGAAAGACCTGATCATGATTTCCTGGCCAAAGTTCCGGCGCCCCGCTTCCGCAATTCCCGCATCCACCGCCTGGATTGCGATGGCCAGTATTCCGCTGGTTCATTATTTCTGGCCAGACCTCGGCGCGGTCTCTGATCGGGATCAGACTGTTCTGTTCGCTCTGACGATCTTTGCCATTCTGGCCCTATCCGAGATTTTCATCGCCAGAATCCATCGCAAGCCGGGCAGCGGTTTGGTCTACAACCCGGAAAACTTCAAAAACCCGGCGTATCTGGCTGATTTCTGGATCAAACTTATTGGTCTGGCGGCCAGTCTTGCGCTGCTTGCGCTGTTCTACTCCACCGCCGACCTCTACCGGGATGAATGGTATCAGCCGTTCTTTTCGCTGTTCGGCGACTACTGGCCGCTGATCCTTGCGATTGTCCTTTCCGTTGTCACGGCGGTTCATTTCTCGATGCGACATCCTCGCGACGGCATGTGGCATCTGGGACGTGTGGTTTTGTCTTTCGGCCGCCAATCCACCGGGGCCCGCGAGTTGAAATCCTTTCTTCTTGGGCTGGGCGTCAAAGGGTTCTTTCTGCCACTGATGTTCTGCTATCTGGTTTATGACTGGAGCTTTCTGCAGACCCGTTCGCTGTGGGATGCGCAGGACTTTCAACAGATCTACGCATATCTCTACCGCTTTGCCTTCTTTCTGGACTTGACGATCGTCACCATCGGCTATGCCACCGCCACCCGGCTTCTGACCTCTCACATCCGCTGGACCGAGACGACGGTGAGCGGATGGCTGGTCTGCGTGATCTGCTATGCCCCGTTCTGGCAACTGCTGTCGCGCAGCTATTTCAACTATGTCGAGGATGGGTTCGCCTGGGGTGTCTGGCTGTGGGATTACCCTGTCCTCTACGGATTGTGGGGCGGCACCATCCTGTTCTTCCTGGCGGTCTATTGCCTGACCGCCGCGCGCATGGGTCTGCGGTTCTCGAACCTGACCTATCGCGGGCTGGCCTGTGACTTTCCCTACAACATCAGCAAACACCCGTCCTACATCAGCAAGAACATCACCTGGTGGATGATTTCGATCCCGTTCATCGCGGTCGACTTTTGGGCAGGCCTGGCCAACTGTCTGGCCCTGCTGGGTGTGAACCTGATCTATTTCGCACGGGCCTGGCACGAAGAGCGCTGCCTGTCACGCGCGCCGTCCTACCGAGCCTACAAAAAGCACGTGAACGAATACGGTCTTCTGGCCCGCATCCGACGCGGCCTGAGCGGCTGGACCCGGAGCGTTGCCAGACAGGTGAATTGATCGCGCGGCGCGCGGGTCAGCGCCCTGTCATCCAGATACCGTCGGGCCAGAAGGCGTGGAAGGCAAACGCGAACATCACATCATGCACGACATCCCGTCCGGCACCATCCGTGACGCGGATCGATCCTATGTCGCGTCCCTTGTCGACGCGCCCGGCGTCCAGAGCCGAAGCCTGCCCCGCCGACCAAACGATGACAACGCCTGCTTCTAACAATCGCCCAGCCGCACGCAATCGCGTCAGAGGCCAGGCCCGCTCACCGACACGCACCACCCGTTCGAGCGGGTGAATACCATGCGGAGGCAGCGCGCCGTCATACAGGAACGGTCTGCGCGCGCTGTCATACCCGCGATAAGGGTTGCGCCAGTAGTCCCGCGCAAAATTCGGCTCGGCCATCACCAGACCGTCGGGATTGCGCTTGCGGAACTGATCCCACCCTTCCATCCACGCTGGCAGCGCTGTCAACTGGGTACCGGTCAGCTGGCCCACAATCGCTTCGCCGGTGGCTTGCTGCCACCAGCTTTCGGTTTCGCGGTCATACATGATCATGTCCGAATTTCGCAGCTTGCCGGACACGCCGAAACTGAGAACCCGTCCCGGGATACGCCGATCAAAAACCAGCCCCGAATTGCACAATGGGCAATATGTAACCGCGACTGGACGGTTGCCGATGCGATCATTCACGATCTCATGCCAGATCAGGTAACGCAGGGGATAGGCGCGCGAGCGCTTACCGGGCAGTTCCACCGTGATCACGGCCTCGGTCAGCCCCAACCCGGTTTCCGCCGAAGCCGGGACAAACTCGGGTTTGTCGATGGCAGGGATGCCGTCTTTCGGCGGTCCGCCGGACCGGACCTCAGACCAGTCACCGATCGAGGTGACCGCAAAATCGGTTTTGGGCCATTCGTCGCGCCACAGGTTCGGGTCCGCGGACACCGCGGTTGCGCAGAACAGCAGAAGGGCAAACAGACGGCATCGCATGAGGCACCTTTGGCTACCTGCCATCGTGCGTCAGGCCGTGCGGCCGGGCCAAGCCCCTTACACAGGGACGTGAAGCGCCGTGCGCGGACAACCCGGCGCGCAATCCGCGCCGGGTCCAGGGATCATTCGGTGACGGTCACCTTGGTCATGACGTCCGGTTGGCCGACCACCGCGCCGTTCGGGCCTGTGCCGCGTTTGATCGCATCAACAACGTCCATGCCGTCGGTCACCTTGCCCACCACCGTGTACTGGCCATTCAGGGTCGGGGCCGGTTCGAACATGATGAAGAACTGCGAATTTGCGCTGTTCGGATTGCTGGCGCGAGCCATTCCGACAATGCCGCGCTCGTACGGAACTTCGGAAAACTCGGCAGGCAGGTCCGGACGGCTTGAACCGCCGGTACCGGCGCGACGCATGTCGCTGCCCAGTTTACCGTATTCCACGTCCCCGGTCTGTGCCATGAACCCCTCGATCACACGGTGGAACACCACCCCGTCATACTTGCCTTCGGCGGCCAGAGCGGTGATCTGCTCGACATGCTTGGGCGCGACGTCTTCGAACAGGTCGATGGTGATCGTGCCGTTGGCCTCGCCCTCGACTTCGATCTGCAGGCCTGCGGCCAGCGCGGGGCTGGCCAACAAGGTAAAAACGGCGGCCAGCTTATACATCGGCGGCCACCTTGACGCTGATCATGCGGTCGGGGTTCGCAGGCGGCTCACCACGGGTGATGGCATCGACATGCTCCATCCCCTCGATCACGCGGCCATAGACGGTGTATTGGCCGTTCAGGAAATGGTTGTCCTTGAAGTTGATGAAGAACTGCGAGTTGGCCGAGTTCGGGTTGGCCGAACGGGCGGCACCCAGCGTGCCCCGGTCATGCGGCAGCTTGGAAAACTCGGCCGGAAGGTTCGGCAAGGACGACCCGCCAGTGCCTGCCATGCGGATGTTGAAGCCGTCTTCCATATCGCCGTGCTGCACGTCGCCGGTCTGGGCCATGAAGCCGTCGATCACCCGGTGAAAGGCCACGTTGTCATACTCGCCCGCGCGCGCCAGTTCCTTCATGCGCTCGCTGTGCTGAGGCGCCACGTCGGGCAGCAGTTCGATGACGACGTTGCCGTCCTTCAGCTCGATGATGATGATGTTTTCGGGATCCTTGATCTCGGCCATGGGGCCCTCCTGTGGAATTGATTTGCGCAAATACCTATGCGCCAGACGCGCGAAAGCCAAGTGACGCATTGACCTGAGGGCAAAATGCAGGAAAAGAACCGCTTACGCGTGGTGACAACGGCGAGGATGATACGATGGGCTGGAAAACTCTGGACGACATGGATTTGCAGGGCAAGCGCGTTCTTGTGCGCGTGGACATCAACGTCCCGGTTCTGGATGGCGCCGTGACCGATGACACCCGGATCCAGCGGATCGTGCCCACGGTCCGCGACATTCTGGCCGCTGGCGGCAAACCCATCCTTCTGGCCCATTTCGGCCGACCCGGCGGTGAACGTCGGCAGAACCTGTCGCTGAAACAGCTGGTGCCCACACTGGAAGCCGCCTTTGGCACGAAGGTCCGTTTCGGAGAGGATTGCGTCGGATACGAGGCTGAAATCGCTGCCGCAAACCAGGGCTACGGCGAGGTTCTGCTGCTGGAGAACACCCGCTTTCACGCCGAAGAGACCCAGAACAGCATGACCTTGGCCGAAGGTATGGCCAAGATGGGAGACATCTACTGCAATGACGCTTTCTCGGCGGCTCATCGGGCGCATAGTTCGACCGAGGCACTGGCGCGCCTTCTGCCCTCCTGCGCCGGGCGCCTGATGCAGGCAGAGCTCAGCGCACTCGAAGCCGCTCTGGGCAACCCTCAGCGTCCGGTGACCGCCGTGGTCGGTGGGGCCAAGGTATCAACCAAGCTGGATCTGCTGGGCAACCTGATCGAGAAGGTCGACAACCTGATCATCGGCGGCGGCATGGCCAACACCTTTCTGCTGGCCAAAGGGCTGGACGTTGGCAAATCGTTGGCCGAGCACGCGATGACCGATACTGCAGCCGAAATCATGGCAAAAGCAGACAAGGCAGGCTGCCGCATCGTCCTGCCCAGCGATGTTGTCGTTGCAGAGAAATTCGAAGCACACGCCCCACACAAGGTCGTCCCAGCGAACAAGTGCCCCGCAGATTCGATGATCCTGGACGCCGGGCCGGACAGCGTCGCCGCAATCTGCACCATCTTCGAACAGAGCAAGACTCTGATCTGGAACGGCCCATTGGGGGCATTCGAACTGGAACCCTTCGACGCGGCGACAAATGCCGCTGCATTGAAAGCCGCAGAACTGACGCGGGCGGGCAAACTTGTGTCGGTCGCCGGTGGCGGCGATACGGTTGCAGCCCTCAACGCCTCGGGTGCCGCGCAGGACTTCACCTACATCTCGACCGCCGGCGGTGCGTTCCTGGAATGGATGGAGGGCAAAACCCTGCCCGGTGTGGCAGCGCTGGCCCAATAAACCCATTCTAGTTGGTGATCTGCATTCGTGGTATTCTCCCACAGACCGGGAGATGGGCCATGAAAGCCGTTGCCACGTTCGCTGTTATCCTCCTGCCCAGTGTTTCTGGCGCGCAGTCCCATTGCGCCGGGCAAACTCAGATCGACGCCACTTTCTGTGCCAAAGAGAAATGGGAAATCGCTGACAAAGAACTGAACCGCCTCTGGAAAGAGGTCAAATCAGCGGCGGACAGGCGCGGAAACGGCGAGGCTTTGTTGAACGAACAGCGTACTGGTTGAAACGCAGGGATGCAACTTGTGATCCCGAACTCAAAAGCGATGGCAGTGCCGCGCATATGTTCTATTGGTCCTGCATGGAAGAACAGACCCTGAAGCGAAATAGGGAACTGACCGCTTTGCGTTGAGCGGATACCTACGCGGTCATGGCTCTTCGAGCATCACTTTTTTCGTCGAATTGCAAAAAGTGCGAATCGGGGGATTCACAACCCGAATCACCTGTGACATAGTGCCGACAGATGCCCGCAAAGGGCACGTTTTTTGAGGCAGTATTCATACGGCGGTCAACAGAGTGTCCCGTTCCAATCGGCCCGGTCTGGGCGCAGTCGCATTCTTCTCGGTGGCTTTCATGCTGGGTGTCTATTTCACCTTTGCTGCCGTTCAGGGCGACTACGGCTTGTTCCGACGGATCGAGATTTCAGCGGAACGGGACGCTCTGTCACGCGACCTTGCGGCGCTGAACGCCGACATCGCTCGGATGGAAAACCTGACCCGACGCCTTTCGGACACCTACCTGGATCTCGACCTGCTGGATCAGCAGGCCCGAACCGTTTTGGGAATGATCCGGGCTGATGAAATCGTCATCCGCTAACTAGCTGTTTGCCTGACCGCCCCGGGTTCCTCTGCAGTTGGCAACTGATATCCGAAAGCGTCGATTTCCCGTCGGAACAGGTCAGCCACCAGGTCCACGGCTTCACCGTCCCAGTATTCGCCGTAGAAAACATCGAACTGCTTTGATTTCCGAATGCCGGAATTCAAACGCTTGTCGCCGAGACTGACATCGCCAAGGCCGAAGTCATCGAGCACCTGCGCCAGATCGCTGTCCAAGCTTTAGTATCGCAACACCCGATCAAACGCGATCTCCCCGCCCTCAGAATAAAGATGGAAGTCAGAGAAGAACTTCAGGCGAGTCCGGCAAAAGCTCAGGAACAGTGCGCTTGCGTCGTTTATCTGTGTTCCGCGCTGATGCATCCAGAAATAGAACGCTGAGACAGCCTTGTCCCAAGGGTTTCTCTCAACGCAAATGCTGCTGCAGCCCTCCGCAATACCGGACAGATACCGATTGACCACGCCGATCCCATTGTGAGGGTAGCGAGCATGGACTTCGCCCTTGGCTCGGTCTGTTAACTGCCTATCAGAAAGGCGAAAACCTGCCGGATTTCGGGTAGAAACAGATACCCCCACCCCGCCCAGGACGCTGCGTCACATTTCCGCTCGCCAGAAAGCACGAAATGCTTTATGAGATAGTTTAACGCTAAACTATCTTGCCGGAAGGGAGAGGTCGCCACGATGGCTGCGCGAAAAACCACAAAGAAACCAAATGTTTCTGCGGAAGAACTCAAAACCTACTACCGCGAGATGCTGCTGATCCGCCGATTCGAGGAAAAGGCCGGTCAACTGTACGGGATGGGTCTGATCGGCGGTTTCTGCCACCTCTACATCGGTCAGGAAGCCGTCGTCGTGGGGCTCGAAGCTGCGGCCGAGGATGGCGACAAGCGCATCACCTCCTACCGCGACCACGGCCATATGCTGGCCTGCGGCATGGATCCGGGCGGCGTCATGGCTGAATTGACCGGACGCGAAGGCGGCTTGTCCAAGGGCAAGGGCGGCTCGATGCACATGTTCTCAAAAGAAAAGCATTTCTATGGTGGCCATGGAATCGTCGGCGCACAGGTTCCGCTGGGTGCGGGCCTTGCCTTTGCAGACAAGTACAAAGACAACGGCCGCGTGACCTTTACCTATTTCGGTGACGGCGCAGCGAACCAGGGTCAAGTCTATGAAACCTTCAACATGGCGGCCATCTGGCAATTGCCGGTGGTCTTCGTGATCGAGAACAACCAGTACGCGATGGGCACGGCGCAATCGCGCTCAACCTCGACCAAGGACATCTATCACCGCGGTGAGGCGTTCGGCATCCCGGGCGAAATCGTCAACGGAATGGACGTGCTGGCAGTGAAAGAGGCCGGCGAAAAGGCCGTGGCGCACTGCCGGGCTGGGAAGGGCCCTTACATCCTCGAGGTCAAGACCTACCGTTACCGCGGACACTCGATGTCGGATCCCGCCAAGTACCGCACCCGCGAAGAGGTGCAGAAGGTGCGCGAGCAGAGCGACCCGATCGAACACGTGCGCGAGCTGCTGCTGACCGGCAAGCACGCCACCGAGGATGACCTGAAGGCGATCGACAAGGAAATCAAGGAGGTCGTCAACCAGGCCGCCGAGTTCGCCAAGGAAAGCCCCGAGCCGTCGCTGGACGAGCTCTGGACCGACATTTACGCCTGAGAGGACGAATAAGACATGGCAACCGAAATTCTCATGCCCGCCCTTTCGCCGACCATGGAGGAAGGCACACTGGCCAAGTGGCTGGTCAAGGAAGGCGACACCGTAAGCTCTGGCGACATTCTGGCCGAGATCGAAACCGACAAGGCCACGATGGAGTTCGAAGCCGTCGATGAAGGCATCGTCGGCAAAATCCTGATTGCCGAGGGCACCGAAGGCGTGAAGGTCAACACGCCGATCGCGATCCTGGTCGAAGAGGGCGAAGACGCCTCGGCCGTGACCGCGGCTGCCCCCGCAGCCGCAGCGGAGGCCGAAGCCGCCCCGGCGGCGGTTGAGGCCCCCGCTCCTGCCCCTGCTGCACCGGCCGTGCCAACCGTGGACCTGTCGCCGGACTGGCCAGCAGATGCCGAGATGAAATCGATGACGGTCCGCGAGGCTCTGCGCGACGCGATGGCCGAGGAAATGCGCTCGGACGAAGACGTCTACCTGATGGGCGAAGAAGTCGGTGAATACCAAGGCGCCTACAAGGTGAGCCAAGGCCTGCTGGACGAATTCGGCGCAAAACGCGTGATCGACACGCCAATCACCGAGCATGGCTTTACCGGCATTGCCGTGGGTTCCGCCTTTGGCGGCCTGAAGCCGATCGTCGAGTTCATGACATTCAACTTCGCCATGCAGGCGATCGACCAGATCATCAACTCTGCCGCCAAGACGCTGTATATGTCCGGCGGTCAGATGGGCTGTCCGATCGTGTTCCGCGGCCCCAACGGCGCCGCCGCGCGCGTGGCGGCCCAGCACTCTCAGGACTATGCCGCCTGGTACATGCAGATCCCGGGCCTGAAGGTCGTGATGCCCTATTCGGCAGCCGATGCCAAAGGCCTGCTGAAATCGGCGATCCGCGATCCCAACCCGGTCGTGTTCCTGGAAAACGAAATCCTTTATGGTCGGTCGTTCGACGTGCCGCAGGTCGATGATCTGACCGTGCCGCTGGGCAAGGCCCGCATCTGGCGCGAAGGCACCGATGTGACCATCGTCAGCTTTGGGATCGGTATGCAATACGCATTGGAAGCCGCCGACAAGCTGGCTGAGGATGGCATCAGCGCCGAGGTGATCGACCTGCGCACCATCCGCCCGATGGACACCGGTGCGATCATCAATTCGGTGATGAAAACCAACCGTCTGGTCACAGTGGAAGAAGGCTGGCCGCAAGGCTCGGTCGGCAGCTACATCAGCTCCGTGGTCATGCAGGAAGCGTTCGACTATCTGGACGCGCCCGTCATCACGCTGACCGGCAAGGACGTGCCCATGCCCTATGCGGCGAACCTGGAAAAGCTGGCGCTGATTACCACCGACGAAGTGATCGCCGCCGTCAAACAAGTGACCTATCGGTAAGGAGCGACTGACAGATGCCCACCGAAATTCTGATGCCCGCCCTTTCGCCGACCATGGAGGAAGGCACGCTCGCCAAATGGCTGGTCAAGGAAGGCGACACCGTCTCCTCCGGCGACCTGCTGGCCGAGATCGAGACCGACAAGGCCACGATGGAGTTCGAAGCCGTTGACGAAGGCGTCGTCGGCAAGATCCTGGTTCCTGAAGGCACCGAGGGGGTCAAGGTGAACACCCCCATCGCCGTTCTGCTGGAAGAGGGCGAAAGCGCCGATGACATCGCCGCGGCCCCGACCAAGGCACCCGAGGCTGCGCCCGCAGCCGACGCGGACAACGAGGCTGCCGCCCCTGCGGCATCCGCGGCGCCCGCCCCTGCCCCGGCTCCGGCGGCTCCGACCAAGGCCGATGGCGGTCGCATCTTTGCCTCGCCGCTGGCCCGTCGCATTGCCGCCCAAAAGGGTCTGGACCTGGCGCAGATCAAGGGCTCGGGCCCGCATGGCCGCATAGTCAAAGCGGATGTCGAAGGCGCAACCGCTCCGACAGCGGCACCGGCTGCTTCGGCAAGCGCGGCGCCCGCCCCTGCTGCTGCTCCTGCAGGCCCCTCGGCCGACATGGTGGCCCGCATGTACGAAGGCCGCGAGTACGAAGAGGTCAAGCTGAACGGCATGCGCAAGACCATCGCCGCCCGTCTGGCCGAGGCCAAGCAGACCATCCCGCATTTCTACCTGCGCCGCGACATCAAGCTGGACGCGCTGCTGAAATTCCGCAGCCAGCTGAACAAGCAGCTGGAAGCCCGCGGCGTGAAGCTGAGCGTCAACGACTTCATAATCAAGGCCGTCGCCAACGCGCTGCAGCAGGTGCCCGAGTGCAACGCCGTATGGGCGGGCGACAGGGTGCTGCAGTTGAAACCTTCGGACGTGGCCGTGGCCGTGGCGATCGAAGGCGGCCTGTTCACCCCGGTCCTGAAGGACGCCGACACCAAATCTTTGTCGGCCCTTTCGACCGAGATGAAGGACCTGGCCGCGCGTGCGCGGGAACGCAAGCTGGCCCCGCACGAGTATCAAGGCGGCACCTTCGCGGTTTCGAACCTGGGCATGTATGGCATCGACAATTTCGACGCCATCGTGAACCCGCCGCATGCGGGCATCCTGGCCGTCGGCACCGGTGCCAAGAAGCCGGTCGTGGGCGAAGACGGCGAGTTGACCGTGGCGACCGTGATGTCGGTAACCATGTCGGTCGATCACCGGGTGATCGACGGCGCGCTTGGAGCACAGCTCCTGCAGGCCATCGTGGACAACCTGGAAAATCCGATGGTCATGCTGGCCTGATCCAAGTCACAAAAATCAAAAAAGCCGCCTCGGACCCCGAGGCGGCTTTTTTCGCACCTGAGAACAGGCTTACTGATCCTTGCCCAGCATGTGATCCATCGAGATCGAGGGCTGGTCGCATCCCGCCTCACCCACGATCTTGGCGGGGATGCCGGCCACGGTCTTGCAGGGGGGCACATCCTGCAGCACCACCGAACCGGCGGCGATGCGGCTGCAATGACCGACGCGGATATTGCCAAGAACCTTGGCCCCGGCCCCGATCAGAACGCCATCCTCAATTTTGGGATGGCGGTCCTCTTCTTCCTTGCCGGTCCCGCCCAGGGTCACCGAATGCAGCATCGAGACATTGTCACCCACAACCGCAGTTTCACCGATTACGATAGAATGCGCGTGGTCGATCATGATGCCCTTGCCGATCTTCGCGGCGGGATGAATGTCGATCCCGAAGATTTCCGAACTGCGCATCTGGAAGAAATAGGCCAGATCGTGCCGGCCCTTCTGCCAAAGCCAGTGGGCCACGCGATAGGCCTGCATGGCTTGGTAGCCTTTGAAATACAGAATTGGCTGCAGCAGACGGTGGCAGGCCGGGTCGCGCTCGTACACGGCCATCAGGTCCGCGCGGGCGGCATTCATCAGCGCCTTGTCATCGGCATAGGCCTCTTCGACGATTTCACGCAGAACCATCATCGACATCTCGTTCGAGCACAGCTTGGCAGAGATGCGATAGGACAACGCACGTTCCAGAGACTTGTGGTGCAGGATACAGGCATGCACCAGTCCGCCCATCAAAGGCTCTTTTTCGACGGCGGCCTGTGCTTCGGCCGTGATCCGGTCCCAGACGGGGTCAACTGACGTAACTTGGGTGCGCGTTTCAAACATGGCTTTTGATCCTCTGCTGCGCCTAGAATAGCCATCTAGGCCCAAAAAGGCCAAACGCAAACCCTTGATGTGCAACACAACAGAAAATGAACCGGTCCGAACTCAGGGAATTTGAAACACTTATCCTGTCCCGGCTGGAGGAATTGGAACGCAATTCCCTCGCCGGTCAGGACGCTCAATCCGTGGTCGAGCTTGACCAGCAGGCGGTCGGGCGGCTCAGCCGAATGGATGCGTTGCAGAATCAGGCCATGGCCAAGGCGCAACAAACGCGACGAGATCTCGAAGCCCGAAGGCTGAGAGCCGCCCTCGACCGGATGGCCGAGGGCGAATTCGGGTATTGCGAGGATTGCGGTGACGACATTCCGCGCAGACGGCTGGACCTGGACCCGGCCGCCAGCAAGTGCGTCAGCTGCGCGGCCGGTTGAGTTGAAACCGGATAAGATGGCGCAGTACCGTCTCGAAACACCGGCAATACTCGGTGTCGCTGAAACTTGGCTCGTCTGCCAACGGGCGGCTGCGTGCAGCTGCCATCAATGCTCCGTTCCCGTAAACAGGATGCAAACGACCCGTCGCGGCCACGTGACGGTCAGCCAACTCGGCCTCGGCGATCATGCGCGCGCACAGCCGCTCACGCTGGGCTTGCGGCACGGTCAGCAAAACCCGCGCCGCAGAACTGACATCGCCGTGCAAAACAGGGCGCATGATCCCTCTACCCCACACTCAGACTCGCGGCCGCGCCCGGCCCGTAGCTGGCCGAAACCTGCGCCACCTCGACCTCGTATAGGCCCGTGACCCCGTCCGAAGACTGTGCCGCCGCGGAATAGGTCCAAATTGGCGTCGTGGCGATCTCTTCCCGAACAAGGGTGCCACCTGACCGAATCCGGATCAGATAAGTCTCGGACTCCTCGCCCAGCGGCACGTCCAGCACGTCCCAATCGTCGCCGTCGATCCGGGTTCGGCGTACCCAGGTGAAGAGGTCATCGCCCCCGTGTATTTCGACCTTCAGATGAACTGGCGCGTAGGGGCGCAGACCGCTTCCATCAAAGACCTCGACCTTATGGACATAGGAATCGTCTTCGTATCCGCGGGTGGCAGGCCCGATCCGGTAGTGCCGGGCAATTCGGCGTTCGGTCCGCAGCAGGCTGGTCTGAAGAACCCTCTCGTCAAGCAACACGAACACGGAACCCTCCGGCCAGCTTTCAGGCATGACTGCGTCCGTACCCAATTGGCCGCGCAGGCGGCCAGACAGGGCATAGACCCCGGGTTCCTGCAAGACGGCATCCGCGAATTGAAACACTTCCCAAGTTCCGGGCGTGCCGTCTCCGATCGCCGCCAAGTTGGCTCCCGTCAAAAGCGAGTCACGCGACCGCGACTGCAAGACGCCATCGACAAGGCGCACGCGCAGCGGCGCACCTTCATCCCAAACCCCTGCGCTCGCGGAAGGCAAGGAGGATTCGGTGAACCCGATCACAGCCTGACCAGTCACCAGATCGCGCAGCGCGTAGCCCTCGTCACTGTCCGAGGAATAGACGGCGACGCTGCCTTGCCAGGGATCGGCCGTGACGGCCAGATAAGGGGCGTGCGGCTCTTCGGCGCCGGTAATGAGTGGCAGGTCCAGAAAAATCGGAAGAACCGGGACTGGGGCCACAAAGGGTTGTGAGACATACCCATCATCCGCCATGTCAGACGGGGAATAGACCCCGGGCTCGATCCGCACGGCATCTGCCAGCTGGATGTCAGCCTGTTCCAACCGGTCTATGCGATACAGCGCACCGGCTCCCCCATTCCAGGATGGAAGTCGAACAATGTCGCCGGCGCCCAGATTCATCTGCGACGGCGGCAGCGCAAAGCGAGCGGTATTGCGCGCGACGCGGGCCTCGGCCAGCCAGCGTTCGACCGTCTGCCGTCCTTCGGAGCGGGTCATCGACAGAGGCATTTCGTTCACGGCTACAGAATGGGTCCGATCATCGGGCAGCACGGCCTCCTCCGCTACCACATCATGGTCCGCATCCGACTGAACAAAACGCAGACGCACGCGGCCGGCCATTTCGGCCTCGGCTTCGCGCTGGTACTGGACCCTGCCATCGACCTCGGGGCTTTCCGCGACCTGATCCAGCGACAGATCGAATGCCCGGCGCCCGGCCCTCATGCGGAATGTCAGAACACCGTCTCGCTCGATCGCATCAAATCCGTAGCGCAGCATCAGTGGCTGAAGGGCCGCCCGCGCGTCCGAAACATCTTCGATCACGTATCCACGGACAACTCCGTCCAGCGCAGACACATCAAAATCGGAGACGCCGGCAGCCTGACAAATCTCGGCCACCACCGAGGCCAGTGTCCTGGCACCAGAACGTCCGTTCAACCAATGACCACGGGCGTAGTTTTCGCCGTCGCTCCACTGTGAACGCAGGTTCGGGAATGTCGGGAAAGGTCTCGCGTCCCACGCCCATACATAGGCGTTCGAAACGTCCACCATCGGACCATCGTAGATGTCCGAAACTGGGTTGATCTGCGGATCGGTCCAATATCCAAGAACTGCCTTCAAATACTGAACCTGAATGAAATCGTCGCGTTGACCGTTCGAGTATTTAGGCAGATCGGATTCCGAGGATTTCGGATCCAAAAACTTGTTGGGTTGGTTCGTTCCCTTGTCTATGGCCGCACAGCCCAATTCCGTGAACCAGATCGGCTTTGATCCCGGAACCCAATCGGTCGGGTCAGCTTTGCGCACTCCTCCGATCCGTTCGTGGTGCAAGTTCGACCACCAGTTGCGGATGTCTTTGTATCGCCACACCCATGGCTCTGCATGTTCGCCGTCCTCGATCGGATACCTTATCTGCGCGTCCTGTTCTTCGGGTGTTGGATAGTACCAGTCGTATCCTTCACCGCCTTCGATGTTGCCGCGCAAATAATCCAGGTCGTAGATTGACCTAGCACCATCCAGCGCATCCAGATGCTCGTTGCCATCCCGCCAGTCCGAGACCGGCATGTAGTTGTCGATCCCGACGAAATCGATGTTTTCGTCTGCCCACAGAGGGTCCAGATGGAAGTATCGGTCACCGCTGCCATCGGCAGGCTGGTACCCGAAATATTCCGTCCAATCCGCGGCGTAGCCTATCTTGGTGTCTGGCCCCAGTATCTGCCGCGCTTCCGCCGCCAATGCCTTCAGCTGAGCAACGGCCGCGAACCCGGACGCGCCGCGTATCTGGGTAAGGCCACGCATTTCCGAGCCGATGCAAAACGCCTCGACCCCGCCTGCGGCCTTGCACAACGCCGCGTAGTGAAGAATGAAACGGCGCATGCTCCATTCTTCCGGGCCGGTATAGGTGACAGTGCCATTACCGATGATGAAATCCGAGGCTTGGGCTGCACCAAAGAAGCTTGCCACCTGAGCGTCCGCACCTGCGGTTCCGTCCACCGACCCCGGACGCCCCGGAGCCACGTCCAGCGTGATCCGGCCGCGCCACGGCAGAGGCGGCTGATCGCCGGCATCCGACCATGGGTCTGGAAGACCATTACCCTGCATCTGATCCATCAGGATGAAAGGATAAAACATCACCCGGCTGCCGGATTCCTTGAGGTGTTGAATGGCCTGAACCACCGACGCATCGGCCGGGGTACCGCCATAGATCGGTCGCCCGTCCACATGCTGCACGACCTGGGCCGATTTGCGCTTCAGCCCAGAGACTTTCCACGGCATGTTTGCGCCGTCCACGTCGTCGCGGATCACCTTGGGTCGAACGCTGCAAGCGCCGCAACGCAAGTCATCTCCGAACCAAGAGACCACCAGTGACGCAGCCTTGCAGCCCGGAAGTTCTTTGTTCAGGGCACGCACCGAGGCCACCAGATCGGGCTCGCCCGAGGGCGAATTGACGTTGGCGGCCCAGCTTTGGCCCGACCCTTTGGAATAGTTTACCTGCGTGCTGGCCAGCGTGTATTCCCCGGTGCCAGGCATCAGGGCCACGGCCCGGACAATCTGTTGCAATTCGGATTCGTAGTCTGGTGCGGATTTCTGATCAGGCCGAACAACCTCGAAAGAGAACTGGGGAACGCGATTGCCAAATTGCGCCAGCGGCAGGTCTTCAATCACAACATACGCAGTGCCGCGATAGGCCGGAACCGTTCCGGCACCTTCGATCGTTTCGATCAATGGATCCGGCAGCTGATCCTGGCTACCGGTATAAACCCGCATGTTCAGACTGTTGCGCTCAAGCTCTTCCCCATCGGCCCATATCCGCGCGATGTCCGCGATCTCTCCGACGCCGACAGCAATCGCCAGTGATATCGAGTAGCTGTAGCTATGGGTGGTCGTGGTGACTTCGGCTGGTTTTGGCGTTCCTTTGCCGCCAGCAGACTGCGTAGACGTCGTGGTTTTGCGGGTCTCAAGGAAATCCGACGCCCAGATCACCTGCCCACCGACCCGCATTCGGCCGAACACGGTGGACAACGGCGCGCCCTCGCCTGTTTCCGTAAGTCTGAACCGGTCCAGCCGGCCAGACTCGACCACCTCGCTTCCGGCACCCATGACCGACTGGCTCATCAATCGCTGGTCGATAACCCGCCCGAGCGTCGCGCCGACTGCCCGGCCCACGATGGCCGTTGACAGCCCAGCAACGGTTCCACCGATGGACCCGCCCAGCGCAGCCCCCGCCGCAGATAAAACTATCGTCGCCATCAGTTGCCCTCCAAAGGAAATTCAAAGCAGGCGACCACCCGGCGGCGCCAGGGGTCGCTCAGTGCGTTTTCGACAACGCCATGTCCGGAATAGGCATGGATGAAGCGTGGCACGGCGTCGGCTTCACTCACGATACCAAGGTGTTTGGCCACACCGGCATCGCGCATCCGGAACAGCAGCACGCATCCAGGGGCCAGAAAGTTGCGCGGACGTTCGACCAGATTGCGCCGCGCAGCCGCCCACATGCGCTCTTCGCCCTGCGGTTCGGACCAGTCCATGCTGTAGGTAGGCACCGCCTCGGGCTCGCGGCCGATGACGGATCGCCAGACACCGCGCAGCAATCCCAAGCAATCGGTTCCCGCTCCCTTGACCGAGGCCTGATGCACATAGGGCGTTCCCAGCCAGCCTCGCGCTTCGTCCACGATATCCTGCGCCGTCACCATGACCGCCTGCTGCCTCCATTGTTCGCGTTGCCCTGTTTCGGCACGGCCATCACCCAGTCTTCGCTCGGCAGATCCGGAAAACCTTGGAAATTTATAATGTTGTTGAATTTCAACCGACAGGTCTCCATCCGCTTGTCGCAGCCCGCCAGCACCCGCACACGGTCACCGACGTCCAGACCCGAGCCCAGAGCAGTCCAAAGGTGCAATTCCCGCCCGATCTTGATGCACCGGTCCGTCTTCACCGAAGCCCAAAGACCCTGAGAGCGGCCGGTCAGCACATCGACGCGGCCGCGTTCAAACCAGCCGTCCTCAAACGCCTCCGCCCCCTGCAGTCTGAGGATCGGACCCTCGTCGATCTCGGCAATCTCGGCCTCGGCCCAGTAGCCGGGCGTCAACCTGTCGAAGCCGCAGGCTTTGTCACCCAAAACAGCCGTACAGGGTTTTTGGTAGATCCGCCCCAAGGGTCGGTTCAGCAGATCGGTCAGCCCGCGCAATTCGGCGTGAAACGCGCCCCCTGCGCGGCGCAGCTCGCCGATTGAGCCACGGAACTGCAACATGCGCTGTTCCGGCGCTGCCCAGTTGACCAGCCATGCTCGGACATCGGCACCGTCAAAGCGGCCGTCTTCGATATCCTCGTCGCGCACGGCCGCATCAGACAGCGCCCCCATGGCCTCGGAATTGTCGATCGACAGGCCCGTCGCCTGTTCGATGGCCGAGGCTGTGAGACCGGTGCTTGCCTTGAAAACCAGCCCGTCAAAGGCCAGTTCGCGGTCATGGTCGGTGAACCCGAAGGACATGCCATCGGTTCGGGTGATCGCCCAACAGCGGCAGACCGTAGTCATGCCGGACTGAAGATGGGTCAGCAATGCCTGCTTGTCGCCGCTCATCAGACCCGCACCTCCACCACCGGAACATTGGGTACGTCGCCTGCCTGAAAGCTGGCCACGCTGACTTGGATCCTGTCGGTGTCAAACCGCACCGGCACATCGAATTCAAACCCGGCGGTCACGTCGACCCCCTCGGATGGCGGGACGACGAATTGGATCAGACCGCTATTCAGGTCCACCTCGAAATCGACGCCTTCTCGGGCCTCATCCTGATCCAGCCCAATCTTGACCGTACCCAGTACCGGCTTGACGATGGGCCTGACATAGCTGACCCCGCCCGAGGCATAGATCTTGACCAACTGGAACTCGGTCGTGACCCCGTCGCCTTGCCCGATCACCTGGTCGCCCTTGTCGAACTCGGCAGTGGCGGCGCAGGACTTGTAGTCCGACCAGTCCTTCCAGCGGAACCCGTACATCTGACCCTGACGCGCTTCGAAAAAGGCGATCAGCGTCTGGATGTCGTCCAGCGACCGCATCCCCAAACCGGCGTCATAACGCCGCCGCGAATGCGCCCAGGGCGTGTTGCGTTCTTCGAACCCGTTGGCCAGCGTCACGATATCCGTGCGCCGCTCGGGGCCGCCGACCGAGCCGAAACTCAGGCTGGCGGGAAATCTGACTTCGTGGAAATTCATGTCCTGCTCCCTAAACTACCGGTTGCGATTTCCGCGCCCCAGGGCACGGCTCATCTGGGCTGCGATCTGGCCCTGGCTGCGGCGAAAGCCCTGAACGTCGGGTGTGGTGATGTTCATCACCACGTTCACCGCCCGTCCGCCGCCCGAGTTGCGCACCCCCAGTTTGCCGTCGGGTCCGCGCGCCAGCGGCATGATCGCCTCGGGGCCGGCCTCGCCCATCAACCCGGTCGCACCGCGCATCGGAAAGGTGGTCGGCCCGGTGACCACTCCGCCATTGGCAAAAGGCATGACGCGTCCTTGGGCGAAACTGCCGCCGTCGGCAAAGGGCAGCAGCCCCTGCACCAGGCCGCCGACCGTATTGGCCAGCATGCCGCCGAAATGATCCGTCACCGGCTTGATCGCCGCCGAATAGGCCGTGCGGATCATGGAGTTCTTCAGCACGTCCAGCGCGTCCGACAGGTTCATGCCATCCAGAACCACGCCGTCGAAGGCCTTTCGCAGGCCGCTCGACATGCCCCGCTCCAGGGTGGCGACATCCTTCCCGGTCTCTTCGAAGGCGGCGCTGATCCGCTTCATCTGGGCGTCGAAGGCCGCCGCCATCGTGGCGGCATCGCCCAGGGCATCGCCCAGCGCCTCGCCGCGCTCCTGCAGGTCGTCAAACCCGTCCCGATCCGTCATCACGCTCTCCTTGTATCTTGTCGGGCCAGGCGGCCAGCAGCTTGTCCAGCCGTGCCCGGTTCATTGCCGGAATCCCGCGGCCCTGCCCCAGCATCAGCCGCAGTTCCGCCGGGGTCAGACGCCAGAACTGATCCGGCGTCAGCCGCAACCCGTGCAGGCCGGCCCGCATCAGGCCGGGCCAGTCAAAGCCGCTCATGACTCACCCGGCACCATGAAGGCCCGCGCCAGCAGCTCGGCCGCCGCCCGCGCGGCGGCCATCGGTCCGCCCTCGATCTCGGCCCGCAACATGTCGGCGCGGGTCACATCCATCCCGCCACCGCGCAACCCCGCCAAGATCAGCGCCAGCACGTCACCGCTGGAATAGGCGCCGCTCTCGAACCGCTGCACCAGTTCCACCAAAGACCCTGCGCCCAGCTCCTGCTCCAGCTCGGCCAACGCGCCCAGCGTCAGCTTCAGCACCCGGCGCTGGCCATCGACCACCAGCGCCACTTCTCCCGCCCACGGATTGACCATCACAACGCCACGAAGGTCAGAGCACCGGCGCTGGCCAGGCTCATCTCATAGGTCGCTTCGCCATTATGTGAGCCGGCATACTCGATCCCGGTCACTTGGAACGGTCCTTCGACGATGCCGAAATCGGGGATGATCACCTGAAAGGCGGGCGTTTCGCCGTCAAAGAACAGCTGCCGCGCGCGTTCATCCGTGCCGGCGTCCTTGAACACGCCCGATCCGGAAATCGAGGCCGACTTGACCCCCGCCCCCGACAGCAGCTCGCGCCAGCCGCCTTGGCTCTCCAACGAGGTGACATCCACGCTTTCCGCGTTGAAACTGATCCGCGTGGCCCGCAGCCCCGCGATTGTTTCGAACAGACCCGTGCCGTTCATGTCCACCTTGACCAGCAGGTCCTTACCGTTCTGGGCACCCATATGCTCTCTCCAATGATTGCTTAGTTGTCTTCCACGCGGGCGCGGAATCTCAGGTCGATCTGCCGGATCGCGCCACCTGTCCCGGTGCGCCGGGCCGAGGCCCGCTCGAACCACAGCCCCACCAGCCGCCCCCGATCCAGCGTCAGCGCGGCCCCGTCCAGCGCGTCGCACACGGCCCCGGCCAAGGTCTTGGCCGCGCCGAAGCCGGCGGCCTCCGAGACCACCGATACGGTGAACCTATGCAAAGTGCCCTGCCCCGTCTTGTCCGAGGCGTCGCGCACCTCTTCCGGACCCAGGGTGACGTAGGTCTGCGGCAATGTCCCCGAAGGCACCGCGTCATAAACCGCGTCGCCGACCTGGGCCAAAATGCCCCTGTCGTTGACAAGTTGCTGGAACACAGCCGCCTGCAGCGCGGCCGAAACGCCATAGCTCATGCCGCCACCTCCTCATCCGCGAAACAGGTCAGATAGCGACCGGCCGGGTCGTATTCGGCCACGGCGCGGATCACGAAGCGCCGCTCGCCCTCGCGAAACCTCTGATCGGGTGCCGGGCGCATCGACGACCCCTCGGGCGCGCCACGCACAACGATGCGGTAACTCACGCGCGACACCGGCACATTCGCGACCGCGCGCTCGGTGCCGGTCCGGGCGGTCACCTCAGCCCACAGCGTGCCCAGAGGCGCCCACGTCTCGGCATAGCCGCCCGCGCCATCGGCTACCCGCACCGGGGCCTCCAGCACCAGCTGCCGGTTCGGGCGGGGCGCGCTCATTGCATCACCCCCGCGCCGAAACGCACCATGCGATAGCGCTGGATCAGGCTGGTCACGCCGAAGGGCATGCAGCCATCACTCAGGCTGGTCTCGTCGCGATACTCATAGTAATGCGTCGCCAGCAGCAGCACCGCCTGCCCCAGATCCGCCGGCAGCCCGCCCCAATCCGCCGCCATCCCAGCCGTCAGCGCGATGGTCACCTCTCCACCGGTGGGAATGGCGGGCAGGCAAGCCCCCATCGGGCGCAGGCAAGGGCGCTGGTTGTCGCGCTCCAGGCGATAGGCCCCGGGCGCCACCACCTGCTGGGCGCCCTGCGCGTCGGTCAGCGTCACCGCGTAGATACTCGTCACCGGCGCGACCGGCAGAACCTCGCCCGCGTCGTTGCGCCAGCGGCTCAGGGTCCAGGTGAAACTGCGCGATATCAGCACTTTGCCCGTGCGCGCCTCGATCGCGGCCATCGCCGCCCTCAGGAACCCCTTCAACACGTCGTCCTGCAGGCTGATCTCGGCAAATCCCGTGCCCAGCCGCAGATGCGCCTTGAACTGATCCACCGGCAGCGCCGCATCCGCGATGGCGGTTTCTTCGATCAACATCATCCATTCACTCCGCAATCTCGGACCCCTCCGGGGGCCGCATCCTTGGAAAATGGCGGGCACGTGCCGCCCCACGTTGCTCGGACGGAGGGGAGCAGCTAGACAACGCGGGAGATCTCACCCCGGCCCGCGCCCGCCGCCCGAGGGACCGGCCCACCGGCCCCTCGGATCCGTCACCGCTTAGACGGTGCCGAATTTCACCAGCTTGATCGCGGCAAAGTCGCTGATGTCGCCGCCCACGCGCTTGGTGGCATAGAACAGGACATGCGGCTTGGCGCTGAACGGGTCGCGCAGCACGCGCAGGTCGGGGCGCTCGGCGATGGTGTAGCCGGCCGAGAAGTCACCGAAGGCGATCGAGAAGCTGTCGGTGCCGGGATCGGGCATGTCCTCGGCGATCAGCACCGGATAGCCCATCAGGCGCGCGGGCTCACCCGCGGCTAGGCCGTCCGACCACAGGAAGCGGCCGTCGGCATCCTTCAGCTTGCGGATCACGCCGGCGGTTTTTGAGTTCATCACGAAGGTACCGTTCACGCGGTACTGCGCGCCCAGCGCATAGACCACGTCCACGATCGCATCCGCGTCGATGCCGCCCGCAACACCGGTGGGCACATAGCCCAGGTTGCCCCAGGTCCAGACATCATTGTCCACCGCCGGATGGCTCAGGATGCCCTTGGGCTTGTCGATGCCGTCACCGTTGATGAAAGCCGCCGCCTCGGCGCGGGCGAACTTGTCGGCGATACGGCCGGCCAGCCAGCCCTCGACGTCGAATGCGCTGTCATCCAGCAGCCGCTGCGAAGCCTTGGGCAGCGCGCTCAGCTCGTGCAGCGGGATCGAGATGCGGTCGATCGACGGGGTGCCGGTCTCGGCGGCGGTGGCGTTCTCGGCAGCCCAGCCCGCGCCCACATCGGTGTGGTCGATCAGCACGTCGAACGAATTCGCCTCTACATTCACGACCGACGCAATCGAGCGGATCGACGAGGTGGATTTCAGCACCGACTTGATCATCTCGGCGGTCTGCGGATCGACCAAATAGCCGCCATCGCTGTTGACGGCCGCCGACAGCGACTTGGCCTCGATTTCCAGCCCGCGCAGGGCATCGTCATCGCCCGAGCGCACATAGGCGTCAAAGGCCTTCTGGTGCGGCGCTTCCTCTAGGGTCGAGGCCGCAAGATGCGGGCGCGCCGCGATGGTTGATTTACGATCCAGCATGGTCAGTCGCTCTTCTGTCTGTTGCAGTTTGTGTTGAACTTCAGCCTTCAGGCCCTTGAATTCACTAACGAAGCCAGCCATCGCCTGCTTCACCTCCTGAACCAGGGGCACACCCTCTCCGGTCAAGGCCGCGGTCTCGGTCTTGCTCATCAGCACTTCCTTTCTGGGTGGGGGTCGAGGCGCGCTAGGTTCGCGCCAGCTCCTGCCGGGCGCTCTGGAACACCTCGGCAATACTGCGCCAGGTGTCCTCGGCATCGGGGTCCGTCCCCTTTGCCGCCACCCGCGCACTGGGCAGCATCGGGAAGGTCACCAGCGACACCTCCCACAGCTCCAGTTCCGTCAAGAGCCGCCGGCCCTTGTCATCCTTCACGGCCCGCTTGGTGCGATAGCCGATCGACAGCCCGTCCAGCGCACCCGCGCGGATCAGCTCGGCCGCTTCGCGCCCCTTCTGGGTGCTTTCCAGCAACCGCCCCTTGACCCACAGGCCGCGCTCGTCCTCGCGCACCTCGTCCCACACGCCGATGGGCTGGGCCGGATCGTGCTGCCACAGCATCTTGACCCGCTGACCGGCCGCCTTCAGCCCGGCCAGCGATGCGGCATAGGCACCTTTCTGCACCACATCGCGGCCCTGATCGACCTGGCCGAACAGGCTGGCATAGCCCTCGATCACCGCATCCTCGGTCACCGACAGCCCATCGCCGAACCGCGCGAACTTGCGTTCCAAATCCATGAACAACTCCTCGTAAACCACTGAATTCATGGCGCCACTGTCAGAAAAGACTGGAACGCCTGCGCCAGGATCACCGCCGCCACGCCATAGACCGTCAGCCACAACCGCCGCTCCAGCCGTTCCATCATTTCCTCGATCTGATCCAGCCGCCTGCACAGATGCGCATGCTGGATCTCGGCCACCCTCTCATGCGCGGCCAGACGCAGGCCCGGCGCGCAGTCAAAGGGCGGGTATCCCGGCGCATCAGCCATCCGCCGTCTCCGCCAGCGCCGGCAGGCCCAGCAGAGCACGCTTTTCGGCATCGGTCAGGAAATCGGCATTGGCCACCCGCGCCCATTGCGCATCGCGTTCCGCCGCCAGCGCCGGCACCTGGTCCAGATCGGGCTTCAGCAGCAGATCCTCTCCGGTAAAGCCCGACAGCCAGTCCGACAACGCCGCCGCCACCCGCGTCACCAGGGGCAGGACGGTCAGGCGATAGAACGCCCGGTTGGCCTCCTGATAGTTCGAATAGGTCGCGTCACCCTGGATCCCCAGCAGCATCGGCGGGACACCGAAGGCCAGCGCGATCTCGCGGGCGGCGGCTTCCTTGGTCTTCTGAAACTCCATGTCCGAGGGCGAAAATCCCATCGGCTTCCAATCCAGCCCCCCTTCCAGAACCATCGGACGCCCGGCATTGCGCGCCCCGCGATAGTTCGCCTCGATCTCGTCGCTCAGGCGGCGGAACTGCTCTTCGGCCATCACGCCCTGCCCGTCGCCGCCTTTCCACACCAGCGCCCCCGAGGGCCGCGCGGCATTGTCCAGCAGCGATTTCGACCAGCGCGAGGCGCTGTTGTGCACGTCGATCGCCATCGCCGCCGCCTGCATGGGCGAGAACCCGTAATGGTCATCCTGCGGATGGAACGACTTGATGTGGCAGATGGCCTCGGCAGGGAACCGGTTCGTCTTGCCCCCGGCGGTATAATCATAGGCCCTGGGCCAGCCATCCGCCCCCGGCACCACGCTCATCCGGTCCGAGCGCAGCACATGCAGCACGACCGGCAGTCCGCCCTCGGCCTGCACCGCCTCGACATAGGCGTTGCCCGACAGCAGCAGCTGCCCGAACAGCGCCTCCAGCAGCTCGGCCTTGCCCTGCGCCGCGTTCGGACGACGCATCAGGCGCAGAACCGGGTGCGTCTCGTACCGCTGTGCATCGTCCTGCAGGACCAGAGGCAGCGCCGCCGCCGCCTCGGCAATCAGCTTGACCGACCGGAACCCCACCGGGTTGCCCGAAAACCCCGTGCGCGTCAGCGAGGCTGTGTCCCGCGGGCTCCAGGCAACGCGGCCGCCGGTCTGCCAGGCCACCACTGGCCCAGCCGCGCTTGCTTTTGCCTCGGGGGCTTTCTCAGCCGATCCACGACGCAAGAAATCGAATACCATGTCCAGATGCTCCTTTCTGCCGCCGCTCTGCCCGGCTTGTTGAAAGGAGTTATGACGGAAAGATCTTTAGGCCTCGGGAATGGGGCGTACGGCGGTTGCGCAACGGCTTTGGAACCTGTGCCCGCAGGATAAACCTCGGCATCCGACGGAAATGCGCTACCCTCTGCATCGGAGCTTCAGGAGGGGTCAGCCATGTATGAAAGCGCAGTGAAAACCGGAGGGATCGCCGTCGTGACCGGCGCCGCCAGCGGAGTCGGGCGCGTCGCGGCTCAGCGTTTTGCCCAGGCCGGGATAAACGTGATACTGGCCGATCTTCCGGGACAGGCGCTGGACGAAACGACGCAAGACCTGAAGGCAGGCCTTGACGCGGTAAACATCACTGCGGTGCCGACGGATGTCACCTCACAAGCCGAAATGGAAAACCTGGCCGACACAGCTTTCGCCGCAGGGCAGGTTGCCGTCTTGATGAACAATGCAGGGATCAGCCTGCCTACGAAAACATGGGAGTCATTCGACAACTGGCAGAAAATTCTCGACGTGAACTTTCTGGGGGTCCTGCGCGGCATCCACGCCTTCCTGCCCCGCATGATCGAGGCTGACCGCCCGGCCGTCGTCATCAACACCGGGTCAAAGCAGGGGATCACCTCCCCGCCAGGCAACCCCGGCTACAACGTGTCCAAGGCCGCCGTCAAAACGCTGACCGAACAGCTCGCGCACGAGCTGCGCGAGGCCGGCGCACCGATCACCGCGCATCTCTTCGTTCCGGGCTTTACCTATACCGGCATGGTCGCGTCATTCCTGCCCGAAAAACCGGCCGCCGCCTGGACCAGCGAGCAGACCGTCGACTATTTCCTCGACCGCATGGCCCAAGGCGATTTCTACATCCTCTGCCCTGACAACGACGTCGATGCCGAACGCGACCGCCGTCGCGTTCAATGGGCTGCCGAGGACATCATCCACAATCGCCCCGCCCTCTCGCGCTGGCACCCCGACTACGCCGAGGCCTTCGCCAAGTTCGAAAAGCCCGAGGGCTGATCACAAAACCCGCACCCTCGGCCGCCGGTATGCCGCTGCCGGCGCCACCACCAGCTCATGCAACGCCCAGACCAACGCATCGACCCGGTCGGGCGAGCCCTGTCCCTCGAACCCCCGCGCGGTCATCTGGCACATCTGCTCCTCCAGCGCGTCCAGCCCGGCCACATGGAACACCCGCCCCTGCTCATAGAGCGCCGCCACCGGCTCGGCCCGCGCCACCTTTCCGCGCGAGGCCCGCACCGCCCGGAACGGGACCAGAGGGTCCACCTGCCGCACCACCTCTTCGACCAACTGTCCGCCCTGGTTGACCTCGGCCACCAGCCGCTCGGCCCCGAATTCGTCCATCGCATCAATCGCCGCACGCGCCCAGCCCGCCGGGCCAACGCCCTGCACCGTCCCGTCGGCCAGCACATAGGCGCGCCACTCCTCGGGCGGCCCCTGCAACTGCGCGCCCACCACCACGATCCCGCAGGCATCCGCGCCCGATCCGCCCGTCACCGCCGGGTCCAGCGCCACCACAACACGGTCCAGCTCGGGCACCGCCTTGACCCGCGCCGCATCCAGCATCGAACCGGTCCACAGCGCCCCCTCGGCATCGGCCAGCAGCACCCCGTCCAACTCCTGCCGCCCCAGCCGTGTGCCCGCATAACGCGCGCGCACCTCCTCCAGAAATGACTCCGCCAGGTTGGCCCGGTTCGCCTCGGTCGGCGCATGGGTCATCACCGTCGACGGCGCCGCCAGCAGATCCTTCAGCACCTTCACGTTGCGCGGCGTCGTGGTCACACAGACCCGCGGCCGCTCGCCCAGCCGCAGCGCGAATTGCAGCATGTCCCAGGTCTCGCCCGCCTTTTTCCACTTGGCCAGCTCATCCACCCAGGCCGCATCGAACTGCGGCCCCCGCAGCCCCTCGGGATCATGCGCCGAAAAGGCCTGCGCCTCGGCCCCGTTGGGCCAGACCAGCTTGCGTTCCGACGCCTTCCACTGCGGCCGCCGGTCAGGCGGAGAGCACTGCATGATCCCGCTGTCGCCAAAGATCATCACGTCGCGCACCTGGTCAAAAGTCTCGCCCACCAGCGCCACGCGCCGGGCCTCACCCTCATCAAACGGCTTCGACCCTTCCACCATCGACCGCACCCATTCGGCTCCGGCCCGCGTCTTGCCCGCGCCGCGCCCGCCCATGATCACCAATGACCGCCAGTCGCCCTCGGGCGGCAATTGATGCGGCAACGCCCAGAACTCGAACAGGAAAGGGAGGGCACACAGCCCCCCCTCCCCGATCTCACTCAGAAATCTGTCCCGCACCGCAGCAGGCGCGGAGGCGAGCCAATCGGCACCCGATCTCAGATCGGGCCCGCTCCAGGTCGAGCGCATAGCCCCCTTGGGCAATTCCCGCTTGTCTGTGACACTGTTCGACAAAGCTTGTCTCCACTTTCTGGCAACTTCGGATCAGCCCCTCTAGCTGTCCGAGTTGTCTGGCTGAACTCGCCAGGTCTTCATCCTCCCCGGCCTCGATCCGCCTGCGCAGGTCTTCCGCCGCTTGCCGCAAACCGCGAATGGACACTTCCAACGACTGCAATAGCTCGGCCGTCCGGGACATCCGCTCTTCCGGGGTAATCAAAGTCATGTTTGCCTGTGACCTCATGCGTGAGTGATCTCCGCACGAGAGAAATGAAAAACGGCCGCCGGGTCGCCCCGGGGCCGTTGCCCACTTCTTCTAGCATGACACAACTTATACGCGAAACCGGGCGCTCAGTCAAGCTCCGACGCAACAGCGCGCAACAAGTAACGCACTGCCAGTTTTAACAAAATCCTAATTCAGCTCAGGGACCGCAACCAATTCTGTGATCGGCAAGATTTCCGCGACGGAGTAATTCCCGTCGTGCGTTTCAAAAACGCATTGCACACGCAATCTGCATAAACACCAAGAACCGCAAACATACGAAAAACTTCTGAAGGACAAAAAATGTACCATCCCCTCAGCTATGTCTCGGTAATCTGTCTGGGAGGCCTGATGCTCTTCGGCACAGTGGCGCAGGCTCAGACAGGGCACCGCGGACCTGATCTTGGCAAGATCGCCAGCGAGATTGGCGTTCCGCAATCTGCGCTCCAAAGCTGCCTGGGCGATCGTCCCAAGCCCGGCAAGCGCCCCGAGCGCCCTGACGCGGGTATAATTGCTTCGTGCCTGTCCAAGGCCGGGCACCCCTCCACCGCACAGGCAGTCGAAAAGGCGCTGGCTGCCGCCGCCCCGACGCCTCGTCGTTGACCATCCATTTGCAACGGATAGGACACCGGCAGCCTTGACTGCCGGTGTTGGCTTGACATTCGCCTCAGCAGCGCTCATCTACGCCACAGCGCTGCCGCGTGAGCACGCGGACCGAACCGAGGTCCGAGATAGCGCCCAAATTTCCCAGTTCCCATTCACGCAGGGTTCTTGACGCAAAAGCCGGACGTTGCGGGACTCGCCCGCAAATCCTGAGGCTGCGCACACTCCCTGCCGGTCGTGCAATCCGCGCGGCCAGCTACTCTTGTTCGCGTACGGCCAATGCCGGTGCGGATCACAAAGGAAGACGACTTGTTCGATTTCGACATGCTCGGCCTCGCGCCGGCACTGAACGACGCGCTCGAGCGCGCAAATTTCACTCAACCCACACCGATCCAGAACCAGGCCATCCCGTTGGCCTTGGAAGGACATGACATTCTGGGCCTTGCACAGACCGGCACCGGCAAGACGCTGGCCTTTGGCCTGCCGCTGATCGACCACCTTCTGGCGCAGCCCGGCAAACCGGCACCCAAAACCGCCAAGGCGCTGATCCTCGCCCCAACCCGCGAACTGGTGAACCAGATCGCTGAAAGCCTCCGCACGCTTACCAAAAAGACGAAACTGCGCGTGGCCACAGTTGTGGGCGGACAGTCGATCAACAAACAGATCATGTTCCTGTCGCGTGGGACCGATATTCTTGTCGCGACCCCCGGTCGTTTGATCGACCTGATGGAACGTGGCGCGGTCGATCTCGGCTCGGTTCGGCACCTAGTTCTGGATGAGGCCGACCAGATGCTGGACCTCGGCTTCATCCACGCTCTGCGCAAAATCGCGCCGCAACTGGGCACTCCGCGCCAGACCATGCTGTTCTCGGCCACCATGCCGAAGCAGATGGAGGAACTCAGCCGCGCCTACCTGACCAACCCGCAACGGGTGCAGGTCTCGCCTCCGGGCAAGGCGGCCGACAAGATCACCCAGTCGGTGCATTTCGTTGAAAAGCCGGGAAAACCCGCCAAGCTGCGCGAGATCCTTTCGCGTGATACCGACGCCCTGACGCTTGTGTTCTCCCGGACCAAGCATGGTGCGGAAAAGCTGATGAAAGGGTTGGTGGCCGACGGCTACAACGCAGCATCGATCCATGGCAACAAGAGCCAGGGCCAGCGGGATCGCGCCATCAAGGCCTTCCGCGCCGGCGAGATCACAGTTCTGGTTGCCACCGACGTGGCAGCCCGTGGCATCGACATTCCAGGGGTGGCCTATGTCATCAACTATGACCTGCCGGACGTTCCTGACAACTATGTGCACCGCATTGGCCGCACCGCTCGGGCCGGCCGCGAAGGCGAAGCCATCGCCTTCTGCGCACCGGATGAATTTGATCTGCTGCGTCAGATTCAGAAATTGATGAAGATCGAGATCCCGGTCGCCAGCGGAGCGGCACCCGAAGCCGCAGAGGCCGCCAAGCCCGGCAATCGCCAGCGCAATCGACGCCGTGGCCCGAAACCGCAGGGCACAAATGGCCTCGCCAACCGTCGGCGCCGTCCGCGCCGCAAATCGGCCGCATAAAAAAACTGCGCGCATGTCTCCTTGCGCGCAGTCTTTTTCCAGGATTTTGACTTTTCATTTCTCAGGCGGGTTGTCCGCCTGATTTATGCTGGCCCTGCTCTCGACCAACGAGCGGATCAGTTACCCGAATTGTTCCGCTCGGCTTCGATCTCACGCCATTTGGCAACGTTTCGGTTGTGTTCCTGCAGCGTCTTGGCGAAGGCATGGCCGCCAGTTCCATCTGCGACGAAGAACACGAAGTCGGTTTCGTCTGGAGCCACGGCAGCTTGCAAGCTGGCCAGTCCCGGGTTGGCAATCGGCGTGGGCGGCAAACCGTCTATCAAATAGGTGTTCCAGGGCGTGTTCCGCCGAAGCTCGCTGCGGCGAAGGCCTCGGCCCAGCGTACCCTGACCCTTGGTCACGCCGTAGATCACTGTGGGATCCGTCTGCAGCTTCATGCCTTGCTTCAGGCGGTTCACAAAGACACTGGCAACCTGACCGCGCTCTTCCGGAATGCCTGTCTCCTTCTCGATGATCGAGGCGAGGATCAGCATTTCTTCGGGGCTGGACAGGGGCAACCCGTCTTGACGCGTCTCCCAAACCCGGGCAATCCGCTCTTGCTGTCGGTCCTGCATCTTTTGCAGAAAAGCCGTTCGCTCATCACCCGGTGAGATTTCGTAGCTGTCCGGGGCCAACATGCCTTCAGGCGGAATTTCCGAGACCTCTCCGGTCAGGGCATCCACGGCCTTCAGCCCCTCAACGACCTGCCAACTGGTGACACCTTCTGCCAAGGAAACGCGGTATCGCGTATCGGCTTGGTTCCGCTTTTCCTGATAGACTTCAGGGACTTCGTCCTCACCAACGACAAATGATGCGACCTCGACGAAATTCAGTGTTGCAGGGTCCAGCTCGCGAACCCGTGTCTGAGTGCGGGTCACACCGATGCGGTACTCGACCTCGGTTCCGCATGTGCTGGCGCCGCTGCGGGTGACTTCGTCGATGATTTCCGCCATCGAAGCGCCTTCGGAGATCAGGAAACTACCCGCTTTCAGCTGCTGCGACTTGTCGGTGTAGTCTGCCGCCATACGAAAGATCGTTGCGCTGCTGATCGCGCCCTGATCTTCAAGATCACGGCTGACTTTGTTCATGTTCGAACCACCCTTCACCCGAAGGCAAATGGCGGTATCGAGCGGGCCCTCGGCCTTGTACTGCGACTGCCCCCAAAGGATCAGACCGCCAAGAAGAAACATGGCGACCACAAGAAAGGTCAGCGCATTGGATGCCAGAGCCCGCCACATTTACGATGCTTTCCCGAAAATCACGCTGGCATTGGTGCCACCGAAGCCGAATGAATTCGACAGCGCCACGTTGATTTCCCGCTCGCGCTTGGCATTCGGCGCCAGGTCGATCGGCGTTTCCACCGCCGGGTTGTCCAGGTTGATCGTCGGCGGGGCCACCTGATCGCGGATCGCCAGGATCGAGAAGATCGCCTCGATCGCGCCCGCGGCCCCCAGCAGGTGTCCTGTGGCCGATTTGGTCGAACTCATCGTCGCCTTGCTGGCATGTTCGCCGAGCAGCCGTTCAACGGCCCCCAGTTCGATCGTGTCCGCCATGGTCGAGGTGCCATGCGCGTTGATATAGTCCAGATCCTTCGGTTCGAGCCCTGCGCTGCGCAGCGCCGCCTTCATCGAGCGCTCCGCCCCGTCGCCATCCTCGGCCGGCGCCGTGATGTGATAGGCATCGCCCGACATGCCATAGCCCAGAACCTCGGCATAGATTTTGGCGCCGCGGGCCACGGCGTGCTCGTATTCCTCCAGAACCACGATACCGGCGCCCTCGCCCATCACGAAACCGTCGCGGTCGACGTCATAGGGGCGGCTGGCGGCCTTTGGGTTGTCGGCATATTTGGTCGACAGCGCCTTGCAGGCGTTGAAACCGGCAATCCCGATCTCGCAGATGCAGCCCTCTCCGCCTCCGGCGATCATCACGTCGGCATCGCCCGATCGGATAATGCGGCTGGCATCGCCGATCGCGTGGGCACCGGTCGAACAGGCGGTCACCACCGAGTGGTTCGGCCCTTTGAAGCCAAAGCGGATCGAAACCTGACCCGAGGCCAGGTTGATCAGCGCGCCCGGGATGAAGAACGGCGACACGCGGCGCGGACCCTTGTCACGGATCAGGTTGGCGGTTTCCGCGATCGAGCCCAGACCACCGATGCCCGACCCGATCAGAACGCCGGTGCGCAGACGCTCTTCCTCGTCCTCGGGCAACCAGTTCGCGTCCTTGCAGGCCATCTCGGCAGCAGCAATCGAATACAGGATGAAATCCTCGATCTTGCGTTGTTCCTTGGGCGGCATCCAGTCATCGGGGTTGAAGGTCCCGTTGGTCCCGTCACCGCGGGGCACCTCGCAGGCATAGGTCGTGGTGACCCCTGCGGCTTCGGCATCGAACAAGGTGATCGGGCCGGCACCTGACTCTCCGGCCAGCAGCCGCGACCAGGTTTCCTCGACCCCACTGGCCAGTGGAGTGACCAATCCCAGACCGGTTACAACGACTCTGCGCATGAAATGCCTCTTGCCTGCTTCCTGTTTGAGAAACGCTCATACCCCGGCCCGGGGTCCGGGGGCAAGAGCAACAGCGTATTCCGCACCGGCAGCTTGCCGCCTGCCCCCGCGCCATACGCCGCGCCCGGCCAGAGGAGAACTACGCGGGTCGCCCCCGACGACCTGTCAGGGGCGGCTCGGATGGATTAGGCTGCGTTACTGGAACTGTGCCACTGGTTCATGGGCGGTTTTGGCCACTGCCAATGCCTCGGACAGGTCGACCGTCTTACGGAACAGCGCCCGCCCGACCAACGCGCCCGAGATATTGGGAATGTAGGCCAGACGCGAGATGTCGTCGCTGCTGCGCACGACGCCGCTGGCGATCACCGGTGTGCGCGAATGCGCGGCCAGCCCCGAAATCTGGCCCAGCTGCGCCTCGACATCCACCATGTCGCTGTCGATATCGGTGACGAGAATGGCAGCCAGCGGAGCATCGGCAAAAGCTTCGATGAAAGCCTCCGGGGTGAACGCGCTTTGGGTGCGCCAGCCGTCGGTCATCACGTAACCCTGCCACACGTCCACGGCCAACACGATCTGGTCTGGGTATAGTTTGGCCAACTCTTTGAACAGATGGGGATCACGCGCCGCCAGGGTGCCGATCACGATGCGGCCTGCCCCTTTGTCGATCCAACGCTCGACCTGCTCGCGCGAGCGGAACCCGCCCGCCAGTTGAACAGGCAGCTCGGCGCTGCGGATGATCTGTTCGACCAGCGCAGAGTTCGTGTCCCGCCCCTCGATCGCATCGAAATCGGTCAGGTGCATCCACTCGGCACCTGCGGCGGCCCAGCCTTGGGCCGTTTCCACCGGATCGACATGCCAGATCATCGGTTCGTCCAGACGGCCCTTGTCCAGCGTGACACAGCGGCCGCTCTGCAATTCCATTGTAGGATAAACCCTCATGAGCACACTCCTCCGCTCAATCGTTCCGGATATCCATGATAGCATACTGGTCGCGCGCAGGTTCGCGTTTCTCAGTTTCGGCAAACGACGATCCGTTTGCGGCACCGCAAAAAAAGAAGCGTTTCAGTTCCGGGCCGGAGGGCCGTCGCGTCGAAACAGTTTCACCGGGCTGTCCCGATACTCTGTCTCGCGCAGCAATTTATATCCAAGCTTGGCCGCCAGCTTTTGCGAGGCCTTATGATCCGTGTCAATCATCGACACCAAGGGCCCGGGCATGATCCGGTCGAACCAGTCATGCGCGGCCTGAACGGCCTCGTGCCCGTATCCCAGGCCATGCGCCTCGGGCGCCAACACCCAACCGGCCTCGGGGAAGGTGTCGAAATCCTCTCCCAGACAGCGGTTGCCGTAAAAGAACCCGGCCTGACCTATCAATTTGCGATTCGCCTGCAAGAACACGGCCCATTGCCCGAATCCAGCCATCTGCCAGTGTCCCGCATTGCGCAGGAACGCGTCCCACGCCTCGCCCCGGGTGCGGGGTTTGCCGCCGATATGACGTACCACGCAGGGGTCGCGCCAAATCTCCGCGAACCGTTCAAAGTCCTCGGGGCGCATTGCGCACATCATCAGGCGCGCGGTGTTGATCATCGGGGCGGATCTTTTCATGCCCTTACCCGGCGTTTTGTTGCCTCATCGCAAACAGTGCAAACCGATTTTCCACGAGGCAAGCGGGAATTCGAGCGGGCAAAAAAAAACGGCGCTTCCGTTGCCCGGAAGCGCCGTTTTCGGTCAAATTAAAAGCGATCAGGAAGCTTCGCTGATGAACTTCACGGCGTCGCCGAAGGTTTGGATGGTCTCGGCTGCATCATCGGGGATCTCGATGCCGAACTCTTCTTCAAAAGCCATGACCAGCTCAACGGTGTCCAGGCTGTCCGCGCCCAGATCGTCGATGAAGGACGCGTTCTCGGTGACTTTGTCCTCTTCAACACCCAGGTGCTCAACAACGATCTTTTTAACGCGATCTGCGACGTCGCTCATGTCTATTCCTCATTCCATTTCAGGGCGGTCTGCCCGGTTCTGCCCTTGCCCGCTCGGGGTGGCCTTGGTTTGCCCGATCCGGGCGGTTTGGGTCCCGGGTCTCCGGGAAAGTAGAAGGCCGACCTGAACGACCGACCCCTGATTACATGCGCCGCCTATAGCACAGACGACGCAAGAGGCAAACGCTTTCGCATCTGCCTCTGGCTGCGCCTACAACATGGCCATGCCGCCGTTCACATGCAAGGTGGTTCCGGTAACATAGCCCGCTTCGGGGCTTGCAAGGTACAACACGGCCGCCGCAATTTCAGATGGCTTGCCCATCCGACCGGCGGGAACCTGCGTCAGGATGCCGGATTTCTGCTCATCGGTCAGCTTGTCGGTCATCGCGGTCGTAATGAAACCCGGCGCGACGGCATTGGCGGTGATGCCACGGCTCGCGACCTCGTAGGCCAGCGACTTGGTCATGCCGACCATGCCCGCCTTGGACGCAGCATAGTTCACCTGACCCGGGTTGCCGGTTGCTCCGACAACGGACGAGATGTTGATGATGCGGCCCCAGCGCGCCTTCATCATGCCCCGCAGAACGCCCTTGCACAGCTTGGCGGTAGCGGTCAGGTTCACGTCGATCACGCTCTGCCATTCCTCGTCGGACATGCGCATGAAGATGTTGTCGCGGGTGATGCCTGCATTGTTGACCAGAATATCAACGGACCCCATGGCATCGGCGGCCTGTTTCGGCAACGCGGCCACGGCCTCGGGATCACTCAGATTGCACGGCAGGACATGAGCGCGCTCGCCCAGTTCATCTGCCAGCTTCTGCAGCGGTTCGACGCGCGTGCCGGACAGACCAACAGTAGCCCCTGCGGCGTGCAAGGTGCGTGCAATTTCGCCCCCGATCCCGCCCGAAGCCCCAGTGATAAGGGCGCATTTTCCAGTCAAATCAAACATACCGGTATCCTTTTCAAGTGTCCTGTCGGACCAGCTTTGAGTTAGTCGCCTGCCTGCAGCGCTTTTTGAACGTCTTCCGGCGTACCAACGGCGGAGCAGGCCACGGCTCGGTCGATCTTGCGGATCATGCCCGACAGAGCCTTGCCCGCACCGATCTCCCACGCTTCGGTCACACCCTGCGCCACCATGTACTGAACGGATTCGCGCCACCGGACCGAACCGGTGACCTGTTCGACCAGCAATTGCCGGATCAGGTCGGGATCGGTCACCGCCTCGGCGCGGACATTGGCAACCAGTGGAACCGCCGGCGCCTTGATTTCGACACCCGCCAGAGCTTCGGCCATCACGTCGGCGGCAGGCTGCATCAGGGCACAATGGAACGGAGCGCTGACCGGCAGCATCACGGCGCGCTTCGCGCCCTTTTCCTTGGCGATTTCAGCGGCGCGTTCAACGGCGGCTTTGGAACCCGAAACCACGACCTGCGTAGGGTCATTGTCATTGGCAGCCTGGCACACCTCGCCCTGTGCGGCCTCTTCGGCCACGGCGCGAACGGCGTCGAGGTCCAGTCCCAGGATCGCGGCCATCGCGCCCTCGCCCACCGGAACGGCGCTCTGCATGGCTTGACCGCGGGTGCGCAGCAGGCGAGCAGTGTCCGCGACACTCAGCGCGCCGGCTGCGGCAAGGGCCGAGTATTCGCCCAGCGAATGACCGGCCACGAAGGCGGCCCTTGTCACATCGACCCCTTCGGCCTCAAGCGCGCGCATCGCCGCCATCGATGTGGCCATCAACGCCGGCTGCGCGTTCTGCGTCAGAGTCAGGGTCTCGATGTCGCCATCCCAGATCAGGCTGCTGAGGCTTTCGCCCAGCGCTTCGTCCACCTCGTCAAACACGGCCTTGGCGGCCGGATAAGCGTCGGCCAGCGCCTTGCCCATGCCGATGGTCTGGGCGCCCTGCCCCGGAAAAACGAACGCAAGTGTCATTGCAACCTCTTGGATGACGTTAGGTTGCGCCGGGGTGTAAACCGAGTGAGGGTCCGGCACAAGCACTGCCTGCACTCTGCGTGACGGCACCGGGTCTGTGCGCCACACGCTATTGTCTATGTGCGTCACACGGTTACCTTGGCCACAGCAGAAAACCCGGAGCGCAAGATCAATGTCCCTAACCAACACCAATGTCAGCTATGGCAGCGTGACCAAGACATTCCACTGGCTGACCGCATTGTTGATCTTCACCGCCTTGCCCTTGGGGTGGTTCGCCAACAACCTGGCCCATGCAATCTATGACCCGACCATCCCCACCACCGAGGCCGATCTTGCCCAAGCCGCACGGCTGTTTTCCCTGCACAAAACCGTTGGGATCACCATCTTCTTCGTTGCGCTGGCACGCATTCTCTGGTCGCTCACCCAAACCAAGCCCGGACTGCTGAACGCCGACAACAAGCCCGAGGCCTTTGCGGCTGAAACGGTCCATTGGCTGCTGTACGGGTCCTTGGTTCTGGTTCCTCTGTCGGGTTGGATCGACCACGCTGCTACCGAAGGCTTCGCACCCATCCTCTGGCCATTTGGGCAGAACCTGCCACTGGTGCCCAAGTCCGAGCATCTGGCCGAGGTGATGGCAACGCTGCACTGGCTTTTCATGCTGGTTCTCGTCGCAGCTTTGACCCTGCACATCGCCGGAGCACTGAAACACCACGTCATCGACAAGGACAGCACCCTGCGGCGAATGTTGCCCGGGACGTCCGCTGCGCCGGTTCCGCCGGAACAGAAGCACTCGATGGTTCCCGCCGCGGCTGCTGGGCTTGTCTGGGTTGGCGTTCTGTCAGCCGGCCTGCTGACCGGCAGTTTTTCAGACAAGCCTGATGCCGAGGTTGAAACGGCCGAGTTGGCGGCGGTTCAATCGGATTGGCAGGTGGAAGAAGGCACGCTTACCATCACGATCACTCAGTTGGGCAACCCTGTTACCGGTCAGTTTTCAGACTGGACCGCCGCGATTACGTTTGACGACCCCGTCGAACCCGGTCCGGCCGGGTCGGTAGAGGTCACGGTCTCCATCGGATCTTTGAGCCTGGGTACGGTAACCGATCAGGCCATGGGGGCTGATTTCTTCGACAAGGCGCAATTCCCGACGGCCAAGTTCGATGCCGAGATCTACAAAACCGAAACGAGGTATGAAGCAAGGGGACCGCTGACCATCCGCGATCAAACACTGGACGTTGTATTGCCCTTCTCTTTGGACATCCAAGGCGAGACTGCCAAAATGTCCGGCACGATGGACCTCAACCGCCTCGACTTCGGGGTTGGCCAATCGATGCCGAAAGAGGACTCGCTGGCCTTCGCCGTCACCGTTTCGATCGAGTTGACGGCAACACGCAACGCTCAGTAAGCCGACAACACGAAAAAACCGCCGGGGCTTCGGCCACCGGCGGTTTCTCTGATTCTGAAGCCCGGATCAGTCGGCCTTCTGCGCCTCGATCGAAATCGCGACAGCAACTTCATCTCCGACGAAAGGCGCGAACTTGCCCAGTTCGAAATCGCTGCGCACCAGGGTGGTGGTGGCATCGAACCCGGCCCAAGGCTTGCCCGCCATCGGATGCTCGCCGACCTGATTCAGCTTGGCATCCAGAACCACTGGCTTGGTCACACCATTCAAGGTCAGGTCCCCGGTGATCTTTGCGGTGTTCTCACTCGTCACCTCGATCGAGGTCGAGGTAAATGTCACCATTTCCTCGGCGGTCGCCGCGAAGAAGTCTTCGGACATGAAATGATCTTCACGGGGTTTCCAGCCGGTGATCATCTCGACCACGGGCATCGAAACCGTCACGCTCGACGCGGCGGGATCTTCCTGGTCAAACATGATTTCGCCCTCGAAACCCGAGAACATGCCGGTGGTGGTCGAAAAGCCAAGATGGTTGTAGCTGAAAACAACCTGGCTGTGGCTTGGGTCCAGAACGTATTTTTCCGGGGCCGCGATGGCCGAGGTCGCCGCCGTGGCAATTGCTGCTGCAATAAGGGTGGATTTCATGACAATCTCCGAAAGTTTTCAAAGCGCAAACCGGTTGGGTTGCTCCAAAACAAAGATGTGCCGCCCATGGGCGGCACACAACCTTCATTCTCTCACAAATTCTGTTCCTCAATGAACAGAATAAAATTCAGGCGAAAATTGTTACGCTTCCGCTGAGTTGCCCTTTCAGCGCTCGGCTGACATCCGCCGATTCCAGCGGCAGCTTCATCAGAAGGCTGCCATCGACTTCAAAGAGTTCAACCTGGTCGTCCACGAACCGGGCTCCGCCCAACGTATCGTAGCTGCGGCGCAGTACGGTCTGCGGACGCCCGTTTTCGTTCTTCTGCAGCACCCGAACTTCGCGGCGGATCGGGTCGAAATATGCGTCGGGACGCGGATCCAGAACCTCGATGGTCAGCAGGCTCACCCCGAGGATCAGGAACATCAGCGATGCGACCAGCTTGATGGTCCAGACGTCGGCCCCGATGACCGAACCCGGCATCAGCCACATCGAAAAGGCCGATACGATCAGAAATGCACCCAGCACACGGAACAGGACCAACCGGGCCTTCCAATTCGGTGCAAAGGAAATAAGCACGGGCACGGACTTGTCGTATGCTGCGCCGGCTGCGGACTGTTGAAATGTGTTCGTGTTCATGACGGCCATCGCTTTTGCCCTGTCCAAGTTTCTTGAGACCCCCCGGGTAACGCCGGGCTTGCAAACAACCTCAAGCCGAAAAGCGTCAGGATTTGGGCAGCCCAAAGGTAATTGGGCGGCGTGAGAAAGGCATTCATGGCAGGGCTTGCCCCCCATCCAGAAACGTGTATACGGGGCCATCCTTCGCAATACGCATGAACCGCGCAGCCTCTCGTGGCAGGGTCGCGAAGGGTTGCTGGCCCCGCCTATGAAATGCGCCTTGAAATAAACAGGAGTGAACATGCCACTGTATGAGCATGTAATGATCGCGCGTCAGGATCTGTCCAACGCGCAGGCCGAGGGCCTGATCGAACACTTTGGCACCGTATTGGCTGACAACGGCGGCAAGATCGTCGACAGCGAGTACTGGGGCGTCAAAACGATGGCCTACAAGATCAACAAAAACCGCAAGGGCCACTATGCCTTCCTGAAGACCGACGCTCCGTCGGGCGCCGTTCAGGAAATGGAGCGCCTGATGCGCCTGCATGAAGACGTGATGCGCGTTCTGACCATCAAGGTCGACGAACATCCCGAGGGCCCCTCGGTCCAGATGCAGAAGCGCGATGAGCGCGATGGCCGCCGCGAGCGCCGTTGATCAACGCCTGAGGAAAGGACACCAAACCATGGCCGCAAAACCGTTTTTCCGCCGCCGCAAGGTCTGCCCGTTCTCGGGCGAGAACGCGCCGAAGATCGACTACAAAGACACCCGTCTGCTGCAGCGCTACATTTCCGAGCGTGGCAAGATCGTGCCTTCGCGCATCACCGCCGTTTCGGCAAAGAAGCAGCGTGAACTGGCCCGCGCCATCAAGCGCGCCCGCTTCCTCGCCCTGCTGCCCTACGCCGTGAAGTAAGGAGAGACTGATATGCAAGTTATCCTTCTGGAACGCGTTGCGAAACTGGGTCAGATGGGCGATGTCGTCGACGTCAAGCCCGGATACGCCCGCAACTTCCTGCTGCCGCAAGGCAAAGCGCTGAGCGCGTCCGAGGCCAACATCGCCTCGTTCGAAGCCCAGAAAGCGCAGCTGGAAGCCCGCAACCTGGAAACCAAGAAAGAAGCTGAAGCTCTGGCTGAAAAGCTGGACGGTCAGCAGTTCATCGTGATTCGCTCGGCATCGGACGCCGGTGCGCTGTACGGCTCGGTCACCCCGCGTGACGCAGCCGATGCCGCGACCGCTGCTGGTTTCACTGTTGACAAGAAGCAGGTCGTTCTGGTCTCGCCGATCAAAGAGCTGGGTCTGCACACGGTTTCCGTCAAGCTGCACCCCGAAGTCGAAGTCGAAATAAAACTGAACGTTGCCCGCTCGGAAGAAGAAGCCGAACTTCAGGCATCGGGCAAGTCGATCCAGGAACTGGCCGCTGAAGAAGAGGCCGCCGCAGATTTTGAAATCGCGGAACTGTTCGACGACATCGGCTCGGCCGCTTCGGAAGACGAAGAACTGGTTGCCGCCGATGCTTCGACCGAGGAAGACGAACCCAAAGCCTGATCCGATCAGGTCTGTTGATCTAAAAGGCCGCGCTGCATTGCGCGGCCTTTTTCTTTCTACTGGCAATTTTTGGCCGCCGCAGCGCGCCGGACTTGCGACCCGGGGCCACTTTCGTATCATCCAGCCGCGTAACAACCCGGAGAAGTTGCATGGCAAAGGTCCTGCGTCGAATATTGCTTTCAGTGCTTCTGGCTGCCCCGATTGCCGCCTGCAGCGACCCGTCTGGCAAAGCGACGAAGGAACAGGCATTCGAGCCGCCGCTCTACCCTAACGAAACGCCCGAATTGCGCGAGTCGATCAACAAATGGGCTGATCACTATGAACTGCCGCGGGAACTGGTCCATAAGTTGGCGATCCGCGAAAGCACGCATCGCCCCTGGGCGACGAACCGGCCATATTACGGCCTGCTGCAGATCCTTCCCGCCACCGCTCGTTCGATGGGCTACAAGGGCGACGCCAAGGGGCTTCTGGATGCGGACACCAATCTGGAATATGCGGGCAAGTATCTTCGCGGGGCCTGGATGCTGGCCGACGGCGACCAGCAGCGCGCGATCTTCCTCTATGCAAAGGGGTACTACCCCGAAGCCAAGGCTCGCGGAATGCTGGTTGAAACCGGCTTGCGGTCCGAATAGCGTGAAAGGGGCAATCGACACCGGTCTAGACTGTGTTCAATTTGACCGAGAATACCTCACAGGATGAAATAATCCGGAGGTTGTCTGTTGCCATTAGCACTCAATAACTCCATGTGATATGTACAAATGGGTTGCGCAATCTGTTCAGATTGACGCAACGTAGGCTGTGATACGGACAGATACGGCATTTTTCGGGGGAAATGCCGATGGGACAAAGGTTGGACGAGTGAAACTTATTGACTTGGCCACAATTGATCATGATGAACGGTCGGCTTACGACATCATCAATTCTGTCTGCAACGAACTTGGGTTCGACTATGCGTCCTATGCGACGACCCATCCCGTGAATGGTGATGTCCAAGGTTACGCGAACTACCCGGACGAGTGGAAGATTCACTACGCCACGCAAGGCTACCATCACCTTGATCCCACCCTGTATCAGTCGGCGCTCAGCATCGCGCCGGTGGACTGGGGTCGCTTCAATCACGACGACAAGTTCAACGCGGTGTTCCGTGACGCTCATGATTTCGGGATCACCGACCGTGGCCTAACGGTTCCGGTTCGGGGGCCTTATGGCGAAACTGGCTTGCTCAGCGTGACCAAGGATTGCACGGACGAGGAATGGAAAAAGCTTAAAAAGCACGTGATGGGCGACCTCCAGATGGCCGCGGTTCACGCACATGACACCGTCATGCAATCTGGCCTTCTGGCCAAGGCTCTATACCTTCCGACCCTATCCTCGCGCGAAAAAGAAATCCTGCAATGGGTCGCCGAGGGCAAGTCCCAGCAGGATATCGGAGATATTCTGTGCATTTCGCACCGGACGGTCGAGGTGCACATGCGTTCCGGGCGAGAGAAACTGGGCGCACTTACAACCGCCCAGGCGATCGGCCGTGCCATTGGTCTGGGGTTAATTTACCCCGGTTAACAATTAAGGCAGAAAAATACGGGATATCCCCAATAGTCTTGTTTCGAAACTTGGTTAATCTGCTCCTTACGGTAACCAAACTGTAGGGGGATGGAATGATCATCGTTATTGATGGCATCAACCAGCATAAGTTCAAAGACGTCTTGGATGAGATGTTCAAGCTGCGAGCACGCGTGTTCGGGGATCGCTTGGGCTGGGAAGTGAACATCCAGGACGGGCGCGAATTCGATCAATTCGACTCGCTCAATCCTGCACACGTGGTCAGCATCAACGACGAGGGGGACGTCGTTGGGTGCATGCGCCTCTTGCAGACGACCGGCCCGCACATGCTGGCCGATGTGTTCAGCTCGATCCTTGATGGCGAGCCGCCGATCCGCAGCGCCCAGGTTTGGGAAGCCACGCGGTTCTGCGTCGACACGAAACGGCTCGGCCGGGGACGCGGCAAAAATTCCGTATCCTACGTGACCAGCGAGGTCATGATTGGGTCATTCGAATACGCCCAGGAAGCTGGAGTGCTCGACTCGGTCGCGGTCATTGATCCGGTTATGAACCGGGTACTGCAACGGTCCGGAAATGCTCCGTACGACTATGTCGGAACGGCCAAGCCGATGGGCAAAGTGGTCGCAATGGCCGCTCTGATGGATTGTTCGGACGAGCGCATCCAATCGATCCGCGAGTATTCGAGCATCGACTACGACGTGTTCCTGACCGACGATCAGGCGCTCGACCTGTTCAATTCGGGTCAGCAAGCCAAGCTTGCATTGGCCGGTGCCGCCAATCTTGACCACCAGCCACTGACCGATCTTGAGAAATACTTCGTCGAGCAGATGCACGCTGCGACGACGAAAGAAGAAGTCCAGGCCGTACTCAAATTGATCGAGAGCCTGTCGGACCGCTTCACCCCAGAGCAGAAAACCGCTCTGTTGCAAACCCCCCGTGCTTTTGCTCATGAGGCCTGACCCCCTCACCTCATAAGTCCAAAAGCCACCCATGCGGAGCCGTCTCATTCCAGGCGGCTCCGCTCTAATTTTTGCAACCGATCCGCCGCTGGCGCCATACGTTCCGGTTCTCGGCAGCAACAAAGAAGGCCCTCCGAAGAGGGCCTGTTTTCATTTCATTCTGTCCGGACAATCGCCATTTGACAGACCGGGTGCGGCGGCACCCGGACCGACCAGTAAACGCGGCTTATTCCTCTTCGAGGGCTTCGATTGCCTTCTGCAGCTCTTCCTTGCTGACTTCCTTTTCGGTCACTTTGGCCAGCTCGACCACGTAGTCCACAACCTTGTCCTCAAAGATCGGCGCGCGCAGTTGCTGCTGCATCTGAGCGTTCTGCTGAACGAACTCGAAGAACTGACGCTCCTGACCCGGGTACTGGCGAGCCTGGTTCATGATCGCCTGGGTCATCTCGGCGTCGGTGACTTCGACTTCAGCCTTCTGGCCCAGCTCGGCCAGCAACAGGCCCAGACGCACGCGGCGCTCAGCCAGTTTGTTGTGCTCTTCGGTCGGCTCGATCTCATCGTGGTTGTGATCGGTCACCTCGGGGTTTTCTTCGTGCCACAGCTGATGTGCGATCTGCTTGGCTTCGGCTTCGACCAGGGTCGGCGGCAGGTCGAACGACACTTTCTCGTCCAGCGCGTCCAGCAGAGCGCGCTTCATCACCGCGCGCGACGCACCTGCGTATTCGGCTTCCAGACGTTCGGCAATCTGTGCCTTCAACGCAGCCAGATCCTCAGCGCCGAACTTCTGTGCCAGTTCGTCGTTGATCTCGGCGGCAACAGGTTCCTTTACCTCTTTGATGGTGCAGGTAAACACGGCCTCTTTGCCGGCCAGGTGCTCGGCACCGTATTCTTCGGGGAAGGTAACGGTGACGTCTTTGACTTCCTCGGCCTTCACGCCAACCAGCTGATCCTCGAAACCGGGGATGAAGCTGTTCGAGCCCAGCACCAGCGGGTAATCCTCGGCCGAACCGCCTTCGAAGGCCTCGCCGTCAACCTTGCCGACGAAATCGATGACGACCTGATCGCCTTCCTTCGCCTTTGATCCCTTGCGGCGGGCTTTGAAATCCTGAGCGGTTTCAGCCAGGTTCTGCAGGGCTTCTTCCACGGCTGCGTCGTCCGCCTTGACGACCAGCTTTTCCAGCTCGACCGATTTCAGGTCAACTTCGGGGATTTTCGGCAGGGCTTCATAGGACATTTCTACGTGAACGTCGTCGCCTTCTTTCCAGTCTTCGTTGGTCATCTTGACCTGGGGCTGCAGCGCCGGACGATCACCACTGTCTTCGAAGTGCTTGTTCATCGCACCGTCGATGGTTTCTTGCATTGCTTCGCCCAACAGGCGCTGGCCAAACTGCTTTTTCAGCAGTGCCATGGGAACCTTGCCCTTGCGGAAGCCTTTCATCTCGATTTCCGGCTGAGCTTCGATCAGTTTCTCATTGACCTTCTCGTCCAGCTCGGCGGCGGTAACAACGATGTTGTAGCCGCGTTTCAGACCCTCGTTCAGCGTCTCGGTAACCTGCATTCTGGTAGTCCCCATAGGATTCGGGGCGCGCAAAACGGGCGCGCCGGGCAAATTTGACGCCTTCTATTTGCCTAGCCGCCGAAGGGCAAGGGGCAAGGTGCCAGATTGGCCTTGTTTTGCCACCCTGCCCCACAAAAAACGCCCCGGACAGAGCCGGGGCGCCATGAATTCACAACAACAACTGGATCAGAACTTCCAGCGGGCCCCCAGGACCCAAGCTTCGTTCTTGTCAAACGACGTCCCGTCGTTGAAGTCGTGGTTGCGATACTTCAGGTAGGCATCGGTGTTGATGCTGTCGATGCGCTGCACCACTGCGATACCCCAAGACTCGGTGCTGGACCCGTCCGTGTTGAAATCGGAACCATCATAGTAGTCGATGCCGATACCAGTCTTACCCCAGGACACCCAATTATCCTCGTAGGCGATCTTGGTGTACCAGAAGTTGGGATCGCTTTCGCCCGACACGTTGTTTCGGGTACCGGCAGCAGCGGTGAAACTGAAGCCGCTGGGCAGCAGCACCGATGCCGAGCCGATCGTGTCTTCACGGTCGCCGGAACCATCGTCGAAATCACGCACTGCATAGGCAACGCTTGCCGCGAACTCGACGCCACCGGCAAAGGTGTTGTTGTAGTTCAGAGCAACGTCGTAATAGTCGTCGTCATCACTGCTCGACAGGATGTTCTGACCATAGGCGAAGCTTGCCGAAAAGCCGCTGAAATCCGGCGTGTCATACCGCACGCGGCCACGACGCGCGCCGTCAAAGTTGCTGCTGGAGTCGCCGACGGTGATGTCGCTGAGGGTTCCGTCGGTTCCGCGGTAGAAGAAGCCCGAGTTTTCATCGTTGGTGAACGAATACAGCGCGGTGCCGACATAAGACAGGTCAGTTTCCGCTGCACCGTCAGACGCCATGCTGCCCTGACCGGCCGAGAATTTACCCCAGCCACCTTTCAGCGCAAAATCCACGTGACGAATGTCTTCCCGGGTCCAGCCGCTGAAATCGGTACCCAGCTGGTTCCACTCACTGGAGTTCGGCAGACCCAGCGCGGTTTCAAAGCGGAAGGTGAATTCGTTCTGGCCAAACGGCTGCATCAGGCTCAGGCCGACGCGGCTGTTGGACAGGTCGTTGTCCAGCAGGCGGGTATCGGTCTCTTGGCCGTCGTCAACCGAGATGATTGCCGGGTTGAACTGCCCATATAGCAGAACATAGCCACCGCTGTTGTTCTCGTATTTCAGCTCTGCCGCGGCGGGGATGGCCGTGGTGGCCGCAAGAACAGCGGCGACTGAGGAGAGTTTGATATTCAATGTCATAGCACTCACCATGAAAGGTTCGGGTTTCAGGTACTGCCCAGATGTTCAGTGGAACTGTCCGGTTCCAGAGGCCCCTACGCCATTCAGCTCGATCATTGCAAATCCGCCACAAAGACAGAGTGGCAACAATGCAAAATGTCCGTGTTATCAATATTTTAACAACAAACGCGTGCAGGCTTCAGACGGCCCGCAAGAGAATTCTGCCATCCGGCCATGCGTTTGGCAAACACTCGCTATGCATTTGCGCAGTCTTGACAGCAAAATCCTGCCGATATTCTAGCCTTGCGCCTTGGGAACACGCAAGAACTTCATATCTGAAGACGCTTGAGCACTCCGGGCAGTTGCTCGGGAAGGTCTTCCGCGATCAATCCCGGGCCAAAAGCGCGCGCGCACTCCACGTGAAGCCAGACGGCGGTTTCGGCGGCATTCAGCGGGTGCAATCCACGTGCCAGCAGCCCGGTCAAAAAACCCGCCAACACGTCGCCCGCTCCTGCAGTCGCCAGCCACGACGCGGCCCGGTCATATTGGGCTGAATGGATCGAGCACCGACCTTCCGGACCCGCAATCACAGTGTCCGGTCCCTTGAAAAGAACCACGCACCCTGCCCTGCCGGCCGCCTCGCGCACGGCATCAACCTTTGAGAAAGCTGGTCCATCCTTGGGGTGCAAGGAAAGCTTGGCCGAGATGTCGGGGAACAGACGGGCGAATTCACCGCCGTGAGGTGTCAGGACGCAGTTTTCATGCAGGATCGCCATCAGTGACGCTGGATCTTCAGCAAATGCCGAAAGAGCGTCAGCATCCAGCACGGTTGCCCTTCCGGACTCCAATGCCACGGGGACCAGCGATCGGGCCTTGTCCAGGCCCAATCCGGGCCCTAGGCACAGCGCGTTCAGGCGTTGGTCCCGCAATGCAATGGCCAGCCCATCCGCGCCTGCGATCTGCTCAATCATGACCGCGGTGACTTGGCTGGCGACTTCCTGCAATGCGGCGGGAGGGACACCCAGCGTGACAAGACCGGCGCCCACGCGCAACACTCCGCGGGCAGCCAATCGCGCGGCACCTGTTCTACCTGTGTCGCCTGTCAGGATCAGCGCATGACCGTGGCCGTATTTGTGATCGAAAGCCGATTTCCGCAGATCAGGCAGATCTTCGGGGCCCAACAACACGCTCGGCCGGTCATCTGCCGTTTCTTCAACTGACAGAGCCGGCAGACCGATATCGACAACGGACATCCTGCCACAGCACTCTGGTCCCTCGGCCAGATAATGGCCCGGCTTTGCGGTATGAAACGTCACCGTCAGGTTGGCCGACACGGCGCAGTCTTCGGGGGCAAATCCCTCTGACACCAGACGCCGACCACTGTCCGCGCATAGGCCGCTGGGAATGTCCACACAGACGACACGTGGGCAACCACCTTCCGACAGTGACGCTTTCCACTGGCCCAATTTACGCATTGTGCGGGGCAGCCCTGCTACCGGTCTCGTCAGCCCGGTTCCGAACAAGGCATCAACCGCCAGAACAGTATCCGAACAGGCCGCTGCGTAGGCATCGAGCGCGTCATCAGACAGCCCATGGCACGAACCCATCGCGCACCAGCGCTCATAATTCGCCCGCGCGTCTGCAGGCAACTTCTCGGGGTCGCCCAACAGGAAGAGGTCCACGACCCACCCCCACTCTTTCAGAATGCGCGCAACTACAAAACCGTCGCCGCCATTGTTGCCCGGCCCGCAGAACACAACGGCCCGGCCGGACCCGGCCGCGAGGTCAGGCCAGGTTTCAAAGACGGCCTCGACCACACCGCGACCTGCGCGCTCCATCAGTTCCAGGCCGGTGACAAGGCCGGATTCAATTGCGGCGCGTTCAGCCGCCCTCATCTGGGACGAACTCAACAGTTTTGGCATCCGAAACCCTCGCGCGATTCAAATTTGATTACTTTTTGTGCAACTTGCCTAAAAATTGGCCCGCCGCCCAGAATCCCTTCACCAGCAGACGGTCAATTCGGCAATCGCATTGCCGCCCGATCTTAGACGTGATCACTGCCATTCTGACAACCATGCGAGGTGAGCCCGGATGAAAAAGATCGAAGCGATCATCAAGCCGTTCAAATTGGACGAAGTGAAAGAGGCCCTGCAGGACGTTGGTGTCCAGGGCCTCAGCGTGATCGAAGTCAAGGGCTTCGGACGCCAGAAAGGACACACCGAACTGTACCGCGGCGCGGAATATGTGGTGGACTTTCTGCCCAAGGTCAAAGTCGAGGTCGTTCTGGATGCCGATCAGGTCGATGCGGCCATCGAAGCCATCGTGTCGGCCGCCAAGACCGACAAGATCGGGGACGGCAAGATCTTTGTCTCGTCCGTTGAACAAGCCATTCGCATCCGGACCGGCGAGACCGGCTCGGACGCGCTGTAAAACCAATTCTGCAATCTAGAGGAACATAGTAATGAGCAAGGACGCAGTTCTTCAGCTGATCAAAGACGAGGGTGCCGAGTATGTCGACATCCGCTTCACCGATCCGCGTGGCAAGCTTCAGCACGTGACCGTCATGGCCGACCAGGTCGACGAAGACTTCCTTGAGGAAGGCTTCATGTTCGACGGTTCGTCCATCGCCGGCTGGAAGTCGATCGAAGCATCGGACATGAAACTGATGCCCGATACCGAAAGCGCTTATGTCGATCCCTTCTATGCGGAAAAGACTATCTGCCTGCACTGCTCGGTCGTGGAACCCGATACCGGCGAAGCCTATGAGCGTGACCCCCGCGGCACCGCGCAGAAGGCCGAAGCCTACCTGAAGTCTTCGGGCGTTGGCGACGTGGCTTACATGGGCCCCGAGGCCGAGTTCTTCCTGTTCGACGACGTGCGCTTCTCGAACAGCATCAACAAGGTATCCTACGAAGTTGATGCAACCGATGCGTCTTGGAACACCGACACCGAATACGAGATGGGCAACATGGGCCATCGTCCGGGCGTCAAGGGCGGCTACTTCCCGGTCAACCCGATCGACGAGGCGCAGGACCTGCGTTCGGAAATGCTGTCGACCATGAAGCGTCTGGGCATGAAGGTCGACAAGCACCACCACGAAGTGGCCTCGTGCCAGCACGAGCTGGGCCTGATCTTCGACAGCCTGACCAAGCAGGCCGACGAGCTGCAGAAATACAAGTACGTCATCCACAACGTCGCGCACGCCTACGGCAAGTCGGCCACTTTCATGCCGAAGCCGATCGCAGGCGACAATGGCACCGGTATGCACGTCAACATGTCGATCTGGAAGGACGGCAAGCCGCTGTTTGCAGGCGACAAATATGCCGATCTGTCGGACGAAGCCCTGTGGTTCATTGGCGGTATCCTCAAGCACGCCAAGACCCTGAACGCTTTCACCAACCCGTCGACCAACAGCTACAAGCGCCTGATCCCGGGCTTCGAAGCCCCCGTTCTGCGCGCCTACTCGGCCCGCAACCGTTCGGGTTGCGTCCGTATCCCGTGGACTGAATCGCCGAAGGCCAAGCGCGTCGAGGCCCGCTTCCCCGATCCGTCGGCAAACCCCTACCTGGCGTTTGCGGCACTGCTGATGGCCGGCCTGGACGGCATCAAGAACAAGATCGATCCGGGCGAAGCCATGGACAAGAACCTGTACGATCTGCCCGCCGAAGAACTGGCCGGTATCCCGACCGTCTGCGGCAGCCTGCGCGAGGCGCTGGAATGTCTGGCGGCCGATCACGACTTCCTGCTGCAGGGCGACGTGTTCACCAAAGACCAGATCGACGGCTACATCGCACTGAAGATGGAAGAGGTCGAAACCTACGAGCACACTCCGCACCCGGTCGAATACGGCATGTACTACAGCTGCTGACCCCGGTCGGAAGTCCAATGAAAAGACCTTGGGGGCGTCCTGTCGGGCGCCCCTTTTCAGTGGTGCAAGGCCCCGATATTTCCCTTTGTGACAGGCGCCTTTGCCGCTAGGCTGAAGATCAATTCAATTATCAGGATTTTTCATGCGCCTTCTCGCCCTGACCCTCTCTGCTGCACTTCTTGTTTCAGGCGCTGCTGCGCAGACGATCGACCGGATCAAAGAAACTCGCGAAATCCGATTTGGGTTTCGTACAGATGCTGCCCCGCTTTCGTTCATCAACGACAAGGAGCGACCCGACGGGTTGTCCGTGATGGTCTGCGACCAGGTTGCCCGAGCTATCGCCAGCCGACTTGGTGCGGATGACCTCACCGCACAGTTCATTCCGGTGCAGTCGGATACGCGCTTTGACATGGTCGCCTCTGGCCAGATCGACCTGCTATGCGGCGCGGCGACAATCACACTGTCGCGGCGGGAAACCGTCGATTTTTCGATTCCGATCTTCGTAGACGGAACATCGGTTTTGCTGCCGATAGATGCGGAAACCACGATGGCATCGCTTTCCGGCAAGAAAGTCGGCATGCGCAGCAGCACGACCACCGAAGAAGCCGTGTTCAACTCGTTCGGATCAGCGGGGATCGAGGCAAAGCTCGTTCGGTTCGCCTCACATCCCGACGGGATCAAGGCTTTGAGGGACGGAGAGATCGACGCCTATTTCGCCGACCAATCCATCCTTTTGGTGAATTATCTGGCAGCTGGATTGAAGGACGACTTCAAAATCTCGCAAGAGATTCTGACGATTGAAAAGCAAGGCCTGGCCCTTGCGCGGGGCGATGATGACTTTCGCCTGATGGTCGATGAGATCCTGTCGCAGATGTATGCCCAAGGCACGATGGAAGAGCTCTTTCGCGCCGCGCTGCCCGGGATTGAACCCAGCGAGGCCCTGAAAGCCCTGTACGTTATCGCACCCACCCTGCCCTGATTTCCAGGAGGTCCCCATGCGCCTTACGGTCCTGTCCGTTTTCATTGCACTGAGTGCACCCATGGCGGCGCAGTCCGCTCCCTGCGGGAATACAGGCGCCGGCTTTGAAGTCTGGAAGGCCGATTTTGCCAAGCAGGCGCGCAAAGCCGGAGTGAAGAAAAAAGGGCTGCAGGCTCTGGCGCAAACCCAATACGCCACGCGAACCATCGCCGCGGATCGGGGGCAGAAAAGCTTCAAATACTCCCTCGACAAGTTCATGAAGGTCCGAGGGGCGGATACGATCGTGGCCCAGGGGCGCAAGCGCAAGGCCAGAAACCCGGAATTCTACGCGGCGCTGGAGCGTCAGTACGGTGTCCCGGCTGGTGTTCTGATTGCCATTCACGGCATGGAAACCGGGTTCGGAAACTTCATGGGCGACAGCCAGGTTGTTTCCGCAATCACAACATTGGCCTACGATTGTCGCCGGTCCGACTTCTTTGTTCCCCATGCCATCGGAGCGCTGAAACTGGTCGATCAGGGGGCGATCACGGTGGCAACAAAAGGGGCAAAACATGGCGAGTTGGGCCACACCCAGTTTCTGCCCGGCAATGCTCTGACCTATGGCGTGGACGCCACGGGTGACGGGCGCGTGGACTTCTACAACATGACGGATGCGTTGGCCTCAACCGCAAATTTTCTTCGGCAGAAAGGGTGGAAACCCGGCCGGGGCTATCAACCCGGCGAACCGAATTTTGCGGTGATCCAGCAATGGAATGCCGCATCGGTTTACCAAAAATCAATTGCGATCATGGCCGCTCGAATCGACAACTGAGGCTTTGTCAGCAACCTGACCGCCGCACTCAATTCCGCCACATTGCTGCCACAGTGTCGGGCGGAAAGCTCTAATTTCTTGGTTTCCAAAGCGTAATCAATCGTCGCAAAAATTCATTTTTTTGCAATATGGTCAAAATTTGACCCTCATCACCAACTAGAGTGTTGGTTCAGTATTCGTACGGCAGAGGGCAAGACTGTGACCACGAAGCACAGATACCACGGTGGCCTGCAATTCAACGGCGACACGAACGGCGCGTTGGAGCGGTTCGGCCATATCGTGGTGGCAACTCTTGAGGACTACGGGCATCTTGTGGAACGCAAGACCCTGCTGAGCCAGACCGAGGCAACCATCGTGTCCAGCCAGTACCTTGTCCGTTTGACCCTCGAGTCCGAACCCCGGGAGACCAGCGACCGCTATGGGCGTCTGGACCGTACGGTTGGCCTGAAGACTATGGTGCGCCCATCGGCGGCACGACCGCGCAACCGATTGGTGATTTCGGTCTCGCCTGTTTCCGGCCTGGTGGATGACCCCGAGATCTCCGAGTTGATGCTTGTCGTCATGCTGTATCGGATGGTCGACATCTGCTCGACGCAACGAGTGGAATGGCTGTCGCCGAAAACCGTTTTGACGATCGAACAGTTCATGGGCGCGTTTGACTCGTTGATGCCACGCAAGCAGCGGGACCGCCGCGAGGCGTTCGAGGCGGTCAGCGGACCTTTCGCGGGCCTTGAGCCCGCTGCAACTGATGACCAGGAGGCCGTCAAATCGCCGGCAAAGCCGCCGCGCCCGATTCAATTGACCGATGAGCAATTGCTCAGCATCGCCTTCCGTTCCGACGAGGCCGACGCACCCGTTTCCGATGCACCGGCCGCGACGGATGGCGATGAAGACCGGCCCAGTGACGCGTTGCGACTGACCAGCTGGGCCCTGACCGGTGCCGTTGCCAGCCTGTCGGCGCCGATCGCTCTGTCGATGGCCGCTGTGAACCTCATCCGGGGCGAAGACTTTCGCCTGAACACTCAGGTCCTGGCCTATACGGTCGCCATCGTGTCGCTGAACTCAAGTGGTGCCTTTGCCGATGTCGCCAATGCGATCGGACTGTAACTGAATTACCAGAAGACCCTCCTTGGAGGCCCCGCCATCAGGCGGGGTTTTCCATTTCTGGCAGGTGCTCGACCGGCACGACATAGGTGTGGATCGAGAACACCACGGCCCGTGTCTCGGGCAACCGCAAAAGCGTTTGCCGCTCGCTGCGCAGATACCGGGTGGTACCACGGTCACGGATCTCGCGCGGGGCGCTGGCACTGCGGGGCTGGTGCAACTCGGGGTCATCGTACCACAGCGCGTTGAACCGCCACAAAGGCCGAGCAATTTGAATCCCGTCAAACAGGCGCTGCACCCGGCGCGCGATGTTGGGATCATAGCTGTCGACCGGCTCGTGAATGGCGATCAGTGGTCGCATGAATTTCTCGGACAGACGCCAGCTGGCGGGAAAGCACAGGATGGCCCCGGTCAGCACATGCCCGTCGCCCTGTTTCTGCAGGATGCAGAAATCCTCCTGCGCCAGCAGGCAAAGCGTATCCAAAGGATTGTCGCGATCAATCGGCACGGCGGCCCCATCCGGGCGCTGCGCGGTGTCGGCCGCCTCGGGATAGACCTGCGCCAGAACTAGGTCCAGCAGCTCGACGGCGGCCGGGTGCGCCTGCGCGTCCAGCGCCAGAACGTCGTCCCGGCGGGTTTCAAGCAGGTGCTGGCGGTGGCGCATCTGCGCGGCGAAGGCATCATCGCGATGCAACCAGTCGTCCATCGTGGTCGGCGCGATTCCCGGCAGCGGTCGCTGGTGGGTCGGATCGTAGGGTAGAGTCTGTTGCACAATGACTGTCATGGCTTTGGGTTAGCACCCGAAACAGGCCATGTCGGTCAAAAAGCGACTGGCAAATCGTCGCAATTCACCCAGACGGGGCCGCCCTGCCCGGTCACGCTGAACCGGCAAGCAGGGAGGCGCGCCGTGAACCACCACTACCGAGACACCCGCAAGATCGACCCCAGCCGCGGCGCGAAGCTGGGCGACGGCACGCCGAACGACAATGACCGGATCGAGATCGGCCCCACCCAACTTGCATTCAGCGAATGGGCCGCCGCCGGGTTGCAACTGCCCAACCTGGACCGGATGCGCGACTATCGCTGGAAACGGCTGACCCAGGCAATCGTCGATCGAGGCTATGGCGGGCTGCTGATGTTCGACCCGCTCAACATCCGCTATGCGACCGACAGCACCAACATGCAGCTGTGGAACACACACAACCCGTTCCGGGCGGTGCTGTTGTGCGCCGATGGCTACATGGTGATCTGGGACTACAAGAACTCGCCCTTTTTGTCGAAATTCAACCCGCTGGTGCGGGAACAGCGCTCGGGCGCGGACTTGTTCTATTTCGACAGGGGCGACAAGGTGGACGTACAGGCGGACGTGTTCGCCAACGAGGTGCGCATACTGATGCAAGACCACGCCCCCGGCCACACTCGGCTGGCGGTGGACAAGATCATGCTGCACGGCCTCCGCGCGCTCGAGGCACAGGGCTTCGAGATCATGGAGGGCGAGGAAGTCACCGAAAAGACCCGCGCCATCAAGGGCCTTGACGAGATCCTTGCCATGCGTTGCGCCAGCCACGCCTGCGAAACCGCCGTGGCCGAGATGGAGAAGTTCGCCCGCGCCCATGTGGGCGACGGCAAGACCTCCGAAGATGACATCTGGGCCGTTCTGCACGCCGAAAACATCAAGCGCGGCGGCGAGTGGATCGAAACGCGCCTGCTGGCCTCGGGGCCGCGCACCAACCCGTGGTTTCAGGAATGCGGGCCGCGGATCACTCAGAAGAATGAAATCATCGCCTTTGATACCGATCTGATCGGCAGCTACGGCATTTGCGTCGACATCTCGCGCACTTGGTGGATCGGGGATGAAAAACCCCGGCCCGACATGGTCTATGCCATGCAGCATGCGCATGAGCACATCATGACCAACATGGACATGCTGAAGCCCGGCGTGATGATCCCCGAGTTGACCGCCAACTGCCACAGGCTGGACGACAAGTTCCAGGCGCAGAAATACGGCTGCCTGATGCATGGCGTGGGCCTGTGCGACGAGTGGCCTTTGGTGGCCTATCCCGACAAGGCGGTGCCCGGCGCCTATGACTATCCGCTGGAACCCGGCATGGTGCTGTGCGTCGAGGCAGCCGTGGGCGAAGTCGGCGGCGATTTCTCGATCAAGCTCGAGGATCAGGTGCTGATCACCGAGGATGGATACGAAAACCTGACCACCTACCCGTTCGATGCCGCTCTTATGGGGCTCGACTAGGTCTCAATCCCTCCAGTGAGAGCGACGTACATTTCCGTGCCAGTCCTCAAGCACCGGCTCTGCCGATGCGCCCGGCGAAAACGTGTCTTGGGGCCAGTGCAGTCCGGCGGCAAATCCGATGGCCGTGGCCAGAAAGACGGCAACCGCCGTACCGACCTGTGCAACTTCGAAATGCGCCACGTTTGTCGAATGTGTCATCTCCGCGCTCCTTGATCTTTTGGTTTCGGTTAGGCCGAACATGGGAGCTTCTGACTCATTATTAAAACCAATTGTTGTTCGCCTAGACTTCACAAATTGTGATCAACGCGCTGACAAAGGGCACCTCACGATCACCGCCTGCGCCCTCACCTTCCCGTGACGGTCCTGTCACAAGGGTTGAGACTGCACTGCCTTATTCACAGTATTGCGCTTAGCATCACAGCCTGAGGACCCTACATGCCCACAGAACGCGTCACATTTTCCGGTCACGATGGTGGCAAGCTGGCTGCTCGGCTGGATCTCCCCGATGGGCCGGTGCTGGCAACTGCGTTGTTTGCGCATTGCTTTACCTGCTCCAAGGACATTCCCGCGGCCCGGCGCATCAGCGCGCGGCTTGCAGCGATGGGATTTGCCGTTCTAAGGTTCGACTTCACCGGGCTGGGCCATTCCGAAGGCGAGTTCGCCAACACGACTTTCACTTCGAACGTTGAGGATCTGATCGCCGCTGCGCAGTTTCTTGCGGGTCGGAACATGGCGCCTGACCTGCTTGTCGGGCATTCTTTGGGCGGGGCCGCGGTCTTACGGGCGCGGGCCGGTATACCCTCGGTAAAGGCGGTGGTCACGATCGGCGCCCCGGCCGATCCCGGCCATGTGGCTCATCACTTTGAAGACGCGCGGGGCCAGATCGAACAGGATGGCAGCGCCGAAGTTCTGCTGGGTGGGCGCCCCATCCGCATCGGCCGAGAGTTTGTGCGCGACATCTCTGAATCCGAACTGACGCCCTCGATTTCCGAGTTGAAGGCCGCGCTGCTGATCCTGCATGCGCCGCGTGACGAAACAGTCAGCATCGACAATGCCAGCACGATCTTTCTGGCCGCCAAGCACCCTAAAAGCTTTGTAACGCTGGACGACGCAGACCACCTGATCACCCGTCCGAAGGATGCAGAATACGCCGCCGACGTCATCGCCGCCTGGGTATCGCGCTATGTGCCGCTGTCGCCGCCCGCCCCGCCGCCGGGCGCGCCCGAAGGCGTTGTGCGCGTGACCGAAGTGGACCCGGGTGGTTTTCTTCAGGACATTCAATCAGGTCCAAGCCATCATGCCGTGGCGGATGAGCCGGCCTCTTACGGCGGGACTGATCGCGGCATGTCGCCTTATGGCTTTGTTTCTGCCGGGCTTGGGGCGTGCACTTCGATGACCATCCGAATGTATGCGCGACGCAAGCAATGGCCCCTGACCGGGATCAGCGTGGATGTCTGTCACAACAAGGTGCACGCGCAGGACGCGGGGTTGGCCGGGGATGGAAAGGTCGACCAGTTCCGCCGCAAGATCCGACTGGACGGACCGCTGGACAATGACCAGCGGACCAAGCTTCTTGAGATCGCCGACAAATGCCCGGTGCACCGCACGCTTGAAAATTCAGCGCATATCACCACCGAACTGCTGCCGCCGGAACCTGTTGCGGCTCCGGCGTGAACCGTTACCCGTTCCGGATGGCCTATCGCCGTGGCGCAGGCCTGTGGATCGGGGGCCGTGCCGCCGGTGGGCGGGCCACGGGCGGTCGAGGACGCGCCGGCGGCTTGGCGATCGGAGGTTTCGGTCGCGCGGGCGGCTTCGCAATTGGCGGCTTGGGTTTGGGCGGCGGTTTTCCACCCGGCGGTTTACCCGGCGGCGGAGGACGGTCCACGTCAATGTCGACATTCACGTTGCGGTAGTAGTCGTTCCACAGCATCGAGTCATAGAACGGGTCATATCCGTATCCTACGCCGACCGTGACGCCCTCACAGCCCGAGAGGGTGAATCCCCCGGCCCCAAGCCCCAGAACGATGACGGATCGCTTTAAAAATGTTCCTGCCATTTTCACGCCCTCACTGCACTGACCGGAATGACGCGAAGATGGCATTCAGATCCTCGACATAGCCAGGATCTGCACCATCGCGCAAGATGGTCACCACAACCGCGACACGGTTGCGCGGCAGGTCGATCACCGTCGCAGTGAAGTTGATCCCGCGCCCGTCACGAGTGCCGGTGCCGCGAATGACCCGGGCCGGCAAACCGCCAATGCGCATGTTCGCATCACTTGTCACCTCTGGGTTTTTCACCAGAAACTTGTCGACATCCTGCAAGTAACGGACCCCGTCCTCGATGCTGGCAACGCCGAACGGCGAAACGAATCCGATCCAGACCGAGTCATCTGTGACCGGGCGCGCAGCCATCACCCGGCTTACGGACCGGGTATCGCCCAGTTGTGTATCCTCAAGATCGCGTGGGCCGCCCGTGCGCAGCATCCAGAAATCCGGGACATCGAACTGAAACAGCGCACGCCCCCCTTCGGTGTAGGTGACCGGCGTATCGCTCAGCCCCGCACCCGTCATGCCGACCCAAAAAGCCGCGCCGATGGCAAAAAGGTTTTTCTTAAACAAGCTGATATCTCTATTTGTTAGTGTCATCGTCCTGAGGATGAGCGATGCAACCCGCGCTTGTCCAGTTTTTAAAGAGTTTTGCTCAGGGGGCCCGCCCGACCTGCGTTGCCGCCTAGTCTGCATATACGCCGACTGTCGCATCGCCGGCCTCTCCCACAAATCGGATCCGCGTACCGTCCGACTGAACATCGTAACAGGCCCAAAAGTCAGACGGTGGCCAGATCGAACAGTATCTGTCATCCCGCACCGCCCAGCGCCCCGAGCTGGGTCGACCCGAGAAATACTGCGTGGCCATAGACGGCTCGAAGACCTGTGTGGCTCCGTTGTCATAAGCCAGCGTCCGGCCCGACAGGGCGTCGAGAATCTGCGCGCCCGTCAGCGGTCGGAACGTGTCGGCCGCCAGAATTCCGGGCCAAACCAACAAAATCAGGGCAAACCGTCTCATCCCGCGTCTCCTGCCTTGTCCCAACGGTCCGGCGAGTCTATCACCCGCGCCAACACCCATTGCCAACCGAAAAAGGTGCCGCCGCCCATGATTCCCCGCTATTCCCGCCCCGAAATGGTTGCCGTCTGGTCGCCCGAGACCAAGTTCCGCATCTGGTACGAGATCGAGGCCCATGCCTGCGACGCGATGGCCGATCTGGGCGTCATCCCGCGCGAAAACGCCGAGGCCGTCTGGAAGGCCAAGGACGTGGAATTCGACGTGGCCCGCATCGACGAGATCGAGGCCGTGACCAAGCATGACGTCATCGCCTTTCTGACCCATCTGGCCGAGCATGTCGGCAGCGATGAGGCCCGTTTCGTCCACCAGGGCATGACCAGCTCGGACGTGCTGGATACCTGCTTCAACGTGCAACTGACCCGCGCCGCCGACATCCTGATCGCCGATCTCGGAGGCCTGCTGGCCGCGCTCAAGCGCCGCGCCTACGAGCACAAGGACACTGTCCGCATCGGCCGCAGCCACGGCATTCATGCCGAACCCACCACCATGGGCCTGACCTTCGCGCGCTTCTACGCCGAGATGGACCGCAACCTGTCGCGGATGCGCGACGCCCGCGCCGAGATCGCCACCGGCGCCATCAGCGGCGCGGTCGGCACCTTCGCCAATATCGACCCCCGCGTCGAAGAACATGTCTGCGAAAAGCTGGGCCTGGTGCCCGAGCCGATCAGCACGCAGGTCATCCCGCGCGATCGCCACGCGGCCTTCTTTGCCACGCTGGGCGTGATCGCCAGCAGCATCGAGAACATCGCGATCGAAATCCGCCACATGCAGCGCACCGAGGTTCTGGAGGCCGAGGAGTTCTTTTCCAAAGGCCAGAAGGGCTCGTCGGCGATGCCGCACAAGCGCAACCCGGTGCTGACCGAGAACCTGACCGGCCTGGCCCGGTTGGTGCGCATGACCGTGATCCCGGCGATGGAGAACGTGGCCCTATGGCACGAGCGCGACATCAGCCACAGCTCGGTCGAGCGCAACATCGGCCCCGACGCCACCGTGACCCTGGATTTCGCCCTGTCGCGCCTGACCGGGGTGATCGACAAGCTGGTGGTCTATCCGGACAACATGCTGGCCAACATGAACAAGTTCCGCGGTCTGGTCATGAGCCAGCGCGTGCTGCTGGCCCTGACTCAGGCCGGCGTCAGCCGCGAGGACGCCTATCGCCTGGTGCAGCGCAACGCGATGAAGGTCTGGGAAGAAGGCAAGGATTTCAAAACCGAACTGCTGGCCGACCCGGACGTGACCGCGGCGCTGAGCAAGGAAGAGATCGAAGAAAAATTCGACCTTGGTTATCACACCAAACATGTCGACACGATCTTCGAGCGAGTGTTCGGCGAGTAACCCTCGACGCAGGAACGGCTTTTGCCGGGGCCCGGGTCGCACAGCGCGATCCGGGCCCCTGTCTTTTGCGGAAACGTCCGAAATCGGCTATGCTGGGTGGGCAATTTCCGTTCAAGGAGAGCCCACCATGATCCGCACGACCCTCTGCGCACTGGCCCTTGCCCTGTCCGCCTCGTCCGCATTCGCCTGCCAAGGCCACAGCAAGCAGTCGCAGTCCTGTGCGCCCGGCACGACTTGGGATTCGGCCTCGGAAAGCTGCGTGAAAAACGCCAGCAGCTGAATTCTTGTCCTACTTGTGAATAAAAGCGAGCCATTGGCTGTTAGCTTTTTTGAAGAACGCACTATGCTTCTTGCGAGCAGCCCTTGGAACGGAGTAGGACAATGCGCCTTTTGATGGCCACGGCACTAGCCCTTCAGACATTTGCCTTTGCCCCCGCGGTCAGTGCCGCCGGCGGTGACAGCAGCCCCCCAAAACCGACAAATACCACCAAGAAATGCCTGTTCGGCCGCGTCTATGACGAAGCAGCCGGCCGTTGCGTAAAGCCGAACAAGACCAATTTCAGCGAAGAGCAATTGTATCAGGCCGTGCGCGAGCTTGCTTATGACGGCCAGTTCGAAAATGCGCAGAACGTGTTGCGGGTTATGGATCAAGACGATGATCGCGTTTTGACGTATTGGGGTTTCACCTACCGCAAAATGGGCGAAGCCGAGCTGGCCGAAACCTATTACCAACGCGCAATCGAATCCAATCCTGACAACATCCTGGCCCGCAGCTACATGGGCCAAGGATATGTCACCGAAGGGAAAACCGAACTGGCCATCGCGCAATGGCGCGAGATCAAGTCACGCGGAGGAGAAGGCACCTGGGCCGAAGCGTCTCTGCGCGAGGCGATCCACACGGGGCTGACTTACAGCTACTAGGTTCAGTCTTTCTTTACTCGACTCTCGCTAATCTGCCTGCGGAACAAAAATTGACACCGCAGGCAGATGCAAGATTCACATGCTTTGGTACAGACCGCACCGGGTAATTCTGCTCCGGCCGAGAAACAGACGGATGACGCCCCTCGCGTCGTACCTCGCCAACTCACGCCCGGCCAGAAGGCCGCCATCATCGTACGCCTGCTGTTGAACGAGGGGGCCGATCTTCCGTTGGAGGAGTTGCCCGACGAACTGCAGGAACGGCTGACCCTCCAACTGGGCCGGATGGGGCTGGTAGACCGCGTGACCCTCGCTGCGGTCGCGCAAGAATTCGCGGATGCGCTGGACAGCGTCGGACTTGCTTTTCCGCACGGCTTGGCCGGGGCGCTGGACGCGGTAAATGGCAAGATTGCCCCGGCAACCGCCGCCCGGCTGCGCAAGGTCGCGGGTGTGCGCCAGGTCGGCGATCCATGGCTGCGCCTGCGTGACACCCCTGCCGAAGACCTTGCGCGTATGGCTCAGGCCGAAAGCACCGAAGTTGCGGCCGTCATGCTATCCAAGCTCGAAACGGCGAAGGCAGCACAGTTGTTGGCGCAATTGCCCGGGCCGGTGGCCAGACGGATTACCTATGCCGTTTCAAAAACCGCCAACGTGACGCCCGAGGCGGTGGAGCGGATCGGCTGGTCCCTGGCCGCGCAACTCGATCAACGCCCAGTTCCGGCCTTCACCGATTCACCCGACACGCGCGTCGGGGCGATCTTGAACCAATCCCCCCCATCCACGCGTGACGGGCTGCTGGACGCGCTCGATGAGGAGGATACTGAGTTCGCCAGCGCTGTTCGAAAGTCCATCTTCACCTTTGCGCACATCGCCACGCGTATAGCTGCACGGGATGTGCCTGCCATCCTGCGCGAAGTCGATCAGCCGGTTTTGATAACTGCTCTGGCTGGCGCAAGAACCGAGGATGACAAGGCCTCGGTCGACCATCTGCTGTCCAACATATCCGCACGGATGGCCGACAACCTGCGCGAGGAAATTGCTGAACGCGGCAAGGTCAAGCAGGCCGAAGCAGAGGAGGCCATGACCCAGATTGTCGGTGCGATCCGCACACTCGTGGACGCAGGCACAATCACCTTGGTCGAAGCGGACGCCGATGGCAACGAGGACTAAGGGCTGCCCGCCGCTGGCTCGGATGCCGTAGAACCAGGGCTCGGGACAATGCTTGTGGTTGTTGCGCGCCGGCTGTATGTCTGAATCCGCAATTCACAACACCCGGTGAGATCCCCCGATGCCCGTCGAAAAGTCGGAACTGAGCCGCTTTGAGCTTGGTCAATACTATGTCGCCAACCTGTTCCTGAAAGGCATGATCGGCGCAATGCGCCTTTTGCCCTATGAACGGCGCATTGCGACGATGGGGGCGATCGTGCGCGGGTTGGCCCCGGCAGTTGGGTTCACCAAACGTGTGCGAAGCAACCTGAAACTGACCTGCCCTGACCTGCCTGAAGCCGAAGTCAAACGCATTTGCCGTGCGGTGCCCGACAACGCAGGCCGCGCGATCATGGAACACTTCTCGCCCGAGGATTTCACTGAACGGCAGAAGAACGCAAAAGTATCAGGTTCAGGAATCGCCGCATTTGAACAAGCGGTGGCCGAAGGTCGGCCGGTGATGATGATCACCGCACATTTCGGCCACTACCTTGCTGCGCGGATCGCTTTGCAGGCGCGCAGCGGCAAGCCGATTGGCTGCCTGTACCGCCGCATGGCCAATCCGTATTTCAACGAGATGTATGTCGACGCCTTCCACAAAACCGGCGAGCCGATGTTCGAACAAGGTCGGCGCGGCATGGTGGAAATGGTTCGGTCCCTGAAAAAGGGCGGCATCATCGCCATCGTATCGGACCTGCACGCCCATGGCGGTGAAGAATTGACGTTTTTTGGCAAACCCGCAGTCACGTCGGTTTTGAACGCGGAATTGGCAATGAAATACGATGCCGTTCTCATTCCTTGTTATGCGGTGCGCCAAGCCAACGGTATCGATTTCGAGATCGTTTTGCATGATCCGGTGCCGCATACGGACCCCAAGACCATGACCCAATTCATCAACGATGACCTCGAAGGCATGGTGCGGAAACATATGGGCCAGTGGTTCTGGATTCACCGACGGTGGAAAGCCTGGAATGGGCTGGGTGTGCAGCCTCAGGACATGCCCTGAGCCGCCCTCTACTTCACCCTTGTTGAGGCGATGATCGGGCCACTGCCGGTGCCCTGAATCAGAACCACCGCGGGCAGGTCCGAAGACAGTTCGATCTGAAAATCCTGTTCAGCCGACCCGTTCCATCGGCCCGCTTCGTGCCATTCCTCAACGACATTCGCGTAGTCCAGATCGTGTCCGGCCAGCTCGCCCCGTCGAATCGACGCGTGGCGCAAGGGCGTGTATTGCACGACCACGACGTCATAGTTTTTGGCGTCGACGAGGTCGACCGGGGCAACGCGGACCGTAACCGTGTTCCCGGACCTCTGCGCCGAAACCGACGCGGTGGGCGCAGCAGTCAAATGCGCGTCGATCAATCGGTTCAAGTCACGGGATTTGGCGCCAACGACATCCTGCTGTCCGTTGATCACCATCTGAGGGGTATAGATCATCGAACGGCCGCCGCGCCGCGCATACGCTCGTTGACGGTCCGTATGCGCCGGATCGGCATACTCGTCCTTCCAACCGATGTAGTCCCAATAGTCCACGTGCAGCGCCAAGCCGATCACGTCGTCGCGCTTGGCGAGATCGTGCATGATCGCATCTGCCGGCGGGCAGGACGAACACCCCTGCGAGGTAAACAATTCGACCACCACCGGGCTGTCCGCCCAGGCCGAAGACGCCGACAGGAATACGGACGCAAGAACTGTGGTCAGGGCTGATCTTTTCATTTCACTCTCTGTTTGAGGAGCCTGCAAGCACCGGTGTACTCCGCCACCGGATCAAGCGCCAATCAAGGTTTCTTGAGACAGGTTTCGGCGGCAATTCGCAAAAATGTGTGCAATGGTATACAAAAATTGCCGCACCCGCCCTGTTGGACCTTGAACCGCAGGCCATGGTGATGCAGATACCGCTCAGCGAATCCCAATTCCACGTCATTTGAGAGGGAGGCCACAGATGCCCATCAAAGTCGGACAGGATACCGCCAAGACACGCCGCAGCCTGAGCGTGAATGGCAAGTCCATCTCGTATTACTCGATCCCCGCCGCGCAAGAGGCCGGCCTGGGCGATTTCTCCAAGCTTCCCGCCGCGCTGAAAGTGGTGCTGGAAAACATGCTGCGGTTCGAGGACGGCGGTTTTTCGGTTTCCGTCGATGACATCAAGGCCTTTGCCGAATGGGGCGCCAACAACGGGAAGAACCCGCGCGAGATCGCTTACCGCCCTGCCCGCGTGCTGATGCAGGACTTCACCGGCGTTCCGGCCGTTGTCGACCTGGCCGCGATGCGCGACGGCATCAAGGCGCTGGGGGGCGATCCGCAGAAGATCAACCCGCTGAACCCCGTAGACCTGGTCATCGACCACTCGGTCATGATCGACGAATTCGGCAACCCGCGCGCGTTCCAGATGAACGTGGACCGCGAATATGAACGCAACATGGAGCGCTACCAGTTCCTGAAATGGGGCCAGAGCGCGTTCAACAACTTCCGCGTGGTACCGCCGGGCACCGGCATCTGCCACCAGGTGAACCTGGAATACCTGGCCCAGACCGTCTGGACCGACACCGACCAGAACGGCGAAGAAGTCGCCTACCCCGATACACTGGTCGGCACCGACAGCCACACCACCATGGTCAACGGCATGGCCGTTCTGGGCTGGGGCGTCGGCGGGATTGAGGCCGAGGCCGCGATGCTGGGTCAGCCGATCTCGATGCTGATCCCCGAAGTGATCGGGTTCGAACTGACCGGCGAGATGGTCGAAGGCACCACCGGCACCGACCTGGTTCTGAAGGTCGTCGAGATGCTGCGCGCTAAGGGCGTGGTGGGCAAGTTCGTCGAATTCTACGGCGAAGGCTTGGACCGCCTGCCGCTGGCCGACCGCGCAACCATCGCCAACATGGCGCCGGAATACGGCGCGACCTGCGGCTTCTTCCCGATCGACAACGAAACCCTGCGCTACCTGCGCAACACCGGCCGTGACGAGGACCGCATCGCGCTGGTCGAAGCCTATGCCAAGGAAAACGGGTTCTGGCGTGGGGCGGACTATGCTCCGGTCTACACCAACACGCTGTCCCTGGACATGAGCACGATCGTTCCCGCGATCTCGGGCCCCAAGCGTCCGCAGGATTATGTGCCGCTGACCAACGCCAAGGCCGCTTTCCGCCAGGAGATGGAAAACACTTTCAAGCGCCCGATGGGCAAGGAAGTGCCGGTCAAAGGCGAAGACTACACCATGGAATCGGGCAAGGTCGTGATCGCTTCGATTACGTCGTGCACCAACACCTCGAACCCCTATGTGATGATCGGTGCGGGCCTTGTCGCACGCAAGGCGGCGGCTTTGGGCCTGGACCGCAAACCGTGGGTCAAAACCTCGCTGGCGCCGGGATCGCAGGTCGTGTCCGCATATCTTGAGGCCGCTGGCCTGCAGGAAGATCTGGACAAGGTCGGCTTCAACCTCGTTGGTTACGGCTGCACCACCTGCATCGGCAACTCGGGCCCGATCCAGAAAGAGATCTCGGAAGCCATCGCCGAGGGCGACCTGGTGGCGACCTCGGTCCTGTCGGGCAACCGCAACTTCGAAGGCCGGATCTCGCCGGACGTGCGCGCCAACTACCTGGCTTCGCCGCCGCTGGTGGTGGTCTATGCGCTGGCCGGTACGCTGGACATCGACCTGACCTCGGAACCGATCGGTCAGGACAAGGACGGCAACGACGTCTACATGAAAGACATCTGGCCGACCCAGAAAGAGATCGCCGAACTGGTCGAGGCAACCGTAACCCGCGAGGCATTCCAGTCGAAATATGCTGATGTCTTCAAGGGCGACGAGAAATGGCAATCGGTCGAAACCACCGATGCCGAGACCTATGACTGGCCGCCGACGTCGACCTACATCCAGAACCCGCCCTACTTCCAGGGTATGGGGGCACAGCCGGGCACCATCTCGAACATCGAAGGCGCCAAGGTTCTGGCCATTCTGGGTGACATGGTCACCACCGACCACATCTCGCCGGCTGGTTCGTTTGCAACCACCAGCCCCGCGGGCAAATACCTGCTGGAGCGCCAGGTGCAACCACGCGAGTTCAACTCGTACGGATCGCGCCGCGGCAACCACGAGGTCATGATGCGCGGCACCTTCGCCAACATCCGCATCAAGAACGAGATGCTGGACGGTGTCGAGGGTGGTTACACCAAAGGCCCCGATGGGCAGCAGACCTCGATCTATGACGCATCGATGGCCTATCAGGCAGAAGGCACTCCGCTGGTCGTGATCGGCGGCGAGCAGTATGGCGCCGGTTCCTCGCGGGACTGGGCGGCCAAGGGCACCGCGCTGCTGGGTGTCAAGGCCGTGATCGCAGAAAGCTTCGAGCGTATCCACCGCTCGAACCTGGTGGGCATGGGCGTCATCCCGTTCGAGTTCACCGCCGGCGACAACCGCAAGACGCTGGGCTTGAAAGGCGACGAGACCTTCTCGATCCACGGTCTGGACACGATCCAGCCGCTGCAAGAGGTGCCCTGCACCATCACCTATGCGGACGGAACCGAGAAGACCGTCACGCTCAAGTGCCGCATCGATACCGCGCCCGAGATCGAATACATCGAAAACGGCGGCGTGCTGCACTATGTGCTGCGGAACCTGGCCAAGGCCAGCTAAGCCGGCACAAAGCCAAGAACGCAAGGGCGCCCCGGACGGGCGCCCTTTTTCGTTTCAGGTCTGCCACTATCGCGTTGTGTTCCGTGCAGATAAGCGGTCTGCTGAGGGCATGGAAAAAGTTGCCTTGATAACTGGTGGTGCTCGCGGAATCGGCCGGGCCATCGCGGTTGATCTGGCCGTGGATCATCGCGTCGCCCTGGCGTGGCACAAGACCGAACCGCAGCCCTTGCCCGATGACCGACCGGCCCTGACCCTGCACAGCGATCTCACGCAAGAAGGTCAGCCCGAAGACGTGGTGCGCCGCGTCATCGACAGGTTCGGCCGGCTGGATGTGATCATCAACAATGCCGGGTTGGTTCAGGCCACGCCGAAGGACAGCTTCAGCCGAACGGACCACCACGCCATTCTTGACCTCAACCTGCTGGTTCCGGCCGCGCTGCTGGCTGCCGCGTTGCCTCACCTGCAGCGGGGAGCGTCGATCGTCAGTATCTCATCAGTCAACGCCGAACTTCCCCCGCGCGATGCCGCGACCTATGGGGCCAGCAAGGCCGCGTTGAACCTGTGGACCCGCGCTATGGCGAAAGAATTGGGTCCGGACGGCATTCGCGTCAACGCGGTGGCACCCGGCGCGATCAACATCCCCGAAGCCCCAAGGCCCGACGATCTGACCGACCTGTTCGTTCAGAACACAGCGCTGGGGCGTGTTGGGATACCAGAGGACATAGCCCGCGCAGTTCGCTTTCTAGCATCCGAAGACGCGTCCTTCATCACCGGAGAGGTGCTGACCGTCTCTGGCGGGTATCGCCTTTAACCCCGGCGTTACTGCGCGGCGGCTTTTTCCAATGCGGGTCGGATAGTGCTCTCGATCACGCGCTGGGTGATCGGGCCGGCAAACCGCAGGATGATCGTGCCGTCACCATCGATCACGTAGGTCTCGGGCACGCCGTAGACGCCCCAGTCCAACCCCATGCGGCCATTTTCATCGCGCCCGATGGCGGCATAAGGATCACCCAGTTCGCTCAGGAAAGCGTCGGCGTTGGCCAGTTTGTCTTTGTAGTTGATGCCGTAGACCGGAATATCTTCCTGCGCCAGCTTCTCGAGGTTCGGATGCTCGGCGCGGCAGGGAGCACACCAGCTGGCCCAGTAGTTCACCAGCTTGACCTGGCCGTCGCGCAGGGTTGCATCGTCGAACCCCTGTTTCCCCGGAAACTCGGCCAGAACAACGGGCGGCGCGGGCTGGCCTTCGCGGGCCGAGGGCAGCGCGTTGGGATCTTCGCGGAACATGCCAATGGCCGCCAGCACTGCAAAGGCTCCGAAAATCAGTGGTGGAGCAATCATCAACGGCGAGATCTTAGCCATTGCGCGACATCCTCTGTTCGATCTTTTCCATCTCGGCCCGGACCTTGCGACCACGCAGGATGCTGAAAACCACCAGTGCCACCAGCAAAACGATCGAGGCCGCGTAGGAAGACAGAACCGTTTCCGCGTATTTTCCCAGATCAGGCATCATCCGTTTACCCTTTCCCGTGCCAGCAGCGCCTTGATGCGCCGCGCGCGGATTTCGGTGCCGGTCCGGTACAGGACCAGCGCGATGAACAGCAGCACGAAGCCGATGATGCAGGTCAGCAGCGGGTAGAAGTACACGTTGCTGACCTTCTCGGTGGTGTCCGTGCCGGTTATCGCCCCTGCGCGCATCACCGATGCGCCCTGATGCAGGCCCTGGTTCCAGAAATTCACCGCATAGCGGCTGAGGATGGCAAAGACCGAGCCCACGATGCACAGGACCGAGGTCAGGTCCGCCGCCGTGTCGGGGTCTTCGATCGCCTCCCACAGGGCGATGTAGCCCAGATAGAACAGGAACAGGATCAGGAACGAGGTCAGGCGCGGATCCCAGGCCCACCAGGTGCCCCACATGGGCTGCCCCCAGATGGCGCCGGTGGCCAGCGCGATCAGGGTCATCACGATGCCGATCGGCGCTGCGGCGCGTGCGGCAAGGGCGCTGACATGGTGGCGGCGCACCAGCCAGACCAGCGAGGTGACCAGCATCATCAGCCAGCAATTGATGGCCATCAGCGCCGATGGCACATGCAGGTAGATGATCTTGACGGTAGACCCCTGCTTGTAGTCATCCGGCGTGAAGAAGAACCCCCACACCAGCCCGACGACCAGAAACAGGGCCGAGCTGATCCAGAAGAACGGCAGGACCCGCTCGCTGGTGGCGAGGAACTTGCGCGGGTTGGCGTATTCCCACAGGGCGTTGGCTTTGGCTGCTATCGACATGGGCCTTATCTAGTCCGAGTCGGGGGCGTTCTCAATTGACATCGGTCAACGTGCCCCAATCATCTGAGGTTGATGCGCAGCACCGCCGCGCTGGCAAAAGGCAGAAGGGCGACCGTGGCGGCGGTGATCCCGGCCAGCATCAGCAGCGGGGTCTGGACCTCCATCCCGGTGGCACCACGGCGCGCGACCTCGGCCCCGAAGATCAGCGTTGGCACGTATAGCGGCAGCACCAGCAGCGACAGCAGCAGGCCGCCGCGCTTGAGCCCCACGGTCAGGGCTGCGCCGAAAGTGCCGATCACGCTGAGCGCGGGCGTGCCGATCAGCAGCGAGACGACCAGCCAGCCGAAACCGGGGCCGGGCAGGTTCAGCAGCACCCCAAGCACCGGCGCGGCCAGCACCAGCGGCAGGCCGGTGGTGATCCAATGCGCCAGCGCCTTGATCGTGACCACCGATTCCAGCGGCAGCGGCGCGGTGGCCAGCAGGTCGAGCGACCCATCCTCCCAATCCAGTGCCAGCAGACGATCCAGCGACAGCAGACAGGCCAGCAATGCGCCCAGCCACAGCACCCCCGGCGCGATGGTCGCCAACAGCGAGGATTGCGGACCCACCGAAAACGGCACCAGAACGGTGACGATCAGGAAGAAGGCTAGCCCGAGGCCGAACCCTCCGCCCGCGCGGAAGGACAGTTTCAGGTCACGCAGCAGCAGGGCGATCACAGGAAGCCTCCGTCGAAGTCATCCAGCGCCTTCGGGCGCGCCTTGTTGGGGCCGACATCCAGGACCTCACCATCGAGACCCAGGTCGATATGGGTGGCAATCAGGGCCGAGCCGCCCTGCCCCAGATGCGCCCGCACTGCATCGGCGAACATTGCCACGGCGGTCTTGTCCAGTGACACGGTGGGTTCGTCCAGCATCCAGATCGGTCGGCCGGTCACCAGCATTCGGGCCAGACCCAGGCGGCGTTTCTGGCCCGCCGACAGGTTGCCTGCGTGACGATCGGCCAGTTCGTTCAGGGCAAAGGCATCCAGCGCCGGCTGTATGTCACGCGTGCCAAAGACCGAGGCCCAGAAGGTCAGGTTCTCGGTCACGGTCAGGGTGGGTTTCAGCCCGTCGGAATGGGCGGCATAGGCGATCCGGTCCTCTGCCCCCTCGATCCGGCCCGAGAGCGGCGGTTGCAGCCCGGCCAGCGTGCGCAGAAGGGTGGTCTTGCCGATCCCGTTCGGGCCGCGCAGGATCAGCGCCTTGCCCGGGGGCAGCGCGAAACTGAGGCCTTCGAGCACGGGCACACCCCCTCGGGCGATGGCAAGGTCGGTCACGGTAAGTGTCATGAGACCCGCTTATCCGATTGGTTGCGGGGGAAAAAGGACGGATTTGCCGCAGGGCCTGTTGACGGTGTGGGATGTGAGGGGCCAGATGAAGCGGTCAGACCGGCAACAGGGCCAGAGCGATACGGCGCCCCTCGGACAAGAGCACGTTGTAGGTGCGGCAGGCGGAGGGCGAGTTCATGATCTCGACCCCGATGCCGGCGTCTTCGAGGGTCGACCGCAAATCAGAGGGTATGTGAGACAGATCAGCGCCAGTGCCGATGAACAGAACGTCGACCTGATTGGCCAGCTCAACAAGGCTCTCGCTGTCCGCAAAACCGCCCCACGGTCCGGTCCCTCCGGGGCCTGTCAGAACACTGCCTTCGTGAACCTCGCCGCCTATCCGAAAAAATCCCGGCCCATAGCCATCAATCGGAACTGCGTTGGTATATGTGATCTCGTTCAGACGCATGTGATCTTCTATCCCCAAAGCGGCAAGCCCGACAAGGCCGCAGCAGCGATGACTGCATACGCGATCACGCGGTAGACCCGTTCCCTGGCAGGCTGAAACATCCAGCCGCCCAGCCAATTTCCTGCCAGATTCGGAACGGCAAGCGCCAGCCCCAACCCAACCGTTGACCAGGTCAATTGCCCGAACGCAGCGAGATATCCGAAGATCAGAAAATCAAAGGCCAGAAGAAACAGCAGGATCGTGGCCCGAACAACTGCCACAGGCAACGGGCGAGACATGTAGAACAGGATTACCGCCGGACCCGGGATGCCTGCAACGCCCCCCAAAAAGCCGGCCACAGCGCCGATGGCAGTTACCATGTTGCGCCGGACTTCGCCGTTGTACCGCAGCCCCGAAATCAGCACGACCAGCATGAACAGGGTCACGAGGCTGACGGCGTAGCGAAAAACCTCAGGCTGGACTCGGGTCAATATCGACAGTCCGACCGGCAGCAAAAGTGCACACCCGACGACAAGTCGCACGAGATCGCGTTTGTCGACATCAACCCAGGCGCGGCGCAGATTGGGAAGTGGCCCGAAGACATCCATGCAGGTCAACGCGATCAAAGCCCCGAACGGACCAAGATAAGGCGTCGACAGCGGCAGAAAGATCAGCGCGGTGCCGAACCCGGAAAACCCTCGAACGATTCCACCCGCGAGGGCTGCAAAAATGATGACGGCCAATCCCGTTGGGGATTGGCCGAACACATCAGGCATCAATATTGGCAAACTGGTTGCCGGCCGTGTTCGATGGCTTGGACCAATCGCGTTTGACCCCCAGCCACAGCAGGATGGTCGAGGCCACGAAAACCGACGAATAGGTCCCTACGATCACGCCCCAGATCATCGCGAAGACGAACCCGCGGATCACGTCACCGCCGAGCACATACAGCGAGACAAGCGCCAGCAACGTGGTGACCGAGGTCATGACGGTTCGGCTGAGCGTTTCATTGATCGAGAGGTTCAGCACCTCTTTCAGGTCCTTCTTCTTGTATTTACGCAGGTTCTCACGCACCCGGTCGAATACGACCACGGTATCGTTCAGCGAGTAACCGACGATTGTCAGAAGCGCGGCGATAATCGCGAGGTCGAAGCGGATCTGCAGCTCGGAAAAAATACCGATCGTCAGCAACACGTCATGCACCAGCGCGGCGACCGCCCCCAGCGCGAACTGCCATTCGAACCGCAGCCAGATGTAGACCAGCACCGCTCCGATCGCCAGAACCACAGCAATCACGGCTGTTTGGATCAGCTCGCCCGATACTTTCGGGCCCACGGATTCCACCGAAACGAACTGGATATCTGGGACTACCGCCTGCAAGGCGCCTTCGACTGCCGCGATGGTTTCGGCCGTGACAGATTCGGCACCGTCCTGCGCTTGAATGCGGATCATGGCCACGTTCTCATCAGGCCCGAATGTCGGGTCGAAGATTTCGGTGATGGTGACATCCCCGAGGCCCAGCGGCGCAATGGCGTCGCGGTAAACACCGACATCCAATTCCTGCGTGCTCTGGGTCCGGATCGTGGTACCGCCCCGGAAGTCGATCCCGAAGTTCAAACCTTGGAGCATGAACGAAGCGAATGCGATTACCATCATCAGGCCCGAAATGCCCAGCCAGACCTTCCAGCGGCTGAAGAAATCGAACGAGGTGTTTTCGGGTACGAGTTTCAGTCTCATGTCAAACCTCGATCGTTTTCGGGCGGCGCCGTTCGAACCACATGATGATCATCAGTCGCGTCACGAAGATCGCGGTGAAGACCGACGTCAGAATGCCCAGGCCAAGCGTGATGGCAAAGCCGCGAACCGGGCCGCTGCCCATGGCGAACAGGATAACGGCGGTGATGAAGGTCGTGATGTTGGCATCCAGAATGGCCGACAGGGCCTTTTCATAGCCCAGGTCGATTGCCCGAGCGGGGCCTTTGGCCGATTTCAGCTCTTCTCGAATACGTTCGAAGATCAGCACATTGGCATCCACCGCCATACCGACCGTCAACACGATCCCGGCAATGCCCGGCAACGTCAGTGTCGCGCCAATCAGTGACAACAGCCCAAAGATCAGCCCGACGTTAATCAGCAAAGCGATGTTGGCGAAGATGCCGAAAAGACCATAGCTGAGCGCCATGAAGATCAAGACCGCTGCAAAAGCGACTGTGGTGGCGACCTTACCCGCGTCGATGCTGTCCTGGCCCAGTTCGGGGCCGATCGTACGTTCTTCGAGGAACTCAAGTCCCGCCGGCAGCGCGCCTGCACGCAGCAGAACAGCAAGGTTCGTGCTTTCTTCGACGGTGAAGTTGCCGGTGATGATGCCGGAACCGCCGGGGATATGGCTTTGGATCACCGGGGCCGAGATCACCTCGTCATCCAGCACGATCGCAAACGGAGCACCGATATTGTCGCGGGTGTAATCGCCGAATTTACGGGCGCCGGATGTGTTGAACCGGAAGCTGACCGCCGGGCGTCCGTTCTGATCGAAGGAAGGCTGCGCGTCGACCAATTCCTCGCCCGTCACGACGGGTGCGGATTCGATGGTGTAGTACACGCCGTTTTCGTCGATCGACGGCACGACCTCTTCACCGACGCCGGGCACGACGTCCGGATCGGTGCCGCGGGCCACGACCGGATTGAAGGTCAGTTGCGCCGTGGTACCAATGATGTCCTTCAACTCGCTGGCACTGCCGATCCCGGGCACCTGAATCAGGATCCGGTCGGTGCCCTGACGCTGGATGGTCGGCTCACGAGTGCCAACCTCGTCGATCCGGCGGCGCACGATTTCAAGTGCCTGACGCACCGTTCGATCATCCGAGGCCAGTTTCTCCGCCTCGGACAGTTTTACGATCAGGGTGTCGCCGTCGGCGCTGACTTCGATATCCGTGGCGCCGACCCCGGTCAGCGTCTGCACCTGACGGGCCAGCCCGCGCACCGCTTCCAGAGCGCTTGGCATTCCGTCCGGCTGGCTGATACGAACGCGAATCTCATCCGGGGCCGAGGGTTGACGGCGGATCGTTCCGACCGTCGCCCGTTCGTCCCGCAGGGCATCACGAACTTCGGGCCACATGGCCTCCATCCGCGTCTCGTAGACATCGCCAACCTGAACTTCGGCCAACAGATGCGCCCCACCGCGAAGATCAAGCCCCAGGTTGACCAATGACGACGGCAGCCAATCGGGCCATTGCCCCGCTTGCGCCTGCATCTCGGGCGTGTCGATGCCCAGTTCGATGGCGGCCTTGGCGTCGTTCGATTGTTCGACCCGCGTGTAAAACGCGTTCGGCAGGGCCATCAGCAGGCCAACCACGCAGACCAGCCAGATCAGGACCCGTTTCCAGGTATCAATTTGCAGCATTACCCTGCCTTTTCAGGAAGTTGCGACGCGAAATTACTTCGCCGGTTCGGTCTTGTTCAGCACCTGAGCGATGGTCGACTTGACCACACGAACCCGGACGCCGTCCGCGATCTCGACCTCGATCTCGTTTTCGCCTTCCTTGACCTTCGACACTTTGCCGATGAGGCCACCCTGAGTGACGACCTGATCGCCGCGGCGCACTGCCTCGACCATGGCCTGATGTTCCTTCATCTTCTTCTGCTGCGGACGGATCAGCAGGAAGTACATGATCGCGAAGATCAGGATGAGCGGGAGAAACTGGGCGATTGCGCCACCTTCCATGGGACATTCCTTTTTTCTTGAGGTCGCGGAGTGAGCACCGCGAATTTGCCGGGAAACTATGCCTTGAAATCAACCTTTGCAAGCGATGGCCGACTTGGCATGCCGTGCAACAGTGTCACGATCCCCGAAGATGATGAATTACACCGCAGATATCCACTAGGATGGTGCGGGGCTTTGGCTATAGTCAAAGTCAGGGAGGACCCATGCGGAGTATCGTCAAGGCCCCATTTCCATTGGGTGTTTTGCTGTCCATGCTGTTTGCGGCTTGGGCCTTTTCGGTGCCTGTCATGGCGCAGGATGCCCCGCAGGACGGACCCGAAGCCGACAGCGCCGCCGCCGAGACCTTCATGGCACCGGTCATCGTTGACGGCGACACCTTGTTCCACATTCGAGGCTCCAGCGCCCTGCCCGCGCCGGAAAGGGCCGAGAACATTCAGGACGCGATCATCAAGGTCGCCGAATCCTCGGATGCCACGGATGTCGACATCACCTATCAGGACACCGAGATAGGCACCCGCATTCTGGCGGACGGTCAGATGGTCACCATCGTCACCGAGGCCGATGCCGAGCTGGAGCAAATGGAACTGAGCGTCCTGACGGTCTTGCATGGCGACGCCATCCGGGACGCGATCATGGCTTACCGGGCAAACCGCACGGACGAGGCACGTGTGTCCGGTGCGATCGAAGCGGCGGCGTGGACGTTGGGGTTCATCGTCTTCGTCCTGGTGATCCTGTGGCTGCACAGGCGCATTCGGCGACGCACGCTGATCTTTGTCCGGCGATACCTTAGGGACGTGGAGGAAGCCACCGCGAAAAGTGTACAGGCCGAGGCGATTGCCGCACTGATCCGATACGGGCTGAATTTTGGCCTGCTGATCATCTTCTTTCTGGGTTTCTATTACTATCTGTCGTTCGTCCTGCTGGCATTTGCCGAGTCGCGGTACTTTGCGCAGCTGCTACTCACCTACCTGACCGAACCGGTTCTGCTGATCTTCCGGGGTATCCTCAGCTACATCCCGAACATGATCATGCTGGCGTTGATCGCCTGGGTGACGATGTACATCATCAAAGGCATGCGGGTGTTCTTCGACGCGGTCGAGGCCGGCACTTTCGACATGGGCGATTTCGAGAAACACTGGGTCAATCCCACGTTCAATATCGCGCGTGTCGTGGTGATCCTGATCGCCCTTGTCTTTGCGGTTCCCTACATTCCGGGCTCGGATTCGGCGGCCTTTCAGGGTCTGACCATCCTGGTTGGCGCAATGCTCTCTCTTGGCGCGAACTCGGTTGTCAGCAACATGCTGGCTGGACTGTTCGTAATCTATCGCCGGTCGACCTCGATCGGTGACCGCATCCAAATCGGTGAACACATCGGTGATGTGGTGCAGATCAAACTTATGGAAACCCACCTGAAGTCCATCAAGAACGAGCTGATCTCGATCCCCAACGCCCAATTGATGAACTCGGATGTGGTCAATTTTTCCAAGCAGACCGACGGCAAGGGCCTGCTTTTGCACACGACGGTCGGGATCGGCTATGAAGAGCCCCCCGAAAAGGTCGAAGCGATGCTGATCGAGGCAGCCCGTCGCACTGATGGGCTTCGCGCCCGCCCCGAGCCCTTTGTCCTGTGGACCGCGCTGGCCGACTACGCGATCAATTACCAGATCAACGCCTACACGACACGTGGCAACTCGATCCCGCGGATCAAGTCCGACCTGCACCGCAACATCGTTGAAGTGTTCAACGAGAACGGTGTTCAGATCATGACGCCGTCCTACGTTGCCGACCCTCCCGAGCCGAAGATCCCGCCCCATCCATGGGACGGTCGACTGGCACATGACACGGTTGAAGACACGGACAACTAGGCCGTTTTTCCAACCCGGTGCTACACCCTGCCCGTCAGATGGTGCATAAGCGGCCCTAGTGATTCATTTGCCAAGGATCTGACCTATGCACGACATCCGCGCAATTCGCGAAAACCCAGCAGCTTTCGACGCCGCGCTCGCGCGCCGGGGGGAAGCTCCGGTATCGTCAGACCTGCTGCGCCTGGATGAAAGCCGCCGGGCAAAGATCCTGGCAGCCGAAACGGCGCAGGCCGAACAGAACAAGGCCAGCAAGGAAGTCGGCGCAGCCAAGGCGCGCGGCGACGAAGCCGAGTTCGAGCGTCTTCGGGCACTTGTGGCCGAGAAAAAGGCCGAAATCGCCCGTATGCAGACCGAGGCCAAGGATATCGACGCCCTTCTGACTGACCAGTTGGTTCGCATCCCGAACCTGCCGGCCGAGGACGTACCCGACGGCAAAGACGAGAATGACAATGTCGAAGTTAAACGCTGGGGCACGCCGCGGGACTATGACTTTGAACCGAAAGAACACTTCGAGATCGCCTCGGTTCAGAACGGCATGGATTTCGAAACCGCGGCCAAACTGGCAGGATCTCGTTTCGTGCTGCTGTCGGGCGGTGTGGCGCGCATTCACCGGGCGCTCGCGCAGTTCATGCTGGATACGCATACCAATGAGAACGGTCTGACCGAAGTGAATGGTCCGGTTCTAGTGCTCTCCGAGATGATGCAGGGCACCGGCCAGCTGCCGAAGTTCGGCGAGGACAGCTACCAAACCCGCGAGGGGTGGTGGCTGATCCCGACGTCCGAAGTGTCGCTGACCAACATCGTCAACAATTGCGTCATCGAGGAAAGCTATCTGCCGCGCCGCTACACGGCACATTCGCTGTGCTTCCGCTCCGAGGCGGGCTCGGCCGGCAAGGACACGCGCGGCATGCTGCGCCAGCACCAGTTTGAAAAGGTCGAGATGGTCTCGGTCACGCATCCCGACAAATCGGACGACGAACAGCAGCGCATGCTGCGCTGTGCCGAAGGCATCCTGGAAAAGCTGGGCATTCCCTATCGTACCGTCGTCTTGTGCACCGGCGACATGGGGTTTGGCGCGCGCCGAACCTTCGACATCGAGGCCTGGCTGCCCGGCCAGAACACCTATCGCGAGATCAGCTCGGTTTCGACCTGCGGTGATTTCCAGGCCCGTCGCATGAATGCGCGCTTCCGGCCTGAGGGCGGTGGCAAACCTGAATTCGTGCACACGCTGAACGGATCAGGCTTGGCTGTGGGTCGCTGCTTGATCGCGGTCCTGGAAAACGGCCAGAACGCCGATGGCACCGTGACCTTGCCCGAGGTTCTTTCGCCGTATCTTGGCGGCAAGCTGACCCTGCAGGCTGACGGAACGCTGGCGTAACCTTTGGCGGTCACCCCAGCCGCGACCGCATTGCTTCAGATCAAGGCAAGGAAGTGACTACTTCTTTGCCTTTTTCTTGGCCTTCTTGTCCTTTTTGTCTTTCTTGGACTTACCGCCGGCCTTCTCTTTTTCCTTCTTGGATTTCTTGTCTTTTTTCGACTTGGCCTTGGATTTTATCTTTTCCTTCGCCTTCGAGATCGCCGCTTCCATCTCTTTCTTTTTCTTTGCTGCCTTTTCGGCCTTGGCTTTGGCCTTGGCCTTCTTCCGGGCCTTGGCCTCTGCTTCGGCTTTCTCGGCTGCCACCTTGGCCTCTGCGTCGGCCTTGCGCGCAGCAGCTGAGGTCCGAGATTGCGCCGTCTGGCGCGTTGGGGCCTTCGGTGGTCGGGTCTTGGCCACGGGTGCAGCGCCGGAGGTGGCCTGTTTGGCGGCGGCGATCAATCCGGGCGCCCGGCGCGCTCCGATACCGGGAACGGCGACCAGCACAGCCGGCTTGGCCCTAGCCAGGTCCTCGGCCGTCTTGAAGCCATTGTCGTTGAGAGCGCGGCCAAGTGCTTCTCCGATGCCGCGAATCTTGGTCACCGCTGTCATTCCAAAACTCCTAAACGATCCAACTTAAAAACTACGTCCGGTAGGCGGCAAGACAAGGCCTCGGTCTGCACAACCTTTGGAGAACCGCCTTTAACTGCCCCGTGCCAGCTCACCGGTTTCACCCTGTCGCGGAAAGGGAACCAGCCGCTTGGCATCTTCATCCCACAGCTTCAGGTTCAGCGCGGCCACCGCCTCGGGAAACTTGATCCGGCGGGGTGTGTATTCGGGTGGCAGGTTGTAGTGACAGGCGCGCAGCCGGTAGGACGGGATGCGCGCATTGAAATGGTGGATGTCATGCAGCGTGATGCAGGCGACCGCATTGTCAAACCACCATCCGAAATCCAGCGCTGACGAACCCTGAAGCGCCGCCAGCTGCGGGTCCAGATCCGGGCGGCGATCCCAGTAGGTGTCCTCAAAATTGTGCTGAAGATACACCAGAAACACACCCAGCATTCCGCCGAGAAACGAGAAGGCCAGCCAGACGAGTATGCCTGTCATGCCAGCAATCCAATACAACAGCCCTAGGAAAACCACGATGGACAAGTTGTGCAGCACGACCCCACGGACGCCGAACCGCACCGTGTTTTTGGGCCAGCGATAGCGGATGAAATACGTGAACAGGGCCCCGACCGGCACCAAGATGAAGGGATTGCGGTAAAGCCTGTAGAACAGACGGGTTTTCCAATCCGCTTCATTCCATTCCCGCAAGGTCATCGTGTTGATTTCACCGGTCTCCCGATGTTCAAGATTGCCGATGCCCGCGTGATGCAGATTGTGGTTCTGTTTCATCACCTCGAACGGAGCGAAGGTGAACGGCGACAGCACGTGGCCAGCCCATTCATTCTGCCGTCGGGTTTCGAACAGCGAATGATGACCGCAATCATGCTGAAGAACATAGAGACGCACTGCCGAAAAGGCGAACACGATCCCGGCCGGGATCATGATGAACCACCGATCCACATAGACGATCGCCAGCGTCAGCGATGCGAAATACACCACGAACGTCCCGAAATAGCTGAGCGCGGCCAGCCGGTTGTCCTGCACCGCGTACTGTCTCGTATATTCTCTCAGGTCCATCCAGCCCGCTCCCCACGATGGTCCGGTTCAATAGTCCTTGCGAAATTTTGCACGTCACAGGCACGCGCAAATCGCGCGCGAAATGAATGCACGCATGCGAATGCTAGCGCGATGCTTGGGGGCTGTCACGCCCCAAGCCCGAAAATGCTGAAAATTGGCGCAGTTACGCCTTGCCCTTGAGATGTTTGGCCAGCGCACCCGCGTTTTTCTTGCGGCGCCCCTTGTAGGGGTTCTTGTCCCCCTGCCCGCGCAGCGTCAGCCGGATCGGGGTTCCGGGCATGTCGAAATCCTCGCGCAGACCGTTGACCAGATACCGCGAGTAGCTTTCCGGCATCTTGTCCGGGTGCGAGCACATGACGACAAAACCCGGCGGGCGCGTCTTTGCCTGAGTCATATAGCGCAGCTTGATCCTGCGCCCCTGGGGGGCTGGCGGTGGGTGCTGCTCCAACATGGCGGTCAGCCAGCGGTTCAAGGCCGCGGTGGGAACCCGACGGTTCCACACATCGTGGGCGCGCAGGATCGCATCACGCAGCCGCTCCAACCCCCTGCCCGTCTTGGCCGACACGGTCACAAGAGGCGCGCCGCGCAGTTGGGGAAGCAGGCGTTCGAACGAGGTTTTGAGCTCGCGCAACTTCTCCTGCTTGTTATCCTCGACATCCCACTTGTTCACCGCGATCACCACGGCACGTCCTTCACGCTCGGCCAGATCGGCAATGCGCAGGTCCTGCTGCTCGAACGGGATCGCCGCATCCAGCAGGACAACCACGACTTCGGCGAACTTGACGGCGCGCAGGCCGTCCGACACCGAGAGTTTCTCGAGCTTTTCCTGTACCTTGGCCTTTTTGCGCATACCGGCGGTGTCAAAGATGCGCATGGGGGTGCCACCCCAGTCCAACTTCAGACTGATGGCGTCACGGGTAATGCCGGCCTCGGGACCGGTCAGAAGACGATCTTCCCCCAGGATCTTGTTGATCAGCGTGGACTTGCCCGCATTCGGACGCCCGACAACGGCCACCTGCAGCGGCTTGTCCGGCGTAATTGCAGGGGCTTCGCCTTCGGTTTCCCCATCCTCGTCCAGATCGATATCCGTTTGCGGAACGTCCTCTGGCTGCTTTTCTTCCATGGCGTCAGCCAAAGGCATCAACGCCGCATAAAGGTCAGTCATGCCTTCGCCATGCTCGCCCGAAAGGCGGATCGGCTCGCCCAGACCCAGGTTGTACGCCTCGAGCACACCGGCATCCGCCGCCGCCCCCTCGGCCTTGTTGGCCGCCAGGATCACATGCTTGGACCGCTTGCGAAGAATCTCGGCAAACATCTCGTCGGTCGGGGTCAGGCCCACACGGGCGTCGATCATGAACAGGCAGACATCGGCCATGTCCACGGCACGCTCGGTCAGGCGCCGCATCCGGCCCTGCAGGCTGTCGTCGGTGGCATCCTCCAGCCCGGCCGTGTCGATCACGGTAAAGCGCAAGTCACCCAGCCGCCCTTCGCCCTCACGCAGATCGCGGGTAACGCCGGGCTGGTCGTCCACCAGCGCAAGGCGCTTGCCCACAAGGCGATTGAACAGGGTGGATTTGCCCACATTGGGGCGCCCCACGATGGCGAGGGTCAAAGACATGATACTCAACTTTCAAGACTCAGACGCGTCCTTTAACGCATCTCGTCGTCAACGGAAAGCGTGCAGTTGCCCTTTGGTCGAAACCACGTAGAGGGTCTGGTTCGCAACCACCGGTGCCGTTGTCGCCCCACCCGGAACCTCGACCTGATGCACCAGCGTGCCGTCGACAGGGTTGTAGAACCGCAGATAACCGTCGTTCGAGCCGATGACGATGCGTCCACCCGCCATGATGGGGCCGTAATGCGCAAAGATCGGTCCGCGACGGTTGGGCTTGTCCTTGACGAAGCCCGGCAGGTCGATGGCCCAGACCACAGACCCGTCTGATACGTCCAACCGCACCAACTGGCTGCGGTCGCTGATCAGGAATACGCTGTTGCCGACCGGCCAGACGGTATCGACCGCGCCTTCGAAAGCGGTCCAGATCCGTTCGCCCGAGCTGGCGTCGAAGGCGACCGTGCGTCCTGAGTGGTTGCCGATGTAGATCGAATTTCCGGATACGATCGGGCCGCCCGTCACATCCACGATCTGCGCTGCGGCCCGCCCCCTGCGGCCGCCGGCGACCGACGCGTTCCAGCGACGGATACCGCCTTTGCGGAAAGCGGCCGCCACATCACCGGACCCAAACGCAAAGACTGCAAACTCGTTCGCCAATACCGGCGCCGGAGCTCCCAGGACATTGCCGACGCTGGGCGTGCCCTCGATCTGCCAGGCAATGCGCCCGTCCTTTGCATCAACCGCCCAGCCAGTCTGATCCCCCGCCACAAGGTAAAGCAGGCCGCCAGATACCAGCGGCGCTCCGCTACCGGTCGCGTTCAGTTTCTTTTGCCAGCGAATACCGCCGGTGCGCGCATCCAGAGCGGTCAGACGGCCGAAACCGGACGAAACGTACAACGTGTTGTCTGCATAGGCGATGCCGCCCCCGGTTGCCTGCTCTTCGCCATCCGTGGCCGGGACCAGGTTTGTGCTCCAGACCAGTTGCCCCTGAGGAGAAACCGCGGAAACGGTTGCCGCCGCGTCCAAGGTGTAGATTAGGCCACCTGCGACAACCGGATCAGCAGTGATCCTTTGTTTGCGCCCGTCGCCGGCCCCGATCGAGGTTGACCAGATGCGCTGCGGCGCGGGGCTGAGCGCCGCGTTGGTGGTACGGAAAGCCGCGGTTCCCGGGCTCTGCGACCATTCGGCATTGCGCTTTGCGGCCGGCAGGCTGATCGGTTTGGCACCGGTTGTCTGAACGGTTTCCAGATCCTGGGCCGGGCGGATGTCTTCACGCTCGCCCGGCAGGATCACTTCGGGTTCCTCGCAGGCGCTCAGCGCCGTCAGCGCCAGGGCTGCGACCGGCAAACCAAATCGGGAAAATAATCTTTTTTCCATGAAACTCCGAACTCGCCTGTCTTGGTTCACTGAAATGGGCCGCGTATCAACCCTGCTGTGCGGTGATCGGTTCGGGCGTTCCGCCCAGCGCGACGATCAATTGGGTTGCACGCTGCTGGATGTCGGCACTGACCTCTGCATCCTGACGGATGGCCTGCAGACGTTCCAGCGCGGCCTGAGTGTCACCATCGGTGAGGTCGATCAGGGCCAGTTGCTCCTCTGCCAACAGACGCAGCGGCGCGCCCGGAGCGGCCAGCGACTCGAACTGTTGCCGGAGCTCGGCGGCGGGCATGGTTTCGGACTGCAACAACAGGGCCTTGAATGCAGCGATCGAGCGGTAGATTTCCGGCAGATCACCCTGAACAGCAATCGCGTTCAGCTGTTCAACGGCCTGTTCGGCCGATCCCGACTCGGACAATGCGCCCGAGAGGAGAAAGCCCAAAACAGCCTGCTCGCCGGCCGAATTGGCCGTGACCTGCGCCAACGCACCGGCACGTGCGGAAGCGTCGTTCAGCTGCATCGCGGCCAGAATATCGTCGCCCAGCTTCTGCGCCTGACTGGCGTCGCGCGCCTTGCGATATTCATTGAAAGCCGCACCGCCCACGATCAGAACAACGGCCAGAACACCGACCCAGCCCCATCGACGCAGCTGCAGGTAAAGCCGGTCGCGGCGCACCTCCTCGGTGACCTCATCAATGAAACTGTCGACGTCGCTCATTCCTGCCCCCGGGCGTTGCATTCAGCTTTCTGGCGCCATGTCATACCCCGGCGCCATCAGCAAGCCAAGTACCCGAAATGCACAATTGCTCAGCGTCAGGGCGCTCTTGCGAAAAAAATCAAACCAAACTATTCAGTTCAGTATGGACTTCGCGCACGCACGCCCCCATGTCATTGCGTGCCCACCGGCATTTGTGCGGACATAATATTTTAAGGAGAATAGCGGCATGCGATTGATATCCCTCGTCAACGCCGTATTGGTCATCGTTGCATTGTATTTCGTGGTTTTCGAGCGCGATGCCCTGTTTGCATTTGCCGGTCGCGAAGATGCTGCGAGCCAGTCTGACGCCGGCGCTGAGGCAAACGACGCCTCGGCTGTGCAGGCCGTTGGGGTTGTTGCGTTGCGCTCCACTGCGCGCGAAATCGACAGCGCCGTTCTACTGCGCGGTGAAACCAAAGCAATCCGTCAGGTCGAAGTTCTGGCCGAAACCACGTCGACCGTCATTTCGGAACCCAAGCGCAAAGGCACCTTCGTCGAGGCCGGCGATCTGCTGTGCGAACTGGATCCCGGCTCACGCCCGGCACAGCTGGCCCAGGCCAAGGCCGCCAAGCTGGAGGCGGAAAGCCGTGTGCCCGAAGCCGAAGCACGACTGGAGGAAGCGCATGCGCGCGTTGCCGAAGCCGAAATCAACCTGACTGCCGCCCGTAAACTCTCGGAAACCGGCTTCGGCTCTGAAACCCGGCGGATCGCGGCTGAGGCCGAGATGAGCGCCGCCAAGGCCGGTATCAAGGCGGCCGAGGCCGAGTTGAAGGCCACCGAAGCCGGCATCGAGGCCGCAGAAGCGGCGGTTGCGGCTGCCGAACTGGAATTGGACCGCATCACCATCGAGGCCCCGTTTCAGGGCCTTCTGGAAAGCGATGCCGCCGAATTGGGCAGCCTGATGCAGCCCGGATCGCTGTGCGCGACCGTGATCCAGCTTGATCCGATCAAGCTGGTCGGCTTCGTTCCCGAAACCGAAGTGAACCGTGTCACCGTCGGCGCTCCGGCGCAGGCACAACTGGTGACCGGACTGCAGGTCGAGGGCCGTGTGACCTTCCTCAGCCGTTCGGCGGACGAAACCACCCGCACATTCGAGGTGGAAATCACCGTTCCGAACCCCGAGCTTCTGATCCGGGACGGGCAGACCGCAAGTATCCGCATCGCGGCCGAAGGCGCCAAGGCTCACCTGCTGCCGCAATCGGCGTTGACGCTGAACAATGAAGGTCAGCTGGGCGTTCGGACGGTCGGAGCCGGTAATGTGGTCGATTTCGTACCCATCCGCCTGTTGCGTGACACGGCCGACGGTGTATGGGTCGGCGGTCTTGCGGAAACCGTAGACATCATCGTGGTCGGACAAGAGTTCGTGACCGCCGGTGTGGTCGTAGCGCCCACCTACAAGGACGTTTCCCAATGACTGGCATAGTCAGCTGGGCCGCCGACAGGGCCCGAATGGTTCTGGCATTCATTGCCATCTCGCTGATCATCGGCGGGTTTGCCTATGTCAGCCTGCCCAAAGAAGGCGAGCCGGACATCGAGATTCCGGCCCTGTTCGTGTCGGTTCAGTTTCCGGGCATTTCGGCCGAAGACAGTGAAAACCTGCTGATCAAGCCGATGGAAACCGAGCTTGCGGATCTGGACGGCCTGAAGGAGATGACCGCCACCGCCGCCGAGGGCTATGCGGGGATCGCGCTTGAGTTCGACTTTGGCTGGGACAAGACAGCCATTACCGCTGACGTGCGCGACGCGATGAACAGTGCACAGGCCGACTTTCCCGAAGGCGCCGAGCAATACACGCTGACCGAGATCAACTTCTCGGAATTCCCGATCGTCATCGTGAACCTTTCGGGTGCCGTGCCCGAACGCACGATGGCGCGGGTCGCCAAGGACCTCCAGGATGAGCTAGAGGCGCTGGATTCGGTCCTTGAGGCCGGGATCGCCGGCAATCGCGATGAAATGCTGGAAGTGGTCATCGATCCGCTGCGGCTTGAGGCGTACAACGTCACCGCGGCCGAGCTGATCAACGTCGTGCAGAACAACAACCAGCTGATCGCCGCCGGTGAGGTCGAGACCGAACAGGGTGCGTTTTCGGTCAAGATTCCTTCGTCCTTCAAGACCGCACAGGATGTCTACGGACTGCCGATCAAGGTCAATGGCGACCGGGTCGTGACCTTGGGCGAACTGGCCGAGATCAACTACACCTTCGAAGACCGCGAAGGGACCGCCCGGTTCAACGGCGAACCGACCGTGGCGCTGCAGGTCGTCAAACGCAAGGGTTTCAACCTGATCGACACCGTGGCGCAGGTTAAAGAGACCGTCGCCAAGGCCGAGACCAAGTGGCCGGCCGAGCTGCAGGCTGCCGTGAATGTCGGCACGTCGAATGACCAGAGCCGCATCGTCGGCTCGATGGTCAGCCAGCTGGAAGGTTCGGTCCTGACAGCCATCGCGCTTGTGATGATCGTGGTACTGGCTTCGCTGGGTACACGTGCGGCACTCCTGGTGGGCTTCGCGATTCCGACCTCGTTCCTGCTGTGTTTCGCATTCCTCGCCATCATGGGGGTCAGCATCTCGAACATCGTCATGTTCGGCCTGATCCTGGCCGTGGGGATGCTGGTCGATGGCGCCATCGTGGTCGTGGAGTATGCCGACAAACGCATCAAGGAAGGCGTCGGCCCGATGCACGCCTATGTCGAGGCAGCCCAGCGGATGTTCTGGCCCATCGTCTCGTCAACCGCTACGACGCTGTGCGCCTTTCTGCCCATGCTGTTCTGGCCGGGCATTCCGGGTGAATTCATGGGGATGCTGCCGGTCACGCTGATCTTCGTTCTGTCGGCCTCGCTGATCGTGGCGCTGATCTACCTGCCGGTGATGGGCGGTGTCTCGGGCCGGTTGAGCCGCGTGTTCGACCGCAGCTCGGATTGGTTGCGCGCGCGGACGCCGTGGTGGGTGCGTGCCGTCTTGGTTCCGCCGTCGGTCTACATGATCTTCCTGGGCGCAATGCAGCTGCTGAACCCCACGTATCTGCTGCCGGAAGGCGCAGGCGGTGGGTTCTTGCTGGGCGCGGTTCTGTTCCTGTTCGGCGCCTTCGCCGGATCGGTCACGCTGAGCGCAGCCCGGATCGAACGCAAGCCGGACGAACGTGTCCACACGGCCAAGGAACATACTCCCTTCGGGTATGTCATCAAGTTCCTCGTCGGCAATCCGATCATGCCGATCGTCTCGATCGTAGCGGTGGGCTTCGCGGTGATGACGGTGATGACCATGTACGGTCAGAACAACCGCGGTGTTGAATTCTTCGTCGAAAGCGAGCCGGAACAGGCCACCGCCTATGTCCGCGCACGGGGCAACCTGTCGCTGGCCGAAAAGGACGCGCTGGTTTTCGAGGCCGAACAGGTGATCAGCCAGCATCCGGCAGTGATCAACGTGTTCTCGTTCGCCGGTGAAGGCGGCCTGAACCAGAACAACGGTGGGGCGCAGGCTCCGGCGGACACGGTGGGCCGCGTGCAGTTCGAGATCATCCCGTGGGAGGATCGCCCGAACGTGTCAGAACCTGTCGCAGGCGGATTGTTCGACAAGCACACCGTCGCGCCCGAGTATGACGGCGATTTCGTGATCGAGCAGTTGAACGCCGAACTGGCCAAGCTGCCGGGTTTCGTTGTCGAGATCCTGCCGCTGGAACAAGGTCCGGCCTCGGCTAAGCCCGTGCACCTGCGGATCAAGGGCGACAACTGGGATGACCTGACCGGCGCGACGCTGACCGCGCGCGAGGTGTTTGAAAACACCCCGGGACTGATCAAGATCGAGGACACCCTGCCCTTGCCCGGTATCGACTGGCAGATCGACGTCGACGTGGCCAAGGCAGGACGGTTCGGGGCCGACGTGGCAACCGTGGGCGCGATGGTGCAGTTGGTGACCCGTGGCATCCTGCTGGGCGAAATGCGCCCCGAAAGCGTGGATGAAGAGATCGAGATCCGCGTCCGCCTGCCCGATCAGGATCGGGTCCTGTCCACGTTGGATACGCTCAAGGTGCGTACTCCGGACGGGCTGGTGCCCTTGTCGAACTTCATCACCCGCAAACCGGTGGCAAAGCTGGCCGAAATCAACCGCGTGGATCAGGAGCGCTATTACGACGTCAAGGCCGACGTGGAGTCCGGCCTGAGCAAAGTGGTGATTGACACCCCGGACGGAGAACAGCGACTGGCCGTTGTACGCGAAGTGACCGAAGGCTCGGAACCTGAAGGTGCGACGATCAACGGTGCCGATGGTACGGCCTTTACTCTGGTTCAGCTGACCGGTGAGGACAGCTTGCAGGAGGTGCAGGCCGCTATTGATGACGGCGACGCCCGCCTGACGCTGATCAACCCGAACGAGCGGATCGCGGTATTGACCGAGTGGCTGGACACTCAGCCCTTTGCCAACACGATCACCTGGGAATGGACCGGAGACCAGGAAGACCAGGCCGAGAGCCAGGCCTTCCTCTCCAGCGCCTTTCTGGCCGCGCTGGGTCTGATGTTCGTGATCCTGTTGGCGCAGTTCAACTCGTTCTACAACTCGGTGCTGGTGCTGCTGGCGGTGGTTCTGTCCACCACCGGGGTGCTGATCGGGATGATGGTGATGCAACAGCCCTTCTCGATCATCATGACCGGCACCGGCATCGTGGCGCTGGCGGGGATCGTGGTGAACAACAACATCGTTCTGATCGACACCTATCAGGAATACAGCCGCTACATGCCCCGGATCGACGCCATCGTGCGCACGGCCGAGGCGCGGATCCGTCCGGTTCTGCTGACCACCCTGACCACGATGGCCGGCCTGACACCGATGATGTTCGGCCTGTCGCTGGACTTCATCAATGGCGGCTATTCCATCGACAGCCCCACCGCTCTGTGGTGGAAGCAGCTGGCGACGGCAGTGGTGTTTGGCCTGGGGATCGCCACGGTTCTGACGCTGATCGTGACGCCCTCGTTCCTGGCGTTGCGGGTGTGGGTGACCACCTATGCCATATGGCTGGGCAAACTGTTGGCCCGCGTGACCGCCGGCCGTTCCAGCCAGATCGCGCAGGATATGGCGATCGGAGACTCGGCCCGCCGGATGCAGGCGACGGAAATCGTCTGGACCGAGGATGAGGCTGCAGATGCCGAGGAAAGCCCGGGCGACACACCGGGGCATCCGCTCAAAGCGGCAGAGTAACAAAAAAAACGGGCCGGTACTGCCGGCCCGTTTTCATTTGAAACCCTAGCTGAAGCGGTTTCAGGCCGCCTGCGTATCCGATTGCTGGCGGTTCCACAGCTGGGCATAACGCCCTTCACGGCGCAGCAGTTCGTCGTGGGTGCCCTGCTCGATGATTTCGCCCTTTTCCAGAACGACGATCTGATCGGACTCGGCAATCGTGCTCAGGCGGTGGGCGATGGTGATCACCGTACGCCCCTCGCCGGCGCGGGCCAGGGCATCCTTGATGTCCTGCTCGGTGTCGGTATCCAGCGCGCTGGTGGCCTCGTCCAACAGAAGGATCGGCGGGTTCTTCAACAGCGTCCGCGCAATGCCCACGCGCTGCTTCTCGCCGCCAGAGAGCTTCAGGCCACGCTCTCCCACCTTGGTCTCGTACCCCTCGGGCAGAGAGATGATGAAGTCGTGGATTTGGGCGGCTTTTGCGGCGGCTTCGATCTCGGCCTGCGAGGCCCCCTCGCGGCCATAGGCGATGTTGTACCGTATAGTGTCGTTGAACAGCACTGTATCCTGCGGCACCACGCCGATGGCGGCGTGCAGGCTTTCCTGCGTCACGTCGCGCACATCCTGCCCGTCGATCCGCAACGCGCCCTGGGTCACGTCGTAGAACCGGAACAGCAACCGACCGATGGTGGATTTGCCCGAGCCGGTCGCGCCCACGATGGCCACGGTCTGCCCCCCCGGCACCACCAGAGAGACGCCGCGCAGGATCTCGCGGTCCGGGTCATAGCCGAAATGCACATCGTCCAGTTCGACCCGGCCTTCGGTAATCTGCAGCGGTTTGGCGTCTGGCTTGTCCCCTACCTCGGCCGGCTGCTCCAGCAGCTGGAACATCTGGCCCATATCAACCAAGGCCTGCCGGATCTCGCGATAGACGGTGCCCAGAAAGTTCAACGGCACGGTGATCTGGATCATGTAGGCGTTGACCATCACGAAATCACCCACCGTCAGCGATCCGTTCTGAACGCCGATCGCAGCCAAAACCATCACTCCGATCAGGCCACAAGTGATCAGGAAGGACTGTCCAAAATTCAGGAAGGCCAGCGAGTATGCCGTTTTCAACGCGGCCTGCGCATAGGCCTTCATCGACACGTCATATCGTTCAGCTTCGCGCCGTTCGGCGTTGAAATACTTGACGGTTTCGAAATTCAGCAGGCTGTCGATGGCGCGCTGGTTGGCCTCAGTATCCTGGTCATTCATCTCGCGCCGCAGCTTCACGCGCCATTCGGTGACCGTGAAGGTGAACCAGATGTACAGCGCGATGGTGACGGCCACCACGACCAGGTACCAGACGTCGAACAGCCACATCAGAACCACCGCCACCAGAAGCAGTTCAAGGATCAGAGGGCCGATCGAAAACAGGAGAAAGCGCAGCAGGAACTCCACGCCCTTGACCCCGCGCTCGATGATCCGGCTGAGGCCGCCCGTACGGCGGGTCACATGATAGCGCATCGACAGCTGGTGGATGTGCTGGAAGGTTTCCAGCGCCAGCGCCCGCAGCGCGCGTTGCCCCACCGGCGCGAACAGCGCATCGCGCAACTGCTGGAACCCCACCGTCATCATCCGCGCCACGCCATAGGCCACGGTCAGCCCTACGGCGCCCAGCGCCAAAGGCGGCACGCCCTCGCCCGCCAACGCGTCAACCGCGCCTTTGTACAGGATCGGCGTATAGACCGCGATCAACTTCGCCAGAACCAGCATGGCCATCGCGAAGACCACCCGCCGTTTGACCCACGACTCATCTTCGGGCCACAGGTACGGAGCCACTTTTCGGATAGTCAGCCAACCCGACTTGCGTTCGTCCATCTGTGGCATGTCTGCGGAATGCATAGGCGCAAGTCTTCTCATGTCTGACCCGGAAAGCTTCGAGGCCGGACGAAAACCCGGCCCCGCAAGACCTAAGCCTTTATTCCGGGATGGTGAAGACCTGGCCCGGATAAATCAGGTCGGGGTCGCGGATCAGGTCGCGGTTCGCATCGAACAGGCGGACATACAGAACACCGTCGCCAAAACGCTCTCGCGAGATCGCCCACAGGGTATCGCCCTTCTGCACGGTAACGGACCGGATCGGCGTGCTCTGGTCGGCGCCCGGCACCGCATCCTGCGCCTCGGCCGCCTGCAAAACTTCAACCGGTTCGCGCTTGAATGGCGTTTCCAGACGGCTCAGCACCGTTCCGTCCGTGTCGACTTCGTCAACGCGCAGGGTATAGACACCAGGATCGACTTCCTGGATTTCCCCGCGCCAATCACCGTCCTGCTCTGGCGTGATGTCGGCCACCAGCTTGTTGTTCAGATAGAGCCGAACCGCAGCACCCTCGGACACACGGCCGGACAATTGGACATCGCCAGCGTCGGAATAGCCGATCGTATCAAGCGAAACCTGCTCGGGCGACGCGTCTTCGGACGACGGCGACTGGACAAGCTCAACCCCTTCCTCACCGGACCGCAAAACGGCCACCTGCTGGCTTTCGCTGGATTGAGTCTCGGTCGTGGCCTCGGGTGAGGTTGCTTCTTCGTCCTGCGCCCCGGAAACGGTCTCGTCCGCTTGCGCGACCTCGGTGTCCTCTGCGACTGCGGCCGCAGACGGCTGTTCCGCCGTTTCATCCTGCGCTTCGGTGTCCGTGCTGGCGACTTGCTCGTCCTTAGCGGGTGGCGCAGGCGGCTTGGGCAACGCGGCAATCAGATAGTCATCCGATTGCGCAGACCGGGTACCGTCACCGGCTTCAAGAACCAGACCTCGCGCGGCCTCGCTGAAGGGGATGGTGACGAACTCGGCGAACTGGCCGCTGCCATCGACAGTGAAGCTGTGGATCGGCTCGCCATCCAGCAGGATACGAATTTGACTGCCCGGGTCGCCTTTGCCGGACAGCAGCGCATTGCCGTCAGGCTCCACGAATATCTGGTCGAGCGTAGGAGCAGTTGCGGCCGCGTTAGCCTCGGGTGTGGGAGCAGCCTCTGCCGGCTGTTCTTCAACCGTCGCGTCCTGCGCAGTCTGCTCGTCAGTCGCAGTTTTCTCTTCGGCTTCCGGCGCGGTTGCTTCTTCGGTCTCGGTCGAGGTCTGAACCTCGTCCGCGTTGTCAGGTTCCGCAACGACCTGCGAGTCCTCTGCATCCGGGCTTGGTGCCGGTGCAGCGGCTGGCTCAGTCGTCTCTTCGCTGGCGCTTTCGGCGACGGCCTCTTCCGTAGTGGACTGTTCAGACTGCGGCGCAGGACCGAAGACACCCGAAAGATACAAGCCCCCGGCGCCAATCACAGCCAAGATACCCGCAAGGATACCCCAGACGAATGCACCCGACCTACCGCTTCCCGATTTGGCGTCCATGTTTTTTCCTTCACTCCGCAGCGCAAATGCCTTGACTCAAAAGCTTTCCGCCGAACGGTTGAGCCAATTTACCAATCCCGCTATCACGGGTCAAAACCTCTGACACAACCCCGGAGTCGCTGTTTGATGTCCCAGAAATCGATCTGTGTGTATTGCGGGTCACGCAATGGCGCGAATTCGGCCTACACAAAGGCCGCAGGCACCTTTGGACGGCTGCTGGCCGCCGAAGGCTGGCGGCTGGTCTACGGTGCGGGTGACGTGGGCCTGATGGGCGAAGTCGCCCGGGCCACGCAAGCGGCCGGAGGCGAAACCTTCGGCGTGATACCGGTTCATCTGCTCCGGCGGGAAGTGGGAAAAACAGATCTGACGCGTTTCGTGGTCACCGAAACGATGCACGAGCGCAAGAAAGTCATGATCATGAATGCGGATGCCGTGGTCGTGCTGCCCGGCGGACCCGGGTCGTTGGACGAGTTGTTCGAGGCACTGACCTGGCGCCAGTTGGGCCTGCATGACAAACCCATTCTGGTGATGAATGTGGACGGATACTGGGACGCGCTTCACACGCTTTTGGATCAGGTGATCGACGCAGATTTTGCGGATGCCTCCTTGGCCCGTTTCATTACCTGGGTCGACGACGCCGAGTCCGCGATGGACGAATTGCGCAAGTTATTGAAATAATAGGCGTCACGGGCGGCTTCCCCGCCCGTGAGTCCCGAACTAGCTAGATCATGCGGTCGAGGTGCGCAGTTGGCGTTGCAGCACCTTTTCGACCTTGTGCAGTGGATGATTGGTCAGGGTCTTGTCGACTTCGGCTACGACTTTGGCCAGAACTTCGCTGTGAAGGCGCCGGCGCAGCAGGCCCAGGACCTGTGGGCTGGCAACCAGAACAAGCCGCTTGTACGCGCCCTTCAGCCCTTTTTTGTTGAGCAGGTTGGCCACATCCTGGACGAACAGGGATTTGGCGTGAGTGCGCCAGGTGTCTTCCTCCACCGCAGATTTCTGGTTCGGCCCGGTATCATTTCGCCGTCCCGCCCGATCCGAGGGCTTGCTCCGCGCGGCGAGATGATCATGTTCCTCAACCGATACGACCACCAAATTGGGGTTCTCGGCATCCGTCACGTTTTCAGTAAACAGTGCTTTTTCCCCGTCGGCGATGATGACCCAAGTACCCTGTGCAAGTGCGACCATTGCGATCTCCTGTTGTGGTTTTCGTGGCCGTCCTCCGCCCTAACAAGAACAGCCAACACCTTGCACCCACGGCACAATTCGGCAGCTATTCCCTCATTGTTTTGGTTTTGGCGGTTCTCTCCTCCCGCAACTATCAGCTAATCACTCTTTGGCGTCTTGCAACGGCGCATGCGCGCAAAAGTTGACGTGTCGGCAAGTTTCCACCCGAAGCGCGGATCAGGCCGAAATTTCGACAAGCGTAATCTCGGGTGTAACACCAAACCGGACCGGAAGGATCGAGCACCCAATGCCGCCGGAAACTACCAGATCCTTTCCACCTTCGCGCACCGGGCCGTAGGCATAGCGATTGCCAAACAGCGAGGGCACCACGGGCGACCACCCAAACAGTCTGATTTGCCCACCATGCGTGTGACCGGACAGTGTCAAGGCAACGCGATCTGGCACTTGGGGAAATATGTCCGGTTCATGCGCCATCAGGATGACGGGCGCGTCATCGGTAATCTGCCGCAACGTGCCGGACAGATCGTCCAGGCCGCGGTATCGCCCATTGCCCTCCACGATCGCCAGTTGGTCTTCGAGGCCTGCCAGCCAGATTCCCGGACCATCCAGTTTCTGCGCAGAATTGGACAGGACCGGGATGCCACTCGCAGCCAATGCATCGGCATATAAGTTGGGCCCACCGCCCCGGCGTTGCGCGGCCGTATCATCCCACCAGTCATGGTTTCCCAGAACCGCGAAAACCCCGTGGCGCGCGGTCAGCTCGGCAAGAACCGCGGTGATGTCCGCCATCGCGACAGGTTTCGAAACCATCCTGTGGCTGGCGGTGAAATCCCCCAGCAGCAAGACCAGATCGGCATCCAGCGCATTTGTGCGCCTTATGACCTGCTTGATACGCTTCAGGGTAACGAATGGCTCGCCGGCATGTAGGTCGGCGATGACCGCGATCCGCAGCGGAGGTGCCGTCCAGTCCGCGCGCTTTAGCTTCCATTTGCGAACCCGCAGCCGCATAGCCGGTTCGATAAAGAACCCGTACAGCGAAACAACAAGGCCTGCCAGCGTCACCGCCAGCAGGCCCTTGATAAACCCTCGTCGGGTCAAGAGTTACATCCGCGATGCAACGTTTTCCCAGTTCACCAGGTTGTCGAGGAAGTTCGACAGGTAAGCCGGGCGCTTGTTGCGGAAGTCAATGTAGTAGGAGTGCTCCCACACGTCGCAACCCAGAAGCGCCGTCTGGCCGAAGCACAGCGGGTTCACGCCGTTTTCGGTTTTGGTAACCGCCAGCGAACCGTCGGCGTTCTTGACCAGCCACGCCCAGCCCGAACCGAACTGACCGGCACCGGCCGCGCTGAACTGCGATTTGAATTCCTCGACCGAACCGAAGCTTTCAACCAACGCCTTTTCCAGCTCGCCCGGCATCTTGGACTCGCCCGGCCCCATCATTTCCCAAAACTGGTTGTGGTTCCAAAGCTGGCTGATGTTGTTGAAGATCCCGTTCTGTGCGACGGCCGACTTGTCATAAGTGCCGACGATGATCTCTTCCAGCGACTTGCCGTCCCACTCGGTCCCGGCGATCAGCTTGTTGCCGTTGTCGACATAGGCCTTGTGGTGCAGATCATGGTGATATTCCAGCGTTTCCGCCGACATGCCCTTGGCTGCCAGCGCGTCATGTGCATAAGGAAGATCAGGAAGTTCAAAAGCCATCTCGGCCCCCTGTAAATTTGTGTTGCGTTCCCAAGGTTAAATGCTTTGGCAACCGCCGCAGGTCAAGGCCCGAGCGCAGAAAACCCGGAGGTCCGCGATGCTGACGCAGGCGCGCAAGATGTTCTACCGCGCCCGCGGTCATTGTGCAGGCAACCTGAACGGCGAGCCGTTCCGGCTGGACCCCTACCATTCGAAATTCTGGCGCAAGGCCTCAAGCGGCGCGTGGGAGCCCGAGACTTTCGCGGTCCTGGACCAGCACCTGTCGCCCGACCGCGACTATCTGGACATCGGCGCCTGGATCGGGCCCACGGTTCTTTATGGCGCGCGCAAAGCCCGACATGTCTGGTGTTTCGAACCCGACCCCACCGCCTTTCGCCATCTGGCTTGGAACCTCGACCTGAACGACATCCGCAATGCCTCGGCCTTCGGTGTCGCGCTGTCCGACCGGTTCGGCGTGGCGCGCATGGCTTCAGTCAGGGGCGAGCGCGGCGACTCGACCAGTTCGCTGCTGCATGACGGCGCGCATGGAACCGATGCCCTGACCATCATCTGGGACCAGTTCGCCACAGCGACGGACCTGACAGGCATTTCGCTGGTCAAAATGGATATCGAAGGGGCGGAGTTTGCGGTGCTGCCGACGCTCGCCGACTGGCTGCGGGAGCAGAAGCCAGCCCTGTATCTGTCGCTGCACGCGCCCCTGCTGGGCGAAAACAATCGCGCCGAACAGGTCGAAGCCCTGCTTGCGACGTTGTCTTTCTACTCGAACATGCACGATGAAGCCGGGCGCCCAATCTCGGCCCAGGACTTGCTGAGCCCGAGCGCCTTGACCCAGTACCGCAGCGTCCTGTTCACGGAATAGAGTTCCGTCACGGAAACTCTACGCAAACGAGAGTTTGCCCTTGAACACCCGACGACGCAGTGTTCATTTTCCTGTATTGATCATTGAAATTACAGGAAAATTGACTTGCGACTTATTCCATTTCTCGCCGCGGCCCTGACAGCACAGGCGGCTGCCGCATCCCCCACGGCTTACAAGTGCACGATTACGAAAAAGGATAGCCACGGCTGGGTTGCACCCGAATATGCCTTTCAAATCGACCCCGAGGCCGGCACGGCCCAAGCCGCCAGCAACTACCATGACTGGACCAACGCGCAGCTTCGGGATCGTGGGTCCAAGGGCTATCGGATGATCTGGAACGTGACGCTCAAAAGCACCGAAGGTCAGGCCATTCGCATGCGCTATCAGGCGAATCTTGCGGCAGATGGCGGGCTGAAGGTGAGCGGCAGTTTCGTGAATGTCGGGGCATCGAACAAACCTTACGGAACCGGCAGATGCGAGGCCTTCAAATAATGAAAAGCCCCGGTGATGTCCGGGGCTTGCTCTTTCTGCCAAGGTGGGGTCGGGTTCAGTAGTATCCGACCTCGCTGCCGGGCTGCGCCGCAACCTTCAACAGCTTGAACACGTAATCCGCCACCGATCGGAAGCACACCACGCGAAAGGATTCCGCGTCGTCCATCCAGAACGCCCCCGCAACCTGCGCCAGGCGCGTGCGCCGGATCTGGCCGGGCTGGAACGCATCGGACGAGAAATCGACGGGCGCAACCTTGCCCAGCACCTCACGCGCGGTCGATCCCGAGACCCGGAACACCGCCCGCGCGTCCGAGACATTGACCGCCAAGGCATGCACACCGCTCAGCGCGTCCTGCATGGCGGCCAGTTTGGCCTCGACCTCGGCGTAGGGAACAAGCACCAGCAACTCGTCCGGCGACATCCAGCAGACGCCGTTTTCGCCATCGACGAAAGCCTCGCGCTGGCCGGGCATCTTCTGGCCGGTGGCATCCTTGACCGCCTTGGTCACCAGCTTGTCGGACAGATCGCCGCGCAGGGTGATCATCCCCTGCAGGCCGCATTCCTCGATCCGGGCGATGCCGTCAAAGCTTGCGTGGTTCAGTGCGCTGATGGGTTCAGACATTCTGCTTCTCCCCGTCCTTGTCGTAGAACACCGGGTCCACGATCTTGGCCTTGTAGATTTTGTCGTCGGTGCCCGGGAATTCGATCACCTCTCCCATGCGGTTCGGCCCGTTCTTGACCAGCCCCATGGCGATGCCCCGGCCCAAATTGGCTGAGTAATAGGTCGAGGTCACACGCCCGATCACGTTGCGCTGACCGTTGGCGTTCACGCCCTCGCCCACCGCGTAGGCACCGTCGGGCAGAACCGATCCATCCACAGTCTCCAGACCCACCAGTTTCCAGCGGTCCGGGTCGGTCATGTGAGAGCGTTCCTGCGCCCGCTTGCCCAGGAAATCCTCTTTCTTCTTCGAGATCGCCCAGTGCAGCCCCAGATCCTGCGGGATCACGGTGCCGTCGGTCTCGTCGCCGATCATGATGAAGCCCTTCTCGGCCCGCAGAATGTGCAGACATTCCGTGCCATAAGGCATCACGCCGAACTCTTTCCCGGCCTCCATCAGGGCATCCCAGAAGGCCTGCCCCTGGCTGGCGGGAACCGCGATTTCATAGGACAGCTCGCCCGAGAACGAGATGCGGTAGGCCCGGCAGTCGAAGCCGCCGATCTGGCCGTCGCGCCATTCCATGAAGGGCAGCGCCTCGCGGCTGACATCCATGCCGCCCAGCTTCTCCAGCACCTTGCGGGCGTTTGGGCCCACCACGGCGACCTGGGCGTATTGCTCGGTCACGTTGGCGACATAGACCTTCCAGTCCCACCACTCGGTCTGCAGCCACTCCTCCATATGGGCATGGATGCGTTCGGCTCCGCCGGTGGTGGTGTGGCACAGCCAGGTGTCCTCGTCGATGCGGGCCACGACGCCGTCGTCGATCAGGAAGCCGTTTTCCGAGCACATCAGGCCATAGCGGCATTTGCCGACCTTCAGCGTGGACATCATGTTGGTGTACATCATGTCCAGAAACTTGCCCGCGTCCGGGCCCTTGACGATCAGCTTGCCCAGGGTCGAGGCATCCAACAGCCCGAGGTTTTCACGGGTGTTCTTGACCTCGCGGTTCACCGCGTCATGCACGGATTCCCCGGCTCGGACATAGGCGTAAGGGCGACGCCAGTGGCCCACCGGCTCCCAATCGGCACCATTCCGGTCATGCCAGTCATGCATGGGCGTGCGGCGGATCGGCTGGAACACCTCGCCGCGCGCCTCGCCCGCAATGGCTCCCATCGAGATGGGCGTATAAGGCGGGCGGAAAGTGGTGGTGCCGACCTTGGGAATCTCCGACTCCAGCGCATCAGCAAGGATCGCCAGACCGTTGATATTGCTCAGCTTACCTTGATCCGTCGCCATGCCCAGCGTGGTATAACGCTTGGTGTGCTCGACGCTTTCATAGCCTTCGCGCGCGGCCAATTGCACATCCGAGACCTTCACGTCGTTCTGGAAGTCCAGCCACGACTTCATGCGCAGCTGCACCTCGGCCTTGGCGGGCATCAGCCAAACGGCCTGCATGGGCGCTTCGGTCTCGGCCTCGCCCTGCGGTGCCTTGGTGTTCTTCGGCTTGAAGCCGGCTGCCTTGGCCGCGGCCTTACCCGCGGCGTGGGCATCGGCCAGCACCTCGCCCAGCGCCAGCGGCCCGCTTGCCGAGCCTGCGGCCACAACAAAGCCTGCGCCATCCGCGCCCAGCGGCGGACGGTCGGGGTCGGGGCGGAAATGGGCGTTGGCTTCGTCCCAGATCAGCTTGCCACCGCAATGGGACCACATGTGCACCACCGGAGACCAGCCGCCCGACATGGCGACCGCATCACATTCGACCTCTTCCCGAGCGCCGCCGATGCCTTCCTGGTTGCAGATCGCGACCTTCTTGACCCGCTTGCCGCCCTTGACCTTGGCGATGGCCTTGCCGGGATCGACCCGGATACCGAGGCTGCGCGCCTCGTCCGCCAGCGGCCCGGCCGAGGGACGGGCATCGACGACGCGCAACACATCCACGCCAGCCTGTTTCAGGATGATCGCGGTGCGGTAGGCGTCGTCATTGTTGGTGGCGACGATCACGCGCTCGCCCGGGGTCACGCCCCAGTTGACCACATAGTCGCGCATGGCCGAGGCCAACATCACCCCCGGCACGTCATTGCCGGCAAAGGACAGCGGGCGCTCGATCGCACCGGTCGCCGTAACGACCTGTTTGGCGCGTATGCGCCAAAGGCGGTGGCGCGGGCCCTGGGTGCCCGGTTTGTGGTCGTTCAGACGCTCGTATCCCAGCACGTAACCGTGATCATAGACCCCAGCCCCCATGCAGCGCGACCGCATGGTGACGTTGCCCATTGTTTCGAGTTCGGAAACCAATTGTTCCACGAACTTATCCACAGGCTCGTCGTTGACGGTGCCGCCGTCGACAGGCGCGCGCCCCCCCCAATAGGCGGTCTGCTCGATCAGCATGACCTTGGCGCCCAATTGCGCGGCGGCTTTGGCCGCCTGCAGGCCCGCAACACCGCCGCCGATCACCAATACGTCGGTGAAGGCATAGAAGTGTTCATAGGTATCCGCGTCGCGGCTGTCCTTATCGGGCGCCTTGCCCAGACCGGCGGACTGGCGGATGAACGGCTCGTACACATGTTTCCAGAACGGCTTGGGGTGGATGAACGTCTTGTAGTAGAACCCCGCCGGCAGGAACCGCGCCAGAGCCGTGTTCACCGCGCCGATGTCATATTCCAGGCTGGGCCAGTGGTTCTGCGAGATCGCGGTCAGGCCGTTGAACAGCTCGGTCGTAGTGGCGCGCTGGTTCGGCTCGAACCGGTTGCCCTGCCCCAAACCGACCAGCGCGTTGGGCTCCTCGGCGCCGCTGGCCACGACGCCGCGCGGACGGTGGTATTTGAATGACCGGCCGACCATCATCTGATCGTTGGCCAGCAGGGCCGAGGCCAGCGTGTCGCCCTGATAGCCTTGCATCGCGGTACCGTTGAATGAAAACGTGACCGGTTTCGATCTGTCGATCAGGCGACCTTGATTTGCGAGACGGGTGCTCATGTTGCGGACCTTTCGCAGGTGGAGGCACCAAGACCTCCGGCGGATGTGTTCTTGAAAAGACGAAGCATCAGGAGAACTCTCTCCACGTCCAACCCGGCCGTTTGGCCGAAATCGCATCGCGGATCTCCTGCGGCGGCTCGGTGACCTGGGCCGAATAGGTGCCGAACACCTCGAGCGTCGCCGTGCAGCGCGCGGCATGGAACCACTTGCCACAGCCGTTGCTGTGGCGCCAGCGTTCAAAATGCACGCCCTTGGGGTTTTCGCGCATGAACAGATAGTCATGGAAATCGTCGTCCGACGCCCCGGGACCGAAGCGTTTCAGATGCGCTTCGCCACCGGCGGTCAGTTCGGTCTCTTCGGCGTCGACGCCGCAATAGGGGCACTTCAGGATCAGCATGTGGCTACTCCTTGCTTGAATTCTTTCGACCACACGCCCAAGTCGAGGGTATGGATATTTTGACCATAATTCTGACCGTTGCCGGCACGCTTGCCGTCTTTGGGCTGATCGCGTTTTTCATTTTCCGGTCTGAGGAAAAGAAGGCCATCAAGCCAAAATCTGACAGCCCGAAGAGTTCTGAAACCATTCACGGAGCACATTGGGGCGACTGACATCAGTGCGCGACCCCGGCGGCGACGCTTTCGTCGATGAAGCGGCCCTCTTTGAACCGGTCCAGCGAGAACGCCTCGGTCAGCGGGGAATGTCCGGTGGCCATCAGCTGCGCCATGCCCCAGCCCGAACCCGGGATGGCCTTGAACCCGCCGGTGCCCCAACCGCAATTGATGAAGCAACCACCCAGCGGCGTCTTGGACAGGATGGGCGAGCGGTCGCCGGTCATGTCCACGATGCCACCCCACTGGCGCAGCATCTTGAGGCGCGAGATCATCGGGAAGGTCTCGACCAGGGCGCGGACGGTTTCTTCGATATGATGGAACGAACCGCGCTGGGTGAAGTTGTTGAACCCGTCAGTGCCGCCGCCGATCACCATTTCGCCCTTGTCGGATTGCGACATGTAGCCGTGCACGGTGTTGGCCATCACCACCACGTCCATGCAGGGTTTGATCGGCTCGGACACCAGCGCCTGCAGGGCCAGCGCCTCGACCGGCAGGCGGAAGCCCGCCATCTCGGCCAGCTGGCCCGAATGGCCCGCGACCACGATGCCCAGCTTGTCACATTCGATGGCGCCCTTGGTCGTCTCGACCCCTGTGACGCGACCGTTTTCAGACCGGACGCCCGTAACCTCACACTGCTGGATGATGTCCATACCCATATTCGAACAGGCACGCGCATAACCCCAGGCCACCGCATCGTGGCGTGCGGTACCTCCGCGCTCTTGCCACAGCGCGCCAAGGACCGGATAGCGCGGGCCGTCGATGTTGATGATCGGGACCAGCTGCTTTACGCGCTCGGGCTCGATCCATTCGGTCTTGACCCCCTGCAGGGCGTTGGCATGCGCCGTACGCTGATAGCCGCGCACCTCGTGCTGGGTTTGCGCCAGCATCATCACGCCGCGCGGGCTGAACATCACGTTGTAGTTCAGATCCTGGCTCAGATCCTCGTACAAGCTGCGCGATTTTTCGTAGATCGCCGCCGACGGGTCCTGGAGATAGTTCGAGCGGATGATGGTCGTGTTCCGCCCGGTATTGCCGCCGCCCAGCCAGCCCTTTTCGATCACTGCGACGTTCTGGATACCGTAGTTCTTGCCCAGATAATACGCCGTCGCCAAACCGTGCCCGCCGGCACCGACGATGATCACGTCATACCGTTTCTTGGGTTCTGGCGAACGCCAGGCGCGCTCCCATCCGGTGTGATAGCGCAGCGCCTCTCGCGCTACGGCAAAGGCTGAATAGTGTTTCATGAGCGAATCCGTCCGGTTCGTGATTGGCCGAAGATATGCCGTGCGGCGACAGATTACCCCTGCCGTACAGCGCCGCAATATCGCACTATTGCGACATGTAGGCCATTCGCGGCCATTTGTCCCTTTTTTCTGGGCGCGCGCAGGTCTAAGTGAGGGCAACAATTCCGGAGAGATCATGACATTCTGGGTTCTGCTTCTGCTCTTTGCGCTGTCGATCACCGCATTCCTGGCCTTTGGCCTGACCCGAACCCGCCGGCGACAGGAACATCCAGCGGCCTACGATCTGCGGGTTTACAAGGAACAGCTGGCCAGCGTTGATCGCGATCTGGCCCGCGGAGTGATCGCCAAAGCCGACGCCGAGCGAGTTCGAACCGAGATTTCGCGCCGTATCCTGGCCGCCGACGCGCAAATCAGTACCGGTGACGCGACGACCGGGCCGTCGACCACTGTTCGGTTGGCCGCCATCGGGTTCGTTGCCCTGGTTCTGATCGGCGGAGCGTTTGCTTTGTACCACCAACTGGGCGCTGCCGGATACCCTGATCAGCCGCTTTCAGCGCGCATGGAGATGGCCGCCGAACTGCGTGAGAACAGACCCGGCCAGGAAGAGGCCGAGCAGATGGCCCCGCCCGTCGAAGCGCCTCAGCTTGAAGACAGCTATGCCAACCTTCTGAACCAGCTGCGCACGACCGTGGCCGACCGACCGGACGATCTTCAGGGGCACATTCTGTTGGCGCAACACGAAACCAACACGGGCAATTTTCAGGCCGGTTATGCAGCCCAACACCGTGCAATCGAGTTGATGGGGGATGAGGCCCCGGCGGACGCCTATTCGAACCTGGCAGAAATGCTGATCCTAGCGGCGGGGGGCTATGTCTCGCCCGAAGCCGAAGCGGCCTTGCGTCAGGCACTGGAACGCGACCCGCAATCGGGACCGGCCCGCTATTACTGGGGACAGATGCTGCTGCAGATCGGACGGCCGGACCAGGCCTATCGCGTCTGGATGGACACGCTGCGCACGGCGCCACCGGGGGCGCCTTGGGCCAACGCCATTCGCGCCCAGATCGACGAACTTGCCTGGCGCGCCGGCGTCTTCAACGCGCCCGAAATGGCGGCTGCACCAGCAGGTCCGGGCCCCAGCCAGTCGGATATGGAAGCCGCGGCGGAAATGACGCCCGAGGAGCGCCAAGAGATGATCCGTGGCATGGTTGACGGATTGTCGGACCGGCTGGCGTCCGAAGGTGGTTCTCCGCAGGAATGGGCCCGACTGATCTCGGCGTTGGGGGTGCTGGGAGAAACCGAGCAGGCCGCCGCGATCCGGGATGAAGCCGCGACCAAGTTTGCCGAAGACCCTGCCGCGCTTGAACTGATCAACTCGGCCGCACAACAAGCTGGTCTGTCGCAATGATCCACGATGTGTTCGAGGATTTCGCAGCCGCACTGCCCCCGATGCAGGCGCTGATGGGTCTGGACCTCGGCGAAAAGACGATCGGCGTGGCTGTTTCCGACCGCATGCGCGGCGTCGCCAGCCCACTTGAGACCGTGCGCCGCAAGAAATTCAAGCTGGACTCTGCCCGTCTTCTGGAAATCGCTGCCGACCGCGAGATCGGAGGGATCGTTCTTGGCCTGCCCATGAATATGGACGGATCCGAGGGTCCAAGGTGCCAATCAACCCGCGCGTTTGCCCGCAACCTGTCCCAACTGACCGACATCCCGATCGGATTCTGGGACGAGCGTCTGAGCACAGTTGCGGCAGAAAAGGCACTTTTGGAGGCGGATACGACACGAAAACGTCGCGGACAGGTTATCGACCACGTCGCGGCGGGTTATATCCTGCAAGGAGCGCTGGACAGGCTGCGCTTTCTTTAACGAGCCCGGAGACCGGCGATGACGAACATGATTTGGAAAAGGAACGAGGTCGAAAGCCCCTGTGTCCAGATCTGCGTCGTGCATCCGACCGAGCGTATCTGCACCGGCTGCTATCGCACCATCGACGAAATCACGCGCTGGTCGAAAATGGACAGTTCGGAACGCGCCGAAATCATGAATGACCTGCCTGCCCGCAAGCCTCGCTTGGCCAAGAGACGGGGTGGTCGCGCGGCCCGTCTGGACAAATCCTGACAATCAAAGGGCTTTGTCGGTCTTCCGACCGTCTTCTTCATCTTTCGCAGAGTCTGCGCATGTCTTCACACCGGACCGTTGCCCGGCCTTCAATTCACTGCGGAACAAACGGGTGATTTCCGACTTGCTGGTCTGCGACCGCCGAAGACTGGCTTCCTGAAAATCAACTTCGACAGCCGCGCTGGTCATGGATTTTCTTTTCAAAAACTTGATCAGCCGCATACGAGCCTTCCCGAATAAATCTGCGTCGCTGCGGGCCGGTCGAGAGCTCGGGAAAAGGGGGGTCGAGCCGTATGACTATGCGTGAGTGAGTGGCGGCCCGCAGCGACGATTTGCGCATACCGGAGTCAGGCTCTTGAGAAAGGGGGAAAACCTGCCGTCGCGCTTCAATTTTTTTACCAATTAGACAAATCAGCCGGAGAGACTCAACAGTTACAATGCCTTCGCGCCTCGCGGTTGGGCGAAAAGGACGTAACGTAACAAGTTGGACCGGCCCGCGACAGCGTCATGTGTCAATCCAGGATTTGCCCCGGACGCGCAGCGCGGCCCAATCATTCGGGCCGCGCGCCATCGTCATCCGGCAGCCAGCCACGCCTTGGCGTTTTCAATCTCTTCGGACGGGAAAAACTGGGTCCGTGTACCCAGAATGTGACCACCCACGCGCTGCGCGATGTTCTGCCATGCCTTGTCGCCGACGATGGCTGCCCGATCCAGCATTCCCACGTGACCGCGGGCCAGACGGAAATGCGCGGCCAGAGCGGTCAGCCCTTGCCAGCCATCGAATTCCCTCAGATCGATCAGCAACCGGAACGCATCCCTGTCACCCAGGATGGAATCCAAATCGGCTTCGGCCTTTTCGTATTCCTCGGGGTCCAGCTTACCCATAAGGCTGACCTGCACGCATGGCCCGCCCAAATCCACAATGTGGATCGCACCCAGGGATTCACGGATCCAGCGGCGCGCTTCTTCCAGCTCGGCCAGCTCGAATACCTGCACCGGACAGGGCATCAGCGGCGCAGCCAGGCGCACGCTGGTCTGGACCCATCCCTTGTCTGCGACGACCGCGGCGCGATCGAAGCCGCGCCAATGGCTTAGGCCCAGCTTGGTATCTTCCCAAGCAGCGCCCAGATCATAGCCTTTGAACTCGGGGCCGACGATAACCAGGAGGCGGACGGCGTCATGTTCCGCCAGCGCAGCCTCGATTGCGGGAACCAGAGTGCTTGTGTAATCGGCGCTTGTAACTTCGCCGGACAATTCGATTTCGATCAATGCACCGTCGGAATTCTTGTGGACCGTAATCATTTTGAGCCTCCAAAGCCAAAGAATGGCAGAAGGTTACGGGGATTCGATCCATTCGGCCACACCGCCCGGCAGCTCGGGCCGGAAATAGGCAATCATCCGTCCGTCCGGCCCCGCCGTTGCCCCCGCCCCCCAAGGCGCGACCCCATGCAGACAATGGCGATGCAACACGTAGGTTTCGCCGGGCGAGGCCGACACTTCGATACGCGGGCAGGTTTCGAACACTTCGCGACGAGCAGCCTGATAGGCCTCGGTGATATCGGTCTGCGCCCACTGAGCGCGAGGAACACCGGCCAACGCAGCCCGGAATGCCGCGCCCATGATCCTGTGGCTGCCATCCCAAACGACCAGAGGCGCGGCATCTGCGCTCGCCTGTGTCAGTGGGATACCCAGGACCCATGCGTGAGGTTCGTCGATCTTGCGCCGACGGTCCGGGCCGCCGGGTTTCAGGCCATCCACATGCGCCGCGTCGCGCTTGGCCCGGTATCGGGCCGCCGCCTCGTTCTCGCCCCTGCGCGGGCGCGGATAGCCGGGATAGACGACCGAGACCTGCCCCTTGTGCAATTCGATCGATCCATAGTGTTCATCCAGAAACGCGACAGCCTGCCCGCTCAACGGGGCTGAGGCCCCGACACGCCCTGCCCCGTCATTGGGCAGAGCATCGACGCCGATGAACCAGGTGCCTTCGCAATCCAACCACTGCCGGTGGGCTGGGTCACTGGCGGCCTGCTGCGCCAGTGGTAGGGCGTGGGCCACCCAGTCTGCTATGGGCTGGTCGTAGGGGAATACTTCCCACCCCCGTGACCAAAAAGGCCTTACCACCCCACTGCCTTGCGCAGCATATTCAGCGCCACCAACGTGAGGAACACGGCAAACACGCGTTTGAGCGGCTTGGGGTCCATCGCATGGGCCAGTTTCACCCCCCAGGGCGCGGTGATCATCGTCATCGCAACAACCACACCAAAGGCCACAAGATTGACGGCGCCGATGGTCAGCGGCGGACGGTGTTCAGCTGCGATCGGCAGAAACAGAAAGCCCAGTACCGAGGGTACGGCGATGATCACGCCAAAACCCGCGGCCGTCGCAACGGCCCGATGGATCGGTGTGTTGTAGAGGCTCATCAGGGGCACCCCAAAGCTGCCGCCGCCAATTCCCATCAGCACCGACAGAAACCCGACCAAAGGCGAAATCACCAACCGCTTCAGCCCGCCGGGCATGGCATCACCCAATCGCCATTCGGACTTGCCAAGTCCCAGATAGGCGCCAATCACCATTCCAAGGATACCGAACAGCGCCTGCAACGCTTCCGTGCGCAGGGCCGAGGCGACCAGTACGCCAACAATCGCACCGACAGCGATACCCGGACCCCAACCGCGTAGAATATCCCAATCGACAGCGCCTTTCTTGTTGTGACTCAGCACCGAACGAACCGAAGTCACGATGATCGTGGCAAGTGACGTCGCAAGACACAGCTGCATCAGCTGCGGGCCACCATATCCTAGCGTTTGAAACGCGTAGAAGAAGGCCGGCACCAGAACGATCCCGCCACCTACTCCCAGAAGGCCAGCCAAAACACCGGCGAGCGCGCCGATCACAAGCAAAAGGCCCAGCATCTGGGCCAGCAACATCGTATCGGGCATCCGTCCCCCTTGGTCCCCGGCCCGTGGGCCGTCTTAAATTACTTGCGCCGCCTCGGCATCCGGTGCCACGCGGGACAGCGCGCCCAGAACCACGTCGGGTCCGGCATGGTCTTTGACCGCGCCTTCGGACAAAGCACGCCTCCAACCACGAGCGCCCGGGCGTCCTGTGAACAATCCCAGCATATGTCGGGTGATCTGGTGCAACCGCCCCCCGCCGGCAAGATGCCGATCGATATAGGGCAGCATTTTCATCACGACTTCAACCGGATCCGCCTTTTGCCCCGACCCGTAGATCAGCAGGTCGGCATCGGCCAGAATATCGGTCGGCTGATGATAAGCAGCCCGGCCGATCATCACTCCGTCCAGTCCGGCGTCCAGATGCACCTGGGCTTCGGCCAGTGTCGTGATGCCTCCGTTGATCGAGATGTGGAGATCCGGAAAATCAGCCTTCATCCGGTGAACCAGGTCGTAGTCCAGCGGCGGTATGTCCCTGTTTTCTTTGGGGCTAAGCCCCTGAAGCCAAGCCTTGCGGGCGTGGATCGTCACGCGCCGACAGCCGGCAGCGCGAATCCGATCCAGAAAGTCGGGCAATACGTCCTCGGGGTTTTGGTCATCCACGCCGATCCGACATTTGACCGTGACATCGACATCAACAACTTCCCGCATGGAGGCCACGCAATCGGCGACCCGGCCCGCCTCTTTCATCAAGACGGCTCCAAACGTTCCTGATTGAACCCGATCCGACGGGCAGCCGCAGTTCAGGTTGATCTCGTCATATCCGGCCTCAGCCCCCAATGCGGCCGCCTGAGCCAGCTCCTGCGGGTCAGATCCGCCCAATTGCAGAGCGACGGAATGTTCCTCGGGGCTATGGTCCAGAAGATGCAGCGCTCCACCCCGTACCAGAGCAGGGGCCGTCACCATTTCCGTGTACAAAAGCGTTTCAGCACTGAGCAAACGGTGCAGATACCGACAGTGCCGATCGGTCCAATCCATCATCGGCGCAACCGACAAGCGCGCAGCGCGAGTGACTTCGCTGCGATCAGCATGTGCCCGAGATTGAAACCCAGCCATCAGTGCACGTTCCTTTTTGTGGCCCAGACAAAAGTGCGGCGCCCGGCCAAGCCGGGTCCGCGCTAGGCGTCTACCACTGTTTGACGCCGGATTTCCACCGTCGGATTGCTAGGCCCGGACGTCCGTTGGAGATTGCTCCGAACGCTCGGCAAAACTGCCGCGCGTCCGGTTGGCGAAAGCCACCAGCGACAGCATCACCGGCACCTCGACCAGAACGCCCACCACCGTGGCCAGAGCCGCCCCCGAATTCAGGCCGAACAGGCTGATGGCGACGGCCACCGCCAGTTCAAAGAAGTTCGATGTGCCGATCAGTGCGCAGGGCGCCGCAATCCGGTGCGGCACGCGCAGGGCAAAAGCCGCCGCATAAGCCACCGCAAAGATCCCGTAGGACTGGATCAGGATCGGCACGGCGATCAGCGCTATAACCATCGGGCGGTCCAGGATCACCTGCCCCTGCAGGCCGAACAGGATGACGACGGTCGCGATCAGGCCAACAACGCCCCATGGTTTGATCCGGTCGCGGAACGCCTCGATCCGCTCGGCCGAGCCCAGCCGGTTGCGCGTCCAGACACCTGCCGCCAGGGGCAGCGCCACGAACAGGACAACCGACAGGACCAGCGTATGCCACGGAACCGAAATGTCGGTCACACCCAGCAGGAAGGCCACGATCGGAGCGAACGCAAAGACCATGACGATGTCATTCACCGACACCTGCAGCAGGGTATAGTTCTCGTCCCCCTTGGTCAGATGCGACCAGACGAACACCATTGCCGTGCAGGGCGCCGCACCCAGCAGGATCAGCCCCGCGATATATTGCTGGGCATCGGCGGGCGCGATCAGGTCGGCGAAGACGTATTCGAAGAACAGCACGCCCAGCGCCGCCATGGTGAAGGGCTTGATCAGCCAGTTGACCACCAGCGTGATCGCCAGCCCCTTGGGCTGTTTTACCACGTCGCGCAGGCTGCTTGGGTCCACCCCCACCATCATCGGATAGACCATGGCCCAGATCAGCACCGCCACCACCAGGTTGACATTGGCCACCTCGGCCGCCGCGATGGCCTGGACCAAACCCGGCGCGAATGAGCCGATGGCGATCCCGGCGGCCATTGCCAGCGCGATCCACAGGGACAGATACCGTTCAAATACGCTCATGCAGAGATCTCCGAAGTTGTGTGGGGCTGCAAGCGCCCCGCAGCCAAGGCGGAAAGCGCGACCATGGCGGCCGCCGTCCCGAGCATCAAGGGCAACCCGCCCCATTGATAAGTCAGGCCGGACAGCAGCGTACCCAACAGCCGCCCGCCCGCATTGGCCATGTAGTAGAAACCCACATCCATCGTCACCCGCTCGGCCCGGGTGAAGGCCAGGATCAGATAGGAATGCAGCGAGGAATTCACCGCAAAGACCGCGCCAAAGGCCAGCAGGCCACCCACCAGCGTCAGCGTCAGCCACGGCGCGGGCCCAGAGGACATCAGCGCAGCCACCGTCAGGACGGCCGGCACGCAGGCCAGCCCCCAGGCCCAGCTGCGCGCCGCTGCGACCAGATCGGCCTCATCCCGCGCCCCTGCCCGCAGCAGACGCGGGGCGGCAGCCTGAACAATGCCGTACAGAATGATCCACAAGGCCATGAACCCGCCGATCAGAAAAAAGGCCGAGCGGTTGCCGACTTCGCTGCCATCCGACAGCACGGCGTAGAAATAGATCGGGATGCCGACGACGAACCAGACGTCGCGCGCCCCGAACAGGAAGACCCGCGCCGCGGACAGCCAGTTCACATTGGCCGATTTCGAAAAGACCTCGGAAAATTTAGCGCCCTTGCGGCCCTTGGGCAGCCCCGGCGGCATCGCCAGCAGCACCGCCACCAGGATCAGGAACAAGACCCCCGCCATGCCCAGCACGGCGCCGGCAAAGCCGAACCCGGCCAACAAGGCCGCCCCCAGCAGGAAGCCCAACCCCTTCACCGCATTCTTCGACCCGGTCAGCACCGCGACCCAGCGGAACAGTCCGTTGCCCTCGGTGGGGGCCAACAGCTTGACCGCCGATTTCGACGACATCTTGGTCAGGTCCTTGGCCACCCCGCTGGCGCCCTGAACGACCATCACGAAGGCGACCGACACACCGATGGTCCAGCCCGGATCCAATTGCGCCAGCGCCAGCAAGGCCAGCACCTGTATCGTCAGCCCCGCGTACAGGGTCGCGGTCAGACCGAACCGCGCGGCGATCCACCCGGCGGCCAGGTTGGTGGCCATCCCGGCGATCTCGTACAGCACGAACAGATAGGCCAGCTGAACCGGTGAAAAGCCCAGCGTGTGAAAATGCAGCAGCACCAGCATCCGCAGGGCGCCATCGGTCAGCATGAAGGCCCAATAGGCAGCCGTGACGGCCATATAGGCCGACAGCCCGTCGGGACGTTGGGAAGCGCTGGTCAAAGCGATGCCCCGACCATCATCGCGACATCCACCAGCCGATGCGCATAGCCCATCTCGTTGTCGTACCAGGCATAGACCTTTACCTGCGTTCCGTTCACCACCATGGTTGACGGTGCATCCACGATGCTGGACCGGGTGTCATTGGTATAGTCGGTCGAGACCAGAGGACGCTCCTCATAGCCCAGAATGCCGGCCAGAGGTCCCTCGGCCGCTGCCTTGAACAGGGCATTCACCTCTTCGGCGGTGGTTTCGCGTTCAACCTCGAACACGCAATCGGTCAGCGAGGCATTCAGCAGCGGCACCCGCACCGCATGCCCGTTCAGCCGCCCCTTCAGTTCGGGATAGATCAGGGTGATCGCCGTGGCGCTGCCGGTGGTCGTGGGGATCAGCGAGTTCAACGCCGAGCGCGCACGGCGCAGGTCCTTGGCCGGGCGATCCACGATCGTTTGCGTGTTGGTCACGTCATGAATCGTGGTGATCGAGCCGTGCCGGATGCCCAGGCTCTCGTGGATGACCTTGACCACCGGGGCCAGGCAGTTCGTGGTGCAGCTGGCCGCGGTCACGATGCGGTGGCGCGCCGGGTCATAAGTGCCTTCGTTCACGCCAAAGACGATATTGGCCGCATCAACATCCATTACCGGAGCCGAGACCACCACCTTCTTCACACCGGCGTCAAAGTAAGGGGCCAGCTTTGCCTCGGTCTTGAAGACCCCGGTGCAGTCGATGACGACGTCGACGCCCTCAAGCGGCAGATCCGACAGGTTGCGGGTTCCGATGAAGGGCAACCGAACGCCGTCGATGGTGACCGAGTTTTCGTCATGACTGAAGTCGGCGGCCCAGCGGCCATGCACGGTGTCGAACTCCAGAAGATGCGCGTGCATCGCGGGGTCCCCCACCGCATCATTGATCCAGGCGATCTGCGCGCCTTTCTCAAGCAGGGGTTTCAAGGCCAGCTTGCCGATGCGGCCAAGGCCGTTGAGAGCATAAACGGTCATGCGGTTTCTCCGGTATGGGTCTGGCCGATGTCATCCACGGCCTTCTGAAGGGACATACGGTCTAGGGTTTCGAACGGCAGCGACGAAAAGGTCAGGATCCGGTTGCGCAACGCGCCGTAGGCCTGCTGGAAGGCAAGGCGTTTTTGGGCCTCTGTTCCCTCGGCCTTCACCGGATCGGGCATACCCCAATGCGCGCTGACCGGCTGCCCGGGCCAGGCGGGGCAGTCTTCGTTCGCAGCCTGATTGCATACGGTGAACACGAAATCGAACTTCGGCGCGCCCGGGGCCTGGAACTCTCTTACATTCTTGGCGCGCAGGTCCGAGATGTCGTGCCCATTCTGCCGCAGCACCTCAAGCGCCGCTGGGTTCAACTGGGACCGCGGACGTGTACCGGCAGAAAACACGTTGAACCGGTCGCCGCCAAGCTGCTTCAACAGGGCCTCGGCGAAAATCGAACGCGCGGAATTCCCGGTGCATATGAACAATACGTTGTAGGTACGCGGGGCCTTGGCCGCATGCGCGTCAACGCCGTTGAGTGGACTGGGCGCGCAGAGTTCCGGACGCCCACGGCAGCAATCCAGCAGAAGGTAATCGAACGTCTGCCGCACGGCGTCCATATCCACCGAGTAGCGCAAGGACGTCCCGACCCTTTCCTGCGTCACAAGGCCGGCCTGCATCAGCGCGTTTACGTAGTTGGACAGCGTATTCGGCTTGAGGTCCAACGCCATGGCAATCTCGGTCGCGGGTATGCGATCGGGATACCGGCGCATCAACAGCCGGAAAACGGCCAACCGAGCCGGATGACCCAAGGTGGACAGGCGGTCGGGAATCACTTTTTCCATAATTCATGGATATTCGAATTACAGACGAAATCAAGTGCCCGTTTTTGGCGCGTTTAAACCGCAGGCAAGATTTTACGATTGGCCACAAAGATGCCCCTCGCCCAAAACGGAACGACGGGTGAATTGATATTGAAGAAAATGGTGCGGCCGAGAAGACTCGAACTTCCACGGGTGTTACCCCACAGCGACCTCAACGCTGCGCGTCTACCAATTCCGCCACGGCCGCACTGCCTGTGACTTGGTAGGCGGCGTATAGACGCTTGGCAAAAGGATGTGAAGAGGCAAAAGCAACCGCATTGGAATTCCCGGCCTGCAACCATATCTGTGGGGTCATGAAACCCGATGCCACATCGCAGCAGGAGCATCCGATGACCACACCCGATCCCCGCCCCGTCATCCAAGTCGACATCGTATCCGATGTCGTATGCCCGTGGTGCATCGTCGGGTTTCGCCAGCTTGATCTGGCGCTGGAGCAGGAGAACGTGCTGGCGCAGCTCCGGTGGCACCCGTTCGAGTTGAACCCCGCAATGGGGCCAGATGGCCAGAACCTGCGAGAGCACATCATGGAGAAGTACGGCTCGACCGCCGAGCAGAGCCAGCAAGCCCGAGACCGGCTGACCGCGCTAGGTGCGGATTTGGGTTTCACGTTCAATTTCAATGACGACAGCCGCATAGTGAACACCTTCGCTGCACATCAACTTCTGGACTGGGCCGAAACGCAAGGCAGGCAACACCCTCTGAAGCTGGCCTTGTTCAAGGCCTATTTCACAGATCAGCGGGATGTTTCGAAAGTTGAGGTATTGCTGGATGCCGCTCAGACCGCCGGCCTCGACCCAGACGCCGCCCGCGCGGCATTGGAATCGGGCGCGCATGCAGGCCAGGTAAGGCAAAAGCAACAATTCTGGACCAGCCGAGGCATCACCGGAGTTCCGGCAATGGTTTTTGGCGGCAAGTACCTGCTGGCGGGTGCGCAGGGCACCGAGACCTACGCTCAGGTCCTGCAGCGATGCCGGGCCGAGGCCGCCTAACCTCTTTCGCTTGGACAGCAGGACGGCTATGAGGCGCGCATGGAATGGAAGATCACCGACGGACTGACCGACTATGACACCGCCGTCGCCTTCATGGAGGCGCGGGTGGCCGAGATTGCGGCCGGAACCGCGGACGAGTGCATCTGGTTCTTGGAGCATCCGCCGCTCTATACGGCCGGAACATCAGCCAAACCCCAAGACCTGACCGACCCGGATCGATTCCCGGTCTATGCCAGCAAGCGCGGGGGCGAATACACCTATCACGGACCTGGCCAGCGGGTCGTCTATGTCATGCTGGATGTTGGAAAGCGCGGCCATGATGTCCGCCGCTTTGTCAAACAGCTGGAAACCTGGGTGATCTCGGCACTGGCCGAGTTCAACGTCCACGGAGAAATCCGCGAAGGCCGTGTCGGTGTGTGGGTGCCGCGCAAGGACAAGCCGCTGACCGTCAGTGGCGAACCGGCCGAGGACAAGATCGCTGCGATCGGCATCCGCTTGCGGAAATGGATCAGCTTCCACGGCATCTCGATAAACGTGGAACCGGACCTGGAGCATTTTTCGGGCATCGTTCCCTGCGGCATCCGGGAGTTCGGCGTGACTTCGTTGGTGGATCTGGGATTGCCGGTGACAATGGCCGATGTCGATGTGGCTCTGCGCAAAACCTTTACTGAGGCTTTCGGCCCCGAGGCGGCCTGACCCCCTCGCATCGACCATGGTCTCGAATCGCAGAATCTGACCCCGCGGAACGACAATCCTCGATGCAGGGTTCTTCTGTTTCTCAATACGGTCGCAAATTTCCGAAGATTGCCGCGAATTGCCTTAAAATTTAGGGAATCTCCTTCTTCCTTCCACACAACAGCCGCAGTTTGAGGTATCATGAACATACCGTTCAAGAGTGAGTGGTATGTTAACCGGTGATCGCGGCCAGCCCGCGAAAATCGATCAAGTGTTTGGTTACGAGTCTGCCGTTCCGACCCCATATCGGAACGGCAATTCTCGTTTTTGGGGCCTCAGTTTTCGCCTGATTGGTCCGCGGCATGGCCGAACCGCATGGTCTGTGGGCAGGCCCGACCGGCCATTTCCACCTCAAGCGTCAGGTGGCCGATCCCAAAACTGTCGCGCATTGCTTGTTTCACCAGACCGCGCACCTCTTCAGCCTGCGACCAGGCGCAGTCTTCGACCACCAGATGCGCGGTAAGAGCCGCCTGGTTTTCCTGCACGCTCCACAAGTGGACATGGTGAACCTCGCGCACGCCGTCCGTTGCCTCAATGGCCGAGGCGACCTCCTCGGGGTCCAGATCGGGCGGCGCGCCAAGCATGAGAACACGGATCGTTCCTCCGATTTCGCTTTGGACATGCCAAAGGATGTACAGCGAAATCAGAATGGTGACGGCCGGGTCGACCCAGGTCCAGTTGAACAGGATCACAGCCACCCCGGCCACGATCACTGCAACCGATCCCAGCGCATCAGCAACGTTGTGCAAAAAAGCCGCGCGGATATTCATGCTGGTTTTGGCCATGCTATAGGTCAAAAGCGCGGTGATCAGATCCACCACCAACGCCAGCATGGCTATCCAGACCACAAGCCAGCCGTCAATCGGCTCGGGCTGAAAGAACCGGGCCACCCCTTCGTACATCAGGTACGCGGCGATGACGATCAGTGCGGTATAGTTGACCAGCGCCGCGACCACTTCGGCCCGACCGTATCCGAAGCTCATGCGCGGGTCGGCTGGGCGTCGCGCGATCTTGCGGGCAAAGAACGCGATGATCAGTGCAATCGCGTCGGAAAAATTGTGCAGCGCGTCAGCGATGAGCGCCAGCGACCCCGAAAAGATTCCGCCGACCACCTGTGCCAGCGTCAGAAACATGTTGACCGCGATGGCCCATGCCACCCGCGCGTCTCCGGCATCGGCGTCGATTTGGGCGTGGTGTTTGTGTCCGGCGTGGGAATGATCATGCGCCATGATGTCGTGTCCTTGTCTGGGTCATGGTCCATACCTAATTCCTCTAGTGACTAGAGGTTCAAGGGGGATTGCGGAAAATGTTCTCGATCGGGGATTTGTCACGGCGCACAGGCGTCAAAGTCGCCACGATCCGGTTTTACGAAGAAAGGGGCCTGCTGCCACCGCCGGAACGGAGCGCTGGCAACCAAAGGCGCTATGACCGCGCCGCGCTCGAGCGGCTGCACTTTGTCAAACACACGCGCGATCTTGGACTGCCACTGGCCGATGTCGAGGCCCTGCTGTCATTGGAAGGCGCCCAAGGCGCCGATCTGAACCGGGCACACGAAATCGCCGAGCGGCAACTGGCGGACCTGCAAGATCGTATTGCAAAACTGCGCCGGCTCGAGACCGAACTTGCCCGGATCGCAGCCGCCTGCGACGGGCAGCACGACCACGTTTGCTCAGTCTTGCAGGCGTTTGGGGATCACGATGCCTGTTCAGCGACGCATCAGGCGCCCCCACCCGTCACGCCAGCGCAGCCCTGATGCGCTCGGCGTGTTTGGCGATCTCGTCGAAATCGCCCATCTTGCCGGGCGGGCGCAGAGAGACGCCCTCGTGCCGGGGAAGGACATGGAAATGCAGGTGAAACACCTCCTGCCCTCCGGCCGCCTCGTTGAACTGCTGGATGGTCACCCCTTCGGCGTCAAAGGCGCGCATGACCGCACGCGCCAGTTTCTGAACCGTGGTCATGACTGCGGCCAATTGCTCGGGTGTGGCATCCAGCACGTTGCGGCAAGGCGTTTTCGGGATCACCAGAAGGTGCCCGTCCGCACGCGGCATGATATCCATGAAAGCCAGCGTGTCCTCATCCTCGTAGACGCGGGTCGAGGGGATCTCGCCCCGCAGGATCTTGGCAAAGATGTTTTCGGGATCATAAGCGGTCATGGTGGGTCTCCGACAAAGGGGCTGCGTGCTGTTCTGCGGCCAAGCCCGCAGCGGGTCAAGGCGTGATTCCGCCCTTGGACAGCCCCTGTCCTTGCAATTCGCCCGATCATCCCCAGATACCGGTCATCCAAGGCCGATATCGCGCGGGTGTCCTCCTGCCCCGCGACAATTATTCTTGATACAGATCAAACTCGGCCATTGAAGGCCGCCCCCTTGCATTCTAAAACCAGCAGGAATCCCGCGCGCCGGAGAGGTCCGGCTGCGCGGTCTATTTGCAACAGGAGGCACCTAAATGGCAGACGCAGCCATTCATGGTCACGATCATGAAGACCAGCGCGGGTTCTTTACCCGGTGGTTCATGTCGACCAACCACAAGGATATCGGGATCCTTTACCTGATCTTCTCGGCCTTTGCCGGGTTCATCTCGGTCGCGATGACCATCTACATGCGGCTTGAACTGATGCATCCGGGCGTTCAGTACATGTGCCTGGAAGGCTTCATGGCCGACCCCTGCACGCCCAACGGACACCTTTGGAACGTGATGATCACCTATCACGGTGTCCTGATGATGTTCTTCGTGGTCATCCCCGCCCTGTTCGGCGGTTTTGGTAACTATTTCATGCCGTTGCAGATCGGTGCGCCGGACATGGCGTTCCCCCGGATGAACAACCTGTCCTTCTGGCTCTATGTCGCCGGCACCTCGCTGGGCATCGCCTCGCTGCTGGCCCCAGGCGGCAACGACCAGGCCGGCTCGGGCGTGGGCTGGGTTCTGTACCCGCCACTGTCGACGACCGAAGGCGGCATGTCCATGGACCTGGCGATCTTTGCCGTGCACGTATCGGGCGCCTCCTCGATCCTCGGCGCGATCAACATGATCACCACCTTCCTGAACATGCGTGCCCCGGGCATGACCCTGTTCAAGGTGCCGCTGTTCAGCTGGTCGATCTTCGTCACCTCGTGGCTGATTCTGCTGTCGCTGCCGGTTCTGGCGGGCGCGATCACCATGCTGCTGATGGACCGCAACTTCGGCTTCACCTTCTTTGATCCGGCCGGTGGCGGTGACCCGATCCTGTACCAGCACATCCTGTGGTTCTTCGGCCACCCCGAGGTGTACATCGTAATCCTGCCAGGCTTTGGCATCATCAGCCACGTCATCGCCACCTTCTCGCGCAAGCCGATCTTCGGCTATCTGCCGATGGTGTGGGCGATCATCGCAATCGGCGCACTGGGCTTCGTCGTGTGGGCACACCATATGTACACCGTGGGCATGTCGCTGCGCCAGCAGGCCTACTTCATGCTGGCCACGATGGTCATCGCGGTTCCGACGGGGGTCAAGGTGTTCTCGTGGATCGCCACCATGTGGGGCGGCTCGATCGAGTTCAAGACGCCGATGCTGTTCGCCTTCGGCTTTCTGTTCCTGTTCACCGTCGGCGGTGTGACCGGTGTGGTTCTGTCGCAGGCCGGTATCGACCGTGCCTACCACGACACCTACTATGTCGTCGCGCACTTCCACTACGTGATGAGCCTGGGTGCAGTCTTCGCGATCTTTGCAGGCGTGTACTTCTACTTCTCGAAGATGACGGGCCGTCAGTACTCGGAGTTCTGGGGCAAGGTACACTTCTGGATGTTCTTCATCGGTGCAAACCTGACCTTCTTCCCGCAGCACTTCCTGGGTCGTCAGGGCATGCCGCGCCGGTATATCGACTATCCCGAAGCCTTCGCTCAGTGGAACTTCGTGTCGTCGATCGGAGCGTTCGTCTCGTTCGCTTCGTTCCTGCTGTTCTTCGGGATCGTGTTCTACGCCCTGTTCCGGGGCGCCAAGGAAACACGTCCGAACCCGTGGAACGAATACGCGGATACGCTGGAATGGACCCTGCCCTCGCCGCCGCCCGAGCACACGTTCGAGCAGCTGCCCAAGCAGGAAGACTGGGACAAGGGCCACGCGCACTGATCCCTTCCCGAAAACAGAAAACCCCGCCTTCACGGCGGGGTTTTTCTTTTACTGTTCGCGCTCTATCGGCCATCGCATTCCGCGGGCGGTCGCAATATCGTTGAAAATCGGGTATCCTTGGGGCGCCGCATGTCCGGCCAATCTCCGAGGTCACCATGCCCGATATTGATTTCTGGTACTCCATCGGCAGCACTTACAGTTTCCTGACCATCATGCGTCTGGACGACTGGTGCGCAGAACATCAGGCGCAGGTTAACTGGCGCCCTTTCGACGTGCGCGCGGTCATGTCTGAACAGAAGAACATTCCGTTTGCGGGCAAACCGGTCAAGTCGGCCTACATGTGGCGCGACATCGAACGCCGCGCAGCCAAGTACCATATCCACGCCAAGCTGCCCGCCCCCTATCCGATTTCGAACCTCGAATTGGCCAACCAGGTCGCGCTGCTGGGAATCCGGGAAGGATGGGGCAAGAGCTTTACCCAAAACCTTTACAGGATCTGGTTTGAGGATGGTATCGAAGCCGGCAGTGAAAACGCCATGTCCGAGGCTCTGTTCCGCTGCCAGCTAGACCCGCTGCCCGTCCTGGCCCGCGCGCGCAGCCCTGAAATCGAAACCGCGTTGAAAGCTGAAACCGAAACGGCGGTGGGCCTGGGCGTATTCGGCGCGCCCAGCTTTGTCACGCGGGGCGAAGTGTTCTGGGGCGACGACCGGCTTGAGGATGCGCTGTCCTGGGCGAGGGTCGGACACGTCGTTTGAAATTGGCAATCGACACCGGATCAGCAGGCGCTATTTTTGCAATATGCCCTACCATTGGAACGACAGCTCGAACTCGGAACAGGAATTGCGCCTTTGGCCGCACAATTCCCTGCCGCCGCGCGGCGCGATGGCCGTCGTGCTATCGGTTTTCCTGTTTGGACTGATTCCCCTGCTTGCAGTTCTGGGATCGGTTCTGCTGTGGGGGCTATTGCCGTTCCTTTTGTTGACGGTGGCGGGCCTATGGCTTGCGATCCAGGCGAACTATCGGTCCCGTAACGTGTTTGAGGTACTGACCCTTACCGGAACCCAAGCACGCCTGATCCATCACAGCGCCCGGACCGGCCAGCAGGAATGGACTTGCAATCGATACTGGGCCCGTCCGGAAATGCACAAGGCCGGCGGACCCGTCCCGAACTATGTGACCCTGTCGGGTGAAGGACGGGTGGTCGAGATTGGCGCGTTCCTCTCAGAGGAGGAACGCATTGCCTTGTATGATGATCTGGTAATACGGCTGCGCGAACCGGCGCTTGAATAAAGCGCGTCAGCAGTCGCCGTTCGACGCTGCGCACAGGTGGTCTTTGACCAGCGGCCCCACCTTTCCAAAGTCCATCTGGCCTGTGTAGTTGGCCTTGAGCTCGCCCATGACCTTGCCCATGTCCCGGATCGACCCGGCACCGGTCGCCGTGATCGCCGTCTGGATGGCCTTTGCGACCTCATCATCATCCAACTGCTTGGGCAGGAATTCCTCGATGATTTTCACCTCGCGCAGTTCGCGCTCGGCCAGGTCCAAACGACCGCCTTCCTCATAGGCCCGCGCGCTTTCCTTGCGCTGCTTGCTCATTTTCCCAAGAATCTCAAGAACATCCGCGTCATCGCAGCCCTTGGCCTCTTCGTTTCCGGCCGCGCGCAGCGCGATGTCCCGATCCTTGATCGCGGCATTGACCAGCCGCAGCGTCGACAGACGCTCGGCATCCTTGTCCTTCATTGCTTGCTTCAGGGCAGTGGTCACCCGAGTTCGCATATCCATCTGTTCTGTCCATCCCCATGGCAACGGAACCCCGAACATATCTAAACAAAATCCGAGGCACAACAGCAGACAGATAAGGCTAAATCATTGAAAAACAACAATAGCCCAAAATTTGAACAGGGTTGACCCGAGGCACCAACCCCCTTAGTTATGCGCCGATTTACCCGATAGGAGAGTCGCGCCATGGCCCATCAAGCCACGTCCAAGCCCACCGCATGTCTGGCTCTGGCCGACGGAACACTCTTCTTCGGAACCGGGTTCGGCGCCACGGGACAAACCGTGGCCGAGCTGTGTTTCAACACCGCGATGACCGGATATCAGGAAATCATGACCGACCCGTCCTATGCCGGGCAGATCGTGACCTTCACTTTCCCACATGTCGGCAATGTCGGCGTCAATCCCGAGGATGACGAAACCGCCGATCCTGTCGCCGCGGGCATGGTGGTCAAGTGGGACCCGACCGAGCCGTCGAACTGGCGCTCGGCCGAGCGGCTGACCGACTGGCTGGCACGCCGTGGCCGGATCGCCATCGGTGGGGTCGATACCCGCCGGCTGACCCGCGCGATCCGCCAGCAAGGCGCTCCGCATGTCGCGCTGGCCCATGACCCGCAGGGCAACTTCGACATTGAAGCCCTGGTTGCAGCGGCGCGTGGTTTCGCCGGGCTGGAGGGCATGGATCTGGCCAAGGACGTGACCTGTGCCCAAAGCTACCGCTGGGACGAGATGCGTTGGGCCTGGCCGGACGGATACCAGCGTCAGGAAGCGCCCGTGCACAAGGTCGTCGCGCTGGACTACGGCGCAAAACGGAACATCCTGCGTTGCCTGGCCTCGGCCGGTTGCGACGTGACGGTCCTGCCTGCAACCGCAACCGCGGCTGAGGTGCTGGCGCACGACCCCGACGGCGTGTTCCTGTCCAACGGCCCGGGAGACCCGGCGGCGACAGGCACTTATGCTGTGCCGATGATCAAGGAAATACTTGAAACCACGGATCTGCCGATTTTCGGGATCTGCCTTGGTCACCAGATGCTGGCACTGGCGTTGGGCGGCAAGACCATCAAGATGAACCACGGACACCACGGCGCGAACCATCCGGTCAAGGACCTGGAAACCGGCAAGGTCGAGATCACCTCGATGAACCACGGATTCGCGGTCGACGCCCAATCGTTGCCTGCGGGGGTGGTTGAAACCCACCGGTCGCTGTTCGATGGCTCGAACTGCGGCATCCGCATGTCCGATCGCCCGGTGTATTCGGTTCAGTATCACCCCGAAGCCTCGCCCGGCCCGCAAGACAGCTTTTACCTGTTTGAACGGTTTGCCGCGGCCATGGCCGACCGAAAAGTGCGCGCTTAATCCCGCAGGTTTGCGGGCCGCGTCAACGTTAACCCGGAATTAACCTTGATTGAGCAACTCTGACCCGACACTTCGGGCAGGGTGCTATGATGGTTGAATTGAATTTTCTGGGTCACGGGCCTGCGACCCCGGTTTCCGGCATTGGCCCGCGCAAACCTTTGGGCACTTGCCTGATCGACTTGGGGGTGATCACCCCCGCTCAACTGGATCACGCCCTGAAACTGCAGGAGCGGCAGAACGCTCCTCTGGGCGAAATTCTGGTTGGCGAGCATATGGCCTCGCGCGGCGATGTGTTGTTGGCGCTGGGCCAACAACATGGGCTGCAGATCGCCGATCTGGAAAACACGCCGCCACCCGCTGACCTTTGCGCGCTGCGCCCAATGCAGTTCTGGCTGACGCACAACGCCATTCCGTGGCTGCGAGTCGGGCCCGTGCTCTTGGTCGCGACAGCCTACCCAGACCGCTTTGATGAAATAAGGTCCGGGTTGGCGGATTGCGCCCAGACAGTCCTTCCGGTGCTGGCCGCACCCGATGACATCGACCAAGCCATTGCCCGACATTACGCAAAACCTTTGGCTGAGGCGTCGGAAACACGGGCGCCGCTTTCGCAAAGCTGCCGCTCATGGACTGCGAGCTCGCGTCTCCTGCCGACCCTCTTGGCTCTGGCTGCGCTTGCGGGCCTGGGCCTGCAACCGAATGCCGGGCTATCCGTGCTGTTCTGGGCCGCAGTTTCAACACTGATCCTGTTCCTGATACTTCGGCTAGCCGGGTTGATATCGTATCTCTTCCCCAAAAAGGCCGAGAAACCAGGCGGTCTGCTTGCGCAACACCGCCTGCCCTGCGTGTCTATCCTGGTGCCGCTGCACAAGGAACGGGAAATCGCCGGTGCGCTGATCCAACGGCTGAAACGCCTGACCTATCCAAAGGCGCTGTTGGACGTGATCCTGGTCTTGGAAGAGCATGACGACGTCACCCGGTCAGCGCTTGCGCAGACCACCCTGCCCAGCTGGATTCGAACGCTGGAGGTGCCCGATCTTGGCAACCTGACCACCAAACCACGGGCGATGAACTATGCGCTGGATTTCTGCCGAGGAGATATTTTGGGCGTCTGGGATGCCGAGGATGCGCCTCTTCCAGACCAACTCGAGACTGTGGTGGAGCAATTCGCCCGCGCGCCCGATGATGTGGTCTGCCTGCAGGGTGTTCTGGACTACTACAACCCGCGCACCAACTGGCGCTCGCGTTGCTTCACCATCGAATACAGCGGTTGGTTCCGCGTGATCCTGCCCGGAATCGCGCGGTTGGGTCTTGTGGTGCCCCTGGGCGGAACGACGTTCTTCTTCCGCAGTGACAAGCTGTTGGAATTGGGGGGCTGGGACGCTCATAATGTGACCGAAGACGCGGATCTGGGGGTTCGACTCAGCCGCGCGGGCTATCGCACCGAAATCGTGAATACCGCCACGTATGAAGAGGCCAATTTCCGCGCCTGGCCTTGGGTGAAGCAGCGCTCGCGCTGGCTCAAAGGGTTTATGGTCACATACCTTGTCCACATGCGCTCGCCCCTGGCATTGATGCGCGATCTGGGGATGTGGCGCTTTCTGGGTGTCCAAGCCTTTTTCCTGGGAACGGTCGGACAATTCCTGCTTGCCCCCGTGCTGTGGGTCTTCTGGCTGACCTTTTTGGGGATGACGAACCCCTTCGAAGCTGTATTGGCACCGCAAATCTTGCACGCCTGTGTCTACCTGTTCCTGACCGCCGAGGCCGCGAATATCCTAGTTGGAGGCTTGGGCGTGCTGGCCGGAGGTCGCCGTTTCCTGCTGCCGTGGGTCCCGACCATGGCACTCTACTACCCCTTGGGCGTGGCAGCCGCCTACAAGGCGCTGTGGGAACTGGCGGTCAGACCGTTCTTCTGGGACAAGACCCAGCACGGGCACGCCAGCGAAGAAGCGCAGCCAGATGAGGCAGCTATTTCTCGCGCCGGATTGCATCCTGCTTCAGCCGGGTCATGAACGCGACCGAGATATGTTCCTTCAAGGCCCGGTCGGCGGCTTCTTCGTCATGAGCCGCGATCGCCTCGACGATCCCCTTATGCTCACTCTGAGCGATTTCACCGCGGCCCTGCGCGGCCAATGAAGTCGTTGCCATCAGAGCCATGGTGCGATGGACAAGGTCCAATTGCTGAACAAGGTAGCGGTTGTGCGACGCAAGGTGGATCTGCTCGTGGAACCGCCGGTTGGCCCGGGAAAGAGCCACTGGATCATCCACAAGCGCGTCATCGGCTTCGACCATATCCTGCAGGACTTTGATTTCCTCATCCGTGGCGTGGCGCGCGGCCAGTCGGGCCGCCAGCCCTTCCAACTCACGCCGCACGACATACAGCTCGGCCATCTGGTTGTGGTCCAGCGAGGCCACGATGAGCGACCGCCCGTCACGTTCCAGCAGCGACTGCGTCTCGAGCCGCTGCAGCGCCTCGCGGATCGGGGTGCGCGACACGCCGAACCGCTCGGCCAGTTCGCTTTCCACCAGCCGGTCGCCGGGTTTGTACACACCCACGTCGATCGCTTCGAGGATCAGGCTGTAGGCATCGGTCTGGGGCTGTCGGGACTGGTTCATTGGGTCGGGTCTCTCCTCGTTCGGACCTGTCTATCCGGGCCATGGGCCTGCAATCAAGTGCGCCATTGAAAACCCGGTGGCCGCGGCCTAAACCCAAGCCTATGGTCAAGCCTGCATTTTCACACGTCACCCAATGGGTGTTCGATCTGGACAATACCCTCTATCCGCCACAGATGCGCCTTTTCGATCAGATCGAGGTGCTGATGACCGAATACGTGGTCGAAGCCCTGCGCGTCGACCGAGCCGAGGCCGACCGGCTGCGCCAGCACTATTGGCGCGAACACGGAACCACGCTGGCCGGGCTGATGGCCGAACATGACCTGGACCCCGAGCCCTACTTGCACGCGGTTCATCAGGTCGACCTGAGCCACATGGAACCCGATCCTGCTCTGGCCGCGCATATCCGGGCTCTGCCGGGGCGGCGCATCGTCTACACCAACGGCAGCGCGCCCTATGCCGAGCGGGTTCTGGCGTCACGCGGATTGGATGGGCTGTTCGACGCGATCTATGGGGTCGAACATGCGGGGTATCGGCCCAAACCGGACAAGGCCGCGTTTGAAACGGTCTTTTCCCGCGACGGCATCCACCCCGACCGCGCCGCGATGTTCGAAGACGAGCCTCGCAACCTGAAGGCCCCGCATGACTTGGGCATGCGTACCGTGCATGTTGCCCCCGATCCGCATGACGCGGATCACATCCACCACCACACCGATGACCTGACCGCCTTTCTCGCGCGCCTGATCTGAATCACCCGAAACTGCGACGAAATGCGCCTGCGCGCAGCCCGAAACTGCGACGATCCGCGCATTCTGCAGCTGCAAAGTCGTTCCTACATCAGGCTCAGCGACGAACAGAACTGGAGACGCCCGATGACCGCGATCGAGATGCCCGGCCGCCTGCCTTTTTGGCAGCGCCTGCTTTTTGCAATTCCCCTGTTTGGCTGGCTGGCCCGCGATGCGGCCAATGGCAAGCCCGAGGATCTCGGCTATACCGTTGCGGCGCTGGTCAGCATGTGGGGCTGTTCGGCCCTGTTGTTCGGCCTGCCGGGCCTGTATCTGCCGGCCCTGGCGATGGTGCCGGTGATGTTCCTGATTCTGGTCCTGATTTCACGCGGCTAGACCACGGGACAGGATGTCACTTGGCGCAGGCCCTAGAACCGCACTAGGGTCCGCAGGCAACGGAGAGTGACGCGATGACCGACAGTTGTGACATCCTGATTTCCGGCGGCGGCATCGCCGGGCTGACCGCGGCGGCCGTATTTGGCGCCGCAGGGTTCGACGTGATCTGCGTGGACCCGACCCCGCCCGTCACCGACCGCGACGCCGACGGGTCCGACCTGCGCACCACTGCGTTTCTGCAACCGGCGCACGGCCTACTGCAGCACTGCGGGTTGTGGGACCGGCTGGAACCCCACGCCGCGCCCCTGCAGATCATGCGCATCGTGGACGCAGGCGGCGACATCCCCGAGCCGCGCGTTGTGCGCGATTTCAACGCCGCCGATATCTCGGATCAACCCTTTGGCTGGAACCTGCCCAACTGGCTGCTGCGGCGCGAGATGGTGGCCCGGCTGCACGAACTGCCGAATGTCGATTTCCGCCCCGGCACCGGCACCGTCAGCCTGTTCACCCGCACCGCCGAGGCGCGTGTGGGCCTGTCCGACGGCACGCGCATCCGCACCAAGCTGGTGATCGCCGCCGACGGCCGCAACTCGCCCATGCGCGAGGCTGCGGGGATCAAGGTCCACACCACGCGATACGGGCAAAAGGCACTGGCCTTTGCGGTAACGCATCCGATCGCCCATGAAAACGTCTCGACCGAGATCCACCGGTCCGGCGGGCCGTTCACTCTGGTCCCCCTGCCCGACTGGCAGGGCCAGCCCTCGTCGGCGATCGTTTGGATGGAGCGCGGCCCGCGCGCGATCGAACTGCTGAACCTGCCCGAGGCCGAATTCGAGGCCGCGATGACCGAGCGGTCCTGCGGCCTGTTCGGGCCGCTGAAACTGGCCTCGCGCCGGACAATCTGGCCGATCATCAGCCAATCGGCCGAGCGCCTGTCGGCCCAGCGCGTGGCCCTGATGGCCGAGGCCGCCCATGTGGTGCCCCCGATCGGCGCGCAGGGGCTGAACATGTCACTGGGGGATCTGCGCAGCCTTCTGGACCTGGCCCAGACCCGGCCCGACGGTCTGGGAGATGCCCAGATGCTCGAGGCCTATCACAAGGCCCGCCATGCCGAGATCGAACTGCGCGTCAAGGGGATCGACCTGCTGAACCGCGCCTCGATGGTCGAGGCACGGCCGTTGCGCGATGCGCGCGCCGCAGGGCTCAACGCGCTTTATTCGAAGCCCGTGGTGCGCAAGACGCTGATGCAGATGGGCCTCGGCGTGCGCTAAAGCCCGTTCCGGCCTACAGCACCTGATCCAGCACCCGCTTCAGCCGGGCCACCGTGCCATCGACATCATACAGCTTGTCCAACCCGAACAGGCCCAGACGGAAGGTGCTGAACCCTTCGGGCTCGTCACATTGCAGCGGCACGCCGGCCGCGATCTGCATGCCCAGCGCGGCGAATTTCTTGCCGTTCTGCACCTCGGGGTCTTCGGTATAGCTGACCACCACCCCCGGCGCGCCAAAGCCTTCGGCCGCGACCGAAACGACCCCCTTGTCGCGCAGCATCGCCCGCACCGCGTTCCCCAGCCGCCATTGGGCATCGCGCAGCTTGTCGAACCCATAGTCACGGGTCTCCTGCATCGTATCACGGAACGCCCGCAGCGCATCGGTGGGCATGGTGGCGTGATAGGCATGGCCGCCGCCCTCATAGGCCTGCATGATCTGGCGCCATTTCTTCAGGTCCAGGGCGAAACTGTCCGAGGTGGTCTCGGTCAGCCGCGCCTCGGCGCGGTCGGACAGCATGACCAGACCGGCACAGGGCGAGGCGCTCCAACCCTTTTGCGGGGCCGAGATCAGAACGTCCACGCCGGTGGCCTTCATGTCGATCCAGGCACAGCCCGAGGCGATGCAGTCGAGCACCATCAACGCGCCGACCTCGTGCGCGGCAGCGGCCATCGCGGTGACATAGTCATCCGGCAGAATGACCCCGGCCGAGGTTTCCACATGCGGCGCAAACACCACGCTGGGTCGCTGGCTGCGAATGGTTTCGACCACCTCGTCGATCGGCGCCGGCGCAAAGGGCGACGGGCTGGAATTCCCCGTTTGACGGGCCTTCAAAACGGTGGCCGAGGCCGTCAGCCCCCCGGTTTCGATGATCTGGCTCCAACGATACGAAAACCAGCCGTTGCGTACCACCAGCACGTTGGCGCCGCGGGCGAACTGTCGGGCCACGGCCTCCATCGCATAGGTTCCGCCACCCGGCACCACGGCCACGCCGTCCGCGCCATAGACCTTGCGCAGCATCCCTGAGATGTCGCGCATCACCTGCTGGAACGCCTGCGACATGTGGTTGAGCGAGCGGTCGGTGAACACGACCGAGAATTCTTCGAGCCCGTCCGGATCGACTGTATTCAACAATGCAGGCATGCTGTCTCCTTTTCTGGGTTGCTCACTTTCTGAAGGCTTTGCATCTGTTGGTAAAGTGCTCATTGACCCTCATGCGCTCCCCCTAAGTCAACGGTCAGAAGCTCGGCTGCACACCCGTCTCAGCAGCCTGATAGGCCGAATTGACGCCAATTAGTGTCACCTCTCTCTTTACACCTTGACGTGTTTCTGAACAGATACGCACATCTTGAGCTTGAAAGGATATTTTAGACCGTGAACGTTCAAAAGCGGATCAGTTTCCAATTCGTTCGGGACGAAGTGAAGCGGCGGATCGAGACAAGGGTCTGGCCCCAAGGTTCCTTGCTGCCGACCGAAACCCAGCTTGCCGAAGAGTTCAACTGCGCGCGTGCAACCGTCAACCGTGCGCTGCGCGAACTGGCAGAGCAAGGGTTCGTCGAGCGCAAGCGCAAGAGCGGAACGCGGGTCAAGAAATCACCCAGCAAACAGGCCAAGCTGGAACTGTCGCTGGCCCGTCAGATCGTCGAAGACCAGAACCAGACCTACCGCTATGCCCTGGTCGAGCGCAGCATCGACAAGAGCCCGGGCTGGCTCAGCTCGCAACTGGGTCTGCCGCCGCAATCGCAGATCCTGCATCTGGTGTGCATGCACTATGCCGACAACCGCCCGTTTCAGCACGAAGAACGCTGGATCAACATTTCGGCCGTCCCCGAGGTTGAAGATGCCAATCTGGAAGAAGTCGGGCCGCATGAATGGCTGTTGAATGCGAACCCCTTCATTGACGCCGAGCTTGCACTCTACGCCATTTCCGCCGACAGCCACTTGGCAGATTATATGGGAACGACGACCGGGGCCGCGATGATTCAGCTTGAGCGCACGACCTGGAAAGACGGACAGCCGGTTTCGTTTGCCCGCCTGACCCACCATCCGGGCTATTGCATCCGTACCCGTTACTGACCGCTAGCCAATCGGCCCGGGCAGGCGTTCTTCGCTCAGCAGTACATTTGCTTCGACATCCCCGGCCCCCGGCAGGGTCATGATACGACGCCGCAGAACACGCTCGAAATCTGCCAGATCGCGTGCCACCACCCGCAGTCGGTAGTCATACAGGCCCAGTACGTGTTCCACGGTTTGGACTTCGGGAATGGCGCTAACGGCGCGTTCGAAATCCTCGAGGCTGACCTGGCCTTTGCGCGCCAGCTTGACGCCCAGAAATACTGTGACACCGAACCCCAGTGCCTCGGCGTTCAAGCGCAGCCTGCGCCCCTTGATGATGCCCGCCTGCTCCAGCCGCCGGATCCGGCGCCAGGTGGCAGGCTGCGACAGACCGAAACGCCGCCCCAGCGCACCTGCACTCTGCGTCGCGTCCTGAGCCAAAGCGCGCAGCAGTTTGCAGTCCAGTTCATCCAGTTCGATCATACCGGCAGCACCTCGTCCCGCTTGACCCGCGCGATGTGCATCAGGGCCTCGATATCGGCGATATGCGGCAGGGTCAGGATACGATCGCGATAGACCTGCTGATAATGCGCCATGTCCCGCGCGATGACGGACAGGCGGACATCCACCCGCCCCAGAAAGGTCTGGATCTCGATCACCTCGGGCACTTTGCGGGCGGCTTCGGTGAATTCGTCGAATGCGCGCGGCTGGGTTTTGTCCAGCGTCACCCGCAGCGACACCTCGACCGCATAGCCCATGGCGGACCAGTCGATCACGGCCTCCTGTCCCTGAATGATCCCGGCGGCCTGCATCTTCTCGATCCGGCGCCAGCACACGCCATTGCTGATCCGGCACCGCTCGGCCAGCTCGGCGGTGCTCAGGCTTGGGTCAGCCTGAAAATGGCGCAGGATACGGCGGTCGATGTCGTCAAGCATGACTTTTTCAAGTTTTCCGGTTTCTAAGAATTATTCTTCGCTTCTGTCGTCAATATCCAATGCCATCGCTCTCGCCAATAGCAATCACTGCAGATAGAACCGCAGCAATCGAAACAGAAAGGACCGGCAAAATGCGCGTCTATTACGATCGCGATTGCGACATCAACCTGATCAAGGACAAGAAAGTGGCCATTCTGGGCTATGGCTCTCAAGGCCACGCCCACGCGCTGAACCTGCGCGACTCGGGCGCCAAGAACCTGGTCGTCGCCCTGCGCGAAGGCTCGCGCTCGGCCAAGAAAGCCGAAGCCGAAGGCCTGCAGGTGATGGGCATCGCCGAGGCCGCGGCCTGGTGCGACGTCATCATGTTCACCATGCCCGACGAGCTTCAGGCCGAGACCTACAAGAAATACGTGCATGACAACATCAAGCCCGGCGCGGCAATCGCCTTTGCCCACGGCCTGAACGTGCATTTCGGCCTGATCGAGCCGAAAGAGGGCGTGGACGTCATCATGATGGCCCCCAAAGGCCCCGGCCACACCGTACGCGGCGAATATGTCAAAGGCGGCGGCGTGCCGTGCCTGGTGGCCGTTCACACCGACGCGACCGGCAAGGCGCTGGAAATCGGCCTGTCCTACTGCTCGGCCATCGGCGGCGGCCGTTCGGGCATCATCGAGACCAATTTCCGCGAGGAATGCGAAACCGACCTGTTCGGCGAGCAGGCCGTTCTTTGCGGCGGTCTGGTCGAACTGATCCGCTGCGGCTTTGAAACCCTGGTCGAGGCCGGCTATGCGCCCGAGATGGCCTATTTCGAGTGTCTGCACGAGGTGAAGCTGATCGTGGACCTGATCTATGAAGGCGGCATCGCCAACATGGACTACTCGATCTCGAACACCGCGGAATACGGTCAATACGTGACCGGCCCGCGCATCCTGCCCTATGAGCAGACCAAAAAGGCGATGAAAGAGGTTCTGAACGACATCCAGCAAGGCAAGTTCGTGCGCGACTTCATGCTGGAAAACCAGGTCGGTCAGCCCACGATCAAGGCTTCGCGCCGGGCCAACGACGAACACCAGATCGAAGAAGTCGGCAAAAAGCTGCGGGGCATGATGCCCTGGATTTCGGCCGGCAAGCTGGTCGATCAGGAAAAGAACTGAGCCCTGAACGGCTTGAACCCAAGGGCGGCCCCGGAGGCCGCCCTTTTCATGCAGAACGGATGAACAGGCAGCGATGGTGCCTCAACCCGACATACGCGACTGGAGCGGCGTCATTGCCCTGGGCCTGATCTGGGGCGGCACCTTCATGGTCGTCGCGATGGCGTTGGAAGACTATGGCCCGATCACGGTGGCCACTGCGCGGACGACGCTGGGCGCGGTGATGCTGTTGGCCTTGATGGGGCTGACCGGGCGGCGTATCCCCAGCCTGACACCAAGTCTGGCGTGGTCGGTGATCCTGATCGGCATCCTGTCCACCGCGCTGCCTTTCGTGCTGCTCAGCTGGGGGCAGCAATATGTACCCTCGGCCTTTGCCGGACTGTCCATGGCCGCAATTCCGCTGATGGTTCTTCCGCTGGCGCATTTCTTCTCGGACGAACCCCTGAACGCACGTCGTTTCGTCGGGGTATCCCTGGGTTTCACCGGAGCGCTGGTGCTTATCGGCCCGGGACTGGCGCAACTGGGCAGCGGGGCCGAGCCGCTGGCCCAACTGGCCTGCATCGGGGCGGCGTTCTGCTATTCGGTGGCGTCGATCCTGACCCGGCGCTGCCCGCCGATCGACCCGGTGGTTCTGGCCGCACTGACATTGGTGGTGGGCGCGGTGATCCTGCTGCCGATCATGATGGCGACCGAAAGCGTGCCCACCCCGCGGGGTCTGCGCCCCACGCTTGCCTTGATCGTGCTGGGGCTTGTGCCAACGGCCTTTGCGACGTTGCTGCGGGTGTCGATCATTCGCAGCGCCGGGTCGGTCTTCATGACGCTGGTGAACTATCAGGTGCCGGTCTGGTCGATGATCTTCGGCGCATGGATCCTGTCCGAGGCGCTGCCGCTGCGGTTCTACATCGCGCTGGCGCTGATCCTGACCGGAATGGCGATTAGCCAATGGTTCAGTTTGCGCAGGATGCTGTTGGGCTACTGACGCGCGGCGGCTTCGACCTCGGCCACGATCCCATCGACGACCTGTGCCAAAAGGGCGTCGTCCTCGCATTCCGCCATCACACGGATCAGGGGCTCGGTCCCCGACTTGCGGATCAGCAGCCGCCCCTGCCCGTTCAGCCGCGCCTCGGCATCGGCGATCGCGGCCTTGACCGTCTCCGCTTCCAGCGGGGCCTGACCTTCGCCGTATCGTACGTTCTTCAGCAGTTGCGGCACCGTCTCGAACTGTTGCGCCAGATCCGAGGCTTTGCGCCCCGAATTCACCATCTCGGCCAGGAAATGCAGCCCCGCCATCAGGCCATCACCCGTGGTGGCATAGTCGCTCATGACGATATGGCCGGATTGCTCGCCGCCAAGGTTGAACCCGCCTTCCCGCATACGCTCGACCACATAGCGGTCACCGACCGCCGTCCGTTCCAGCCGCAGCCCGCGCGCGCCCAGAAACCGTTCCAGACCCAGGTTCGACATGACGGTCGCAACAAGCGCGCCGCCTTTCAGCCGTTCGGAAGTGGCCCAAGCGGTAGCCAGAAGGGCCATGAGTTGATCACCATCGGCGACCTGCCCGGTCTCATCCACGATCACCACCCGGTCGGCATCGCCGTCGAGGCAGATGCCCACATCCGCCCCATGCGCCACGACGGCCTCGGCCGCCACGCGCGGCTGGGTCGAGCCGCAACCCAGGTTGATGTTCTTGCCGTTGGGTGCCGTTCCCACCGGGATCACCTCGGCCCCCAGCTCCCACAGGACCTCGGGCGCGGTGCGGTGCGCGGCGCCGTTGGCGCAGTCGATCACCACCTTGAGGCCATCCAGACGCAGCTCGCGCGGCAGAGATGACTTGACCCGCTCGCCATAGCGGAACCGCGCGTCATCGACGCGCCGGGCGCGCCCGATATTCTGCGCCTGCGCGGGTTTGACCCCCTCTTCGATCAGCTGTTCGATTTCAAGTTCGGCCTGATCGGACAGTTTGAACCCATCGGGGCCGAAGAACTTGATCCCGTTGTCCTCGGCCGGGTTGTGGCTGGCCGAGATCATTACACCCAGATCGGCCCGCATCGACCGGGTCATCAGCCCGACTGCCGGTGTCGGCACCGGCCCCAGCAGCAGCACGTTCATGCCGGTCGACGTCAGACCCGCCGTCAGCGCGTTTTCCAGCATATAGCCCGACAGGCGCGTATCCTTGCCGATCACCACCCGGTGAACGCCCGAGCCATCCCGGCGGAAGTACCGCCCCACCGCCGCGCCGATCCGCAACGCCATCTCGGCCGTCATCGGATAGGTGTTGGCGGTGCCCCGCACCCCGTCGGTTCCGAACAGCTTGCGCATACCTGCTACTCCACAAAGTCCTGCCTGCGACCCGATTACCGGACAGCGGCCCACAGGCGCAAGGCCTGAGCGGTCTCGGCCACGTCATGCACCCGGATGATCTGCACACCTTGCGACAATCCTGCCAACGCAACGGCGATTGATCCCGGCGCGCGGGCATCCTTGCGCGGTTCCGCGCCGATCCGGCCGATGAAGCCCTTGCGTGACACACCCAGCAGGATCGGGCAACCCAACCCGTGAAACAGGCTGAGATTGCGCAGCAAGGTCAGGTTGTGGTCCTCGGTCTTGCCGAAACCGATGCCTGGATCAACGATGATCCGGCCCCGATCCAGCCCGAGGCCTTCCAGCCGGGCCACCTGCCCGGACAGGAAATCGTAGACGTCCAGCAGAACGTCGTTATAGGTCGGGTTGTCCTGCATCGTGGCCGGGTCGCCCTGCATGTGCATCACGCAGACCGGCGCATTGATTTCAGCGCAGAAAGCCCCAAGCGCGGGATCGAAGGTAAAGCCTGAAACATCGTTGATCAGCCCTGCCCCGGCCTCGACTGCGGCCCTGGCCACGGCGGATTTGCGCGTGTCGATCGAGATCAGCGCCGGTGTCTCAGCCCGGATCGCGCGGATCAAGGGCTGGGTGCGGGCGATCTCTTCGTCCTCGGGCACAAAATCCGCACCGGGGCGAGTGGATTCACCACCGATGTCCAGAATGGTCGCACTGTGCGCGACCATTTCCCGGGCTGCTGCACACGCGGCGTCGGGGGTGTTGTGCTTGCCACCGTCGGAAAAGCTGTCGGGCGTGGCGTTCAGAATGCCCATGATCTGCGGCTGCGCCATATCCAGTCCGGCAATCGCGGCGCGCGGTTGCGTCAGCCGGTCTAGCCACGTTTCAGGGATATCGGCAGCCGCAACGATCCGGGGTGCCGCGTCACGCTGCAGACATTCGGCATGGGTGAACCACAGGTCCTGCCCCGCCAGCAGCAAGGCCCCGTCCGGGCGCACAGGCCCGTGTTGCACCAATGGGCGATAGTAGCTGGTCACAGTTGCGCCTGCTCCACCGGAACCGCCCGAAGCGGCGTTTTGGGCGACTCGGGCAGTTCCCCGCCAATGACCAGCATTTCGCTGGCCTCAAAGGTGGCGGCGAACCAGGCGGCCAAGGCCACCGCATCGGACGGCGCCGCCGAAGGCCCATCGACCGCATCCAGCACGATCTTGGACGGTGCCCAGACACAGATCTGACCGTTCTTCATGGCCCAGTCCAGTTCGGTCCGGGTCGAGACGACGACGCAGCGATGATCACGCGCGGCCAGCACCCAAGCGTTCTGCTCGATCGCTAGCAGGTCGATCCGGCGCTGGGTCATGGCATGGCCGGTCTGCGGCACCGGCAGATCGGAGGCGCCCACGCAAAGAATCAGCGGTCGCTGCCGGTTTTCCAACTGGTCGATCCAGCCCGACAAATTTTCGGACTCAATCGCTGCGTTCGACAGAAAGACCAGCCGGGGATGTGGGCGCTCTTCTTCGATGACATCGTGATGGACGGCATCCTTGCCACGAACGATTTCGACGCCCAAAGCACCCGGACCGCGATCCAGTTTTTCAATGCGTACAAAAGCTCTTACCGCCTGAGGTTCAAGCAGGATCCGCTCGGCTATTCGATCCGCCAGCGTTTCGAGCAAGTTCAGACGCTCGGCCGCGAGTTCATAGGCGATGGCCTCGGTCACCCGGTCATAGGACAGGATGCGATCGACATCATCGTCGATGTTTTCGGTCAGCGGACGCACCTCGACCACGATGTTGAAACAGATGCGCTGGGTGGTGCCCCGTTCGGCCTGAAAGGCGCCGATCTCGACCTCGACAATGTGGTCGCGCAACGAGATACGATCCAGCGGCCCGCGTGGCGCAGTCGCCTCGGACCGTTCGGACGGGTGCGCAAAGGCAAGGCGGATTTCAGTACTCATGGCACGGGCCTTTTCGGGCAGCTTGGACAGGTTTGCCCAATTTAGTGGTTCCGCGCGGCTATAGCATTCAAGCAAACGCCATTCCAGCCGCCGAATGCGGCGTCAGGTGACGCGGTACCAACTCATCATACCCGATGCGGCGTGTCCAAGCATATGGCAATGCAGCAGCCAGTTGCCCGGGTTATCGGTGACCAGCGCGATCTCGCGAGTCTCGCCACGTTCGACCAGAACCGTATCGCGCCATGGCCCAAGACTTCCGTCCGGCAAGATCAGCCGAAAGTGGTGACCATGCAGGTGCATCGCGTGCGGGAATACCGTTTCGTTCACGAAGGCGATCCGGTGAACGCTTCCCGGGTACGCATCCAGAAACGGGTCATCGGGTCGCTCGGCGTAGCCATTCAGCGCCCAGAACCGCCCCAGCTGAGCCAGTTCCCGGCCCGAGAGCTCGGTCTCGCCAATCCGCGCGCTTTCAAGCCAGCGCATGGCCCCGCCCTGCAGCCTCATCTCATGCCGCGGTACGTTGTTGATATCCGTCAATTCCGGAAGCGGGTTCGGCGGCAATGGCCGAACTCCCGACCGGGGAGTGGAAGCCGCCTGCCCTGCCACAGAAAATCGGGCCAAACCAAAGGCGCCGTCACGTTCCTGACTGAACAGGCTGGCCGTTTCCGCATCCGCAGCCAGCACATCCACCAACAAATCCGCACGTTGTGCCGGGGCCAGCGGGAACGTGTCCACAATCCGGATCGGCTCGGCCAAAGGCATTCCATCCAGCGCGACGATCCAACCGGCCATTCCGTCCAAGCCTACGGTGAAGACACGCGCATTCGCGGCGTTGACCAACCTCAGACGCAGGCGTTGGTTTTGTTGAACAGGAAAGGATGGGTCGAATGCTCCATTGACGGTAATGAGGTTTCCCAGCCGACCAGCATGGCTGAGGTCATGACCGTTGTCGAAGTCTTGGGTAATCTGGGCCGTTTCCGGATCAAGTCGCCAGTCATCGAGCATCAGCACCAGATCCTGCTCCACATCCGGCGCTTCGGACTCGTGCACGATCAAAGGGCCATACAGGCCACGGGCCACCTGTTCGACTGACTTGTTATGCGCATGATACCAATAGGTTCCGGCGTCCGGCACGATGAAATCATAGTCGAAGGTCGCGCCGCTTGGAACCGCTTCCTGAGTAAGACCCGGCACGCCATCCATAGCGTTGTCGATGCGGATACCATGCCAATGAACCGAGGTGGCTTGCGGTAATTCGTTCACCAAGCGGCGCTGAACCCGCTCGCCTTGCTGCAGATGGATTGGGCTGCCTGGCACCGACCCATCAAAGCCCCAGATATCGGTTTCCGGAAACCCCGGAGGGGCAATCAACTGAGCGCCCTCGCGCGCAGTCAGGGTCAGCGGCGCGGAGCGCGCCAGCGTTGGAAACACCGCAAGCGCGGCGGCAGATTTCAAAAGGCTTCGGCGGCTCAGATTCATTGCGGATCTCCTTGACCGCAATATAGCCCTTGGTTTCACCCGCGCCATCAACGTTCCAGCGCGGGTGCGTCAATGCGCGCTAGTTGCTCGCAGTGCGGTAGTTGTGGCGGTAGAAGATATGCACACCGATGCGCGCAGTTTCCTTGTAAACGCGCGACCACGACGGGCGCACCGCCTTGGTGTGGTAATGCGTGGCCCCCGACGTCAGCGGGTCGCTGACCCCCTCGATCGCCGCCTTGGCAACTTTGGCCACGCGCTCATAGGCTTTCTTCTCGTGAATGACTTCCTTGCGGCCGTCACAGGTATAGGTGAACTGGCACTGATATTTCTTGCCTGTTCCCTGACGGATCACGCCGCAGACGGTGTTCGGGAAACGGGTGCTTTCCACCCGGTTCAAAATCACCTCGGCAACCGCGAATTGGCCGCGCACGCTCTCTCCGCGCGCTTCGAAATACAGGGCCTCGGCCAAGCATTTCAGATCTTCGCCACCGCTGGCTTTGGGCTGTTGGTCCAGCCAGGCCTTGGTGTAGGAAATCTCAACCGGTTGGACCTCTTTCCTAGGTTGGAACAGCTTCAGATAGTCGCGAAAGCTTTGTCCCGGCACCTCGTTGCGCGACACCAGTTCGCGCTTGGCAGTCTCGGTGGCTTCCCTCTCGGCAACGGACGCACTCGGCATCACGGTTGCCGCCGCAATGGCAACAGCCAGTATATATCGTAGCATCAGATAACCTCGCACAGGCACTTCACGCGCCATACCCTCCCCCGGCGGGCGCGACGGGGTCATAACGCAGAAGGCGCGAAAGGTCCAGTTCTGAGGAAAAAGCAAGAAAAATCTTGCCCGCGGGGCCAAAATTAATCAGCCACAGGTCCATCCCGAAACCACTATTCCTAGGGCTTTGACGGTCTGTCAACCCCCAAGTTTTGACGAAATCGCCAACTGAGCGGCAGCCAGCCGAGCGACCGGGACTCGGAAGGGTGAACAGGACACATAATCGAACCCCAAATCCCGACAAAGGGCGATTGATTCGGGGTTGCCGCCATGTTCACCACAGACCGAAAGCGTGACATCGGGCCGAGCTGTACGCCCCCGCTCCGAGCCCAGCTTGAGCAGTTCGCCGACCCCATCGGCGTCCAGAACATGGAACGGATCCTCGGTGAACACCCCCTGCCGAACATAGGCTGACATGAAGCGTCCCGCGTCGTCGCGCGACAGACCATAGGTCATCTGCGTCAGGTCATTGGTGCCGAAACTCAGGAACGAGGCATGAGGAGCGATTTCCTCGGCGCGCAAACAGGCCCGGGGCGTTTCGACCATCACACCCAACCGGTATTCGAACTCCTGACCACGCTCGGCCGCAACGGCTGCGGCAACCGTGTCCACCCGCGCCTTGATCAGTTCGACCTCGCGCTTGGCCGAAACCAGCGGAATCATGACCTCGGGCACCACCGGCGCGCCATTTTTGCTGGCTTCGAGCGTCGCCTCGAAGATCGCGCGGGCTTGCATATCATAGATCTCGGGCACCGTGATACCAAGGCGTACGCCCCGCAACCCCAGCATGGGGTTGTATTCGCTCATTTCGTCCACCCGACGCTCCACATCCGAAACCGGAAGATCCAGCGCTTCGGCCAGTTCGCGCTGCCCGCTGCGCGTGGTCGGCAGAAACTCGTGCAGAGGCGGATCGAACAGTCGGATGCAGACGGGCTGCCCTTCCATGATCCGGAAAAGCTGCACAAAATCATCGCGTTGCATCGGAAGCAACCGCTCCAAAACCGCCGCGCGTCCCGATGAAGTCTGAGCGAAAATCATCTCGCGCATCACGATCAGACGACCGGGGTCGAAAAACATATGCTCGGTTCGGCACAACCCAATCCCCTGCGCCTGGAAGTTTCGCGCAGCCTGCGCGTCGGCAGGAGTGTCGGCATTGGCACGAATTGATATGTCTCGCTCGGCGTCGGCCCAGCTCATCAAGGTCTGAAAACAGTCATCCAGTGCAGCTTCGAGCATCGCCGGCTCGCCCGCCAACACCTGGCCCGAGCTTCCGTCAATCGTCAGAATGTCGCCTGTGGTGAAAACGCGGCCGTCCGGAACGGTAAGCTGCTTTTTCTTGGTCTGGAACCGCATCTCGGACGCGCCGACGATACAGGGCAGCCCCAGCCCGCGCCCGATCACGGCCGCATGGCTGGTCATGCCACCCTTTTCGGTCAGTACGGCGACCGCGGCGTGCATGCCGCGCACATCCTCGGGCGAGGTTTCACGGCGCACCAGAATGCAGGGCTCACCGCGCGCCGCGCTGGCTTGTGCCTCGGCCGAAGTGAACACGATCCGGCCGGTGGCCGCCCCGGGACTGGCCCCGATACCCGTGGTCAGCACGTCACGCTTGGCCTCGGGATGCACCTGACGGTGCAGCAACTCATTCAGAGAATGCGGGTCGATCCGCATGACGGCTTCCTGCGGGGTGATGATGCCATCCTCGGCCAATCGAACAGCGATCCGCATGGCGGCGCGGGCGCTGCGCTGAACGCGGACCCCGTCCAGAATATGCACCTTGCCGTTTTCGATCACGAATTCGACCTGCATCTCTTCGCGCAATTTGCGCCGCATCAACGCCGCATGGGCCTTGAGGTCGGCAAAGGCCTGAGGCGCAACATCCTCGAGCGCTTGCCCGCGCGGGTCCTTTTCAAGGTAGAGGGCCGCAACCCCCTCGCCCAGCGCATCGCGCCCCTGGCTTTGGCTCAGGTAGCGGCCTGTGATCTGCGGCATGCCGGTCGAGGTATCCACCAGCTGCAGCACACCCGATCCGCATTCGCCCTGACCGACGCCCGGGATCATCTCCTGAATGACAAGGCCCAGTCCGGCATCCGCCGGAGCGCCCTTGGCCTGCCGCAGCAGACGGGCGGACGTACCATCCCACGCCCGCGCCATCGAGCGCAGGACCGCCAGCAACTGCTCGCCCCGGTCCTGGGGGAACGCTTCGTCCGTTTCGTCCTCATAGGCGCGCAGGGTCTGGCGCAGGCCTTCGCGACCATCGGCTTCGATGTCGTCGAAAACGTCCGCGTCCAGTCGCGCAACGTGGATCGCATAACTTTGGACGAACCGCAGATACAGTGCGGCAGCGGCCTCGGGACCCATCTTGTCGGACAATTCCACGAAACGGGCATCGTTCATCCCGATGTTTAGAACCGCGCCGGGGCCACCCCAGTCAGGGTCCTCGGAACTGGGGCGAACGCACAGCAACGCCGATGCGTCGAACTGTTCAAGTATGGCTTCGATTGCCGGGATATCGCCGTCAGCGATCCGACGCACCTGATCGAAGGACAGGGCCACCGTACGCGGTACGGGAAGGTCCAACCGCACAAGGCGCTGCAGACATTTCGCCCGGCCGCCATGCGTGTCGGCGGCGACAGGAGCATCAGAAGTGATGAGCGTGGTATGCGGATTATTCTGCACTGCGGCACCTTTTGGTTTCACCGCAGCATAAGCGCCCTAGCCTTCCGCGCAAGGGCCTTGTGGGCGCGCCAGAGCGCGCCCTCTAGGTCAGCCTTCGATCTTGGTCAGGTCCGCGACGCTGGAGCAGATCTGGCGGATCTGGCTCAGCAGATTCAGGCGGTTGCGGCGCAGCACGGCATTGTCGGAATTGACCTGGACGTCCTCGAAGAACGCGTCGATCGGCCCGCGCAGCGCGGCCATGGCCGCCATCGCCGCCGGGAAATCCTCGGCCTTGAGTGCCGGTGCAATCTTGGCCTGTGCCTGATCCAGCGCGGCGAACAGGGCCTTTTCGCTGTCGGTCTCGGCGAATTTCAGATCGGCACCGAACGAGTATTCGACCCCGTCCTTCTCCTCGGCCTGGGTCAGGATGTTGTTGGCGCGCTTGAAGCCCTGCACCAGATTTTCGCCATCTTCGGTCGCGATCACCACATTCAACGCGCGGGCGCGCTTGACCAGCAGGTTGAGGTCGTCATTGCCGTCCATCGCGATGCAGGCGTCGATGACGTCGTGGCGAATGCCCTCGTCGCGGAGGAAGACTTTGAGGCGGTCGTGGAAAAAGGAGAGGAGATCGTCAGATGCGTCTGGGACCTTTTTTTCAAGTTCAAGAAAGGCCGTGGCAGGCAATCCTCCGATTTTGTCCTTGACCGCTTGGAATGCAGCACCAAAGACACCTCGCTCTGCAATTTCTTCCAACAGATCAAGAACGTTAGCTTCCGGCAACGCCTCATTGATTGCGCTTTCTGCTCGAATAAGTTGGCTGTCAAAGAAGCGATCCAACGACAGCCGCAGATCGTTTTCGAGAACCAATCGAGAGATACCCAAAGCAGCGCGACGCAAAGCAAACGGGTCTTTTGAGCCGGTGGGCTTTTCATCAATCGCCCAGAACCCGGTCAGCGTGTCCAGCTTGTCGGCAAGCGCCACGGTCACCGAGAGCGGCGCGGTTGGCACGTCATCCGACGGGCCCAGCGGCGAGTAGTGCTCCTGCGCCACGGCGGCCACGGCGGCGTCTTCTCCAGCCGCCTCAATGTAATACCGCCCCATAAGCCCCTGAAGTTCGGGGAATTCATAGACCATCTCCGAACTCAGATCGGCCTTGGCCAGCCGCGCGGCCTTCTCGGCTTGATCCGGGTCGGCGCCCGTCACCGGGGCCAGTTCGCGGGCCAAGGCGGCAATGCGGTCGATCCGCTGCGCCTGGGTGCCCAGCTTGTTGTGGAAGGTCACGTTCTCAAGCGCGCGGGTCCATTGCGTGATGTCGGCCTTGGCGACGCGCAGGTCATTCTCCCAGAAGAATTTCGCATCGGCCAGACGCGCCGACAGCACCTTCTGGTTGCCGGCCAGAATGGTCGCGCCATTGTCGGTGGTCTCGCGGTTGGCCACAGTGATGAACCGCTCGATCCGCCCCGTCTTGGGATTGCGGACCGAGAAGAATTTCTGGTGCTCTTTCATCGAGGTCTGCAGCACCTCGGGCGGCAGGTCGAGGAATTCATCGTCGATCTGCCCCATCAGCACCACCGGCCATTCGACCAGCCCGGCCACCTCGGCCAGCAAGCCCTTGTCCTCGACCACTTCCAGACCGGCGGCAAAGGCCATGTTCTGTGCGTCGTTCCAGATATGCTCGGCCCGTTCCTCGGGCGACAGCACGACAAAGGCGCGTTTCAGCTTGGCGGCGTAGTCCTCGAACCCGGTCACGGCGAACCGGCCGGGCGCCATGAAGCGGTGGCCCTCGGTGGTGTCACCGGCGGTGATTCCGTCGATCTCCATCGGCACGACCTGCGCGCCGGCTTCATCGCTGAGGATGCACAGGATCGAATGCAGAGGGCGCACCCAGCGCAGGGAGGAGCTGCCCCAGCGCATGGATTTCGGCCAGGGGAAGTTGCGGATCGTGTCGGCCAAAACCTCGGCCACGATCCCGGCCGCCGGGCGGCCCGGTTTCTCGATGGTGGCGAAATAGACCGCACCTTTGGGCGTGTCCCGTTCCTCGAGCTGGTCGCGGCTGATCCCCGCGCCACGCAGGAAGCCCTCGATGGCCTTGTCCGGCGCGCCGACCTTGGGGCCCTTGCGCTCCTCGCGGATGGTGGGGCTTTCGGCCAGCAGCCCCTCGACCGCCAGCGTCAGGCGGCGCGGCGTGGTCAGGGCGTGGGCATGGGCATAGGTCAGACCGGCCTCGACCAGACCGTCGGTGATCCGTTTTTTCAGATCCTCGCCGGCGCGGGTCTGCATGCGCGCGGGGATTTCCTCGGAAAACAGTTCGATCAGCAGGTCGGGCATTTTCGATCCTTAGAAATTGACGATCGTCTGGATGACGATGGCATTGGCGATATCCACGAAGAATGCGGATACAAGGGGGAGCACGATAAAGGCAATAGGCGAAGGCCCGTATCGCTTGGTTACGGCGGTCATATTGGCAATTGCGGTCGGTGTCGCGCCCAGCGCGAAGCCGCCGAACCCCGCCGCCAGCACGGCTGCGCGGTAGTTGGCGCCCATGACCGGGAACAGAACCCAGATCACGAAGGCCACCGCAAACAACGTTTGCGCCGTCATGATCACCACGATGGACAGGCCCAGATCGGCGATGGTCCACAGTTGCAGGCTCATCAGAGACATGGCCAGAAATGCGCCCAGCGCGAATTCCGAGATCAGCGCCAGCGACGGCGTGCGCGACACCGTCGCGGCGCGCGGGGCCAGCAGCGGGCGCAGGTTGCCGATCACGATACCCATGATCAGGCAGGGCACGAACAGCGGCAGTTTCAAACCCGCGGCCAGGATCACCTCAGACAGAGCATAGCCCGCGATAATGGCCATGTTCAGGTACAGCAGCACCCGCATCACCGTCAGGTGGTCGATCTTCGCTGCCGCGTCTGACGGCTCGTCGGGCACGCCGATCGTGTGTTCTTCGTCCGGCCGGTTTGGCGACAGGTCGCGCCCTTCGATCAACAGACGCGCGATGGGGCCACCGACCAGCGCGGCCAGGACCAGGCCCAGGGTCGCAACCGCAACGCCCAGCTCGGTCGCGCCCTCAAGCCCGGTCACCTGCGCCACCTCGGGCGCCCAGGCGATGGCGGTGCCGTGGCCGCCGATCAGGGCAGCCGAGCCGAACAGAACGCCGGACTGCGCCGGATAGCCGAAGGCCGCCGCCCCCGCCGCGCCGATCAGGTTCTGCGCCACGATCGTCAGCAACGTCAGGATCAGCAGCAGCACCAGAGGCTTTCCGCCCGCGATCAAATCGGACAGCCGGGCGTTCAGGCCGATCCCGGCAAAGAACAGCACCAGCAGGAAATCCCGCGCGGTCAGGTCGAACTCCAGTTCCATACCGAACAGCAGATACAGCGTCAGAACCACCAGCGAGGCCAACAGACCGCCGGTCACGGGTTCGGGAATGTTGAATCGGCGCAAAACCTCTGTGCGGGCGTTGATCTCGGCGCCCATCAGATAGACGGCAAAGCCCAGCGTTGCCGTCAGAAATCCGGGGATTTCAACGATGAACCCCATCCCACCCACTCAGTTTTCCGGTCGGGGCGGGCACTCTTCACCGACAACCGTTCCGTCATAGGCCTTTTCGCCGCAGTTGTTCAGGGCATGCCAGGCAAAACCCGAACCGTCCTGCGTTACCGCCACGATCCGATCAACGCCATAGTGGATGTTCTTGACCCCTACGAACGCGCGGGCGGATCCGTTCGCCAACGCCTCGGCCAGAGTAGCCGCATCATAGCAGTCGAACCAACCCGGGGCCGTCAGCGGCTCGGCCTCTTCGGCGCTCATGTAGCGGGCGGCCAGTTGTTCCGGCTTCAGATCTGTCTGGAAACAAGCCCGATGCCGGATCGGAGAGCTGTCGGCGTCGATCGCCTGAAACGCGCTGTAGGCAATTGGCACCGGTTGGCCGGTCGCGGTTTCGGTCAGAACAACATCCTGACCGGGTGAGGGTTCGACCTCGTAGTAGTAGCCGTAGACCTGCAGGTAATACATGCTGACGCCAGCAATGACGGCGCAAGCGACCAACAGAATTGCCAGCATTTTCCCGGTCATGCGCGATCCTCCTGTGGGGTGCGACGAGCCATCAGGCCTCGAAACCCGCGGCCTCGGTCTGCACGAAAGCATCGGCGCATTGCTTGGCCAGCGCGCGCACCCGCCCGATATAGGCCTGCCGCTCGGTCACCGAAATCACGCCGCGCGCGTCCAGGAGGTTGAAGATATGGCTGGCCTTGATGCACTGGTCATAAGCAGGATGCGCCATGATGATCCGCTTGCCCGTTTTGGGGTCAACGTTTTCCTGGCTCAGGATCGCGGCGCATTCTTCCTCGGCCTCTTCGAAGTGGCGCAGCAAAACCTCGGTGTTGGCCACATCAAAGTTCCAACGGGCGTATTCCTCTTCGGTTTGCTTGAAGATGTCGCCATATGTCAGCGGGCTGGGCGATTGCGGGTCGTTGAAGGGCATGTCCATTACGTGGTCGATGCCCAGAACATACATCGCCAGCCGTTCCAGACCATATGTCAGCTCGCCCGAGACCGGCGCGCAGTCATGGCCGCCGACCTGCTGGAAATAGGTAAACTGGCTGACTTCCATGCCGTCGCACCAGACCTCCCAGCCCAGGCCCCATGCGCCCAGGGTGGGGCTTTCCCAGTCATCCTCGACGAAACGGATGTCGTGCAGGTCCATGTCGATGCCGATGGCCTGAAGGCTGCCCAGATACAGCTCTTGCAGGTCCGGAGGGCTGGGTTTGATCAGCACCTGGTACTGATAGTAATGCTGCAAGCGGTTGGGGTTCTCGCCATAGCGCCCATCGGTCGGACGGCGCGACGGTTGAACGTAGGCCGCAGCCCAGGGTTTGGACCCCAAAGCCCGCAGGGTGGTTGCAGGGTGGAACGTACCGGCACCGACCTCCATGTCGTATGGCTGCAGGATGGCACAGCCCTTCGAGGCCCAGTAGTTCTGAAGCCGCAGGATGATTTCCTGAAATGAACGTGGTGCGCTGGACGGTTCGGTCATGACATTCCCTTTGGGCGCGGATTTGCCCGGTTCCGGTCGGTTTTGCCCTTCCTATGCAAGGGGCAAAGGGGCGTCAACGGGCCAATGCCCGCCTGCTGTCACTGTGCCGCCACACCAGAAATTCCCCGTATCGTGGGCATAGCGTTTTCACCCCTGAATCGCGTAAGTTGAGGCAAAGCCAAAACACTGCATAAAACGGGCAGAAAATGACACGCGTATTTGTTGCAATTCTTTTACTGATTACAGTCGGCATGCGCGCTGCGTATGCTCAACAGGGGGCTGACGCAGGCGTCTGGGTTCAGGTCGAAGCGCAGCCATCGCTGCGCGAGGCACAGGACCGGGCGCAAGTCTATGCCAATGCCCTGCCCGACGTGAACGGGTTCCGCCTGAACAGCGGCTGGTACGCCATAGTGATCGGCCCCTATCTGCGGGCCGACGCCGAGCAGGTGCTGCGCGTCTACCGGGCCGAACGGCAGATCCCCTCAGACAGTTTCATCACATTTTCAGGCGCCCTGGGGCAGCAGTTCTGGCCAATCGGCGCCAATGTCCTGAACCGCGGGGCAATCACAGCGCCCGTTCAGCCCGAGCCGCAGCCAGAGCAGCCACAGGCCGGTCTGACGCCCCAACCTTCGGACGAGACGAGATCACAGGCCCTGCAGTCCGAGCGGCAGCTGAGCGGACAGGAACGAAAAGACCTGCAAACCGCATTGCAGGCTGCCGGGTTTTACAGTTCGACCATCGACGGGGCATTCGGCCAGGGCACACGTCGGTCGATGGCGGAATGGCAGCGATTCAATGGCTTTGAACCGACCGGAGTCCTGACGACGGCACAGCGCAAGGCTTTGATGGATGACTACAATGCCCCGCTGATCAGCGTCGGCATGGCCCGTCACGTCGATGATCGCGCTGGGATTTCCGTCGACCTGCCGCTTGGGGTAGTTGCCTTCGACCGATACGAGGCGCCGTTCGCGCATTTCAATTCCAGCGGTGATCTGGACGCACGGGTCGTTTTGATCAGCCAGGAGGGCAGCAAAACCACTTTGCGCGCGCTGTTCGAGGCGATGCAATCGCTCGAGATCGTGCCGCTGAACGGCCCGCGTGAGCTGCGTGGCGACAGGTTTACCATCGAAGGCCGTGGCAACGGGATCGTATCCTATACACAGGCCAATCTGAGCGACGGCAAGATCAAAGGCTTAACCCTTGTCTGGCCCGAAGGCGATGACGCACGCCGCGCCCGGGTTCTGGCGGCAATGATCGCCAGCTTTGAAACCACCGATGGTGTTCTTGATGCTGCGGCTGGTGCCAATGCCGAGCAAAGCATCGACTTGATGTCCGGTCTCCAACTCAGAAAACCACGGTTGTCGCGGTCGGGCTTTTTTGCCGATCCCGACGGTCTGGTCCTGACCGTGGCCGAGGCGGTGCAGAACTGCACCCGCGTCACCCTTGAGGACGGTCAGGAACTGCAAACCGCGTGGAGCGATCCCGAACTGGGCGTGGCGGTCCTGCGCCCCAACAAGACGCTGGCACCGATGGCCGTTGCGGCCTTGAATGAAGCCCAGCCTCGCCTGCAATCCGAGGTGGCCGTTGCGGGGTACTCATATGAGGGCGCTTTGGGGGCTCCGACGCTGACCTACGGCAAGATCGCCGATATCCGCGGGCTGAACGGAGAGGCTGGCGTGACCCGCCTGAGCCTGACCGCACAACCCGGAGACGCCGGCGGCCCGGTATTCGATGATCACGGCAACGTGGTCGGAATGCTGCTGCCTGCGCGGACCGAGGGGCGCACCCTGCCCCGCGATGTCAGCCTGGCTGCCGCGGCCTATCGCCTTCACGAGATCCTGTCAAAGGCCGGGGCAACGGCTCAGACCGCGCAGGAAACCGGCCAGGTTTCGCCTGACGAGTTGAACCGCCGCGCGACTGGCATGACCGTGCTGGTAAACTGCTGGGGCTGACCGCATAGTCACGAACAGAATTTGAAGGCGCCGCAGGACATTGCGGCGCCTTTTTTCATCCCTTCAAGATATCGGGCGTGACGTGCACAAGGGTCGGCACGGGCGCGTCAAAGGCCGCGCGAACGGCAGCCTGCATTTCAGGTAGCGAGTTTGGAGCGGCCGACCGCGCACCGAAAGCCTCGGCCAGCTTGCAGAAATCAGGGTTGCGCGCGACAACCGCGTTCGGAGCAATCTGGCTGCCGACCATGCTGTCCTCGATCTCTTTCAGCTTGCCGTTGTCCCAAAGGATCATGGGCAGCGACAACCCCAGCTCGACCGCCGCACCCAGTTCCTGCATCGTATAGTGGAACCCGTAGTCACCCGCGATCACGGCAGTTGGCTTTCCGCGCCGCGCAACCGCGCCGCCGATCCCGGCCGGCAGTGCATAGCCCAGAGTGCCGAACCCGGTCGGGTGGTGCCAGTGGTATGGGCGCGCCATGTCCCAGACTTCTTTCGCGACATAGGCGAACTGGGTCATGTCGGAATAGATCATGGTGTCGGCGGGCATCGCTGCACGCAAGGCGTCGGCAACCGGCACGATACCCGGTCTTTCCGCGTCGACCTCGGCGCGCCAGCGCGCTCGGGCTTCGGCCACCTCTTCCGGCGACCAGCCGGTGGCCGGTTTGCAGTCTTGGGTCGCGGACCACAGTGAATGGGCAAAACTTTCGCCGTCGGCCTGCAGCTTGACCGCCGCCCGGTGCCGGTCGGCCAGCACCTCGGGGTCGAGGTCAACCCGCACCAAGGTCGCCTTGTGGCCCAACCGGTCGCGCCAAAGGTCGACCTCACCCAATTCGGCACCGACCGCGATGACCAGATCGGCCGACCCAATCACCTCGGCACTGCCGGGTCGCGGCAAGGTCGCGCCGAAATCCAGGGTATAGCCGGTGCCGACCAACCCACGCCCCGCATAAGTGGTGAAACAGGCCGCACCGAGCTGAGACAGAATCTGGCGCCACAGGTTAGACCTCGACCCACCACCCAATATGAACAGCGGCCGCCGTGCGATGTTCAGCAGCGACAGAACCGGCGCAATGTCCAGCGCCAGAGCCTTGACCCGCACCGCGTCCTGGTTCGGAAAAGGAGCGGGGTCGGCCTCGGCCTCCAACTGCGCGATCGGGACCTGGATATGCTTGGGGCGCGGACGTTTCAGCGCGAACTCCTCAAAGGCGCGTTCGATCAGGCCATAGGCTGATTGCGCGTCGTTTGCCTGGCAGGACCAGTCGGTCACGCATTCAGCGGCCGCGCGCTGGTCTTTCATCTGGTGCAACTGGCCGCGCTGTGCCTGCGTTTCGCTCAGACAGGAGGACAGAACCAGCATCGGAACCGAGTCGGTATAGCCCTGCCCCATCGGCGTCATGACGTTGCACAGGCCAGGACCGGTGATCACGTAGGCCACGCCGGGCTTGCCCGTCGCCCGTGCATAACCGTCAGCCATGAAGCCCGCGCCCTGCTCATGCCGCGCCAGCACATGAGTAATGCCCGCTTCTTCGATTCCACGGTACATTTCCTGATTGTGCACACCGGGAATGCCGAAAATGACTTCGACCCCCCGATCCTTGAGCATGTGCGAGATTTGGGCGCCCAATGGTCTTTTCATCAGCCTCTCCAGAACCGAATGGTGAACAGGACATACACGGCCATCAGCTCCAGCCGGCCGGTCAGCATTCCGAAGGTCAACAACCACTTGGCCGTGTCGTTCAGCCCGGCAAAATTCCCTGCGGGGCCGATCTGATCACCCAAACCGGGGCCGACATTTGCAAGCGCCGTCGCTGCACCGGATACCGCTGTGATGAAATCCAGACCAGTCAGCGCCAGCGCCCAGGACAGCGCCCCCAGCGACAGCGCGAAGAACATGAAAAAGCTCATGACCGATGTCAGGACATCGCGGCTGATGGCGCGGCCATCATATTTGGGCACGAACACTCCGTGCGGCGACCGGATCCGACTGATCTGAGCCTTGATGGAAGCAATCAGCAACTGATAGCGGAAGATCTTGATGGAACAGGCCGTCGAACCGGCGCAACCGCCGATCAGACCGATCATGAAGAACATCATGATCGGAAAACTGCCCCAGGTCATGTAATCGACACTGGCGTAGCCGGTGCCGGAAATGATCGAGGTGATATTGAACAACGACTCGCGCACCGCCTGTTCCCAGTGGTGCGGAAAGACCGATGTAAGAAAGACAGCCATGATCACCACCAGAACGGCGATCGTGGCCAGAAAGGCCCTAATCTGGCTGTCTTCCAGGATCGAGCCTGTCCGGCCGTTGACGAATTGCACATACCGCACGAACGGCAGCGCAGCCAGGATCATGAATATGGACGCGGCGTATTCCGCGGGCCCCGAGAACGTACCGAACGAGGCGTCATAGTTCGAGAACCCTCCGGTGGACATGGTTGTGAACGCATGAACGACCGCGTCGAAAAAGTTCATTCCCAAGCCGGCATAAACCAGGGCGCAGGCTACGGTCAGGAATACATAGATCAGCGAAATCTGGCCCGCGATCTCTTGCGCGCGAGGAAGGATTTTCCCCATGGTTTCAAACCCTTCCGAGCGGAAGATTTGCATTCCGCCGACCTTGAGCTCGGGCAGGAAAACCATGGCCACGACAATGATGCCGATCCCGCCCAGCCATTGCAGCAAACCGCGCCACAAAAGCAGGCCACGCGGCAGATCATCCAACCCGGAAATTACGGTCGACCCGGTGGTGGTCAGCCCGGACATGGCTTCGAAATAGGCATCGACAAATCGCAGCTCGGTCTCACCGAACACGAAGGGGATTGCCCCGAACAGCGGCAGCGCGACCCAGACGCCAGTGGTCAGCAAAAAGGTCTGACGGATGGTCAGCCCCTCGCCCACACCGTTCGAGCAGCTCATGGCCAGAACCACGCCGGTCAGGATCGTGATGACACCGCTTTCAAAGAAAACGTTCCACTCGCCCCGACCCTCGATGATGTCCGCAAGCATCGGCAACAGCATGGTCGCCCCAAGTATGGCGACCAGCAAGCCAATCACATATCCGACCGGGCGAAGATCCATCATGACGGGCAGCGTTGGCGCGCCGGCCCGAAAGTGTCAAGCAGATGATCTGTGATCAGTCGTCCATTTTTTCAGCCACGGGCGGCATGGCCGGTGGCTTGGACGGCGCACGCGTGCGGCGCGTGGCCGGTTTCGGTGCCTCGGCGGGTTTGGTTGTTGCAACCGCTACGGGCTTTTTGGCCTTGGCTTCTTCGGTTGAAGCCGCAGGTTTTGCCTCGGTGGGCTTGGCCTTGGGCGTCACGGCCGTTGCGGGTTTCTCCGATGCGACCGGAGTGACGCGCTGTGCAGGAGTGGCCGTTGCGACGGGCTGCGGCGGTTTTTGAGCCGTTGCAGGCGGCGTTTTGGGCTTGGCTGTGGCCTTCGTGACCGGTTTCGGTGCGGCTTTTGCGGGTGCCTTCGGCTTCGGAGCCGGCTTTGCGACCGTCTTGGCCTTGGCCCGGACCACAGGTTTCGCCTTCTTCGCGGCGGGTTTGGCCGTGGTTCGCGCCACCGGTTTCTTGGCCGACTTCACGGCCGGCTTCGTTGGTTCGGTGACCGACGCAACCGGGATCGGGAACACGGTTTGAGCAAATGCCTGCATCATTTTCATCTGGCTGGTCACGGCATAGCCGGCCAGACGCACGGCGGCGGCCTGCAGCTCAAGCTGTTGGGCAATGGGATTCATTCCAAGTCTCTCCTGTAGCAATGAAGCAGCCCGATTTCCGAGGTAGAAAAGCCCTTGCCGTTCCGATCGCGCGGACGGACGAAGGTGTATTGCAGTCCAAGGCGTAACACGTCCCGGCTTCCTTTCGGGGTGGTGCGCCACAACTGACATGGCGCGCCACAGCTGCATTCATCTTCAATGTATGCAAATAGTCGCGCGCATGCAGCATTTTCCGCTGCATTGCGGCAAAAAGGCGCCTACCGCCCAATATACGCCGGTTTTCGCGGCGTTTTTTGGGTCAGCCGACGTGGAACAGCGTCGTGAACAGGCGCGGGTCCAAGCTGGTGGATGCAAATGTCGGCCCCTCGGTCAGAATCGACACCGCATCGTGGCTGTGCAGACTTTCCTGATGGCTGGCGATGACGCGGAAGTCACCGACGTGATGATCGGCCAGCAGCTCGGCACAGAACAGACGCGCGGCGTCTTCGACAAAGATGGGGTTGGCGGCGTTCAGCTCAGCAAAGGCCTGTTCGTCTTCGCGCTTGACCATCACCTGGGTTTCGGTGGGGACGGCGCGGCGGCACAGGGCGATCAGATCCTCGAACCACAGGCAATCGGCGTCACAATCGACCACGACCGAAATGCGCGCCACGGAACGCTGCGAATGCGGCGTCGCAAGCTGTCCGCGCACCGACCGGGCGTGTTCGCTGAGTTCCAGCGAGCATGGGCAGGTCGAAGAATAGACATAGTCGAGATGCATGATCTTCTGACGCACGCCGCCCTGTTCGACCAGTTCAAGCGCGATGTCGTAATACTGATATCCCTCAAGACCCGAACGCAGGCTTTTGACCCGATCGGGATAGGAGAAGCGCATCTGAAGCCTTGCATCGAAACTGTCGAGGTCGGTCAGATAATCGCTCAGCGCAGATTCCATCACCTCGAAACTGAACGTACGCTCGGCATGCTTGTAGAAGGACCGCATGATCCGGGACATGTTGATGCCCTTTTTCTCGGCTTCGAGGCTGACGGTGCCCGTAACCGAGGTTTCCAGCGTCAGGTCCGGACCGTTCTTGCTGTGAAATCGGATCGGCAGGCGGAAATTCGAGATGCCCACATGCTGGATCTGCTGTTTCGCACCGCGGATCAGGCTGGACGGGCCGTTCTGGAGATCGGGCAACGCAGATTTGTAGGCTTCGTCGACTTTGAAGTCTTCGGGGTATTCACGTGACATCGAAGGGTAGTTGTCCGGAATCAACCCGGGCACCAGGCGGGCCACGGCTGGATCAAGCTGGCTGATCTCGGCCTCGCTGGCGCCCTTTGCCCATTTCCGCAGAACCTTGAGAGCCTCAGCGGCCTCGTTCCGATCTGGTTTTTCGTCAATGTCGCGCGAATGAATGTTCATTGGCTGCGTATCCTCGGTGTGTCGTCAGGCTATCTCTGACTGCGGCGGAAACCGCAGTGTAACCCAATACGGGTCAGATAGCAGCCCGGATCGAAAAAACCATCGCAAAACCGCCATTTCCGAACGGATTGCGCCCTTTTACCCGGGCGACATTGCGCGGTTGCCGATGTGTTCAACGGCGCGTGTGCGCCGTCACACCGCAGCAGCCGACAATGCCTGCCGGATATCCTCCAGCAGATCGTCGGCATCTTCGAGTCCGACAGAAAAGCGGATCAAACCGGGCGTGATGCCCAATTCGTCTTTCTGCGCATCGCTCAACCGCTGGTGCGTGGTCGTTGCCGGATGGGTTGCGATGGACTTGGCATCGCCCAGATTGTTCGAAATTACCGGGATCGTCAGCGCGTTAAGGAACCGGAAGGCCGCGTCCTTACCCCCCTTGATGTCCAGCGACAGGACCGTACCGCCCTTGCCCCCCAGTTGGCTCTGCACCAGTGCGTTCTGAGCATGAGATTTCAGGCCCGGATACATGATCCGCTCCAGCGTCTCATGGCCTTCCAGCGCGTCGGCCAGTTTCTGCGCCGTCTCGGCCTGGGCATTGACTCGCAGGGCCAACGTTTCCAGCCCCTTGAGCATGATCCACGCGTTGAACGGGCTGAGTGCGCCGCCCGTGTGTTTGAGGTACGGCTCGACCGTTCCGCGAATGAACTCCTTGGCGCCCAGGATCACGCCGCCCAGCGCGCGTCCCTGCCCGTCGATATGCTTGGTGGCCGAGTAAACCACCACATCCGCACCCTGCGCGATCGCTTGCGAGAACACCGGGGTCGAGAACACGTTGTCGACGATCACGGTGGCCCCCACCGCATGGGCCAGTTCTGCCACCGCGCGAATGTCGATGACTTCGAGCGTGGGGTTCGACATGGATTCGAAGAACACGGCCTTGGTGTCGGGCCGGATCGCGGCCTTCCATTGGTCCATGTCCGTACCGTCGACAAAGGTCACCTCGACACCATAGCGGGTCAGGATATTCTCCAGAATGTACAGGCACGACCCGAACAGGGCCTTGGCAGAAACCACGTGATCGCCCGCCTTCAGCATCGAGGTCAGCGCCCCGTTCACGGCCGCCATACCGGACGCCGTCGCAAAACCATCCTCGGCCCCCTCAAGCGCAGCGATGCGCTGTTCGAACATCGCAACCGTCGGGTTGCCATAGCGGGCATAGATGAACTCGTCCGGGCCAGTCTCGATGAACCGAGCTTCGGCCTGCTCGGCGGTGTCGTAGACGAACCCCTGCGTCAGGAAAATCGCCTCGCTGACTTCGTTGTACTGGCTGCGACGGATACCGCCGTGGACGGCTTGGGTGCGTTTGTTCCAGCTTTCGCTCATGTCTTTACCTTTCGGCCCCGAAACCCGAGGGCAAATCAAAAAAACCCCAGACGCGGTCAAGCGAAAGGGGTCTTTCATCCTGACCTTTTAGCGGTGTTGTTTAGCGTGGCCCGCAATCCGGTAACAAATCGCCACGTGGTTTCTGGATTGCGCATACGCCTCGGGCGCGCGGGCGTCAAGCCGCGACATCCACCGCGCACTTGCCCTTTGCGGCGAATGGCTCATGATCGTCCCACAACACGGAGGCCCCATGACACACCCGATCGACCTGTATTTCTGGCCCACGCCAAATGGCTGGAAAGTATCCATTGCCCTTGAAGAGATGGGGCTGCCCTACCAGACCCACCTCATAAACATCGGCAAAGGCGATCAGTTCGCGCCCGAGTTTCTGAAAATCTCACCCAACAACCGGATGCCTGCGATCGTCGACTCAGACGGCCCGGATGGCGCACCGATCTCGGTTTTCGAAAGCGGCGCGATCCTGATGTACCTTGCCCGCAAGACCGGCCAGTTCTACGGGTCGACCGAGCGTGACCGGATCGCGGTCGAGGAATGGCTGATGTGGCAGATGGGTGGCGTCGGACCGATGGCCGGTCAGGCACACCACTTTCTGAAATATGCGCCCCAGTTGGACCCGCCGCAGGACCTGCCCTATGCCAAGGACCGCTATCGCACCGAGGTTGCGCGCCTGTACGGCGTTCTGGACCGGCGCCTTGCCGACAACGAGTATGTTGCCGGCGACTTCTATTCGATCGCCGATATGTCGATTTGGGGCTGGGCGAGCCTGTGGGAGGGTCAGCAGCAGACGCTGGAGGACAAGCCCCACTTTGCCCGGTGGCTGGAAACCGTGGGAGCCCGCCCCGGAGTTCAGGCGGGACGTGCCCTGCATGCCGAGCTGCGCGGAGATCATCGCAGCAAAGACGCGCAGAACGTTTTGTTCAAACGGTAGCGTTCACCAAATGCTGAAATTTCAGGCAATTAGGTGCGAATCGCACCTCTTTCTGCATCAAGACCCTGACGACAGTTGAATTGCGCGTTGGCCGTTCTGTAACTACAAGCGGTAACAAGGAGTTAAGGTTTGGCGACATTCAATTTCACGGTTCCGATTTACGGGTTCGACCAATGGACCGGCGCATCGACGAACAACACAGTCGGCTATCCTGTCGGAACGACCTTTTCCTTGAATGCCGGTGCCGCACTGACCGTGATCAACGTTCAGGATGACGACGGCACGGCCAGCCAGCTGTTTTCGGACGGTTACATCGACACGCCCGGAGACGGGTCGTCGCCCAGTACGGCCAACAACGACCAGGTATTGAGCCAGGCGGTGACAATCAACGGACAGACCTTTCAGCCCGGCGATCAGGTCGAGCTTGAGTTCGGTTTTACGACAACCTCCGGCGACACGTTCTGGGTCATTCGCATCGATGGCGTGAATGTCGGCATCAGCGGCCCCGTCCTGCCAACGCCCGGTACGACCTATGAGGTTGCCGGCAGCAGTGATGGTCAGGCATCGCCGATTTCGAATGTCCCATGCTTTACCGCCGGCACACTGATCACCACCAAGGACGGGACAACAAGGATAGAAGACTTGTCGGTCAGAGATCTGGTTCTGACCTACGCCGGCAGCTATGAACCGATCCGCTGGATCGGGCGCCGTGAGCTGGACAGCGTCGACTTCTCCGCCAACCCGAAACTGGTTCCGATCCGGATTTCCGCCGGCGCGCTCGGCGCAGGGTTGCCAACGCAGGACCTGACCGTTTCACCCCAGCACCGCATTCTGGTGCGGTCAAAGATCGCGCAGCGCATGTTCAACACCAACGAGGTGCTGGTTTCGGCCAAGTCGCTGCTGCCGCTGGACGGCATTGACCGGGTCTGTGCCACGGAATCCGTTTGCTATTTCCACCTTCTTTTCGACGCGCATCAGGTCATCTTTGCCAACGACACCCCAAGCGAAAGCCTCTTCGCCGGTCCCCAAGCGCTGAAATCCATCCCCGAGGCGGCTCGCGCCGAGATATTGGCCCTGTTCCCCGAGCTTGAGGACCCCGGCTTTGAACCGCTGCCAGCCGCCCTGATCCCAAAGGGTCACAAGCAGCGCGGTCTGATTTCGCGTCACCTCAAGAACGGTCAGGCGTTGTTGGCCTGATCGTCATTGGGTTTTTTCTGACCCGGGTCGGAGTGTGCGCGACCTACCGTCAGGTCTTTCGGCAGACGAACGTGGTCGCTGACAGTGGCATCGTCATGCCCTGCGGACCAAAGACGCGCTTCAATTCAGAGAACATCCGCGCCGCCACGTCCGCGGGTTCCACGCCGCCGCGCTCTCGTATTTCATCGACCAACGGGTTTCCAAAAACCAGAGCGTGGGCAAAGGCTTCCGGGTTGACGATGGTCTTCGTCAACCGGATCGTTTCGTGTTCGATATCCGTCCAGCCTGCGGCCCTCAGATCAGCCCGGACAGCCTCGGGGTCACCATTGTGAAACGGTACCTTGTAGAATCCCGGCGGATCCTGCGGAAAGAAATGCGCCCCCACATCGTGCGCGACTTGCGAGAACGGGTTTTCGGACATCGGGCTCCACACGTTGAAAACATAGCGCCCACCCGGTCTGAGCACCCGCGCCGCCTCATGGAACGAAGCGGGTTTGTCGGGAAAGAACATGACCCCGAACTGGCAGGTAATCAGGTCGAACGCGCCGTCTTCGAACGGTAGATCCATCGCGTTGACGACCGCGAACTCGACGTTGTCCGCCGCCGAGAATTTGGCCTTTGCAACCTCCAGCATGGGCGCGTTCAGGTCCGAGATCAGAACTTGGGCCTCGCTCGGCAGCACATCGCACAGCTTGCGGCTCAGGATCCCCGTACCCGCGGCCAGTTCAATGGCCTTGGCCACCGGCTCTTCGGCGCAACGGGCGGCAAGTCTGTCTGCGTAGTCAGTGAAGATATTCGGGCCCAACCCCGCGTCGTAATGACTTGGAATATTGCCCACGAAACCAGCCGAATTTGTTGACATCTGCGCTCCCGCCCCCCGGCAACCGCATGATGCAAAAGACTAGCCGAAATTGCGCGTTTTGGCGAACTCATTGTGCTCTGCAGTCGGCTGGGGCCGGTAGGCATCCGCCCCGTCACCCCGCACCAGCAGGTCCAGCATGCCCGATATGTCCTCGATCTCTTCCGCGATCACATGGGTCACCGCATGGGCCCGCTGCATCCGCCCGGTTACCCGCAGCAACCGCCCCGAGATCACCGCTCGGCGGAACCGCTCATAGATCTTGCGCCAGACAATCACGTTCACGATGCCGGTCTCGTCTTCGAGCGTGATGAAGATCACCCCTTTGGCCGTACCAGGCCGCTGCCGCAGGATCACCAATCCCGCCACAGCAACCCGCGCACCCTCGGGCGGGTCGTCCAGTCGGTCGGCTGGAAGGCAAGCCGGTGGTCTGGGCCATGGGCGGCCCGAACTGGGCTGTGGTGTCGATGCGATACGCATAAGAACAAAAATAGAACAAATGCCCTGAATGTCCAGATGCAGGGGACCGAAACCACAGCCAGAAAGGTCATGCGCTACGCGCGACCGCAGCGCAGACAAGGGTCACTTGGCGTCATGCGCGTTGAACGTGGCCAAACCTTCCCGCAGAACCGCCTTGGCCTTGGCCAGGTCATCCCCGTCCAACGCATCCAGCGCCCGCAAAACCTCACTGCGCAACCGCAGAGCCTTGGGGCCCGGTGCTCCGACCGGATGAAGCTCATCGTCATTCGCTGCTGCCAATGCACCATGGCTGATCCCGTCGATCACCTCCACGATTTTCGCCTGGCTTTCGCCAAACCACGCGGCAATGTCATGCTCGGCATCGCCCCGCTCGTTCATCCCAACCACAATCTTTGCGTCCTGAACCGTCAACGGCATCTGCTCACTCCCTTATCAAATCACGGTCACACGACCAGAACACAAATCCATGCACGCAACAATCGAAACCGTTACCCGCGCCTCAACCTTTGATGGAACAAACCGGCCAAACCATTCGGTTGCGGCGCGAACGCGTGGAATTTGGGCGACAATGACGGACCGTTTGCCCGATCACGCCCCGATTGGTCGCAAATGGCACTGGAAAGACCTAAATCCCTTGACTAATGAGGAACCTGAACACCGCAGAAGGAAGACGCGAGCAATGGCAAAGATCACCTATGTCGAGCATGGCGGCACCGAACACACTGTCGAGGTCGCCAACGGCCTGACCGTCATGGAAGGCGCCCGTGACAACAACATTCCCGGCATCGAGGCCGATTGCGGCGGCGCCTGCGCCTGCTCGACCTGTCACGTCTACATCCATCCCGATTGGGTCGAGAAACTGCCTGCCAAGGACGACATGGAAGAAGACATGCTGGATTTCGCCTACGAGCCCGACCCGGCCCGTTCGCGTCTGACCTGCCAGATCAAGGTGACTGACGAACTGGACGGGCTGGTCGTCCAGATGCCGGAAAAGCAGATCTGATGCGACGGCGCATGCCCCGCTCGTCCGGCGGCATGCGCTGCGGCTTCAAAGCGCCGCGTCCGGCGGTGCGCTTTTGGCCGTGCCACGTACGCGGCGCGCTGATGGCTGTGTGCCTGTGGCTGGCGGGTCCTGCCTTGGCCGCCGAAACCATAGCGACCGCCCGCTACACGGATCCGACCACCCGCTATCCCCACGGCGTCTTGGGTGACCAGATCGAATGGGGTTCGATTGAACTCACGCTTTCAAATGGCAAGCGCCGCAGCTTTACGCTGCCCGATCATCTGGTGTTCGAAGACCTCGCGCCCCGCGTGATCGACGTCACGGGCGACGGTCTTCCAGAAGTCATCGCGGTGGAGAGTGACGCACGACAGGGCGCGCGCCTTGCCATCTACGGCCCACAGGGCCGCATGGCGGCGACACCGCATATCGGCACCCGTTTCCGTTGGCTTGCCCCGGTCGGAGCCGCCGACCTCGACGGCGACGGACATGTCGAAATCGCCTATGTCGATCGCCCCCACTTGGCAAAAATCCTGCGCATCTGGCGCTTTGCCGACGGCCAACTGACGGAAATCGCCGCGCTCCCCGGCCTGACCAACCACCGGATCGGAGAGGATTTCATTTCAGGCGGGCTTCGCTCCTGCGACGGCAAACCTGAATTGATCGTCGCCAGCGGCGATTGGCGCCGGATCAATGCCGTCCGCTACGATGGCGGCTGGCAAACCCAGGATCTTGGCCCGTTGAAAAACCGACAAGCCCTTATGAGCGCGCTGAACTGCTGATCCGGGGATTCATCTGGTCAAGAAATCCCAAGGTGCGGCCGCCGGCCGAGCCCCCATTTACCAGCGGGCCCTCAAATCGTCAAAGCGCCCGCCACCCGATATCGCGGCGATGGAAGCCGCCCGGCCAATCGATGGCCTCGACCATCGCATAAGCGTTGTCACGCGCCTCCTGCAGTGTTGCTCCGCGCGCCGTCACGTTCAGAACCCGGCCCCCTGAGGCCACAACCTGCCCGTCCTGCGCTTTGGTGCCTGCGTGAAAAACCATATAGCTGCTGTCCTCGGGCAAGTCATCCAGCCCCCGGATCACGCTGCCTTTTTCATATGCCCCGGGATAGCCCTGCGCGGCCATCACCACGGTCAAGGCGTGATCGTCGGCCCAGTTGACCCGCGCCTCGTCCAACCGTCCCTCGGCCGCAGCATGCATCAGGTCCAGCGCCTGCGCCCCCAACCGCATCATCAGCACCTGACATTCCGGGTCGCCAAAGCGCACGTTGTATTCCACCAGCCTCGGCTGCCCGTCCTTGATCATCAGCCCGGCATACAGCACCCCCTGAAACGGCGTGCCGCGCCGGGCCATCTCGGCCATCGTCGGGCGCACGATCTGTTCCATCGCCCGCTCCTCAATCTCAGAACTCAGAACCGGAGCCGGAGAATAGGCGCCCATGCCCCCGGTGTTCAGACCGGTATCACCTTCGCCCACGCGCTTGTGGTCCTGCGCGGTGCCGACCGCCAGGATGTTCTCGCCGTCGCACAGCACGAACAGCGAGGCTTCTTCGCCGTCCATGAACTCCTCGATCACCACCTCGGCCCCGGCCCCGCCGAAGGCGCCGCCGAACATGTCGTCCACGGCCTCCAGCGCGGTCGCCTCGTCCATCGCCACGATCACGCCCTTGCCCGCGGCCAGACCGTCGGCCTTGACCACGATCGGCGCGCCCTGCTGACGGATATAGGCCTTGGCCGGCTCGGCCTCGGTGAACCGGGCATAGGCGGCGGTCGGTGCACCGGCCGCATCGCAGATTTCCTTGGTGAAACTCTTCGAGGCTTCCAGCCGCGCTGCCTCGGCCGAGGGGCCGAACACCAGAATGCCCGCCTCGCGCAGCCGGTCGGCCACCCCGGCGGCCAAGGGCGCCTCGGGGCCGACGATCACGAAATCAATCGCGTTTTCCTCGGCGAAACTGACCACTGCGCCGCCATTCTCGATATCCAGCGCGGCACAATCGGCGATCTGCGCGATCCCGGCATTGCCGGGCGCCACGATCAGGCGGTCGCATTTGGGGTTCTGCATCACCGCCCAGGCCAGGCTGTGTTCGCGCCCGCCGCTGCCGAGAATGAGGATGTTCATGAAAGTCTCCGATCTGCTTGGCCTTGCCTGCGCGGCGTTCTAAGCTGCGCGGGCAACCGAAACAAGGCGCTGAAATGTCCGACCTGCTTGACGATCCGATTCCCGGCCAGAATACCCCCGAATACACCGTGTCCGAGATCTCGGGCGAGGTGAAACGCACGCTGGAAGGCACATTTGGCCGAATCCGCGTACGGGGCGAGGTCGGGCGTGTGTTCAAGGCGCGCTCGGGGCACTTGTACTATGACATCAAGGACGATCGGAACGTGCTGGCCTGCACCACCTGGAAAGGCCAGATCGCGGGCCTGTCGGTGGTGCCGGAAGAGGGGCTCGAAGTCGTCGTCACGGGCCGCCTCACCGCTTTTGGCGCGCAGTCGAAATACAACCTGAACGTCGACGAGGTGGCCGTAGCCGGGCAAGGCGCGCTGATGGCGCTGCTGGAAAAGCGCAAGAAACAGCTCGAATCCGAGGGCCTGTTCGCGCCCGAGCGCAAGAAACCCCTGCCCTTCCTGCCGCAGATCATCGGCGTCGTCACCTCGCCCTCGGGCGCGGTGATCCGCGACATCCTGCACCGGCTGCGCGACCGCTTCCCGCGCAAGGTGCTGATCTGGCCCGTGGCCGTGCAGGGCGCCAATTGCGCGGCCGAGGTCGCCAACGCCATCCAGGGTTTCAACCGCCTGACACCCGGCGGCGCACTGCCCCGCCCCGACCTGATCATCGTCGCCCGTGGCGGTGGCTCGATCGAGGATCTGTGGGGTTTCAACGAGGAAATCGTGGCCCGCGCGGCCGCCGCGTCCGAGATCCCGCTGATCTCGGCTGTGGGGCACGAAACAGACACAACCCTGGTCGACTATGTCTCGGACCGCCGCGCGCCGACCCCCACAGCCGCCGCCGAACTGGCGGTACCGGTACGGATGGAACTGCTGGCTTGGACCGGCGAACAAGGCGCGCGTCTGTCCCGCGCGGCCACCGAAGCGGTACAGCGCCGCGCCCAACGCCTGCGCGATCTATCGCGCGCCCTGCCGCGCCCCGAGACCCTGCTAAACGGGCCGCGCCAGCGACTGGACCTTATTGCCGATCGTCTGGCCCCGGCGTTGCAACGCGGTGTTCAGAACCGCCGCTTGCAGGTGGTGGAACTGTCGGGGCACCTGCGCCCGTCAACGTTGCGCAACCTCGTGGCCGCGCGGCGCGACACGCTGCGCAACCTGTCCTCGCGCCTGTCGATCCGCCCGATCCAACGCGACATCCAGCAGCAGCGCGACCGAGTCAACCAACTGGCCCAGCGCATGACGGCCGCGCAGACTCTGCGGGTGGACCGGCTCCGCCAGCAACTGGATGCGACTGACCGGTTGCGCGAGACGCTCAGCTACAAAGCCACGCTTCAACGCGGCTACGCCGTGGTGCATTCCGAAAGCGGCGTGGTCACCACAAAGGCGCAAGCCAGCAAGCACGCTGCACTGACCATCGAGTTTGCCGATGGAGAACTGAAGACCGCACCGCTGTCCGGGACGACCCCGACCGCCAAGAAACCGTCCAAGCCACCAGCCCCGGATCAAGGGTCGCTGTTCTGACGAAGGCCAATGTTCAGACGCCGACCTCGGGCCCGTAACAGATCATATCTTCGTCGACGTCGGCTGCTTCGTACAGTTCGGTGGCTTCGGGGTTGCCCTCGAACTGCGCGATTAGTCCCTGGGACGAGCGGTTAAAGACCCAGCATTGCGGGTCGGGGCGATCTTCGTAAACAAAGCAAATCTGGCCGTTCTGTTCGTACCAGATGCCCTCCTTGCAGTCGCCATCCAAAAACGACCAGACCACGCGCCGGTTGGGCAAGTACCGTTCGACGCCATAGGTCGTTCCACCGAAGCCGTAGAACAGGGTTTTGCCGCGTGTATAGGCGTCAAATTCTGCCCCTGACAAAGACTGCGCGACGACCGGCTGGGCCAGCAAAGATCCGAGAATCAACGAACGTATCCACATCGTTTCATTCTGGCAGATGCCACGGCCGCGCGCCAATCTTGGAACGCCCTGCCCCAACGTTATGGGTTGAGCGTAAACTCAGTTCGCGGCGACACTGCATTGCATCGGTGCCATCGGAAGGCAGGACATGACGATACTCGTACTCGCAGCGCTGGCCTGTGCCCTGGCCTACCTGGCCCTGACGGCCCGTCCGGCCAGCCTGCTACGCACGGCGCTGAAAACCGCAAGCGTCGCCCTGTTGGCGGTCGAGGCCGCGGTGCAGTCCGGCCCTCTGCTTCTGATCCTGGCGCTGTCTCTCTGCGCCTTGGGCGACGCCCTTCTGTCGCGCGAAACCGACGGCACCTTCATGGCCGGCATCGGGGCATTCGCCGCCGGGCATCTGGTATACATCGCCCTGTTCCTGACCCATCCGTCAAGCGACACCGCCCTGATCCTGGACAAACCCGGATACGCCTGGTCGTTGGTCATTCTGGGGATCGTGATGGCCACGCTGCTGGCCCAGCGGGCCGGTGATCTGCGCGGACCGGTCCTGGCCTATATCCCGATCATTCTGGGCATGGGCATCACCGTTCTGGCCCTGCCCGAGGCCGGAGCGCTGCTATGGGCGCTGCCGGCCGCGATGGCCTTCATCGCCTCGGACCTGATCCTGGCAACCGAAAGGTTCCTGCTGCCGTCCGGCCACCCGGCCCTGCGGCTGACCCCCTATCTGGTCTGGCCGCTCTACTGGGGCGCCCAGTTCGGCTTTTTCCTGGCCTTCACCTGACCCTTTGCAACTGCCGCCATTCCGCATTAGGTGAAGGGAACACCTGCGGAGACCAAGATGGCGTTTTTTACCAAGCTCAAGGACCGGCTGTTCAAATCCTCGTCCCGCCTCGAACAGGGGCTTGAGGCAATCGTCGAGGACGGCGGCGAAGAAACCACCGCCCCTGACCCGGTGGTCCCCCAGCCCGAGCCCGAGCCGCAACCGGTCCCGGAAATCCCCGAACCCGCGCCCACACCGCAACCGGTCGAGACACCGTCGCCCGAGCCGGCCGATCCAACGCCCGCCCCGCCTCCGCCGGAACTACCGGAACAGGCGCAATCCAAGGGCCTGATCGGGCGTCTCTTCGGTCGTGGCGATGCCGGGCCGGTGGTGCGCCGCGCGCTGGACGACGACATGCTCGAACAGCTCGAGGAACTGCTGATCGCCTCGGACATGGGTGTCGACACCGCTCTGCGCGTGACCGCCAACATGGCCGAGGGGCGCTATGGCCGCAAACTCTCGACCCAGGAAATCAAGCAACTGCTGGCGCAGGAAATCGCCCGCGTAATGGAGCCGGTCGCAAAACCGATGCCCCTCTACCCCAAGCGCCCGCAGGTGGTGCTGGTGGTGGGCGTCAACGGCTCGGGCAAGACCACGACGATCGGAAAGCTGGCCAGCCAGTTCAAGGCGGCAGGCAAAAAGGTGGTCATCGCCGCCGGCGACACCTTCCGCGCCGCCGCCGTGGAACAGCTGCAGGTCTGGGGCGACCGCGCCGGAGTTCCAGTCCTGACCGCGCCCGAAGGCTCCGACCCCGCCTCGCTGGCTTTCGACGCCCTGACCAAGGCGCAAGCTGAAGGCGCCGACCTGCTGATGATCGACACAGCCGGCCGCCTTCAGAACCGCGCCGATCTGATGGAGGAACTGGCCAAGATCGTCCGCGTCATCCGCAAGATCGACGAAACCGCGCCCCACAACACCCTGCTGGTGCTCGACGCCACCACCGGCCAGAACGCGCTCAGCCAGGTGGAAACCTTCCGCAAGCTGGCCGATGTCTCGGGCCTTGTCATGACCAAGCTTGACGGCACCGCCAAGGGCGGCGTGCTTGTGGCGCTGGCCGACAAGTTCGGCCTGCCGATCCACGCCATCGGCGTCGGCGAGCAGATCGACGATCTGGCCCCCTTCGACCCCGAGGAATTCGCCGCCGCCCTGACCGGGCTCGACCCCAACTGACCTTCATCTGGCCCCAAATATCCTTGGGGGTCTGGGGATGGAAAACCCCCAGCTTCTCCACCAGCGAAAGACCCGCAGCGTGAGCGACTGGCTGATCTCCCTCGAAGGCACCGAGGCCGGGCACAGGCTGGCCCTTGGCCTCGCCCTGATGGCGGCCTTTCTGCATGCGGTGTTCGGTGCGCTGCAGAAGGGTCGGCACGATCCCTGGCTGTCGCGTGGCGCGATCGACGCCTGCTACTGCCTGATGGCCGCGCCCTTTGCGTTCTTCGTCGTGCCCTGGCCCGAACCTTTCATGTGGCCGATATTCGCCGTGGTCTGGCTGATCCATGTCGCCTACAAGACGCTGCAGGCGATGGCCTATACCAAGGGGTCCTACACCGTGGTTTACCCGGTGGTGCGTGGCACCGGCCCGCTGTTCACCGTCATCGGCGCCTATCTTCTGTTCAACGAAACCTTCTCGCCCACCCAATGGCTGGGCGTTGCCGTGCTGCTGACCGGCATCTTCGGGCTGGCCGCCTACAATTTCCGCTTCCTGGAAACCAACCGCGAGACTTTAGGCATCGCATTGGCCCTTGCGGTTGCAACCGGCCTCTTCGTGGCGCTCTACACCACGTATGACGCCTACGGCATCCGCGCCACGGCCGATCCGTTCACCTTTCTGGCCTGGTTCTTCATGATCGACGGGGCGACAATGCCGATCTACGCCTTCCTGCGCTGGCGGGCGATGGTTCACCGTCCGGCAATAGGGCCGTTGATGCTGCGGGGGCTTGCAGGCGGGCTGATCGCCCCCATGTCTTTCGGAGCGATCATGCTGGCCACCCGGCTGGACAAGGTCGGCGAAGCCGCGGTGCTGCGCGAAACCTCGACCGTCTTTGCCGCCCTGATCGGCTGGCTGGCCCTGAAAGAGACCGTGGGGCCTCGGCGCATAATCCTGATGGCATTGATTGCATTGGGCGCGGTAATAGTTGAAATGGGCGGGTGAACAGCAGGACGACAGGCATGGCAGACAAGAAAGAGATCAATCCGTTTCTGAAACAGGTGCTGGAACTGGGACCACCGCTGGCCTTCTTCTTCATCTACCTGCGCCTGCGCGACGACAGCTTTCTGATCGGCGGCACCGAATATTCCGGCTTCATCGTGGCCACCATCATTTTCGTTCCGCTGATGCTGGGGGCGATGGGCGTCCTGTGGTATCTGACCGGCAAACTCAGCCGGATGCAGATCTTCACCGCCATCATGGTCATCTTCTTCGGCGGCCTGACCGCCTGGTTCAACGACGAGCGGTTCTTCAAGATGAAAACCACGCTGGTCTACGGGTTCTTCTCGCTGATGCTGGGCATCGGCCTGCTGCAAGGCAAATCCTACCTCGCCTATGTGCTGGACGAAATGCTGCCCATGCGCCACGAGGGCTGGATGATCCTGACCCGCCGCCTTTGCGCCTGTTTCGCAGTGCTGGCGGTGGCCAATGAACTGGTCTGGCGCACCCTGTCCACCGATTTGTGGGTCAAGATCGAAACCTTTGGCTTTCCGATTGCCTTGATGGGGTTCCTGATGCTGCAATTCAGCATCCTGCAAAGCTATATGGACGATCCGGACAAGCAGTAATGCGTCCCTGACACGGGCCGGCGGACCTTGGGGAAACCTTAGGAAAACCGGATAAAATCCTTGGCTTAGCTCCAAAGCTGTGGAAAGCTGGGAAACCACCCACACCACTCATCCGGAGAACCGTGTCTTCCATGACCGCCTTTCCGAACAGCGGGTTCCTGTCCGAAGCTTCAGACCGGCTTCGTGATATGCTCTCTGCGCTAGCCACTTCTGTCTCGCTGGACCGCGGCGAGGTCTTGTTCGAACAAGGCGACGAGGGGGACGCCCTCTACGCTTTGCTGGAAGGCGCTTTGGAGGTGTCCTTCCTGGCCATGAGCGGGCGCAAGTTGGCGCTCAGCCTGATGCGCCCGGGCGAAGTGTTCGGTGAAATCGCCCTCTTCGACAGCGGCCCGCGCACCGCCACCATCACCGCAGCCGAGCCGTCGCGTGTACTGCGCGTGCGCCGCAAGGATCTGATGGAACAAATCCGCAAGCACCCCGAACTGGCCGAGGACATGATCCGGCTGGCCGGACTGCGCATGCGCTGGATGGGGGCGCAGTTGAACGAGCAGGTGTTCCTGCCGATGCCTGTGCGACTTGCGCGAAAGCTTCTGCTTCTGGCCAACCAGCAGGACGCGCCGTCCGAACGCATCGCCCTGTCGCAGAGCGAGCTAGCGGAATTCGTCGGCGCGACGCGCGAGGCGGTATCCAAGACGATCTCGACGTGGAAACGCTCGAACGTGGTTGAGGCTTCACGCGGTGGGCTGCAGATCCACGACTTTGACGCCCTGCGCCAACTCGCCGAATCCGATCTGATCTGACCTGCTGCCCGGAAAATGGCCCGGATGTGATCCGCTTCACATACAACGGGATTCGCTTCCATTAGGTAATGAATTGTTACCGTAGGGTGCCAGAGTATCATCCCCGATATCTGTCCACTGGCATCTCCCTGCACCAGAGCCACGCGCCTCCCCGGCGTGTGGCTCTTTTGATTTCTGCAGCCAAAACGAAAATCGGCCGGAGCATCTGCCCCGGCCGATCATGTTGACCAAACTGGCTGCCCTACTCTTCTAGGCTCAGCGCGACGAAGCGCGGATCGCCACCGCGGCGCACCAGCAGCAGCAGCGACTTGCGCCCCGCCTCCCGAGCCTCGTCCATCCGATCCTCGAGATCGGAGATCGACGACACTTTCTGCTGACCAGCCTCGGTGATCAGGTCGCCTGCCCGCAGGCCCTTGGCGTAGGCTTCGGAGGCTTCATCCACATCCGTCACAACCAGACCATCCGCGTCCGCGTCCAGACCCAGATCTTCGCGCAACGTGTCGGTCAGCGGCGAAATCGTCAGGCCAAGAATGTCGGCATTTTCGTCCAGCGGCGCCTCTTCCGCACCATCATCATCGCCGGTTTCCGCACGCTCGGCATCCTCGCGACGCCCCAGAGTGACAAGCACGGTCTGAGTGCTGCCGTCCCGCTGAACGACCACGCGCACGGACTTGCCGACCGGCGTCTCACCGACCTGCCGCACCAATCCACGCGTGTCCTTCACTTCGACACCATCAAAGCTGAGAATCACATCCCCTGCGAGCAGACCCGCTTCTTTGGCAGGGCCGTCCGGCACATCGCTGATCAGCGCGCCGCCCGGCTTGTCCAGGCCCATCGCCTCGGCCATATCCTCGGTCACGTCCTGAATGCGGACACCCAGCCAGCCGCGGCGGGTTTCGCCGAATTCCCGCAACTGATCGACAACCTTGGACACCACGTTCGACGCCATCGAGAACCCGATACCGATCGACCCGCCATTCGGCGACAAGATCGCGGTGTTCACACCGATGACCTGACCGTCCATGTTGAACAGAGGACCGCCCGAGTTGCCCCGGTTGATGGCCGCATCCGTCTGGATATAGTCGTCATAGGAACCGCTGAGCTCGCGATTGCGCGCCGACACGATCCCGGCAGATACCGAAAACCCCTGCCCCAGCGGGTTGCCCATGGCAACCACCCAGTCCCCTACAAGCGCTGTGTCGCTGTCGCCGAAAGTGACGTATTTCAGCGGACCCGACGCCTCGACCTTGAGCAACGCAATGTCCGTTTTCTCATCCGTTCCGATGACCTTGGCCGGCAGCTCTTTTACCGGCTGACCATCGCCGGGGAAGAACTCGATCAGAATTTCATCCGCCTCTGCGATGACGTGATTGTTGGTGACGATGTAGCCATCCTCGGAAATCACGAACCCCGATCCCAAGGCATTGCTGCGGCGCGGGCGATTGTCCTGGTCGCCATTGCGGTCCTGGAACTCGCGGAAAAAGTCCTCGAAGGGGGACCCTTCGGGAACGATCCCCTGCGCGCCCGACTGCCCCTCGATCAGGGTCGTCGTGGTGATGTTGACCACGGCCGGGCTGATCCGGTTGACCAGCGGCGCCAGGCTTTCCTGACGGGCCTGTGCAGCCAACGTCTGGAGCAACAAAAGGGAAACCGCGGCAAAGGCCAGCCACAAAAGCCGCGCCATCGTCACCACATCGTCCCGGCGGACGGATACACTGCGTGCTACTGCCTGCACTTGGTCTCTCCTTGTCGACATTGTTCTGTTGGTGGCTGCCTGAGCAGCTTGCTGGGAAACAATGTAGTCAGTTTGTGACCGCCCGCAACTCGGGAAGTTGAGGAATTCACTGCCAGTTTACTCCCACCGATCAAAACCCCAGCCGATTGGCCGTCCACAACAGGACGAAGCCACTGACCACACACAGAAGTCCGACCAATCTGCGGGCCGGTTCGGGGATGCTGCGCAACGCCTCAAGCATCCGCTCGACAAGCGAAGGGGCCAGCGCATAGGCCAGCCCCTCGACAATCAACACCAGCCCGAAGGCCAGCAGGATCATACCCACTATTGGGAGGCCGGCGCGGCGGGCGCCGAACGGCCTTGCGGAGATCCGAGGTAGTTGAAGAACTCGGAATCCGGGCTGAGCACCAGCGAGCTGTTGCCGCCTTTCAGAGCGTTCTCATAGGCCGAAAGCGAGCGGTAGAACTCGAAGAACTCCGGGTCCTTGCCATAAGCTTCCGCAAAGATCGCGTTCCGTTCGGCATCAGCCTCACCGCGAACGATCTCCGCCTCACGGCGGGCCTCGGAGACCAGTTCGACCACGGTCCGGTCAGCCTGGGCACGGATCCGCTGTGCAGCTTCTTCACCGCGCGCCACTTCGTCGGCCGCCTCGCGTTCCCGCTCGGCGCGCATCCGGGCAAAGGTCGCTTCGAGGTTGGCCTGCGGCAGGTCGGTACGTTTCAGGCGAACGTCGATCACCTCAAGGCCCAGATCGCGGGCCTCGGCGATCGCGCCGTTGCGAATGCGCAGCATCAGCGCCGCCCGGTCCGAGCTGAGAATGTCATTCGAGCTTACCGAACCCAGAACCTCGCGGGTTTTGGCGCGCAGGATCGAATCCAGACGCTGCTCCGCTGTGTCGATGCCACCGGCACCCACGGCCTCACGGAACTGCCGCACATCGGTGATCCGATAGCGCGCGAAGGCGTCGACCACCAGGCGGCGGTCATCCAGCGGCGTGACTTCCAGCGGGCCGACCTCGCGGCTTAGAATACGGTCATCGTAGCGCACGACCTCCTGAATGACCGGAATCTTGAAGGCCAGGCCCGGGTCTTCCTTGACGTCGATCACGCGACCGAATTGCAGAACCAGCGCTTTTTCACGCTCGTCCACGATGAAGATCGCTGAGAGGGCGATCACAATAACCACGAAAATGGCAGGTAGGAGAAAGGTTGATTTACGCATGTCTTAGTTCCCCTCACCCGAGTTGCGGCGCAGTTCGTTCAGCGGCAGATAAGGCACGACGCCCTGCCCCTGGCCTGTTGCGCTGTCATCCAAGATGATCTTGTCCACGTCGCCCAGAACCTGCTCCATCCGTTCAAGGTACAGACGTTTGCGGGTCACATCCGGAGCTTTCGAGTATTCTTCGAGAACCGCGCCAAACCGGCTGGCCTCACCCTGAGCTTCGTTCACGACCTGTGCCCGATAGCCTTCGGCCTCTTCCAGCACCTGCGCGGCTTCACCACGCGCGCCGGCCAAAACCCGGTTCGCATAGGCATCGGCCTGCTTCTCCAGCCGGTCGCGTTCCTGTCCAGCCGACTGAACCTCGCGGAAGGCATCCTTTACCGGTTCCGGTGGGTCGGCGCCGTCAAAGTTCACACGGACGATGTTGATACCCGAGTTGTAGCTGTCCAGAGTCGACTGGATCAGTTCCTCAAGCCGTTCGGCGATGATAGCACGGTCGCGGTTCAGGATCGGCGCGAGGTCCGACTGCGCGATGATCTCGCGCATGGCCGACTCAGACACGGCCTGGATAGTTTGTTTCGGGTCGCGCAGGTTGAACAGGTAGTCCGCAGGATTCGAGATATTCCAGACCACCTGGAAATCGATATCGACGATATTTTCGTCGCCCGTCAGCATCAGACCGGCGTCCGAACCGCGACCGCCAGATCCGATGGTTTCGGTCTGTTCGACCTTCACCGGGATGACTTCGGCCGTGACAACAGGCCACGGGGCAAAGTTCAGACCTTCGGTGCCGATTCCGGTAAAGCGACCGAACAGCAGCTCAACAGACTGCTCTTCGGGCTTGACTGTGTAGGCGCTGGCAAAGCCCCACAGAACCAAGGCGGCAACCCCGCCCAGCAGGATGGTGCCCTTGGTAATTGCCGGGCCGCCACCGCCGCCCTGGCCGGATCCGTTGCCGCCTCGGCCCCCGCCGCCGCGCCCGCCCATCAGCACGCGCAGCTGCTCCTGGCCTTTTTTCATCAACTCGTCGATCTCGGGGATCTGCGGCCCGTCGCCTTCGGGCGGGCGTCGCCCGTCCCCATTGTTTCCCCGGTTTCCTCCGCCACCGGATGAGCCTCCGCCCCCCCAGGGGCCTCCGCTGTTGCCCGCCATGTGTTTCATTTCCCTTGTTTTGGCCCGTGTTCTTACGGGATCACTTGTAACCTGTGTGCGCGCGGTTGCAAATCAAGCGGTGCGCACGGGTTGCCGCATGGTTACCAGTTCTTCGGCCATCACCGGATGAACCGCAACCGTGCGATCGAAATCTTCCTTTGTCGCGCCCATTTTGACCGCGATGCCCGCCAACTGGATCATTTCGCCCGCGCCGGGGGCGACAATGTGACAGCCCAGCACCTTGCGGGTGGCCTGGCTGACGATCAGCTTCATCAACACCCGTTGCGTGCCGCCCGCGAACGCCTTCTGCATCGGCTTGAACGAGGTCGCGTAGACCTCGATCGGCTCCTGCTCGGCGGCCTGCTCCTCGCTCAGGCCCACGGTTCCCATCTCGGGCTGGGTGAAGATCGCGGTCGGGATCAGCTCATGATCCACCGGGGTGGGGTTGCCCTTGAATACGGTCTCGACAAAAGCCATGCCCTCGCGGATGGCGACCGGCGTCAGGTTTACCCGGTCGGTCACGTCCCCGATGGCATAGATCGAGGGCACCGCGGTCTGGCTGTATTCGTCCACGACAATCTGCCCTTTGCGGCCACGTTCGACGCCCAGCGCCTCAAGGCCCAGATCATCCGCATTTGGCGCCCGGCCCGTGGCATACATAACAACATCGAAAAGTTGTTCAGACCCGTTGGTCGCCTTGACCCAGATCTTGTCGCCCTGCTTTTTCATTTCGAGCACATTGGTGCCCAGATGCACGTCGATCCCGTTTTGGCACATCTCTTCGCAGATCAGCCCGCGCGCCTCGTCGTCGAAACCCCGCAGGATTTGCGCGCCGCGATAGAACTGCGTGGTCTTGACGCCCATGCCGTTCATGATCCCGGCGAATTCGCAGGCGATATAGCCGCCACCGACGATCAGCATGGTCTCGGGCAGTTTCTCAAGGTGGAAGATATCATTCGAGGTGATGGCCAGATCTGAGCCGGGGAATTCGGGCACCACGGGGCGCCCGCCGGTGGCGATCAGAATGTGCTTGGCGGTCTTTCGAGTTCCGTCAGCCAGCTCGACCGTATGCGGATCGAGCAGTTTCGCGCGCTGGTCAAAGGTTTCGACGCCGTTGTTCTTGAGGATATTGCGATAGATGCCTTCCAGCCGGTCGAGTTCGGCATGCAGCTTGCCGCGGAACTGCGGCCAGTCGAAAGCGCCCGGCTGAATATCCCAACCATAGGCACGAGCGTCCTCGACCATTCCCGCGTATTCGCTGGCGAACACCATCAGCTTTTTGGGAACGCAGCCGCGGATCACGCAGGTTCCGCCATAGCGGTCCTCTTCGGCCAGCGCGACCTTGGCGCCGTTTTCGCCCGCCGCCACACGCGCCGCGCGGACACCGCCCGAGCCGCCTCCAATGACGAAAAGATCATAGTCAAAGCTCATGCCGCGTTCCTTTTGTCAGCCTGCCTGAAATTGCCCTGAGTATTTGGGGGCGTGAATGATCGTGCCAACCCCTTGGCCCGGAAATCGCACACCGCTGTGAAGCCGGGTGCGCGGTTGGCTCAGTCGGCCAGGTCCGAAAACAGGTTGTCGTGTTCGTCGCCCAACCGATCCAGCTCGATCGTTCCGCTGTTGAAATCGCGCAGCTCGACCCGGCTGTCGCCGTGGCCGATCACGACCTTGTCGCAGATGTCGATGAACAGCCCGTTTTCGACCACCCCCGGTATCTGGTTCAGCACCAGTGCAAGTTGCCTCGGGTTGCCGATGCGTTGCAGGTGCAGGTCGAGTATGTGATTGCCCTCATCCGTCACGGTCGGCGCCTCGCTGTTCATCCGCAGGGTCGCCGACGTGCCCAGCACGTCCATCGTGTCCAGCAACTCCTCGATCAGCGTGCGCGTGGTCTGCCAGCCAAAGGGAATGACCTCGACCGGCAGCGGGAACGCGCCCAGCGCCTCGACCTCTTTCCCTGCATCGGCGATCACGATCATCTGGTCGCTGGCCGTGGCCACGATCTTTTCCTGCAGCAACGCCGCGCCGCCGCCCTTGATCAGGTTCAGCTCGCCGTCGAACTCGTCGGCGCCATCGATCGTCACGTCCAGCCAACCCGCCTGATCCAGCGAAACAACCTCGATCCCGACCTCGCGCGCAAGCTGCGCCGTAGCCGTCGACGTCGGAACGCCTTTTATCCGCAGACCTTCGTCCCGCACCCGCTCTCCCAGACGACGCACCAACCATGCCGCGGTCGATCCGGTACCCAGACCCACGCGCATCCCGTCTTCGACCATCTCGGCCGCGCGATAGGCGGCGACACTCTTGGCCCGGTCGATGGGTGACAACTCTGCTGTCATTGCGGCTTCCCCTCAGTTCTTTGGGGAACTTATACGGAAAGCCCTGCCCGACTGCGAGGCCCAAAATCCGCGGGACCGGCGCAATAATCGATACACGAATACGCGTTTCCCATCGGAAACGTCGCAATCAAATCTTCAGTGGTCGGCTCGGTTGTGTAAATAAAGCGCATACAGTTTCCTAGCGGTTCGGGCGCTTCAAACCGGCCCGGCCGCCAACTCGCCACAAGGCTCAGCGACCAGACATGTTTCTATCCGTCTTCGATATGTTCAAAGTGGGCGTTGGCCCATCCTCGTCCCACACGATGGGGCCGATGGTGGCGGCTGCGCGGTTCCTCGATCTGATGCGCGCCTCGCCATTCGAATTCGCTGGCTTGCGCGCGTCTCTGCATGGATCTTTGGCCTTCACCGGCGTCGGCCACGCCACGGACCGCGCCACGATCCTGGGGCTGGCTGGGTTTGTCCCCGACAGCTATGACCACGGCCGTGCCGAAGCGGCACTGGCCGAAATTGCCGAAACCGGCACTGTCACACCCGAGGGTCTGCCGACCCTGCGGTTCGACCCAAAGGCCGATCTGATCTTCGACTACGACAACACCCTACCCGGCCATGCCAACGGCATGATCCTGATGGCCACCGACGCGCAGGGCGACGTGATCTTGCGGCAGGTTTATTACTCGGTCGGCGGCGGCTTTGTCCTGACCGAAGAGGAACTGGCCGAAGGCAAGGACACAAATGACGGCCCGCCGGTGCCTTTCCCGTTCAAGACCGCCGCCGAAATGCTGGAAATGGCGCGCAGCAGCGGCAAGACCATCGCCGAAATGAAACGCGCCAACGAGATCGCGCGCGGCTGCGCCGACAGTTTCGCGAAGGGCACCGCTCGACTGTGGGAGGTGATGAACGCCTGTATCGAGCGCGGGCTGAGCACCGACGGCACACTGCCCGGCGGCCTCAAGGTGCGGCGCCGCGCCAAGGCGATACACGATGCGCTGATGGCCGAACGCGGCATGAACCTGAACGCGCCGCACACGATCAACGACTGGATGAGCGTCTATGCGATGGCGGTGAATGAGGAAAACGCCGCCGGCGGTCAGGTCGTCACCGCCCCAACCAATGGCGCGGCGGGCGTACTGCCGGCGGTGCTGCGCTACTACCTCGATCACGTTCCAGGCGCGTCGGAAAGCCATATCGAGGATTTCCTGCTGACCGCCGCCGCCATCGGCGGTCTGGTGAAGTACAACGCGTCGATCTCGGGTGCCGAGGCTGGCTGCCAGGCCGAGGTCGGCAGCGCGGCCGCAATGGCCGCGGCTGGTCTTTGCGCAGTGATGGGCGGCACACCGGAACAAGTGGAAAACGCCGCCGAGATCGCGCTGGAGCATCATCTGGGCATGACCTGCGACCCGGTCGCCGGGCTGGTGCAGGTTCCCTGCATCGAGCGCAACGGGCTGGGCGCGATCAAGGCGGTTTCGGCGGCGTCGCTGGCCCTGCGCGGAGACGGGCAGCATTTCGTGCCGCTGGATGCGGTGATCGAGACCATGCGCCAGACCGGCCATGACATGCACGAAAAGTACAAGGAAACCTCGCTGGGTGGTCTGGCCGTCAACGTGCCAAACTGCTGAGGGAACAAACAGGGAGGGCAGCTCAATGCATGGACATTGCCTGTGCGGCAGAATCGGGTTCGAGGTCGACCCTCCAGTCCTGTCTTGTGTTTCCTGCCATTGTGACAGCTGCCGCCGCCAGTGTGCCGCGCCGATGACCACATATTTTGGGGTGCGCGACGGTCAGTGGCGTTGGACCGGAGAGGAACCGAAGCGGTTCAACTCTTCCCCCGGTGTCGAGCGCAGCTTTTGCCCGCATTGCGGAACGCCGATCTCGTTCCGATCCACTACGATGTCCGACGTTTTGCACCTTTATGTAGCGACACTGGAGAACCCCGAAGCCCTGCGGCCAACGCTGCATGTCGCCTATGAAGAGAAACTGACGTGGCTCGAACTGGGTGACGAGCTGCCCACTTGCTTCGGTCCGGACTACACAAAGGTGCAGCCCTTGCCCGAGGGCTGACGACGGGCCTTTCCCATTCTTCGGGAAACGTCTAGCGTCGCGGCCATGACACAGGATCGTCCCGTCTTCGGCATCGTTTTGATGCTTGGTTTCTGCGTGCTTGCACCGCTGGGCGATGCCTTGGCCAAGCTGTTGGGAGAAACCACTCCGCTTGGCGTTCTTGTGCTGGTGCGTTTTGCGGTGCAGGCGGCCATCCTGATTCCGCTGGTGGCGCTGACGGGTCGGACCTGGCGAATGCGCGGGCGCGTGCTGCGGCTGACCGTGCTGCGCACTCTGCTGCACATTGTCGGAATCGCAGCGATGTTCAGTGCGCTGCAGTATCTGCCGCTGGCCGATGCCGTCGCCATCGCCTTTGTCATGCCATTCATCATGCTGCTGCTGGGCAAGTTTGTGCTGGGTGAAGAAGTCGGGCATCGTCGTCTGATCGCCTGCATTGTCGGCTTTGCTGGCACGTTGCTGGTCATCCAGCCCAGCTTTGCCGAGGTTGGTGCTCCGGCCCTTTTGCCGCTGATCGTGGCTGTCGTCTTTGCCCTGTTCATGCTGGTGACCCGGCAGATTGCCAAAGAAACCGATCCGATTGCCCTGCAGGCCGTGTCCGGGCTGCTGGCCACCGCGGTCCTGGCTCCAGTGCTTGCGATCGGGGCCCTGACAGGTCTTCCGGATCTGGCACTGACACTGCCGCAAGACAACGCTCATTGGTTGCTGTTGGCCATCGGTGTTCTCGGAACCGTGGCACATCTGCTGATGACATGGGCGCTGCGGTTCGCGCCTTCGGCAACGCTGGCGCCGATGCAATATCTGGAGATTCCGGTGGCGACGCTGATCGGCTGGCTCATCTTTCACGATCTGCCAAACGGCCCGGCGGCCCTGGGGATCGCCATCACGATCGCGGCCGGGCTTTATGTCATCCTGCGCGAGCGGGCCAGCGCCCGGTCTGCGCCGACGCAAACGCCCGCATGACAGCATCAAGAGCGTCGCGCGGCACCATGACCAGCAACCCGGGTCCGTCGACCTCGAGGGTAACCTGAGCCAGCGCACGGTTCGATGTTCCGACCCGTCCGTCCGGCTCAAGTACCAGACCGTCGATCGGCCACTCCAACCCCGAACTGCGTCCGGTTACCCGCTGAAATGGAAACAATGACACTGTGTCGCCCGGCGTGAGCGACAGTGATATGCTGGGCGGGGCGTGAAAGACCACTTCGCGTGCGCCCAGCAGGACGCACGGCCTGTCTTGGTGGCAAACCAGCGTATTGAGCACCGCCAGTTGGTGGTCCAGCCGACCTCCGAGAAACCCGACGCCCAAGACCAGCGGCGCGCGGATATTGCGTAAGGCCTTGTCGAAATCAGTGCTGTCCTGTTCCCGGATCGGAAACAAACGGTCCTCTGGTATCCGTGCAAGATAGGCGCGTTCCAACGAATCGAAGTCGCCTATTACCGCATCCGGAACGCGCCCCGAATCGATCAACGCGGCGGCCCCGCCATCCGCAGCAACAGCGCCGTTGACGCGATTCAGCGCCAGATTCAGGTCATCGGGGCCGATTTCCCCTCCTCCGAACAGGGCAATTGGTCTTTTGGAATGAACAATTTCGCCGTTTTTTCCAAGATTGACCATTTTTCCCGCTTTTGGACACATTGAGACCACAAAATGATAGGTTCTTTAGAACAGGTTCGAGCTGACAGACGCGCCCAGCGTCGCGCGGGTTGGCTCTGTGTAGTTTGTAGAGGACGTGCGTCTGATGGTACAGAACAACAAGGTATTGACCGTTTCCTACGGAACCTTCTCATGCACTTTGGAAGGCTTTGACGATTCCTTTGAGACGATGAAGGCGATTGCCGAATACTTCCGCGATCTTGCCGCGGATGACAGGTATTTCGGCTCCGAGCCTCCGCAACCAGACGCAGAAATGTTGACCCGTATCGCTCAACGTGACGCTTCGCGCCGTGTGGAAGCCAAGCAGAACGACACCGGACTGCTGCTGCGCGCCACGGACGAAGCCCATGATGCGGCCCCGCAACAAACCGCACCCGCAGCCAGCACACCGGCGCCCGCCAGCCCTGACCTGAGCGTGGTCGACACGGCACCGGCGGCTGGTGCTGCCGCGTTCTTTGCCGATGCGGAGCCGGTCGAATCCGCAGCCCCCCAAGGCGCCGACAGCATCGCCGCCAAGCTGCAGCGCATCCGCGCGGTCGTCTCGCATAATGACCAGACGCCCCCCGCCTACAGCGAAGACGAAGACAGCGGTTTTCTAGCCTCGCCCGAGCCCCAGATTGACGCCATCTCGGTCGCATTCGAAGCCGGAGCGCTCAGCCCCGACGATCTGGATGCAACTGAAGAGGTGATACAGGAAGATGCTCCGGTAGAGGCCACACAACAGCACACGGACCCGTTTGTTGATCTGGCCGAGGAAGAACCTCAGGCAGCGGTCGAATTCGAAGCGGAAGAAGAATTCCCGGCAGCACCGGAAGTTGAAGCGGAGGCTGATGAAGGCGCCGAGGATGCTACGGAAGTTGAAGCTGATCTGGAAGAGGCTGAGGAAGCCACGGCGGAAGAAACGTCCGAAGACGACAAGGCCGCCAGTGATGAAGAAACCTCGTCCGAGATTTTCTTCGCGGATCTTGAAGAGGACACCGACTCGGAGCCCGAGGCTGACGACATCCTCAACATTCTGGGTGATCAGCCCGAAGATGCCGATGAGGAAGTCTCTGAACTCGCGGAAGACGGCGTCCTGACTGCCGAAGACGAAGAGAGCATCCTGGGTGAGATCTCGGAAATCGAAGCGGAAATGGATGCGCGCTCGAAACGCGACGCAAACAAGCCTCAGGACGTGGACTCGGACGTGTTGCGCCTGATGGAGAAGGCCGACGCCCAAATGGACGACCCGGCCACTTCGGACAAGCGGGAAACTTATTCCCACCTGCGCACAGCTGTAGCAGCCACCGAAGCTGAAGGCGGCAAGGCCCGCGATGCGGATGAGGACGAAAACCAGAAATATCGTGGAGACCTGGCCTCGGTCGTCAGCCCCCGTCGTCCCGAAATCCATGTCACCAGCATGCGCCCCGAGTCGGATACGGCCGCGCCGCTCAAGCTGGTTGCCGAGCAGCGCATCGATACGCAGGACGCGGACGCCGGTCCGGTCACCCCGCGCCGCGTGACCGCAGCACAAGACGACGACGCATCCGAAGAAGGCGGCTTTGCCCATTTCGCTCAGGAGCAGGGCGCACAATCCCTGCCCGACCTGCTGGAGGCGGCGGCGGCCTACCTGTCTTTCATCGAAGGTCAGGAGCAGTTCTCGCGTCCGCAGCTGATGAACAAGGTGCGGTCACTCAAGCAGGATGAGTTCAACCGCGAAGAAAGCTTGCGTTCGTTCGGCCAGCTTCTGCGCGATGGAAAGATCGAAAAAGCCGGCGGAGGGCGCTTTGCCGCCTCGAACCAGATCGGCTTCCGCCCCGACGACAAGCGCGCCGCGGGCTGACAAGACCCCCCAACTGCCCAAGACAGGCCGGAGATCCTCTCCGGCCTTTTTTGCATTTTGCGTGAAAGCTCAGAACTTGAACGCCAACGCCACGTACGGGCCGGTCAGTATAAGATCGACAACGTTGCGGCCGTCCTCAAAATCAACGCTCAGATGACGGTAGCCGGCTGCAACATCGATGGTCTCGGTCCAGCTCCAATTGGCTTGAACGAGGGCTTCCCACTGGAATTTCGACCCATAGCCAAAACCACCGATGTTGCCCATGGCCGCAAGTTTCCACCGCTCATTCAGCGCACGAGAGTATCGCGCCCCGATGATTGGATCTGTCCAGCTTTGGTCAGTGCTTGCCGGGAAACCGGCCACGGTTGTCGACAGATCAAGATCCCAATGGCGCAGCCCGCCCAGCACCTCAATTCGGGACTGGCTGTCCTCTGCCACCGCGTAGCTGCCCGCGAGCGAGGTCATGATCCCGTCCAGCTCCCAGCTCGCGGCGTTGCTGAATGGTCCGATGGAAACGGTGTCGCCCAAATTCAGATAGTTGAACTCGCCTCCGATCGACCAACGCCCTTTCCGGGCCTCGCCGGCGATCAGGAATGCGCTGTTTAGAATGTCGAAGATGGATTTGCTGCCATCAACCGGAGGGTTCGGCCCAATGTCCAGAGAGGTTCTGAAATCCGGCCCCCAGAGGTAAGGGGCAATGACGAATTCCCAATCATCAGCCCAAACGGCACCCGAACTCAAGGTTGAGAGGCTGGTCAATGTGACCAAAACAGCATTTTTCATCAAGGATCCACCTGCCGACGTGTGCTTTTCGAAACTGTTTTTCGGACAAGCCTGTCACGTCGGCAGGTTTCTTACAATGGTCTGGTCTATTGCTGATCTTGATCCGGGTCTTCTTTGCCAACGCCACGAAACACAAATTTGAATGGCAGCGCCCACAGAACACCCAAAACCACATAGACCAGCAGTTCGACCAGGATCGATGGTCGGTCCAGCCAGTTCACGATGGTGACCACCGCCACAATATACAGCGGCAGCCCCACCAGCAACAGAACCAGCGACCACCGTCTGCGGGCCTTGTAGCTGAGGCCGGGTTTGTCCGCGCCCGCCATCAGTCGGCAAACGGGTCGGTCACCAGGATGGTGTCGTCCCGCTCCGGGCTGGTAGACAGCAGCGCCACCGGGCATTCGATCAGTTCTTCCACCCGGCGGACATATTTGATGGCGTTTGCCGGCAAGTCTGCCCAGCTGCGCGCGCCTTCGGTGGACTCGCTCCAGCCCGGCATTTCTTCATAGATCGGTGTGCACCGCGCCTGCTGATCCGCAGCCGTCGGCAAATAGTCCAAACGCTTGCCGTCCAGTTCGTAAGCGACACAGATTTTCAGTGTCTCGAACCCGTCCAGAACATCGAGCTTGGTCAATGAAATTCCGTTGACGCCGCTTGTGGCGCAGGTTTGCCGCACGAGGCAGGCGTCAAACCAGCCGCAGCGCCGCTTGCGGCCTGTCGTGGTGCCGAATTCATGTCCGCGCTCCCCCAGTCGCTGCCCGTCGGCGTCGTGCAGTTCGGTCGGGAACGGTCCTTCGCCAACACGGGTAGTGTAGGCCTTCACGATACCCAGAACGAAGTCGATCGACCCCGGACCAATCCCCACGCCCGTCGCCGCTTGCCCTGCAATCACGTTCGACGAGGTCACAAACGGATACGTACCGAAATCGATATCCAGCAGTGCACCCTGAGCGCCTTCGAACAGGATGCGCTTGCCCGCTTTGCGCTTTTCATTCAGCACTTTCCAGACGGGGGCCGCAAAAGGCAGGATCTGCGGCGCGATTTCCTTCAATTGGGCGATCAGCGCGTCACGATCCACGGCGTCGATACCCAAACCCTTGCGCAGCGGGTCGTGGTGTTGCAACGCCCTATCGACCCGAGCCTCGAGAGTCGCCTCATCCGCAAGATCGGCCACACGCACCGAGCGGCGACCAACCTTGTCTTCATAGGCCGGGCCGATCCCGCGTCCAGTCGTGCCAATCTTGGTGCCCTTGCTCGCTGCTTCCTCGCGCGCGCGATCCAGCTCGCCGTGGATCGGCAGGATCAAGGGTGTGTTTTCCGCAATCATCAGCGTTTCAGGTGTGATCTCGACGCCTTGCGCGCGGATCGTTTCGATCTCTTTCAGCAGATGCCAGGGATCCAGGACAACCCCGTTGCCGATGACGCTCAGCTTGCCACCACGCACCACACCAGACGGCAGTGCATGCAGCTTGTAGACCTCACCATCGATGACCAGCGTATGCCCGGCGTTGTGCCCGCCCTGAAAACGCGCGATCACGTCTGCCCGCTCGCTGAGCCAGTCGACGATCTTGCCTTTTCCTTCGTCACCCCATTGGGCGCCGACAACAACCACATTGGCCATATCCGGTCCTTTTTGCGCTGAATTACCAAACCCGGCCCATATAGCGGGGCGCAGGCAACAGGGAAACCGATAATTCGCCGCAGCCACCAATCGCGCCGACGCGCAATGCTCTTGTCGGGGATCATGGCCACCGGACGGAGTCCGCGCCGTTGTTCATCTGGCCGGGAACACACGTGGAAAAGGCCCTGAACGGGCAACACCTTGAAAGCCAACTTGCGCTACAGGCGCACCGGCATTCCGTGAGGCGTCTTCAGATACGCCTCCTCCCAAGCTGCGCGCATTTCGTGGATTTCTTCGGGCAATGCCGTTTCCTGCTCGGCCAAAACCGACTCGAGCGTTTCGAGCCAGGCCATGAAATAGTCGTCGCCCCCGTCCAGCTCGCGGTTCAGCCCGTGGCGCCGCAAAGTCTCGGAGAACCGGGCGGCCCAATCGGTCCAGGAAATCCGGCCGGCCTCGTTCAACGCCACCGTCACCGCAAACACCTGAGCGTGCCAGGGGTTCTCAAAAACCGGTCTTGGGGCGTTGTGATCGGGACAGATGCTCATGCGGGTTCCAGATAGCTTTGCCAGAGATCCAGAATCACCTCGTCATCCGGGTGTTCGGGATTGGCCCACAGTTCCGACGCGGGAAAAGCAACGGCATAAAGCGGCTCGGGCGCTTCACCCAGACCATGCGCGCTGGAGTCCGGCAAGACATGTGTGCCGTGAAACCGCAAAATGCGTCCGGTCGCGCCCGCTCCGTATGCGGGCAGCCGCGTGTGCCCCCCTTCAAAAAGACGATTGGCAGAAGGGCGCAGCGTGCGAACGGTCTGGCCGACCTCAAAAGCGGCAGGGATGTTCGACGGGCGATCGGCCGGTCCACCTTTGGCCAGAACTCTGACCACCGCATCTGCCGGCAGTTTTCGCGGAGCAAGCGGATGTGGCCCGTCAACGCCCTGCCCGCGCAGATCCTCGATCTGCAGAACCCCGGTCTCGACCAACAGGTCGGCCAGGGCCGAAATCCATTTCTCGTAATAGCTGAACCGGGCATAGTCCTTGGGGGACAACCTTTCCCGCGCATGGCGCGACGTGTCGATGTTCCATTGGCCCAACGCGCCCGCAGCCAGTGTCACGGCAAGGGCCCGCGCGTGCCAGTCTTCGGCAAACACCGGCACGTCTTCAGGCTCGGGGCGCACCGGCCCGTCGCCGAACCGCCCGCCCATGTCGTGGGCACGGGTCATGCCGGCACCTTCGGCAAACCCGTGCCGATCATGCTGTCGCGCGTGACCAGCGCGGCCAGGTCCTCTTCGCTCAGACCATCGGTGCCTTCTGGGCGCATGGGCAAGACCAGATACCGTATTTCGGCGGTCGAATCCCAGACACGAACTGCGGTACCCTTGGGCAGTTCAACTCCGAACTCAGCCAGGACGCGGCGCGGCTCGCGCACAGCTCGGGCACGGTATGCGTCAGATTTGTACCAGCCCGGGGGTATGCCCAACAGCGGCCATGGGTAACAACTGCACAAGGTGCAGACGACCATGTTGTGCGTCCGGGGAGTATTCTCGACCACGACCATATGTTCGCCCTGCCGGCCATAAAACCCCATCTCAGAGAGCACAGCTGTAGCGTCGTCCAGCAGGGCGCGTTTGAACTCCGGGTCCGACCAAGCTTTGGCGACAACCTTCGCACCGTTTTGCGGACCGATCCGGTTCTGATAGGTGTCGATGATCTCGTCCAAAGCGGCCGGATCGATCAAACCCTTGCGGGTCAGGATCGTCTCGAGCGCTTTGACGCGCAAAGCGGGGTCCGGGGGCAGCAACGCGTGCGGGTGGTCGTGGTCGTCATGTGGCATGGCCGCAGCCTGAGCCAGGCACCGCCGGGTGTCCAGCCCCATTTGGCCAGTTCGGCACAATCCCCGGCGGTGATGGCAACTCGTGGCTTGCCCCCGGCCACAAACTTGCTTAAGTACCCGGCGATACACGCCACGCCGCACAGGAACACCATGGAAAACGTCGTTCTCATCATCCACCTTCTTTTGGCTTTGGGCCTGATCGCCGTTGTTCTGCTGCAGCGGTCCGAAGGCGGTGGCCTGGGCATGGGTGGCGGCGGTGGTGGCGCCATTGCAGGACGTTCGGCAACGACGGCACTGGCAAAGGTGACCTGGATCCTTGCGGCCTGCTTCATCGTCACCTCGATCACGCTGACGATTCTTGCCGCGGAAAAATCAGCTGGAAGCTCGGTCATCGACCGACTTGGCGTTCCGGCTCAGGACGCGACCGAAGAGAGCACACCTGCTGTTCCCTCGGCCGAGGACCTGCTGCCGCCGGCGCAGGGCGACAACGCGCCGCTGATCCCACAGGCCGACTGATCCACAAAACCTAGAAATCTGAAAGAGAACCACAACAGCATCTTGCGGTTCTCTTGCGCTTTTTGCGCGAATCCTTTATACGTGAAGTCCCGTGATGCTGCGGTTTTTTCGAACCGCCGGGCAGTTGATGTTGACGTCTCACGGGGGCAGCCGAAGAAACATGGCACGATTTATTTTCATCACTGGTGGTGTTGTTTCATCCTTGGGCAAAGGGCTGGCGTCCGCTGCTCTGGGTTCGCTTCTGCAGGCTCGGGGATACTCGGTTCGGCTGCGCAAGCTGGATCCCTACCTGAATGTCGATCCCGGCACGATGTCGCCGTTCGAACATGGTGAAGTTTTCGTCACCGACGACGGGGCTGAGACCGACCTGGACCTGGGACACTACGAACGCTTCACGGGTGTTGCCGCACGAAAGACCGACTCGGTCAGTTCGGGGCGGATCTATTCGAACGTTCTGGAAAAGGAACGCCGCGGCGACTATCTGGGCAAGACCATTCAGGTGATCCCGCACGTGACCAACGAGATCAAGGACTTCATCGCCATCGGCGAGGATGAGGTCGATTTCATGCTGTGTGAGATCGGCGGCACCGTGGGCGACATCGAAGGCCTGCCCTTCTTTGAAGCCATCCGTCAGTTCAGTCAGGACAAACCGCGCGGCCAGTGCATTTTCATGCACCTGACCCTGTTGCCTTACATCAAGGCCTCCGGCGAGCTGAAGACCAAGCCCACCCAGCACTCGGTCAAGGAACTGCGCTCAATCGGCCTGGCGCCCGACATTCTGGTCTGCCGTTCCGAAGGACCGATCCCGCAGAAAGAGCGCGAAAAGCTGGCCCTGTTCTGCAACGTGCGCCCCGATGCGGTAATCGCCGCGCAAGATCTCTCGACCATTTACGACGCGCCGCTGGCCTATCACCGCGAAGGTCTCGATCAGGCCGTGCTTGACGCATTCCAGATCAGCCCGGCGCCCAAGCCCGACCTGTCGAAGTGGGAAGATGTCAGCGACCGCATCCACAACGCCGAGGGCGAAGTGAAGGTCGCGATCGTCGGAAAGTACACCCAGCTGGAAGACGCCTATAAGTCCATCGCCGAGGCGCTGACCCATGGCGGCATGGCCAATCGCGTCCGGGTCAAGGTTGAGTGGGTCGATGCCGAGATCTTCGACACCGAAGACCCCGGCCCGCATCTGGAAGGGTTCCACGCCATTCTGGTGCCCGGCGGTTTTGGCGAGCGCGGCACCGAAGGCAAGATCAAGGCTGCGCAATATGCCCGCGAACACAAGGTGCCGTATCTGGGCATCTGTCTGGGCATGCAGATGGCAGTGATCGAGGCCGCGCGCAACGTGGCCGGCATTTCCGGCGCGGGGTCCGAGGAATTCGACCACGAGGCCGGCAAAAAACGCTTTGAACCGGTGGTCTATCACCTCAAGGAATGGGTTCAGGGCAACGCCAAGATCGAACGCAAGGTTGGTGACGATAAGGGCGGCACCATGCGTCTGGGTGCCTACAACGCGGTTCTGACCGAAGGCTCGAAAGTGGCCGAGGTCTATGGCAGCACCCAGATCGAAGAACGACACCGCCACCGCTATGAGGTGGACACCAAGTATCGCGAACAGCTTGAGAAAGCGGGTTTGAACTTCTCGGGGATGTCACCCGACGGACGCCTGCCCGAGATCGTCGAATGGTCGGATCACCCGTGGTTCATCGGCGTGCAGTACCACCCGGAACTGAAATCCAAACCTTTCGATCCGCACCCGTTGTTCCGCGACTTCGTTCGCGCGGCCAAGGACACGTCGCGTCTGGTCTGAAGCGGACTGTACCGCTTGGTCTTGCTTTGCAAAGCGTTCCGGTTCAGTTTGAGCCGGAACGGACAAAAGGAGCAGACCGCGTGAGCAAAGGATACTGGGTGGCCCATGTCGATGTAGACGACATGGAGACCTACAAGACCTACATCGCTGCCAATGGCGAGGCTTTTGCCGAATACGGTGCCCGTTTTCTGGTCCGCGGTGGAAATCGGCAGGTGCGGGAAGGCGCAGCGCGGGCGCGAACCGTCGTTATCGAATTCCCCAGCTATGAGGCCGCCCTGGCCTGCTATGACAGCGATCTGTATCAAAAGGCTAAAGCCTTGCGCGATCCAGTTTCATCCAGTGATCTGGTGATCATCGAAGGGTATGACGCCTAGCACGGACACGGTGACAGAAATACGGATTCCCCAATGCCACTGCTAAAGAACTTCCTGCAGGCTTTGCGCCCCCCTCAGCAGACCACGCTGCCGGACCCTGATGCGGAACTGGCGCTTGGCGCTTTGCTGGTGCGTGTCGCGCAGGCCGACCGCGACTACAAGATCGAGGAAATCAGCCTGATCGACCGCATCCTGGCACGGCTGTACCAGCACAACGCGATCGAGGCCGCCAAGGTCCGCGCCACTTGCGAGAAATTGCACGCCGCAGCCCCCGACACGGATACCTTCGGCAAACTGATCCGCGAAACGACGGATTTGCACGAACGTCTGGCCGCGATGGAGGCCCTTTGGGAGGTTGTGCTGGCCGACGGCAATTCGGACGAGGGCGAGATCAAGATCGTCGAAGAAGCGCGTATCGCAATGGGCCTCAGCTACAATGACAGCCAGGCCGCGCGCGAACGGGTGCAAAGCCGCTTGGACGCGGGCTGAGTGACGGCTATATCTAGGCCATGTTCAACGCCTTCCTGTCCCGGCTGACCCAGCCGCAACCCGACCCACTGACCGATGACGACGCCCGGCTGGCCTTGGCCGCCCTGCTGGTTCGCCTTGCCCGGTCCGATGATGACTATGCCGATACCGAGATGTCGCGCATCGACAAGGTTCTGGCCGAGCGCTACGGCCTGTCCCCGTTCGAGGCCGCAGGGCTGCGCGCCCAGGCCGAAGATCTGGAGGCCGAGGCCCCTGATACCGTCCGCTTTACCCGTGCGATCAAGGATGCGGTGCCGTACGACCATCGCCTCGGCGTGGTTCAGGCGCTGTGGTCGGTGGCGCTGGCTGACGGTCAGCGCTCGCAGGACGAGGACTCGCTGCTGCGGCTGGTCGTCAGCCTCCTGGGCGTCAGCGACGTGGATTCAGCTCTAGCCCGGCAGAAGGCCGCCAAATCGTGACGGCGATGCTGGGCATGTACGACATGCCCGCTTTGCAACCGGCCAACGATCGCTTTTGGAGTTTGATTCGCGCACATTTGGGCGAAGGTCCGAACCATCTGACCCGTGATCGCGATTTCTGGGAGATCTGGCAGGACCCTGACCTTGTCTTTGCCCAGACCTGCGGCATGCCTTATCGCACGCGCCTGCACGGCAAGGTGCATCTGGTCGGCACTCCAGATTATGACCTGCCGGGCTGTCCGCCAGGACACTACTGCTCGGTTTTCGTGGCCCGCGCCGATGACGCGCGCGATCTGCCTGAACTGGCAGCGGGCATTTTTGCCTATAACGAGGCGCTGTCCCAATCGGGCTGGGCCGCGCCGGTCACGCATCTGTCCGAACTGGGCCTTGCTCCGGCGCGCCTGCTGGAAACCGGTGGACACGCCCTGTCAGCGCTGGCCGTGGCCGATGGACATGCCGATTTCGCATCACTGGACGCACTTACATGGGTGCTGCTGCAAGAGCATACCGATCTGGGCAAGCGCCTGCGCCAAGTGGCAATCACGCGCCCCACCCCGGCGTTGCCCTACATCACCGCGATCAAGCGCGATCCGGCTCCGGTCGCCACCGCGGTTCGCGCCGCGATCTCAGACCTTTCCCCGGCAGATCGCGCAGCGCTACACATCCGCGGGTTGATCGACATTGCAGCCGATCTCTACCTTGCCGTTCCCAACCCGCCATCGCCTGCGGCGTTGCTGCCTGAAAGCTGACCAATTTGACCACTGACCGTGGCCGAATCGGAGGTTTCGGGACTTGAACTTGTCATTTGCGCATTGCATTGCTCTTGTTTTTCGGCCCTAGTACCGCACCAACGCAATCAACAACACCAGGACGACCCGTGACAGACAGCACTCCCGTCATCGAGATCAAGAACCTGCACAAAAGCTTTGGCAATCTCGAAGTCCTCAAAGGAGTGGACATCACCGCCCATCGCGGCGACGTGGTGTCGTTGATCGGATCATCCGGGTCGGGCAAATCCACCCTCCTGCGCTGTTGCAACCTGCTGGAAGACAGCCAGGAGGGCGAGATCCTGTTCAAAGGTGAGCCGGTGCGCTGGACGGGAACCCGCGATCACCGCCGCCCCGCCGATCCCAAGCAGGTGCTGCGCATCCGTACCAACCTGTCGATGGTGTTCCAGCAGTTCAACCTTTGGGCTCACATGACCATCCTGCAGAACGTGATGGAAGCCCCGATTACCGTGCTGGGCCGTGACCGGCACGAGGTCGAGGACAGCGCCCGCAAATACCTGGACAAGGTTGGCATCGGCGACAAATGCGACGCCTATCCCGCGCAGTTGTCTGGCGGCCAGCAACAGCGCGCCGCGATCGCGCGGGGCCTGTGCATGGAGCCTGAGGCGCTGCTGTTCGACGAGCCGACCTCGGCGCTGGATCCCGAGCTGGAACAGGAAGTGATCAAGGTGATCAAGGATCTGGCCGCCGAAGGCCGCACCATGATCATCGTCACGCACGACATGCAGATGGCGGCCGACATCTCAAGCCACGTGGTGTTTCTGCACCAGGGCCTGATTGAAGAAGAAGGCTCGCCCGAAGATATTTTCACTGCTGCCGAATCCGAAAGGCTTCGGGGCTTTCTCTCCGCCACAAAGGCGGCGTAAAATCAGGACAGAACCAAACAGGGGAGTTACCAATGAAAAACCTGATTCTGACCACTGCAGCGCTGGCGCTTGGCGCTGGTATGGCCATGGCCGACACGGTCCGCATGGGCACCGAGGGCGCCTATCCTCCGTACAACTTCATCAACGACGCCGGCGAGATCGACGGCTTCGAGCGTGAGGTCGGCGACGAGCTGTGCAAACGCGCCCAGCTGGAATGCGAATGGGTCAAGAACGACTGGGATTCGATCATTCCGAACCTGGTCTCGGGCAACTACGACACCATCATCGCGGGCATGTCGATCACGGCCGAGCGTGATGAGGTCATCGACTTCACCCAGGACTACTATCCGCCGACCGCTTCGGCCTATGTCGCAACCTCGGCGGATGCTGACGTGACCGGCGGCGTCGTCGCCGCACAGACCGCCACCATCCAGGCCGGCCACGTGGCCGAGTCGGGCGCAACTCTGGTTGAGTTCGCGACGCCCGAGGAAACCATCGCCGCCGTGCGCAACGGTGAGGCTGATGCCGTTCTGGCCGACCGCGACTACCTGGTGCCGCTGGTCGAGGAATCGAATGGCGAACTGGTCTTTGTCGGCGATCCGGTTCCGCTGGGCGGTGGCGTCGGCATGGGCCTGCGCGAAAGCGATGCCGAACTGCGCGGCAAGTTCGATGCCGCCATCACCTCGATGAAAGAGGACGGCACCCTGAACGAGATGCTGAAAAAGTGGTTTGGTGAAGACACCGCCACCTACGCACCTGACGGCTCGGTCGTCACCAACTAAGCATCCGGTCCTGCGGTTCGGCGCCACGCGCGCCGAACCCACCCCGGCCCGCGCCGGACCCGACGTTCGAAAGACGCCCCATGTTTTCCTACTGCGCTGATCCCGACACGCTCGGCACGTTCCGCTGGTTTTCATGCTATCTGACCAACGGCGTGCACTGGTCGTTCTACCTGTCGTTCATCAAGGTTCTGGCCTTGCTGGCGGTGACGGCCCCGGTGGCGTTGGCTTTCGGCTTTGCGGGGGCCATGGCGGCGCGGTCGCATGTCCCGCCACTCGGTTGGCTGGGCAAGGGCTATATCGCCATCGTGCGCGGTGTGCCCGACATTGCGTTTTTCCTGTTTTTCGTGATCGCCCTGGACCAGGGGTTCGAGTGGATGCGACATCAGGTGCTGTGTCCCGACTGGACCGATCCGATCCGCCAGGGCAACGATTTCCTCGTCTGCCCCCAGGCCAAGCTGCCGCTGGGCACCGCACCGGAATGGGTGCACGAAACCTACGGCTTTTTCCTGGCCGTCATCACCTTCTCGATCGTGTTTGGTGCCTTCGCCGCCAACGTGCTGTTCGGCGGCATGCGCGCCGTGCCGCTGGCGCAGCTTGAAACCGCCGAGGCCTATGGCATGACGCGCCGCCAGACCTTCTGGCGCATTCTCGTGCCGCAGATGTGGGTCTATGCCCTGCCCGGCCTGTCGAACCTGTGGATGGTGCTGATCAAGGCCACGCCGCTGCTGTTCCTGCTGGGGGTCGAAGACATCGTCTATTGGGCGCGCGAGCTGGGCGGCACCAAGACCTCGAAATTCACCGCCTATCCGCATGGCGACTGGCGCATGTGGTACTTCCTGTTCCTGCTGGTTTTCTACCTTGGCATGACCCGCGTTTCCGAGATCGGCCTCGAACGGCTGATGCGCCGGCTATCTCACGGTCAGGCCACATCGGGCGGAGAGCTGCTGCGCAAGGAGACCACCGCATGAGCTGCCTGCAGACCATCCAGGATTACGGCCTGCGTTCGATCGGGTTTGGCGAGCGCCTGCTGCCGCGCAGCGATTTCACCCTGTGCGAACAGTTCACCCTGATCGGTTCAGGGATGATCTGGAACATCTATTTCGGCGTGATGGCGCTGGCCACCGGGTTCTTCCTGGCCACGGCCGTGGCCCTGGGCAAGGCGTCCAGCCGCAAGTGGCTGCGCAAACCCTCCGAATGGTTCATCTTCATCTTCCGCGGCTCACCACTGTTCATCCAGTTCTTCTTTGCCTACTTCCTGTTCCTGTCGCTCAAGAAGAGCTACCCGATGTTCGACGCCTTCACCTCGGCCTGGCTGGGGGCGCTGATCGTGCTGTTCCTGAACACTGCCGCCTATTCGGGCGAGATCTTCTATGGCGCGCTGCGGTCGATCCCCAAGGGAGATATCGAGGCCGCCGATGCCTATGGCATGTCCGGCTGGTCGCGCTTCCGCCGGATCGTGTGGCCCACCATGCTGCGACTGGCCTGGCCCGCCTACACGAACGAGGCGATTTTCCTGTTCCATGCCACCACGCTGGTCTTCTTCTCGGCCTTTCCGGCCTGGCAGCAACGCGGGGACGCGCTTTACTATGCCAGCTATTTCGCCGACAAGACGTTCAACCCGTTCGTCCCCTACCCGATCCTGGCGTTCTATTTCATCCTGCTGACGCTGGTGATCGTGGGCGTGTTCGGCCTGATCAACAAGCGGCTGAACCGGCACCTGCCGGTGGCGCGCAAGGCCAAGATTCGGTTTCGCCTGAACCTGGCGCGCTGAGGCGCCGGGACTCAGGCCATCCGCAACCGGCCCAGCATCGGGCAGTCCACCGACCCTTCGGCGCAGTTTGCCGTCAGCTCGCCCAGGGCGGCCTCCAGCCGTTGCAGTTCGGCGATCTTGCGGCGGACGCTGTCCATGTGGCGTTGGGCCAATGCGCTGACATCTGCGCAATCAGCCGCGCCGCCCTCGGACAGGTCCAGCAGGGCCTTTGCATCGCCCAGCGAAAACCCCAGGTCACGGCAGCGTTTCAGAAACCGCAACCGCCCCACATCCTGCGCGGAATACAGCCGCCGATTGTTGGCCGCCCGCGCTGGGCGCGGCACGATGCCTTCACGCTCGTAATACCGGATGGTCTCGATCCCTACGCCGCTTTGACGGGCCGCTTCACCGATCGCAATCATGTGACCTCGTTTCGCTTGATCCTGTAGTGGCTACAGGATTTATACCTCTGCCCACACGCTGCGGCAATGCTGCGGCCCCTGAATGACGGAGGAACAAGATGCGCGGATTTCTCGGCCTCAGCTTTGCCGGATCCCTGTCGGCCTTGGGTGTGGGCGCATGCTGCGTGCTGCCGATGACGATGATGTTGCTGGGCCTTGGCGGCAGTTGGCTGGCTGTCTTTGGCCAGATCGCGGCGCTCAGCTACTATGTTCTGGCGACCTCGACGGCGCTGGTCGCGGTGGCTTGGCTGGTGGCCTATCGGCGCAATGCCGTGCGCCATCTGAAATGGGGCTTGGCGGCCAGCACCGCGATGACCGCCCTCGCCTGGGTCGTCGTGTTCAACGAGGCCCGCATCAACGAATTTCTGATCCAACAGATGTGAGACCATGACAGACACGACCGTAACGCTTGAAAGCACCCTGACCTGCCCCGCCTGCGGCCACGCGCAGACCGAGACCATGCCCACCGACGCCTGCCAGTGGTTCTATGAATGCAGCGCCTGTCACACGGTACTGAAACCCAAGCCGGGTGATTGCTGTGTCTATTGCTCGTACGGAACCGTAGCCTGCCCGCCCATTCAGCAAGGCGACAGCTGCTGCGGATAATTTGATCAAATATCGTGACAAGGGCATAAAGCTCGACTAGGTTTGCCGCAGCACAGCTACGGAGCCCCAGATGGACCTTGCCGCCCTGCATACATTTCGCGTCGCCGCCTGTGACCTGAACGGCCAGATGCGCGGCAAACGCGTGCCCCCGTCTTACGCCGACAAGCTGGACAGCGGCGCGGTGCGCATGCCGTTTTCGGCGCTGAACGTCGATCTGTGGGGCGCCGATATCGAGGGCAGCCCGCTGGTGTTCGAAACCGGTGACGCCGATGGCGTACTGCGCCCGACCGAGCGCGGCCCGGTGCCGATGCCCTGGCTGACCACACCCACGGCGCTGGTGCCGATGTGCCTGTACGACGATCACGGCACACCCTTTGCCGGCGATCCCCGCCACGCGCTGGCCGCAGTCCTGTCGCGCTATGCCCAGCGCGGATGGAAAGTTGTTGCCGCGACCGAGCTGGAATTCACCCTGCTTGACTCCTCGGACGCGCAACCAAAGCCCCCGCACAACCCGGTCACCGGCCGTCGGCTGCGCGGCGAGGCGGTGCTGTCGATGGCCGAAATGGACGCCTTCGACGCCTTTTTCACCGAACTTTATGACGGGTGCGCCGAAATGGGGATTCCCGCCCAAACGGCAATCTCAGAGAGCGGTATCGGCCAGTTCGAAATCAATCTGAACCATCAGGATGCCATGCGCTGCGCCGATGATACGTGGCTTTTCAAGGCATTGACCCGTGGGTTGGCCCGCAAGCACGGCTTTACCGCGACCTTCATGGCCAAACCCTATGCCGATGATGCTGGGAACGGAATGCATGTGCATTTTTCCGTGCTGGATGACCAGGGACGCAACGTGTTTGACAATGGCGGGCGTGAAGGGACCGAAATCCTGCGCTCTGCCGTCGCCGGCTGTCTGGCCGCCATGCCCGGCAGCACGCTGATCTTTGCTCCGCATGGCAATTCTTACACGCGGCTCGTGCCCGGAGCCCATGCCCCCACAGGCGCGGCCTGGGCCTATGAGAACCGGACCGCGGCAATCCGCATTCCGGGCGGAGCGCCCGCTGCCCGCCGGATCGAGCACCGCGTGGCCGGCGGCGACATCAACCCTTATCTGATGCTGGCCGCGGTTCTGGGCGCGGCTCTGATCGGCATCGAGGACGGCCTTCAACCCCCGCCCCCGATCACGGGAAATGCCTACGAGATCGAAGGGCTTCCGCAATTGGCAGGGGACTGGGATTCGGCCATTTCGGCATTCGAGACGGACCCGATCATCGCGCGCATCTTCTCCGAGGATCTGATCCGAAACATGGTGATGACCAAAAGGCAGGAATCCGCACGCTTTGCCGACATGGACCCCGACAGTCACTGGCTGAGCTATCTGGAGTCCGTATGATCCTCTTGCCCGTGGATCGAGACTCGGGTAGATTGAATTTGATCAAATTTGGTGACTCATGAAAATCGGCATACTGCAGACTGGCCACGCGCCCGAACCGCTGGAACGATCGTTCGGCGACTACGACCTGATGTTTCAACAGCTTCTGGACGGCAACGATTTCGAGTTCGTGACCTATGCGGTGGTGGATGATGTGTTCCCCGACAGCGCAAGCGATTGCGATGGATGGGTGATCACCGGCTCGCGTCATGGCGCCTACGAAGATCATCCGTGGATCCCCAAGCTCGAGCAATTGATCCGCGAGATCCAAGCGGCACGGAAACCGTTGATCGGGGTCTGTTTCGGCCACCAGATCATCGCTCAGGCGTTGGGCGGCAAGGTTGAAAAGTTCGGCAAGGGTTGGGCGATCGGACGCACGGAGTATGACTATGACGGGCGCAAGGTTTCGTTGAACGCGTGGCACCAGGATCAGGTGACGGCCCTGCCCGACGGCGCCCAGCTATTGGGTAGCAACGCGTTCTGCAAGAACGCGATGGTTGCCTACGGGGACACGATCTGGACGGTTCAAGCCCATCCCGAATACTCCAACGATTTCATTCAGGGCCTCATGGAGACACGCGGAAAAGGTGTGGTGCCCGACGCCCTGATGGACGACGCAAAAAACCGATGGAACGCTCCGGATGACAACGCCAATATCGGGCGTTTCATGGCAGAGTTCCTGAAGAAAGAGAGGGCCTGATGGCCGACTGGACAGACCAACTTCCACAAGCAGCACGGGATTACATCGAAGGGCACCGACTGGACGAGGTCGAGTGCATCATCTCGGACCTGCCGGGGATTGCCCGCGGCAAGGCGGTTCCGGCATCGAAATTCGCCAAACAGGCCTATTTCCATCTACCCGACAGCATCTTCTACCAGACCATCACTGGCGACTGGGGCGAAGCCGCGGGTGAGGATGGGTTCATCGAACGCGACATGATCCTCAAGCCCGATTTCAGCACGGCCTCGGCAGCACCGTGGACCGGTGACTGGACTCTTCAGGTGATCCATGACGCCTACGACAGGGACGGCGATCCGATTCCGTTCAGCCCGCGCAACGTGCTCAAACGCGTGGTCCAGCTGTACAAGGACAAAGGGTGGAAACCGGTTGTCGCGCCCGAGATGGAGTTCTTTTTGGTCGCCCGCAACGTGGACCCGGCCAAGGGGATCGAGCCGATGATGGGCCGCTCGGGCCGTCCGGCTGCCGCACGGCAGGCCTATTCCATGACCGCCGTGGATGAATTCGGCCCCGTGATCGACGACATCTACGATTTCGCCGAGGCGCAAGGGTTCGAGATCGACGGCATCACCCAGGAGGGCGGCGCCGGTCAGCTTGAGATCAACCTGCGCCATGGCGACCCGGTCAAGCTGGCCGACGAGGTGTTTTATTTCAAACGCCTGATCCGCGAGGCTGCGCTGCGTCACAACTGCTTTGCCACCTTCATGGCCAAACCGATCGAGGATGAACCGGGATCGGCCATGCACATCCATCACTCGATCATCGACATGGAGACGGGCAAGAACCTGTTCTCGGGGCCTCAGGGCGGCGAGACGGACGCGTTCTACAACTTCATCGCCGGTCTGCAGCTGCACCTGCCCGCCGGGCTGGCGGTGATGGCGCCCTACGTCAACTCGTACCGGCGCTACGTCAAGGACCATGCCGCCCCGATCAACCTGGAATGGGCGCGCGACAATCGCACCACGGGGATACGTGTGCCGCTGTCGGGTCCCGACAGCCGGCGGGTGGAAAACCGCATCGCCGGGATGGATTGCAACCCCTATCTGGGCATCGCCGTGTCGCTGGCCTGTGGCTATCTTGGTCTGGTCAATCAGGACCGCCCGCGCCGTCAGTTCTATGGCGACGCTTACGAAGGTGACGGCGACATCCCGCAGGTCATGGGCAACGCGCTGGATCTGTTCGACGAGGCCGAAGCCTTGCATCAGGTTCTGGGCCCCGAGTTCGCACGGGTCTACAGCATCGTAAAACGCGCCGAGTACGAGGAGTTCCTGCAGGTGATTTCGCCGTGGGAGCGTGAACACCTGCTGCTGAACGTCTGAGCCATGTGCGCCATGAACCTGCTGTACAGCAATGACAAACGCGGCACCTACCCGCCCAGCTGGTATGCCGCCACCGCGCACCCGCGAACCCCGACCGAGCCGCTGCGCGGCGATGTCACTGCCGACGTTTGCGTCGTGGGTGGAGGGTATACGGGCCTTTCGACCGCGCTGCACCTGGCCGAGGCCGGTTTCAGGGTGGTCCTGCTTGAAGCGCATCGCGTGGGTTTCGGCGCCTCGGGGCGCAACGGCGGGCAACTGGGCAGCGCCCAGCGCATGGATCAGGAGGACCTGGAAAAGCTGGTCGGGCGCGACGACGCGGCCAAGCTGTGGGATCTGGCCGAAGACGCAAAAACGCTGACCAAATCCCTGATCGAACGCTACGGCATCGATTGCGACCTGAAACCGGGCATCGCCACACTGGGCTTCAGCGACGGCGAACGGGGCGAATTGCACGCCCACGCCAAGCACCTGAAAACCGCCTACGGCTATGACCAATTCGAGCTGCTGGATGCCGAAGCCGGGCGCGTGCTTTGCCCCTCGCCGGCCTATGCAGGCGGATACCTGGACATGGGCGCGGCCCATCTGCACCCGTTGAACTATGCGCTGGGTCTGGCCGAGGCCGCCTTGGCCGCCGGCCTGACGCTGCACGAAAACACCGAGGTTCTGGGCATCGAGGAAGGCCCGCGCGTCACCGTTCGCACCGAACAGGGTTCGATCACGGCCGACCATCTGGTTCTGGCTTGCAATGGCTATCTGGGCAAATTGAACCGCAAGGTCGCGGCGCGGGTCATGCCGATCAACAATTTCATCGCCGCGACCGAGCCGCTGGGCGCCGAGGCTACAAAGGTTCTGACGCAGGACGTGGCGGTTGCCGACACGAAATTCGTGGTGAACTATTTCCGGCTCAGCGCCGATGGGCGGCTGTTGTTCGGCGGTGGCGAGAGCTATGGCTATCGCTTTCCATCCGACATCGCCGCCAAGGTTCGCAAACCGATGACCGAGATCTTTCCACATCTGCGCGACGTTCGGATCGACTATGCGTGGGGCGGCACGCTGGCTATCACCATGCGGCGGATGCCCTACCTGACGCGTCTGGCGCCAAACATCCTGTCGGCCTCGGGCTATTCCGGTCATGGGGTCGGCACGGCGACTCATGCCGGTCAGTTGATGGCGCTGGCCATCCAGGGCCAGGCCGAAGGATTCGAAACGATGGCCCGCGTGCCCGCTCTGCCTTTTCCCGGAGGCTCGGCCCTGCGCAGCCCTCTGCTGGTACTGGCGATGACTTGGTATGCCCTGCGTGATCGGCTGGGCCTTTGACCCACCACTTGTGACGGTTCGGTGAAATTTCGCCCAGCAGGCGAATGAAGGCTTGGTTTGCTCAGCTTTTCATTTTATCTTTTCCAAACATAGAATTTGGGATTATCGAATATGACGCTGCCACCCAACGTCCATGACGCCGAACCCATCCCTGCCGCCGCCAAAGACGCGATCGAGTCCCTGATGCAATCCGGGGACCTGTTCCGCTATACCGCGCCGCAGGACGCGCCGGTTGCTTTGCTTGAGGCAGAGTTCGCCGAGTTGCTGGGCAGCAAATACGCGCTGGCGGTGTCGTCCTGTTCGGCGGCTCTGTTCCTGTCGCTCAAGGCACTGGGGCTGCCGCGGGACGCGCGGGTGCTGATCCCGGGCTTTACCTTTGCGGCGGTGCCCTCGTCGGTGGTGCATGCCGACTGCCTTCCGGTCCTGTGCGAGGTGGGCGACAATTACCGCATCGACATCGACGATTTCGCGGCCAAGCTCGACGACGCTCAAGCGGTGATCATCAGCCACATGCGCGGCCATACCTCGGACATGGACGCGATCATGGCGCTGTGCGACGCGCGCGACATCCCGGTGATCGAGGACGCGGCCCATTCGCTGGGCACCACTTGGCATGGCCGCAACATCGGCACCATCGGCAAGATGGGCTGTTTCTCGTTCCAGTCCTACAAGATGATCAACGCAGGCGAAGGGGGCATCCTTGTCACAGACGATGCCGACCTGGTCGCCCGCGCCGTGATCATGTCGGGCGCCTACGAGCACAACTGGAAAAAACACAAAGGCCCGCACGGCCAGAATACTCCCGACCTGGAGCTGGCCTTTGCCCGCTGGCAGAACAAGCTGCCGCTCTACAATCTGCGCATGAGCAACCTCAGTGCCGCGGTGATCCGCCCCCAACTGCCCGAATTGGCGCGGCGGGTGCGGGACGGGCTGGCCAACCACGATTATGTCGCGCAGCGCCTGAACAGCTCACCGCACGTCCACGTACCCGACCCGCTGACACCGGAACGGCGTGCGCCGGATTCGATCCAGTTCAACCTTGTCGACCTGAACAAAGACCAGATCAAGGCATTTGCCGCTGCCGCCGAGGGCCGTGGCGTCAAGGTGCAGGTCTTTGGTCTGAGCGAGGACAACGCCCGCGCCTTCTGGAACTGGCAGTTTCTGCCAGAGCAGGTCGAGTTGCCTCGAACACGCGCAATGCTGATGTCGGCCTGTGACGTGCGTCTGCCGGTGCGCCTGACCCGTGCTGAACTGGATGTAATCGCCGACATCATCCTGGCCTCGGTCGGCGAGGTTACCGCGCCCGAAGTGGCCTTCGGCACCTGACCCCAACACAAGAAAGACAAGGCCCGGGTTGTCCGGGCCTGTCTGGTATCAGCTGAGCTTGGAAAGCTTCTGCTGCAATTCAGCCAGTTGTTTCTTGATGTCGTCCAGGTCTTCTTTGGACTCGGACTTGCCTTCTTCGTCCTTGTCCGGCCCGGACCAATTGCCCGACAGCCCGCCTGTCATGGCCTTCAGGAACGCCTGCTGCTGCGCCTGCATTGCTTCGAACCCAGGCATGCTGCTCATGGGGTTCATCGCATTCATGTTTTCCATCATCTTGGCCTGGCTTTCGCGCAGCATCTCAAAGCTGGACTGCAGGAATTGCGGCATCATGCCCCCGCCCGGCACCATGTAGCTGCGGACAAGGTCATTCAGCACGTTCACAGGCAGAACGTTCTCACCCCGGCTTTCATGTTCGGCAATGATTTGAAGTAGATACTGTCGTGTCAGGTCGTCGCCGGTTTTCAGGTCGATGATCTGAACCTCGCGCCCGTCGCGGATGAACCCAGCGATGTCCTCGAGCGTGACGTAGTCGCTGGTCTCGGTGTTATACAGCCGACGGCTGGCATACCGCTTGATCAGCAGAGGTTTTTCTTTGTCCGACACCGTTTACCCTCCCCAAGGATGATGCGTTGCAGCAGAGGTTATGCGACTGCAGAACAAAAAGAAAGGGCAGGTCAATGGACCTGCCCTTAGCGATTGCACCAATTTGGGAGGGATGGGTGCGTTTCGCGGATCTTGCTTACTTGGCAGCCGTTGCTTTCTTGGCAGCAGCGGTCACTTCGTTGGTGGCTTTCTTGACGGCCGCGGTGGTTTCTTCCGCAGCTTCTTTGCCAGCAGCCATCAGCAGCTCGACGGTTTCCGACTGAACTTTCTTGGCGATTTCAGCGAAAGCAGCCAGGTTCTCGGCAGCAACTTCAGCCGAAGCGCTGGCGAAATCGGTTGCTGCTTTGGCGTAGTCGGCCGGCTCTGCTTTGGCTTTCGACATCTCGCTCAGCTTGGCCAGAGTTTCCTTGGTCCACTTGTTCGAGATTTCAGCCGATTTCTCGGCAGCTTCCAGAGCAACACCCGACAGCTTTTCGTTCAGCGAAGCGGTCGATTTGAATGCATTTTCAACGGCGGAGGTGTCCACCGGGAACGCGCCCATCATGTCTTTCATGATCGCAGTAAAGTCTTGGGTCTTTGCCATTGTCCTAATCCTTTCAGCCGGTCCGGGCCCACCCCGGGTTTCATCAGCTTGAGGACAATATGATTGCTGCGGCGCAGCATTTCAAGTTTTTTGTTGCTGCACCGCAGAATTTTTTAGTTTCAATGTGAAATCAAGACTTTGGTTTGGCGACTACATAGGTTCCCGGCGCCGGAGCCAACGGTGGATGGCTCGAATCACCCGGTTTGCGTGCCGGAACCTGCTTGCCAGACCGCTTCTTCAACCAAGCCTCCCAGCGGGGCCACCACGAGCCTTCGTGGAAGCTTGCCTCTTTCATCCAGGTATCGGCACCCGCCTTGAGATCGGGGTTGGTGTAGTGACCGTATTTCTTTTTGCTGGGCGGATTGACGATGCCTGCAATATGTCCCGATTCCGAAACGATGAAGGTTTTGCTGCGGGAACCCATTTTCTGCACACCGCGATAGCAGTCCTTCCAAGCGGCGATATGGTCCGTCTCGCAGGTGATCGCCATCAACGGCACATCCACGTCGCGGACATGCAGCTTGTGGCCCATCAATTCGAACCCGTCCGAGGCGAACTCGTTGCGCTGACACAAGCCACGTAGATACTGCACCGCCATTTTCGCGGGCAGGTTCGCGCCGTCCCCGTTCCAGTACAACAGGTCAAAGGCGGGAGGCGTTTCGCCCAGCATGTAGCTGCGGATAGCCGGTCCATAAACCAGGTCGCGAGACCGAAGGAACGACATCGTGCGCGCCATGATCCATGACCGCAGCACACCTTCCTTGTTCACCTCTTCCTCGATCCCGTCGATGAAATCATTCTGCAGGAAGGGGGTAAACTCGCCCTGATCCGAAAAATCGGTCAGCGCCGTAAAGAACGTGGCGGATTTGATCGACTTGTCACCGCGCTGTTTCAAAAGCGACAGAGTGAGGCTCAAGGTCGTTCCGGCAATGCAGTACCCGACCGCATTGACTTGTTTGACCTTGCAGATCTTCTTGGCCTCTTCGACCGCCGTCAGGAATCCGTCCTGAACGTAGTCATCCATTCCCGTTTCGGCATAGCTGGCATCCGGATTGACCCAGCTGACGACGAACAAGGTATAGCCCTGATCGGTGATCCACTTGATCAGGCTGTTCTGTGCCTTCAGATCCAGGATGTAGAACTTGTTGATCCAGGGCGGGAACAGAACGACGGGGGTTTCATAAACCGTCTCAGTCGCAGGACTGTACTGGATCAGTTCCATCATCCGATTTCGATAGACGACTTCTCCGGGTGTTGTGGCCAGGTTGCCGCCCACCTTGAACGCGTTTTCATCCGCCAGCTTGACGATCAGCTCGCCATCATTGGCTTCGAGATCGGCAACAAGATTCTCCAGCCCTTGGATCAGCGACTGGCCATCGGTTTCGATCGCCTTCTGCAGAGCGTCGGGGTTGGTCGGCAGGAAATTCGTCGGCGACATCATGTCGACAATCTGCTGCGAGAAGTATTTCAGCCGCCGCTTGTCCTTGGCGTCCAAGTCCTCGACCGACTCCACCGCGTTCGCGATGGCTTCGGCATTGGTCAGGTATTGCTGGCGGACGAGACGGAAATAGGGGTTCGTATCCCACAGCGGGTTCGAGAAGCGTTTGTCCTTGCTCGGAGCCTCGTCCGCTTCGCCTTCACCCGCCAGCAGGGCCTGCTGCGCCGCAGCAAAATTCAGGACGGACTTGCCCCAGTATTCCAGCTGTTGTTCCAACAACTTGGCCGGGTTCTGTAGGGCCTCGGCCCAATAAGCTGTTGCTGCTCTTGCAAAAAGTTCCTGATTCGGGCCGTCCAGCGCGGGAGTATGAGCTTTTTTCGACGCCATCACCTCGATCAGCCGCTTGGACAGATCTTCGACTTTCAGCATGTTTTCCTTAAGGCGTTCAACGTGTTCGTCACTTAAGTCGGGCATGTGGCCTTCACTTGTTGTCATTTTAACAAATCCCCCCTAACCTCGCTGCTGTGCAGAATATCGTCGTGGGCACCGGGGGGCAAAGCGACGAATGGTCCGAACTCTCAGGCTGACATTTAGGAGGCCATTCCCGTGCGTTACATGATGACCTACGACCTGATGGAAACCATGCGCAACACCAACCAATGGCTTGGTGCAACCGCAAGCGCGATGGCGTCCTACCCCCAGTTTTCCATGATACCCAACCCGGCATTCAACTGGATGGCCGCGTGGGGCGAAGTAACCGAACGCACGTTTCAACGCATGGTCGTGAAACCCGATTGGGGTATCCGAACGTTTACCTGCGAAGACGGCAAAGATCATCTGGTGGATGTCACCTCCGTGCTTGAACGCCCGTTTGGCGATCTGGTCCACTTTCGCGTGAATGGCCGCAAAGAGCAACCGCGCAAGGTGCTGTTGGTTGCGCCAATGTCCGGACACTACGCCACCCTGCTGCGCTCGACCGTGAAGAGCCTGCTGGTCAATTGCGAAGTCTACGTGACCGATTGGCATAACGCGCGCGACATCCCCGTGTCCGAAGGCAAGTTCGATGTCGAGGACTACACCCTGTACCTTGTCGATTTCATGAAGGAGCTGGGGCCGGACACGCATGTCGTCGCTGTCTGCCAGCCCGCGCCCCTGACCCTTGCAGCGACGGCGTACCTTGCCGAAACCGACCCAAAGGCGCAGCCCAGCACGCTGACGCTGATCGGTGGCCCGGTTGACCCTGATGCAACCCCGACCGAAGTCACCGATTTCGGCCGCCGCGTGACCATGGGCCAGCTTGAGGAAACGATGATCCAGCGGGTGGGCTTCAAATACAAGGGCGTGGGACGCATGGTTTATCCCGGGCTTCTTCAATTGGCATCCTTCATGTCGATGAATGCCGAGCGCCATGGCAAGGCGTTCTCCGACCAGATCCAGCGCGTCATGCGGGGTGAGGCGTCGGATCATGACGCCCACAACCGTTTCTACGATGAATATCTGGCCGTGATGGACATGACGGCAGAGTTCTACCTCTCGACGGTCGAGCGGGTGTTCAAGAACCGTGAGATCGCCCGGAATGAGTTCATCGTGGCTGGCCACAAAGTCGACATCGGCAAAATCACGGATGTGGCGGTCAAGACGGTCGAAGGCGCCAATGACGACATCTCGGCCCCCGGTCAGTGTATCGCGGCGCTGGACTTGTGCACCGGCCTGCCCGACAGCAAGAAGGCCAGCCATGTCGAACCCGGCGCGGGCCATTACGGTATCTTCGCCGGACGCAGTTGGCGTGACAATATCCGCCCGCTGGTCATAGACTTCATGAACGAAAACAGCCGCAAACCGCGCCGCCGCGCGGCCAACAGCAACAAGGTTGCTTGATGTCCGCAGACCCGGCGCCTGCCCTTCCGTTCGCCTGCAACTGCGGTGAGATTAGCGGCGAGATCACGGCCAAAGGGGTGTCCAGTGGCACCCATGTCGTCTGTTTCTGCCCAGATTGCCGCGCCGGACAGCTGTATTTCGGTCAACCTGACCCCGCACCGGGACCGGTAGACATTTTTCAGATGTCGCCCGAATATATCCGCATCACCAAAGGCGCCGAGTACCTGACCGTGATGCGGCTGGGACCCAAAGGTCTGTTTCGATGGTACGCCAAATGCTGCAACGCGCCTTTGGCGACCACCACCAGCAGCATGAAATTCCCCTTTGCCGGATTTGATGTCGCCAGGTTTTCCGATCCATCCCCTCTGGGGCCTGTGAAGACCCGCGCCCATGTCCCGCAGGCGAATGGCAAATGGAAGCACGAGAATGTGGCTCCTGCTGTTCTCGGCATGATCCGCAGAGTCATTTCGGCGCGCCTTTCCGGTCGTTGGAAGCAGACTCCGTTCTTCGACGTCGCAACCGGCGATCCGGTCGTGGCTCCGCATGTCATCAGCCTTGAAGAACGCAAGGCGCTGTACGACTAGAAAGCCCGCACGGGTATGTTCAACCAGTCGGACAGCGCGTCGGTGGTTTCACCCGGCGCTTCAAGCGTTGGAAGATGCCCCGCCATGTCCACCACATGCAAGGCTGCACCGGGGATCAACTCGGCCATGAAACTGTGTTTTCTGACCGGCGTCAGAGTGTCGTGTGCCCCGCACAGAACCAATGTCGGCACCTTTATTCGCCGCAATGTGCCCTGCTGATCCGGGCGGCGCTGCAGAGCGCGCATTTGGCGCACGAACAGTTCCGGTCCCAGCTCCAGCGCCATTTCCAGCATGTCGTTCAATATCGGGATCCGCTGCGGTCCGGGGGCCAGCGTGTCCGAACCCAGAACCTTGCGCATGACATCCTCAAGACGGCCAGCCTGTGCCGAAACGATCAGCTCTTCGCGGTCAGCGGCGATCTGGGGGGTATCGGCCTGCGCATCCGTCGCCATGAGGCAAAGGCGGGTCACGCGTTCCGGGGCGCGGCGCACCAGTTCCAACGCAACAATGCCCCCCATGCTCAGACCAGCCAACGCAAAGCGGTGCGGCAACTGGTCCAAAAGCGCCGAGGCAATCTCTTCGATCCGATCACCGCCGCCGATCGGCGCGACCATTACCGGCCTGGTCTGAGACAGCCGGGTTGTCTGTGGCTGAAACAGCCGTGCATCGCACATCAATCCTGGCAACAAGACCAGCGGCTCGATCACGCAGGGCCTCCTTGTACTGGCCGATCGGCTCGGCCGTTTTGTTGATCAGGATGAGAGTTTCGGCGCAGACGGGCAAGAAAAACTTTAAGGATAGCGGATTGCGCGAAATTCGGGAAAGTCCGCATAGCGCCGCCGGCGTTCGCTCAGAGTCTCATCCGGATCGGCACCGGCCCTGAGCAGACTGCCACGGGGCGCAATGTAGCTGTCGATCCGGCGCAACGGGGTGGGCCGCCACACCAGATTGAAGGCGCAGAGTTTGGGAAAGAACCAGATCTCGGAATAATCCAGATGATCGTGCATCCACCAGGCCAGATCGCGCCAGTCCCTGCCTTGTGCGTAACGGTCGGCAAACCATGGGATCACGATCGAGGCTCCGGCAATTCGCGCCTCGCCTGTGCCGCGGTCCCAGATGTGGCATTCAAGGGGATGATCGTTGCGGGCGCAGTTCAACTTGTTCTCGTTTCCAAACCGGTTCAGCGAGGGCGACCGGTATCCAGACCGGACGGCAACACGCCCGAATGTTTCCTCCAACGGGTCCAGAAGGGTTTCGCAAAATGCACGGCCGGTTTCGATGGCAAGACCCGGGTTGTCCGGCAGGTTCTGTTTTTCGTGAAAGTTCCCGATCTCGGAATACAGGAAATCGCGCATGAAGAAATGGCGCGACAGGCGCACGCGGCCCAAGGTCTCGAGGCTCCACATGCTGCCTGGTCGGCGCATTTTCAATACCCGTTCCAACGAAAGGCCCCATCCGGCGCGAGGGCCGAGTACGGGTTGAACGCAACCTCCCAGATCGAACCATCCGGTGCCCGAAAATACCCATGGTGCCCGCCCCAGAACACGTCCGAGGCTGGTTTCAGGATTTCGGCCCCCGCTGCCTCGGCAGCTTGCAACAGTTCGGCGACACCCTCCTTGGATCGGCAATTGTGGCTGAGCGTCAGCGCGCCGCGACCCAGGGTTTCAACGCCAACCCCGATTTCTTCGGCCAGCGCGGTCAATGGGTACAGACCCAGCGTCTGGCCGATCAGGTCAAAAACGATCACCCCGTCCGGGCTGTCGGTACGACGCCAGCCCAGCGCCTCGTAAAAGCGGGCTGCGGCTTCGGGATCTTCGGCCCCGATCGTGATCAGGCTGACGCGTTGCTCCATCACTCCACCCCCAAACCGTTCAGCCATTGCAGAATACCTGCCACCGTCGCATCGGTCTGCCCCGGCGACATCAGCCGTCCGGCAATGACGTGCGATTGCGGGTCGTCACCCGACCCCATAGTTACGGTCTGAACGGTCGCAGGTGCCCCCCAGTCTTTTGCAACTTTGTGAGTCAGGTCGGGCCGAACCACCTGATCGTCATCCGAGAACCAGAACAGAGCCGGCACCAGTGCGCCTGAAAAATCCAGCTCGTAGACGGTATCGACCAGCACTGACATCGGAACCACCGCCTCCCACGGATAAGAGGACGACCAGTACAGATTCTTTTCCGGATCAGGGCCCGACACGTCGCGGGTTTCGCCCATCAGAAACGGCAGCCAGCTGCGCGCCCACGGCAGCGACGGGATCCAGGATCCGGCCGCCTGCACCCCGAAATTGGGCGAGATGAACACCATCCCGACCACGTCCTTGCTCAGTTCGGGGTCCAGCGCCGCGGCTGCCGCCAGGGTCCCCCCGGTCGAGGTCGAGACCACGATGACCTTGTCGCCCACGGCTCGGGCGGCGGCCAGGCCTTCGGCCATGTCCCGCATCCAGCCCGAGGCCGTCCCTTCGGCCATTGCCAGCCCGTCTCGCCCGTGCCCCTGCAGGCGCGTATAGACCAGATTGGCCCCCAGCGCGTCGGCGATCCTGTCGGGCACCGGGCGGATTTCCTCGGACGAGGCCGAGAACCCGTGCACATAAAGCACAGAATAGGGTGTGCGCCGTTCCTTGAATCCGTCCCGCCAGATCACCCGCTTTTCGACACCCGGCACGATATCGTCATAGGCGGACTCGATGCTTTCGAAATAGACCTGAATCCCCTCGCCGAACTTGCGCGGATCGAACCGCGGGTGCAGATCCACCTCTTCGCGCGGGCCCAACCAGTAGATCAGCCCGCCGACCACCACCAACGCCAGCAAGGCCCGCCCGAGAAACCGCCCCAGCCGCCGCATCAGTTGCCCCCCATCACGTCGCGAACCGCATCTTCGATCAGCCCCAGACACGGCCCGTCCGAGAACCGGTGGTCGGCATCCTTGACCAACAACAGCCGCATGTCCGGACCGCTGGCATGGTCGAGCAGCCGTACCGCCGTCTCGGTGGAAACCGCCGTATCCGCCGTGCCTTGCAGGAACCGCACCGGAAACGGCAGGTTCAAGGGCGACCGCAACACCAGCCGCGTCCGCCCATCCTCGATCATCCGCTTGGTGATGATGTAGGGCTCCATGTAGTCCGAGGGCAGTTCAACATGCCCGACCGTCTCCAGCGCCTGTTTCTGTTCGTCGCTGAACGAGGACCAATAGCCGTCCTCGGTGAAATCCGGCGCCGCAGCGATGGTGACCATCCCCGCGATCCGCTCGGGCATGGCCCGCGCAAGCAGCAATGCCTGCCAGCCGCCCATAGACGAACCAACCACGATCAGCGGCCTTTCGGTCAGCGCTGAAACCGCCGCAACCGTGTCCTCATGCCAATCCCCGATGCACCCCTCCTCGAACCGGCCGGAGCTTTCGCCATGCCCGGAATAGTCGAACCGCAGATAGGCCTGCCCACGTGCCCGCGCCCAGTCCTCGAGATGCACCGCCTTGGTGCCCTCCATGTCCGACTTGAGGCCACCCAAGAAAACGACCGTGGGCCCCGCCCCTTCGCTCTTGTGATAGGCCAGCCGCCGCCCCTGCGGCGTTTCCAGAAATGTCGTCGCTGCCATGAAATCCTCACATGCTTTTACAGCATCATGCACGCGCCGCGCCCAAGTGCAATTCCCGCCCCTCCGTCATCTCGAGACAGATATCCCGCGGCACGCTTGGAGCAGAGCCCTCTGCCCGCCGACGCTTGACACAGACCCCACCACCTGCCAAACGGACCCGACAGCATAACCCGCAACCGGGCGTTCAGTGGGCGCCAAACCGACGAGGAGAGCCAGACCATGGCCCTGGATTCAAAATCCGTCTCTCTTACCTTCCCCGATGGCAATTCCCGATCCTACGCGGCAGGCGTCACGCCGGCCGAGGTCGCTGCCGACATCTCCACCTCGCTGGCGAAAAAGGCCATCTCGGCCACCGTCAACGGCCAGCACTGGGACCTGCAGTGGCCCATCGAACAGAATGCCGAAATCGCCCTTCACACGATGAAGGACGAGGCCCAGGCCAACGAGCTGATCCGCCACGACTTCGCCCACGTGATGGCCCGCGCGGTGCAGGAAATCTGGCCTGACACCAAGGTCACCATCGGCCCGGTCATCGAAAACGGCTGGTATTACGACTTCGACCGCGCAGAACCCTTCACGCCCGAAGATCTCGGCCTCATCGAGAAAAAGATGAAAGAGATCATCAACAAGCGCGATCCCGTCACCACCGAGATCTGGGACCGCGAGCGTGCCATCGCGTTCTACAAGGCCAACAACGAGCCCTACAAGGTCGAGCTGATCGAGGCGATTCCGGGTGACGAGCCGGTGCGCATGTATTGGCACGGCCATTGGCAGGATCTCTGCCGCGGCCCGCACCTGCAGCATACCGGCCAACTACCCGGCGACGCGTTCAAGCTGATGTCCATCGCCGGCGCCTACTGGCGTGGCGACAGCAACCGCCCGATGCTGCAGCGTATCTATGGCGTTGCCTTCACCGGCAAGGAAAAGCTCAAGGCGCACCTGCACATGCTGGAAGAGGCCGCCAAGCGCGACCACCGCAAGCTGGGCCGCGAAATGGACCTGTTCCATATGCAGGAAGAGGCCCCGGGCCAGATCTTCTGGCACCCCAACGGCTGGACCATCTACACCCAGCTTCAGGACTATATGCGGCGTGCCCAGCACCGCGGCGGCTATGTCGAGGTCAACACCCCGCAGGTGGTCGATCGCAAGCTGTGGGAACGCTCGGGCCACTGGGACAAGTACCAGGAAAACATGTTCATCGTCGAAGTTGACGAGGAACACGCCCGCGAAAAGGCCGTGAACGCGCTCAAGCCGATGAACTGTCCCTGCCACGTGGAAATCTTCAAACAGGGCCTGAAATCCTACCGCGACCTGCCGCTGCGCATGGCCGAGTTCGGATCCTGCGCGCGCTACGAACCCTCGGGCGCGCTGCATGGCATCATGCGGGTCCGGGGTTTTGCCCAGGACGACGCGCATATCTTCTCGACCGAGGACCAGATCGGCGACGAATGTGCCCGCTTCATCGGGTTTCTGACCGATGTCTACAAAGATCTGGGCTTTGACAGCTTCAAGGTCAAATTCTCGGATCGCCCCGAACAGCGCGCCGGCTCTGACGAGGTCTGGGACAAGGCCGAAGAAGCCCTGCTGACCGCCACCCGCGCTGCAGGGGTCGAGCCGGAACTGAACCCCGGCGAAGGCGCCTTCTATGGGCCGAAGCTGGAATTCGTCCTGACCGACGCGATCGGGCGTGACTGGCAGTGCGGCACCTTCCAGGTGGATTTCGTCCTGCCCGAACGGCTGGACGCCACCTATATCGGCGCTGATGGGGCCAAACACCGTCCGGTGATGCTGCACCGCGCCTGCCTGGGGTCGTTCGAACGGTTCATCGGCATCCTGATCGAAGAACACGCCGGCAAACTGCCGTTCTGGCTGGCGCCGCGCCAGGTCGTCGTGGCCTCGATCACCTCCGAGGCCGATGACTATGTTCTGGAAGTGGTCGAAACGCTCAAGGCTGCCGGTGTCCGGGCCGAGGCCGACATCCGCAACGAGAAAATCAACTACAAGGTCCGCGAACATTCCGTCGGCAAGGTCCCGGTGATCCTGGCCGTCGGCCACCGCGAGGTCGAAGAGCGCACAGTCAGCGTACGCCGTCTGGGCGAGAAGCAGACCCAGGTCCAGCCGCTTGACGCTGTAACAAAAGAGCTGGCGCACGCGGCAACACCCCCTGATCTTCTGTAACATTCGGCACAGTCTTGCCGCCAATCCGGCCCCAGCACGGGGCCGGATTGAAACATTTCTGGATTTCCTAATTTATTACAGTGTGTTAACTTGCAAGGGGCATTAACGCTCCCTGACACAGCCGTGAGACACGGGCTCGTGAATTCAACAGAGCAGTGTCAGCCGTTACCTTTGTCACTGTCACAAGCAGACATACGCAATCACGAAAAGGATTACCTGAGATGTCGAACACCGCCAAAACCCTCGTAATCGCAAGCGCCGTTGCCGCAGCCGTTGCGGGCTCTGCAACCACCGCCGCCGCTCAGGCCAAAGAAAAATGCTATGGCGTATCGCTGGCAGGCCAGAACGACTGCGCCGCCGGACCGGGCACCACATGTGCCGGCACCTCGACCGTGGATTACCAAGGCAACGCCTGGACGTTGGTCGATGCGGGCACCTGCGCCGACATCGAGCTGCCCAAATCCGCGGAGGGAACGCCCCGCAAAGGCTCGCTCGAGCCGCTGGAACGCGATCTGCCGGCATAAGGCACGGGAAGGAATGTCAGGGGCGGGCTAAACCAAACAGCCCGCCCTGTTTCTTGCTGAGAAGGATCACGCGATGTTGGATGACGCCCGCAGAATGCAACGGCTGCCCGCCGCGCCCGGGGTCGGCTACAAGCCGCAGCACTATGCCGAGATCCTTGACCAGCCCGGCCCGGTCGGCTGGCTGGAAATTCACGCCGAAAACTACATGGGCGACGGCGGCCGACCGCTGGCGCAGCTACGCCACCTGTCCGAACGGTTTCCCATTTCCGTGCACGGCGTGGGCCTGTCCATCGGTGGCGAAGGCCCGCTGGACGCCGAGCACCTGGCCCGCCTGAAGCATCTTGTGGGCTGGCTGAACCCGGCCAGCTTTTCGGAGCATCTGGCATGGTCCACCCATGACAGCCAGTTCCTGAACGATCTGCTGCCCCTGCCCTATACCGACGCCACACTGGCCCGCATCTGCGATCATATCGACCAGGTACAGCAGACGGTGGGCCGGCAGATGTTGCTGGAGAACCCTTCCAGCTATCTCGCTTTTGCCGAAAGCACGTGGTCTGAACCCGACTTCTTGCGCGAGGTTGCGCGCCGGACCGGATGTGGCCTGCTGTTGGACGTCAACAACGTCTTCGTCTCGGCCACCAATCTGAATTACAGCCCGCGGGCCTATATTGACGCCTACCCTCTGGACCAGGTTGGCGAGATCCACCTGGGTGGCCATGACGAGGATCAGGACGATCACGGCCAACCCCTGCTGATCGACAGCCATGGCCGCGCCGTCGTCGATCCGGTCTGGGCGTTGCTGGATTATGTGCTCGACCAGTCGGGCCCCAAACCCGTGCTGATCGAATGGGACAATGACGTGCCCGACTGGCCCACCCTGCGCGCCGAGGCAGAACGCGCGCAATCCGCGCTGGACCGGATCCCGGCATGAGCGTCTCGCAATCAGAATTCCGGGCGGCCCTGCTGGACCCGACGGCTCCCGTGCCCGAGGGGTTGCTGGACGATCAGGCCCGCCCCGCCGGACGCCGCTTCAGCGTCTACCGCAACAACGTGGCCGTGTCGCTGACCGAGGCCATGCACCAGGCATTTCCGGTCATAACCAAGCTGCTGGGTCCGCAGAATATGGACGGTCTGGCCGGGATCTATCTGCGTCGGAACCCGCCTAGCTCTCCGCTGATGATGTTCTATGGCGAGAACTTCCCCGAATTCCTCGCCGACACCGAGCAACTGGCGCATCTTGGCTATCTGCCCGACGTGGCACGGCTGGAGTTGGCATTGCGCCGGTCCTACCACGCCGCCGACAGCCAACCGATCGCGCCCGACGCGCTGGCCGCCCTGCCGCCCGAAGACCTGATGCAGGCCCGGCTGGGCTTTGCCCCGGCCATGCACCTGATCCGGTCTGACTGGCCCATCCACGCCATCTGGCGGTTCAACACCGAAGACGGCGCGCCAAAGCCCCAGCCCGGTGCCCAGGACGTGCTGATCACGCGCCCCGAATTCGACCCGTCGCCGCACCTGCTGCCCCCCGGCGGGTTTGGCTGGATCACCGCCATGCAGGCCGGCCAGACCATTGGTCAGGCCTTCGAGGCAACCACCACTCGGACGCCCGCGTTCGACCTGGGTGCCACCCTGGCACTGCTGTTGCAGGGCAGTGCAATTACTTCAGTGACTATCGAAAGGCCGGAAACATGACTGCCCTGATCTCTATGCACAATTCCGCACTTGGAAAGCTGGACCACGCCTCGAACTGGCTGACACCGACCGTGGCGCGGCTGACTTTCATAGCGGTTCTTCTGTTCTATTATTGGAACTCGGCCATGACCAAGCTGGGCAGCGGGTTTTTCGGGTTTCTGTTCCCCTCGGATGGGGCCTATGTCCAGATCTTCCCCAAGGCCATGGAGGCCGTCGGCTACGACAGCTCGCAGCTAGGGTTCTTTACCTGGCCCGTTGCCGTCGCCGGAACCTGGGCCGAATTCATCCTGCCTGCGTTGCTTCTGGTGGGGCTGCTGACCCGCCTTGCCGCCCTGGGCATGATCGGGTTCGTCTGGGTCCAGACCTTCACCGATGTCACCGGGCACGGGGTCAAACTGGGCGGTCTGTTCGACAACACCATCACTCTGATGGATCAGCGGGTCATGTGGACCTTACTGTTCGTGGTGATCGTGATCAACGGCGCGGGCCCACTCTCGCTCGACCGGGTCCTGCGCCTGAAATGATCTAGAAATGCGCTTTGGGTTCGTCCGGCTTGCCCGCGGCGATCCCAAGCAGCCCGGCGACGCCGGCGAAGGCAATCGGGAACATGGTGAACACGCCAAAGCCAAAGGCATAGTACATCCCCGCAGCGGAAATCAGCAGAAGCACTCCAGCCACCAGCGCACGCGCATGCGCCATGGCCCCCCCGGCAATCGCCAGCAACGGCGCCAAAAGCGATGCTGTCTTGATAAGCTGGGGGTTTTCCACCTGCTCTGCCAACCCCTCGATCTCGCCGTAACGATCCACAAGCTCGACAAACCCGTACCCAAAAAAACCGACGATCATTCCGACCAGACCGGCAATGACACCCAATATCATGGCTGCGTTTCGCATGAATTATTCCTGATTGTTGCGCCGGTTCAGATAGTCACCCGATCAAGCAATGCCAAGGGCTGCGCGGGTTTGCGGGGTCCAGCCCAGGAACAAGTGACCGTCACGTTCGATCAGCGGACGCTTCATCAGGGCAGGATGATCAGCCAGCAGTTCCAGCGGTGGTCGCGAGCGTTGATCGTCGTCCAATCCACGCCAGGTTGTCGAGCGGGTGTTGAGCAAGGCTTCGCCGAACTGGTCAAACGCTTTGGCCAGCACCTCCGAAGGAACACCCGCACCTCGGACATCAATGAATTCGGCATCAGGCAGTGATTTCAATGCCTTACGGCAGGTATCGCAGGTCTTCAGGCCAAAAAGGCGCATGATGTATCTACTCCGGTCGTTGCAGCAATTTCGGGCAAAACGAATAGGTTAACCCAGTATTCCTTGATTTTTTACTTCACCGTGCAATGTTGAAAAAGGCGAAACACACAATTTACGCCGTCTCGTTCGTTCGGAACTGCGTGGGTTTGTGGTCGCTTTGACTATGCCCTGCCGATTTGCTGGGTGACGCGCAAGGAGAAGGAGACACGGGAAATGCCAACCGGCACCGTGAAGTGGTTCAATACGACCAAAGGCTATGGTTTTATTGCCCCCGATGAAGGGGGTAAGGATGTGTTTGTGCATATCTCGGCCGTAGAACGATCCGGCCTGACCGGACTCGCCGACAATCAGAAAGTCTCGTACGAGTTGCAGGACGGACGTGACGGCCGCCAAATGGCGGCTGATTTGAAGCCATTGTAAAAGGGCCCGCCAACTGGCGGGTGCGACGAAACAAGGTCAACGGCCAATTGACAGGCCGTTGTCCACCCTCTTCCCGGATAGTCTAACCTCGCGTCGGGTCGGCCTCGTTGCGGTTTGTCCAGTTATCGCCCATGGCCACAATGCAGGACGTCCCGGTCGCATAGGTTACGACAAGGGTCCAGTCACCGCGACGGCTGGTCCACACCTCCATGATCTGCTCGGGTCCCCGAACACCGGAGGCGGTCTGCTGCGCCCCGAATTGGTGACGCAGTTTGTCATGCATCCGCGCCGTGGGCTCACAGATCACCTCAGCGATTGGCGACTTTGCGTAGGCCGGCTGGCCCAGCAACAAAGCGATCGCCGCAGTTCTAAACATCAAGCTGAACGTCATGCCCAAAGTGTAACAGGATCATGACAATCCGAACAGGTGGCGATCAGCCTTCGCGGATCACCGCTTCGAACTCGCGCCATTCGCGCGCGGTCATGCCCGAGTTTTCCTGCGTCACCTGCTCGCCCTTCAGCATCCGACGCAGCGCTTCGACCATCTGTGCCGACAGGTTGACCGCACCCAGGCGATAGTCTTCGAACGCCTTGTACGCGAACGGTACCCAGTCGGCCACGATCTTGCACATGGTTTCGGCATAGACGCGGATCTCGTATTGCGCATGCGGATCTGCCCGCAGGCGCAGGAAGTGGAACAGATTGTGCAGGTCCACCTTCCAATACCACTGCGTGTAGATGTTTGCCGGCAGGTTCATCCGCGCCAGTTCGCGCGCCAGACCCTGCTGGCCATCCTGGCCGATCATCGCTTCGTAATTGTCGTAGCAGCGGGCGCTGTCGGCCTTGAGAATGTCCAGCACGCGCGCAGCCTCTTCGCCCTGCAGCGCCTCGCCCCGCCCCTGATTGTTGATCGCTGATTGCGCAGCCAATTGATCCGGCGCGGGAATGTAGAATTCCCGATCAAGGATCGAATAGCGAGCAGAGTATTCGTTGACGTTGGCCGTCCGGTGGCGGATCCACTGGCGGGCCACGAAGACCGGCAGTTTCACGTGCAGTTTCACTTCGCACATCTCGAACGGGGTCGAATGCCAGTGGCGCATCAGATAGCGGATCAACCCCTCGTCATTCTGTACGGACTTCGTACCTTTGCCATAGGAAACGCGGGCCGCCTGGCAGATCGCAGCATCATCGCCCATATAGTCGATGACCCGCACGAACCCGTGGTCCAGAACAGGATGCGCAGTGTAGAGGTGCTGTTCCATACCCGGAGCCACAACACGGCGGGTCGACTGCGTTTGTGCGCGTTGCTCTTCGATCTCGGCCAGTTGTTCGGCGGACAGCGGCATGGACATACCTCGTTTTTGAAATGAGTCGCCGACCACTATATATCGGCAACATCAGCACTGAAACCGCCATATGTGTGCTGCGTCACGCATTTTTCGGTTTCTCTGCGACCGCCCCCTCGACACGCCCCTGCAGCGCGCTAAGCTGCACACAATCATCAACACCGAAAGGATCGCTGAGATGGGGCTGAGATACCTCCACACCATGGTGCGCGTGAAGGATTTGGAAAAATCCATGGCCTTCTACAAGCTGCTGGGACTCCAGGAAACCCGCCGTTACGACAGCGAGGAAGGGCGATTTTCGCTGATCTTCATGGCCCCTCCGGGTCAGGAGGACAGGCCGATCGAGCTGACATGGAACTGGGATGGCGATGAGGGTTTGCCAAGCGACAGCCGCCATTTCGGCCACTTGGCCTATGGGGTCGACAACATTTACGAGACCTGTCAGCACCTTGCCGACAATGGTGTCGTCATCAACCGCCCTCCCCGCGATGGGCGCATGGCGTTCGTGCGCTCGCCTGACAACATTTCGGTTGAACTGCTGCAGAATGGCGATGCCTTGCCCCCGGCCGAACCTTGGGCCAGCATGGAAAGCACCGGCCACTGGTGATCCGCTGGCTGACAGGATTGGGGCTGGCCGTTCTGGCCAGCTCTGCTGAGGCCCAAAACTGCCGGCTGGCCTTGGCGCTTGCTTTGGACATATCCGTTTCGGTCGACGCCAAAGAAGACGCCCTGCAGCGGCAGGGCCTGGCTTCAGCCCTGATCGCTCCTGAAGTCCGGAAAGCGTTCTTTTCCTCGCCGCTGCCCGTAGCCCTGACGGTTTATGAGTGGAGCGGTCGCGACGCCCAGTACATCGTCCTTCCCTGGCGCCTGATCGAGACCGAGGCTGATCTGCTTGTTGCAGCGACACAGGTGAGCGAGTCCCAAAGATCTGACAGCGGCTCGGCCACTGCCATGGGATATGCCCTGGCTTTCGGGGCCTCTCTGATGGAGCAGGCTCCGCAATGCCTGTTTCAAACGATTGACCTGTCCGGGGACGGCTCGAACAATGACGGCTACGGTCCGCAGATCGCCTATCGCCACTTTCCCTTCGACCGCATAACCGTGAATGGGTTGGTCATAAATGCGGCGGATTTCGAAGGGGAGCTGTTCCTCATCCCGTTTTTTGAGAACAACGTCTTGCATGGGCCAAACGCCTTTTTGGAAATCGCGCAAGGGTTCGAAGACTTTGAGCGCGCCATGCGACGCAAGCTGGAACGGGAATTGACCAGCCTTCAGGTCGGCGCGTTGGGGCGCAACGCAAAATGATTACCCGTGCGCTGGCTCTGTGTTGTTTGGCCTTGGGCAGCCCGGCCGCTGCTCAATGCCGGCAAGCCCTGGCGCTTGGGTTGGATGTTTCAGGCTCAGTCGACAGCAACGAATACCGACTTCAATTGGACGGCTTGGCCGCTGCATTGCAACGGCCGGAGGTGGAACGGTTGATCCTGTCGAATCCCGAAGCCCCCGTTCGGATCGCCGTTTTCGAATGGAGCGAAGCAGGTTTCCAGCGGCTGTTGGTCGGCTGGACCGACATTCGGTCCCCGACCGATTTGTCCGGGATTGCGCAACGTCTGCAATCCACGCGTCGGTCATCGGCACCTCAGGGCACAGCGGTGGGGTCTGCCATGCAGTACGGGGCTGATTTGTTGGATGCCCAAGCCGCCTGCTTGAAGCGGACGCTGGACCTCTCAGGAGATGGCAAGCACAATGTCGGCCTCCATCCCAGAGAAGCTAAAGCCCAACTGCAGGCAACCGGCATCACGATCAATGGGCTTGTGATCGGAGCCGATGATCCCAGCACCGGGGACAAGCGATATGTGCAAATCGGAGAGTTGTCGGCCTATTACAACGCTTGGGTCATTCTGGGGCCCGGAGCCTTCGTCGAAACCGCTTTGCGATTTGAAGCCTACGAAGACGCGATGACGCGCAAGCTGATCAGAGAGCTGGATTCGCTGACCCTGTCCCAAGTTTTGCCATTGAACGGCGGTAGTCAGTAGATGTACCGGATCTGATCCGTCCAATACCGTTCGACCCGGCGCAAAGCGCTGGTAATCTCTTCGATCCCTTCGGTGCCCAGGACACCCTTGGCCTGCAGCCCTTCGGCGTGCCGCGAGAAGAGATCGGCCACGATGTCACGGATTTCCCGCCCTCGAGGTGTCAGACGCACCCGCACCGAACGTCGGTCAATCTCGCATCTCTGGTGATGCATGAACCCCATCTCGACCAGTTTCTTGAGGTTGTAACTGACGTTGCTGCCTTGATAATAGCCGCGGCTTTTGAGTTCACCGGCAGTCACCTCGTGGTCACCGATGTTGAACAGCAGCAGCGCCTGCACCGCGTTGATTTCCAGAACGCCGACCCGCTCGAACTCGTCCTTTATGACGTCCAGAAGCAACCGATGCAGACGTTCAACCAATGCCAGCGCCTCAAGATAGCTGGACATGAACCCTTTGGTTCCGGGTGCGGAGACCTGCAATTCCAAACTCATCCGATCCTCCGATTCAATTGCGCCGCTCAGGAAACTTTGACGCGAAATCCCGAAGAATCTGTTAAGTCTGTTTTGCCATTATTTTTGAAATACTTGCGAGATATCGAAGATCATGCTCGCGTAGTGTTCAGGGGCGGCGACCTGCCCGGTTACCCATTGGTAGAGGTCCTGATCGTTTTCGTGCAACAAAGCTTCGTACAGGTCCAATTCGGCCGCAGACATCCGCTCAAGCCGCTGGTCGGCATAGGCGGACAGAATGATGTCCATTTCCTTGATGCCGCGCCGCATCGACCGCATCTTCAGCCGCTTGATCCGGATGTCGTTCATTCGCCTTTCTCCAGCTTCAGCCGCAGCGTTTTCTCGACCCGCGCAAGGCGCTCGGAACTGGCCCGCATCTCGCCCCGGATGGCGCGCAACTCCGCGACCAGCGGTGCCAGCTCCATATCCGCGGCTTCCGCGACGTCCGGAGCATCCATGCCCTCGCCTTCACCTGTCAGCAGCCACATGATCGACACGTTCAACATACCTGCCATCATCGACAGCTTGTTGGCGCGCGGTTCTGACAGGTCATTCTCCCAGGCCACCACAGTGGACTTCTTGACACCCAGCCGGCGGGCCAGTTGGGTCTGGGTCATACCGGCGGCTTCGCGCGCGCCGGCCACGCGGTCTCCGAATGTCGCGGCCTCGGGTCCGAACCAGTCGGTTTCGTCGCTCATCAAACTCTCCAGTTCTTCAAAAGCATATCGCTTGATCGTGTTTCGGCGGCACCCTATGACAGTCCTGAGCAACATACAAACCGAGGCCCGCCATGAGCTTTCTGTCTGCGACACTGTCGCGCGTCAAACCTTCGCCGACCATTGCCATGACGGCCAAAGCCGCCGAGTTGAAGGCCGCCGGACGGGACGTCATCGGCCTCAGCGCAGGTGAGCCCGATTTCGACACGCCGCAGAACATCAAGGACGCAGCCGTTGCCGCAATCGCCGCCGGTAAAACGAAATACACCGCGCCTGACGGCATTCCCGAGCTGAAACAGGCCGCTTGCGCCAAGATGAAACGTGACCACGGGCTGGACTACACGCCCGCACAGATCTCGGTCGGAACAGGTGGCAAGCAGACGCTGTACAATGCGCTGATGGCGACGATGAATCCGGGCGACGAAGTTATCATTCCCGCCCCCTACTGGGTCAGCTATCCGGACATGGTGCTGCTTGCGGGCGGTTCGCCTGTCGTGGTTGAGACCACACTGGAAAACAGCTTTAAGCTGACCCCAGACCAGTTGGAAGCCGCAATCACGCCAAACACCAAATGGTTCATCTTCAACTCGCCGTCGAACCCGACCGGCGCAGGGTACAGCCGCGCCGAACTCAAGGCTCTGACCGATGTTCTGATGCGGCATCCTCATGTCTGGATCATGTCGGACGACATGTATGAACACCTCGCCTATGACGGGTTTGAGTTCTGCACGCCAGCCGAAGTCGAACCCGGGCTGTATGATCGCACGCTCACGTGCAACGGTGTCTCCAAGGCCTATGCCATGACCGGCTGGCGTATCGGCTATGCCGCAGGCCCTGTCGAGCTGATCGCGGCCATGCGCAAAATCCAGTCGCAATCCACGTCGAACCCTTGCTCGATCAGCCAGTGGGCCGCGGTCGAGGCCCTGAACGGCACCCAAGACTTCCTTGCCCCGAACAATGAAACTTTCAAACGCCGACGCGATCTTGTGGTCGGGATGCTGAACCAGATTGACGGTATCACCTGCCCCACTCCCGAGGGCGCATTCTACGTCTATCCGTCGATCGCCGGGTTGATCGGCAAGACCACACCGGCAGGCACGGTCATCGACACGGACGAAGCCTTCGCGACCGCCCTTTTGGAGGAGGCCGACGTAGCCGTAGTGTTTGGAGCGGCGTTCGGCCTCAGCCCCAATTTCCGCGTCAGCTACGCGACGTCGGACGAAGCCTTGACCGAAGCCTGCACCCGCATCCAGCGGTTCTGTGCGTCCCTGAGCTAAGACCGAGGTTCAACATGTCCGCAGCACTGCCCGAATATTACTTTCGCGTCCGCGAGAACGGCGCGGTCGTGTTCAAGATCGACACGGAGAACCGGCAGCGCCGGATCGAAATGGACCAGATCGCGGTGATCAACATCCGCAACGGCGAGGTCAAGCCGCATGGTCAGGGTACCCTGACCGAAGCGGACAAAACCGAAATCGCCCGTTGGATGGACGAACGCAAAGCCCTGCTTGCGCGGCGCGACGTCGACGACATCCACCGCACGATCGATCACCTGAACCTGACCACGCAATGGGCCCAGTCCAAGGCGACCGATACCCAATTGGAAGACATCACGGACCGGTTGCTGCTGGCGATGCACGACTTGCGCACGGTACTGGTGCGCAAGAAGGCCGACCGGCTGGAGAAGGGTTGAGCCTGGCGGTTGTCGCTACGCGGCGGGCGCACCTACCACGCGGACGGATCGCAGCCAGAACCGTCCCATCAGCATGACCGCCGCGCAGGCAAGGCCCAGAACAAGGCCAAGCCAGACTCCGATCCCGGCCATGCCTTGCACGAAACCAAAGTAGTAGGATGCGGGGATCCCCACGACCCAATAGCTGAGGCCTGCCATAACCATGGGCACCTTGGCGTCTTGCAACCCGCGCAGAAGGCCCAGAGCGATTACCTGCGCGCCGTCCACCAGCTGGAACAGGGCCGCCATGGCCAGCAGACCGGTCCCGATGGCCAGAATCTGGGGACGCTGCGGGTCGTCCGGTTCGACAAATACCGAGATGAGCGGCTCGGCGCAGGTCAGGAACAGGATGATTGTCAGCACGGACACCACAAGGGACATGCCCGTGACCGCGATTGCGCCTTTCTCAAGATGCGGTCGATCCTTGCGCCCCAGCGCGTTGCCGGCCCGGATCGTTGCTGCATTCGACAGGCCCAGATGCACCATGAATGTGGCCGAGGCCAGGTTCAGCGCAATCCCGTGCGCCGCCAGCGGCACCTGTCCGATCCAACCCATCATGAAGGCGGACATGGCGAACAGAGACACTTCGGCCAACAAGGTCAGACCGATGGGCACACCCAGCTTCAGGACGCTCAGCAACATTTCCCAATCCGGGCGCCAGAATCGCTGGAACAGGTTGTGTTCCGGCAGGACTTTTACCGCGTAAATTATCACGGCCACCAGCGACACGGTCTGCGTGACCACCGACGCAATCGCGGCCCCCATCACGCCCAGTTCCGGCGCGCCCCAGTTGCCGAAGATCAGCGCATAATTCGTAAGTCCATTGACCACTGCCGCCGCGACGGTAATCCACAGCACGATCTGCGTACGCTCCAACGCGGCCAGATAGGATTTAAGAACCATCACCACCAGCGCCGGGAACAGGCCCCAGCCCGCAACCCGCAGATACTCGGACGCGGTTTGCGCCACTTGTGGATCCTGATCCGTGGCGATCAGAATCGGGTAGGACCACCACAGCAGCGGCATGATCAGCATGCCATACAGCAGCGACAGCCACAGACCCATTCGGGTGCTGCGGCGAATGCTGGTTTCATCCTCCTCTGCGGCCGCGGTCGCGACCATCGGCATGACGGCCAGGCCAAATCCGCCTCCGAAAAGAAACAGAACAAAGTAAAAGCTGCTGGCCAGCGTCACCGCGGCCAGTGCCTCGACGCCATACCAGCCCAGCATGATCGTATCCGTCAGGCCAATGGCGAATTGCGCCAGATGACCACCGATCAACGGCAGCCCCAGCACAGCAATGGCCCGGAAATGGGCGGGATATGTCATGACCTTTCTCATCCCGCCAGCCATATGCGCGGCCCCGAGCCGGGGCAAGGGGAGATCTCTGAAATTTCACTTCGAGACCTCGGTGACGCCCGTCGGGCCAATCAGGTGACGCGCGCCTCGGGATGGATCGCCGTACCAAGGATGTGATCCGACCGGTGGACCACATGATGTGCCTGCCCCACGATCAGAGGATCGGGCTGGCCCACGATGTCATGATCCTTGTCCGGATAATCCAGCGTCGACAGGAAATGCCGCATGCAGTTCAGCCGGGCGCGCTTCTTGTCGTTCGACTTGACGATGGTCCAAGGCGCGTCGGCGGTGTCGGTATAGAAGAACATCGCCTCTTTCGCCTCGGTGTAGTCATCCCATTTGTCCAAGCTGGCCTTGTCGATGGGCGACAGTTTCCATTGCTTCAGCGGGTCCGTCTCGCGGCTTTTGAAACGGCGCAGCTGCTCATCCCGTGTCACCGAGAACCAGTATTTATAAAGCTGGATTCCCGACCGAACCATCATGCGCTCCAACTCGGGCGTCTGGCGCATGAACTCGAGGTATTCGTTCGGGGTGCAGAACCCCATCACCCGCTCGACCCCGGCCCGGTTGTACCAGGACCGGTCATAAAAGACCATTTCGCCGACGGTGGGCAATTCCTGGATATAGCGCTGGTAATACCACTGGCCCTTCTCCTCCCAGGTCGGCTTGTTCAGCGCCACCACCCGGGCCTGACGCGGGTTCAGATGCTCCATGAACCGCTTGATGGTGCCGCCCTTGCCGGCGGCGTCGCGACCCTCGAACAACAGCACGAACTTCTGCCCGGTCTCCTGCGCCCACAACTGCACCTTCAACAATTCGGCCTGCAACTGGGCCTTCTGCTTTTCATAAGCCGCCCGGGACAATTTCGAGCGATACGGATACTCCCCGCTTTCAAAGGCCTGCCGGATCTTTTCGCGGGTGGGCGCTTCGGTGTCCGCGTTCGGTTTGGCCATGACGGCCACGGGGGCTGCGGTCGCCTTTTTTCGGATCACTGCGTCCATATGCTCTCTCCTGTGTCACTGTCCGCCGAAACGCCTAGCAGATCTGCATCTTTTCCGCGTTGATCCGTATCAAGTTGACTTCGGCGACGGCTCCGAAAACTCTGCAGGTGTGAACTCAGTCAGGGGCATCCCGCATGGACAGCGAATTCTTCGACCTCAACGGCCACCCGTTCTTCGTCCGCCGCTGGGGCGATCCCAACCTGCCTACGCTTTTGATGTTGCACGGTTTCCCGGAGTATGGCGGCGCGTGGTCCGACCTGGCCCCGCACCTGTCGGACCGCTTTCACTGCATCGCGCCGGACCAGCGTGGCTATGGTCAAAGCTGGGCCCCCGAGGGTATTTCGAACTATGCGCTGTCAAAGCTGGTGTCGGACATGGCCGTGCTGATCGAGCAGGTTGGCGACCCCGTCACTGTGCTGGGACATGATTGGGGCGCCTCGGTGGCTTACGGAATTGCCATGTTCCACCCCAAGTTGGTCAGCCGCCTGATCATCGCCAACGGTGTTCACCCTGTCCCGTTCCAGCGCGAACTTGCGGCAGGAGGCAAACAATCCGAGGCCTCTCAATACATCAACCGCCTGCGCGCGCCCGATGCAGCCGAATTTCTTTCGGCCGGCAACTTCGCCAAGCTCGAACAATTCTTTCGGCATGGCATGGGGTTGGACTGGATGAGCGACGCGCGCATGGGCGACTATCGCACCGAATGGGCCCGCCCGGGACGGCTCGACGCCATGCTGAACTGGTACCGGGCCTCACCCCTTGTGGTGGCTGAGCCAGGCGCGCCCTGCACGGACCTGCCGGAACTGCCCGTTGACAGGCTGAGGGTCCGCTGCCCGCATTTGCTTCTGTGGGGGCCGCGGGACAAAGCCTTGCTTCCCGAATGCACCGATGGGCTGGAAGAGTTCGCTCCCAACCTGACCCGCATGCAGATCGACGGTACAGACCATTGGCTGCATCACCAGAAACCTCAGGCGGTGGCCGACGCTATTCTCGATTGGGTTCAGGACAACTGAGCCAACTCTTCGCCCGACGCCGAAGGACGCAAAAGGCAGCGCCCTTCACCGATGGCCCCAGTCATCCGGATTGTCCGAATTGTTCGGAGACAACCCCAGAATGTCGCCCTTGGTCGAACAGCCAAGCCCCAGAACGGTGCGGTTGGCATAGGAGAAATAGGCGCAAACCTGATTGATCTCCAGAATCTCACCATCGTCCCAGCCAACAGATCGCAACGCGTCGATATCCTCCGCCGCCAGGTCGGCCGGGTTCTCGGTCAGTTTTCGGGCATATTCCATCGCCGCCACCTGTGCGGGGTCCAACGGCGCCGTCTCGGATGTTTCCGCCTCGATCGCCGCGCGGATGGCCAAACCGCGCTGCTCGTCCCCCAACAGTCGCTGCAACCCGCTGAAATGATGCTCGACACAATAGCCGCAGCGATTCAGCGAACTGACCCAGACCCCGAGCACTTCCAGAAACCACTTGGGAACCGAGTTTCCCGAATGGTGCAGCACGTTCTTGTAGAGCGCCATGTGACCTTCCATCGAATGTGGACGCAGGGAATGCACCATCATGATGTTGTCCACATTGTTCCCCGGCCCCGTGACCCGGTCATACAGCGTCTTCAACCGACCGCGTGCCTCGTCGAATGGTATCGTCTTGATCCAGCTCATCACCTGCTCCTCCAAGATTTCCGCAACTCAGCGGGAAAACCACCCGTTTTGCAACCCGCCACCGCCCGCAAGTTTGATACAACACCTCGCGTCCCTCTTCCCCCGACCCACATCACCTGCCATAATGGGCCAAACCCAAAAACAAGAGCAGCACCCATGCCCGACGACCTGTTGACGCCAGAATCCGCCACCACCTACGACGCCTCCTCGATCGAGGTCCTCGAAGGTCTGGAGCCCGTGCGCAAACGCCCCGGCATGTATATCGGCGGCACCGACGAACGGGCACTGCACCACATGGTGGCCGAAATCCTCGACAACTCGATGGACGAGGCCGTTGCCGGCCATGCCAACCGTATCGAGGTGGAACTGCACGACGATTACGCCCTGACCGTGCGGGACAACGGCCGCGGTATTCCGATCGACCCGCACCCGAAGTTCCCCGACAAATCCGCGCTTGAGGTGATCCTGTGCACCCTGCACGCGGGCGGCAAGTTCTCGGGGAAGGCCTACCAGACCTCGGGCGGTCTGCACGGCGTGGGCGCCTCGGTGGTCAACGCGCTGTCGGATTCGATGGTCGTGCAGGTGGCCCGCAACAAGGAGCTGTACGAACAGCGCTTTTCGCGCGGCATCCCGCTGGGTCCGGTCGAAAAGGTGGGCTCGGCTCCCAATCGGCGCGGCACCACCGTCACCTTCCATGCCGACCCCGAAATCTTCGGCCACCACAGGTTCAAACCCGCCCGCCTGTTCAAATCGATCCGCTCCAAGGCCTACCTGTTCTCGGGCGTTGAAATTCGTTGGAAAACCGCGATCGACGACGGCGAGACGCCCACCGAGGCTACCTTTCACTTCCCAGGTGGCTTGTCGGACTACCTCAAGGAGACGATGAACGGCTCCTCGACCTATTCCGAACAGCCCTTCGCCGGGACCGTCGATTTCAACGAGAAATTCGGCACCCCCGGCAAGGTGGAATGGGCGATCAACTGGACGCCGTCGCGCGATGGCTTCATCCAGTCCTACTGCAACACCGTTCCGACGCCCGAGGGCGGCACCCACGTGGCGGGCTTCTGGGCCGCGATCCTCAAGGGCATCAAGGCCTACGGTGAACTGATCAACAACAAGAAGGCCGCCCAGATCACCCGCGATGACCTGATCACCGGGGGCTGCGCGCTGGTCTCGTGCTTCATCCGTGAACCCGAATTCGTCGGCCAGACCAAGGACCGTCTTGCCACGGTCGAGGCGCAGCGGCTGGTCGAAAACTCGGTCCGCGACCATTTCGACAATTGGCTGGCCGCCGACACCAAATCCGCCGGCGCCATTCTGGATTTCCTCATCCTGCGGGCCGAGGAACGCCTGCGCCGACGGGCCGAGAAGGAAACACAACGCAAGTCCGCCACTAAGAAACTCCGTCTTCCCGGCAAGTTGGTGGACTGTAGTAGTTCAACACGTGACGGCACCGAATTATTCATCGTCGAGGGCGACTCGGCTGGCGGTTCGGCCAAGATGGCCCGCGACCGCAAGACACAGGCCCTGCTGCCCCTGCGCGGCAAGATCCTGAACGTCCTTGGCGCGGCCAGCTCGAAACTGGGCACCAACGCCGAGATCAATGACCTGACGCAGGCGCTTGGCGTAGGGCTGGGCACCAAGTTTAACATCGACGACCTGCGCTATGACAAGGTCATCATCATGACCGACGCCGACGTGGACGGCGCGCATATCGCTTCGCTGCTGATGACCTTCTTCTTCACCCAGATGCGCCCAATGATCGACACGGGCCACCTGTACCTGGCCTGCCCGCCCCTCTACCGCCTGACCCAAGGCGCCAAGCGTGTCTATTGCCTGGACGAAGCCGAGCGCGACGAATGGCTGGAGAAAGGTCTGGGCGGCAAAGGCAAGATCGACGTCAGCCGCTTCAAGGGTCTGGGTGAAATGGACGCCAAGGACCTGAAAGAAACCACGATGGACCCCAAATCGCGGAAATTGATCCGTGTCACCATCGACGAGGACGAACCCGGTGAGACCGGCGACCTTGTCGAGCGCCTGATGGGCAAGAAACCCGAACTGCGGTTCCAATACATTCAGGAGAACGCGCGGTTTGTGGAGGAGTTGGATGTTTGATTTATTCCGGATTTGAATGTTTCTTATGCCGGAATTCAAAAGAGAAGTACTATTAGGTGGCGAGCACAAGTTTGAGCCTCGCAGCCGACTGGAGGGCAAACACAATTATTGTCGGCATGTGTTTATTGACGTGGACGGCACTTCACGCGAAGTAGTTCGTCTTAACGTTTGGGATGATCGCCTACGTGAAGATCTTATCGCCTTTCATTTTTGTCAGCAGTACGGAAAACTAAACTACAGTGAGAGTAGCGAGCCCCCGCAATTCTACGTAGTTGGGCGTGATTGCCCATGGGATTTCAAATACGTGATGCACGATGGCACCAGCTTTAACTTGGAGATTTGCCGGGTAGCCGATCCCGCACTTCTGAAGTCGATCAATGCAGAAAATGATTGTACTTTGCTGCTTCAGAAAGCGAACTTGAAAGGTTTTGAAATTCGCAAAGTGGAAAAGCACTTTCCCGGCACTTTTCCGAGTGAAATTGTTGAAAAAGCAAATGCGCCAAACGGCAAGAAACAGTCTTTCAAAAACGAGTTTGTAGAGAACGATCCAAAGCTATTTCTTCGCCCACCAATGAACCCAAAGATTGATCTTTGCGCAGCTATCTCTCAAGCAGTAGAAAAAAAGCTTCAAAAAAACATAGAGATAAAGATGAAACGATTCTTGTCCTTGATAATCTTACAACCCATAGCGAGCCGAACGATTTCTTTGATGCTTTTGGCGCAATTGCGGATGAAATCTCTTTAACGCCCTTCCCATCTATTTGGCTGTACACAGGTTACTATTCCGATGATAACGGCTACAATTGTGAGTTCTCGCTAATTCCATTGAAGGCCGATGACGAAACTCGTCAAAAGCTTACTGTGGTTATAGAACCCCCAATCCTCCAATTCTTGCGCTCGCCCATGAGGCTAGTTAGGCGCGTGCAGGAGGCTTTGCATCAAGCATTTCGTGGATAGCGCGGGACGTCGCCACGAGCGGCACGCAAACACGCCCCTTGCCTAACCCGTTGATCCCGTTCACACTTACTCTCAACCCGTCATCCAAGAACGAGCTTTGAGGTTCCGAGCGTCCAAGACCCAATTTGAAAAACGGATACCCGAACGGGAGGACGACATGAAAACTTTGACCCTCGGGCTGGCCCTGACCCTGATGGCCTCGGCAGCCCCCGCGCAGCAGATGCTCAGCACCGCATCCCCCATCCCCGACGGCGCCGAGACTCGGTTCTGCTATTACGAAGGCATGGCCTATTCCGAAGACGCCTTTGTGCTGATGGTTGGTGACAACACCGTCACCAGCACGGTGAGCACGGTGCAGGAACGCCTGTTGCGTTGTTACCGCGAAAGCGACGGCGTGCTGCGTTGGCGGCCTCAGAGCACGTTTCAGGTCAGCAAGTAACGCCTGAACGGCCCCTAGCCCAGCTTCTGGTCCAGCCAGTCCGCGATCTGTGCGGCCGGCTTTTCCCAACCGGGCTCCATGAACAGAAAATGCGCGTGACCTTCTGCGGACAGAAAGGTCGCGCGGTCGCCATAGAGTTTCGCCAAGGCACGGCAGGTGTTGGGGTTCACCGCCCTGTCCTCCGAGCCTGAAACGATCAGAACCGGGCAGTCGACCTTGTCGATATCAACCTTCATCGCGTGGTGATCGTCGAACATCCAGAAAAACATCTCGAACATCACCCGCCCGCTTTCCGGGCCAAGCTGATCGAAGACCGCATGTTGCTGGGCTTCGGGCATTTTGTTCAATGCGAATGGGGCCATCAAGTCGAAATCGACGCGCATGGGCTGCTTCCAGAACGCCCCGCCCTCCATCAAGGCGCGCGGCACGGCGCGTTCGTCATCGGTTTCCGGCAGGGTGCCCCAGGCCGCGTTCGGGTTGATCAAAACGATGGCGCTGGCTAACCCGCGAGACGCAACCTGCTGGGCAACGACGCCCGCAATGGCATGCCCAAGGATCACGGGTTTGCTGCCCAACCCCTGAACGAATTCGGCAATGTCGTTGGCATAATCCAGCACGCTGGTGTCGGTCAGACCCGCATCGGGCTCGGCTGCGGGATCGCCGCCATGGAATCTCAGCGCCGGGGTGTGCGCCGTCCATCCACGGGCGCGGAAGAACTCCGCATAGTCCGCCATGCACCACGGCCCTGCAAACGCCCCGTGGATCAGCACAATCTCTTTGGTCATCACGTTCTCCCTCCGGCTCCTGACCCGAGTATGGGCATCCTGACACGCGTTACAACTGCACGTGATCGCTGTTGCGTGGGAAGACTGACAACTTAAACTCGGATGCATGAACTTCATCACCGACTACCAGCTGCCCCTGCTGTTGCTGTTCTTTCTGGCCGGATCGATTGGCACCGCGTTCCTGTTTCGCAAACCAGCGGGTCACCGGGCATGGAAGCTGGCCGACCTCGTGTGGGTCGTGTTGGGTGGGCTGGGCGCGCTGGTGGCGGTCATGGCCGGGCTCTACAAATCCGACAGCTCAAGGTTGGACAGGCAGATCGACGTTGCCTATGCGGCGACACTGGCCTTCGATCGCGACGCCGCGCGGTTCCGGCTGCGGTTCTGCGATCCGGCCTACGACCCAGACACGGCGGTTTTGTGCGACAAGGTCGAATTCCTGTCGGCCTCGACCGCCAGCAACGCCGACCTGCCGCTGTTCATCGCCGTCACCAACGAAGTTGCGCCGCTGCAGGGCCTGAACTTCATCTTCGGCGCACGGTCCCGAGGCCAGATGGATGACATTCAGGACATGGCCGCCAAGGCCGATGCCTTCGACATCGAGCAATTCCTGGTATTCACCACGCTGGACGAAGAAACGCAGACCGCTATCGACAACATGCGGCGGAAAGTGCCGGCAATCGCCGGAGACTATATGATCCTCGCGCAAAGCTATGATGATTTGATCGCTCAGGTCGCCAAACTGAAAGGAGAGTGGGAGTACCTCCAGGAAAACGCCCACATTCTCGTGCTACAGATCATCGCGCTGTGTCTTGTCAGCTTTGCGGCACCATTCCGGTTGGGCAAATCTGTTGTCGAGTTGCGGTCCAACCTCATCGCCGAGCCGACGGCGCGGCAGCCAACCTCCGAAGCACCTGCGACCGAGGTTACCGCGGTGGCACCTCAGGACGCGTCCGACCACGGCGCCCGGCGCCTGTAATGGCACGCGCCCGCAATAGTGTCGCGCGCGGCAGAGAGCGCATGAGCGCCCCCTCCTTCCCCGGTTGATCCGGATATCCACCGGCGGCCTTGTACAATTGCGCCGGCAGCAGCAGGCCCTGATCAACAGACGCCAGTCCGAAGACCCGGCTACGCAGATTGGCCCAACCTGCCGTCAAACTCGGGCTCAGGCCTGAGGACAGGTACCCAAGGCGAAAAACACCCGGACGCTGCGTTACAAGGTGCTCGGCCACCGCATCGGTCCACCCCGGCTCAAGCTCGGTCCCCGGACGGATGATCAGCAACCAGTCGCCCACCGCGGCGTCGCATCCCACGCGCAGCTGCGCGGTACGAGACCCGGCCCCGGCAACGATCCGGGCACCTGCTTCATCGGCAATACGCAACGTATGATCGGTCGACCCTCCATCGGCGATGACAAGTTCGCGGATCAGACCGGCGTGCAGACCTTCCATCAGGGTCCTCAGCGAGCGCGCGAGTTCGGTTTGGGAATCGAATGTCGGAATCACGATACTGATCGGGGCGGACACGTTCGAAACCTCTGGTCTTGGCAACGGGTTCGCTTATATCACCGCTCTCAGGGCAATGACGAGGACCCAAAGATGAGCACCCGCCGCATTTTGCGCCTGACCGGCACGGATACCGACAGCTTCTTGCAAGGTCTGGTCACCAATGACACCCGCAAGCTGGATGATGGTCTTGTCTACGCGGCCATCCTGACCCCGCAGGGCAAGTACCTGGCCGATTTCTTTCTGAAACGCGATGGCGACTCGGTACTGCTGGACGTGGTTGAGGGGATGGCGGATGCACTGATCAAGCGGCTGAACATGTACAAGCTGCGGGCGGACGTGCGTATCGAGGAAACCAACTTGCACCTGCAACGCGGAACCGGGCCCGCACCCGAAGGCGCCCTGCCCGATCCTCGTCACCCCGATATGGGCTGGCGCGCATATTCTGACGCTCCCGAAGCCGATGATGGAACGGATTGGGACGCAATTCGGGTGCGTTATTGCATCCCGGAAACCGGGATCGAGCTGAAACCGGACACTTATATCCTCGAGGCCGGTTTCGAGCCGCTCAACGGCGTTGATTTCAAAAAGGGTTGCTATGTCGGGCAAGAGGTAACCGCTCGCATGAAGCACAAGACCCAGTTGCGCAAGGGGCTGCGGGTTGTCGCCATCGACGGCGCGGCTCCGGTCGGCTCCGAAATCCTCTCGGCGGGAAAGCCAGCTGGTACGCTGTTCACGCAATCGAACGGACAGGCCATCGCCTATCTGCGCCTTGATCGGGCGGGCGACGACATGCAGGCCGGAGACGCCCGGCTGCGTCTGCTGGAGTGAGCCTGTTGCCCAACCGGCACGACCACTAACCGGGCTGCTTTGTAAACGTTTTATCCGGCCCGGCCACACGGTAAGACTTGAGGCACTTGGCTGATCGGGTGCCTGCATGCTCCAACTGTATTCAGCCATCTGGCGCGCCAGCGCCGGACGGCAAGTCATACTGATCCTGTTGTCCTTGTCGGTCGCTGCTCTTGCCGCGGCCCCGTTGGAGTTTCAACGGGACATCATCAACCATCTGACCTCGGACAATATCGAGGCGCCACATCTTCTGCTGCTGGGCGCCGGTATGATGGGGGTGATCCTGCTGAGCCTCGCCCTGAAATGGGTGCTGGGATATCGCGCGGGGACATTGGGCGAAGACATGATCCGTCGGATCCGTCAGCTTTTACTGGCCCGCACCGTGGATGTGGACGAGTCGGGCGAGAATGTCCGCAAGGGGACCATGACGACGGCCATTTCTGCCGAAGCCGAAGAACTGGGCAAATTCGCAGGCGGCGCGTTCTCGGACCCGGTCGTACAAATCGGAACCTTGGTCAGCGTGATTGGCTACATCTCGTCGACGCAACCCTGGCTGGGACTGATTGCCCTTTCGATGATCGCACCGCAGATCCTTATCGTTCTCGTCTCGCAGAGAAAGGTGAACGTGTTCGTGGCGGACCGCGTCCGCATATTGCGTAGCGCGACCGACCATCTGACGATCGAAAACATCGAGGCCGTGACTCAAGAGGTGCACGACCAGTTCGACGCGATCTACGACACCCGGCGGCGGATGTTCCTGTGGAAATTGTCGGCCAAGTTTCTGCTGAGCGTGATCAACGGTGCAGGCACCGTCGGTGTTCTGATGCTGGGCGGATGGCTGGTTCTGCAGGGAGAAACCGACGTGGGAACCGTCGTCGCCGCGACCAGCGGTCTGGCCCGGATCCAGGGGCCGACCGGGTTTCTCATCGCTTTTTACCGGCAGGTCAGCGCCAATCGCATCAAGTTCGAGCTGTTGCTGGAACTGTTCGGCCCGGACCGCGCCCGCTACCGCCGGGGCGGGGCTGCCTCGCAAGAAAAAAACCGCGCCGAATAGCGGCGCGGTTTCTTGGTCTTTCTCCGAGTATGACGCAACGTTACGCGCGCTCGGAATATTCCATGGTCTCGGTGTTCACGACGATCATCTCGTCCTGCGCGATGAACGGCGGCACCATGACTTTGACCCCGTTGTCCAGAACCGCCGGCTTGAACGAGTTCGCCGCAGTCTGACCTTTAACGACCGGTTCAGTCTCGACGACCTTGCAGACGACTTTCTGAGGCAGCGTCGCGTTCAGCGCCTCGCTTTCATAGAATTCGACCACGATGGTCATCCCGTCCTGAAGGAACGGACGACGGTCACCCAGCAAATCTGCAGGCAATTCAATCTGTTCATAGGTCTCGGCATCCATGAATACCAGCATCCCGTCGCTTTCATACAGGAACTGCTGGTCTTTCTGCTCCAACCGAACACGCTCGACCTTGTCCGCTGAACGGAACCGCTCGTTCAGTTTCGAACCGTTGCGCAGGTTCCGCAATTCCACCTGTGCAAAGGCACCGCCTTTGCCCGGTTTGACGTGATCGACCTTGACCGCCGCCCACAGACCGCCGTTATGCTCAAGCACATTGCCCGGGCGAATTTCGTTCCCATTGATCTTGGGCATGACATATTTCCTTCACACATGGTTGATGCGTCAGTTGTGGTCCCTATATCTGGCGGGACCGATCCATGCAATACAACGAAACCTAGTGCTGCACCTGCAGAGAGCCATGCAAATGACGCAACGCAACTATGCAAATTAGGTGTATCCGAATCGCACTAAATAGGTCATAAGGACCGCCACGCCGAAAATTACAAGAGCAAGAACAACAAGGAAAACGAGATGAGAGATTTCGTTGACGGCACCGCCTTTAACAATGAGCAAGGCAACCGTGCCCGCAAACTTTTCGCGGCCGTTGTGCTGGCTGCACTCGATGATGCCATCGCCGATGACAAGAAATACGGCAATGGCCCGGAACAAATCGCCCGCTGGGCACGCTCGCGCGATGGTCGCGAAGTGCTGTCTTGCGCTGGCATCGACCCGAACGAACGGGTTGTCCACGGACTGATGGAGTTCGTTGGCCGTGGCGTGCGTACGTCCGTCGCCCTGTCGCGCGAAGAAAGCGAACGCCGCAACGCGGCACAGCAGGCCGAAGCCGCCTAAGGCTTCGTCCGACCCAAAAACGCGCGCCGTTACTTTCGGCGCGCTTTTTTTTGCCCTGTACGCAGCGGAATGGTCGCATTCGTCGTGCAAATGGCCCGATCCGCGCTTTCGTCGGCTGAATAAATGCGGTCATCTGCCAACATCCGCAGGAGGCTCAGATGGTTCGCGCGATCATGATTCAGGGGACCGGCAGCAACGTCGGCAAGTCGATGCTTGTGGCCGGGCTGGCCCGGGCCTTTGCGCGGCGTGGTTTGAAGGTTGCCCCCTTCAAACCGCAGAACATGTCCAACAACGCCGCAGTGGCGACAAACGGAGGCGAGATTGGCCGCGCCCAGGCGCTGCAGGCCCGGGCGGCGGGGCGCCCGCCGCATACGGACATGAATCCAATCCTTCTGAAGCCGGAAACCGATACCGGTGCGCAAGTGATCGTTCAGGGCAAGCGGGCGGGAACGATGCGGGCCAAGGACTATCGCAAGGACAAATCCAAGCTTCTGAACGCCGCGCTCGAGAGCTTTGCCAGACTTTGCCAAGATGCCGACCTTGTGCTGGTCGAGGGCGCCGGCAGTCCGGCCGAGACCAACCTGCGGGCAGGCGACATCGCCAACATGGGCTTTGCCTGCGCCGCAAATGTGCCCGTCATACTGGTGGGAGACATTCACCGGGGCGGCGTCATAGCGCAGATCGTAGGCACCCATGCAGTGCTGGAGAACGCTGACCTTGCAATGATCCGCGGCTTTGCGGTCAATCGCTTCAAGGGAGACGTCAGCCTGTTTGATGACGGGCGCGACGACATTGCGGCACGCACCGGATGGCCTTGCCTGGGCGTCGTTCCCTGGTTTGAGGACGCCTGGAAACTGCCGGCGGAAGACATGATGGATATCCGCTCGCACGCAGGCGGCACCTGCAAGGTTGCGGTGCCGCAGTTGGAGCGCATGGCGAATTTCGATGATTTGGACCCGCTATCTGCCGAGCCGGGTGTTTCGGTCGAGATCATTCCGGCTGGCCGCCCCCTTCCCGGTGACGCGGATCTGGTGATTCTGCCGGGCAGCAAATCAACGATCGGAGATTTGGCCTTTTTCCGCAAACAGGGTTGGGACATCGACCTGTATGCCCATGTACGGCGGGGCGGCCATGTTCTTGGCCTCTGCGGCGGGTATCAGATGCTGGGCCGGGTGATCGCTGACCCCGACGGAGTGGACGGCAGACCCGGCGGCGTCGATGGGTTGGGTTTGCTGGACGTGGAAACGGTTATGTCCGGGGAAAAACGGGTCGAACTGCAATCAGCGCAGGCCTTGCCCGGCGGCGAGCCTGTCACCGGCTACGAAATCCACATGGGGCGCACCCAAGGTCCGGATACTGCCCGCGCATGGTTGCAGGTGGAAGGGCGCCCGGAAGGCGCCGCATCGAGAGACGGGCGCGTTCTGGGAAGCTACCTGCACGGCATTTTCGCGTCAGACGCCTTCCGCGCGTCGTTTCTGCAGCGGTTTGGAGCCAGGTCGGAACTGGCATACGAAGTCAGTGTTGAGCAAACGTTGGAGTCTTTGGCCGATCACCTTGAACAGCATATGGACCTTGATGCCCTGCTGTCACTGGCAGCCGAGCCTCGGTTCGGCTGAGCGTCAATCCAAATTCTGAGCGGCCAAAGCGCGGTTGATCTCGCGCCGCACCAGCTTGCGAATGTTGCGGGTGATACGTTCACCCAGCGCGCCCTGCAGTTCCTGACGGACGATGTCTGCGATCAACTCGCGCAATTCGTCTTCATCCATCGTGCCGGTCGCCATCGCCGGCGTTTCCTGATCCAGCTTCACCTCGGCCTCAGAGGCATCCCGGTTGTCCCGGATAAACGTGGCAGGCGTTGTTTCCTCGTCGCTGTCAGCGTCCATCTCCGCTTCAGACTCAGCCGCATCCTTCGACGCCGAAAACCCGGTGTCCGAGGCCCAACTGACCGTGTCGGTGCGCGTGCCGGAATAAGCGTCGTCGCTTTCACCGTCAGGCTCCCACTGATCTTCGGTCCGCGCAATCGCAGCCTCAAGAGCCGCTATCTTGGCGCTCAGGCTTCCGGCCAGATCCCTGCGGCCTTCGCGATCATCCGAAGACTCACCGCCAATGTCATTGATTGCCGGCGTTCCGGGACGAACGATATCGCAAGACCGCAACCGCATAGGTTGTGACAGGTCGTTGGCCGGGCGCACCGCCTCGACATTCGCAGCATGCTGCGAGGCCGCCTCAGCCGAGATCTTTTGGGCCAGCTTCAAAGGTGCTTTTGGATCCTCGGCCGGTGTGCCAACCCGCAGGGCATCCGTCAAAACCAGGCGTCCCGGCTTGCGAGCCGCAGTCGCTTTGATCAGGTTCGGGACCTTGCGCCCTTCTTCGCTGACCAAACGCTTGATCGACGACAATACGTCTTCGACACCTGCTTTGACACTGCTATCCGTCATTGTTCTCTACCGCTCTGACCTTTTGGACCAGTGTATCCAATCCGGTCGAACCTAACAACAGATAGTGTGGCTGATCATTCGCGCCGCAAAGCTTTGAGAACTCGATCCAGGTCGCGGCTTTGCTTGCTGATCTGTGCTGGCGCCTTTTTGACCAAGTTATAGTAGAGTGTCGGGTCATAAATCTGGACTGCCAGTCCAAGGCGCTCGGCGGTCAACAGACCTTGCGCCTGCAACAGCTGATAGGCAGCCAAAGACCGTTCCGTCCGCGAGGCAACTTCGGCCAATTGTGCGTCCAGCAAATCCTGCTGAGCGGTCAGAACGTCCAGCGTGGTCCGAGCCCCCAACGTGGCCTCTTCGCGAATCCCGTCAAAGGCGACCTGCGATGCGCGTACCCGTTCGACGGATGCCCGCAGGCTGGCCGTGGCCGTTTCAAAGCGCACATAGGCGTCCGTCACACCCTGAGTGATGTCTTTCTGCACATTCAGAAGGTTGGCGCGCGATGCATCCCGCTGAGCCATTGCTCGGCGCACGTTGGCCGCCAATCGACCACCGGCATAGATTGGCTGATTGAAATTCAACGAGATGGACGCATCGTTGGTATAGTCGTCGTTGTCATAGCTTTCCGTTATCCCCGCGTCCGCGTTCAGGCTGACATTCGGACCAAGGCCCGCGCGCTGCTGCTGCACGGTCAGATCCAAGGCACGCACCTGATGCTGCGCCGAAAGGATTGCCGGATGGTTTCTTTGTGCCAGGCTGATGGCCTCGGCCAATGAACCGGGTAGCTTCGGCAGACGCGGCTGGCCCGCTGTACGGCCAGGCTGTTTGCCGACGGCATTCACGTATTCCGCTTGAGCGGTGCTCAGGTCGCCTCGCGCATCGGCCAAATCAGCCTGCGAGCTTGCCAACTGCGCTTCGGACAGCGCGACGTCGGTCCGGGTGACCTCACCGACTTCAAAACGGTCCTGCGTGGCCCGCAGTTCCTCGCCCGAGAGATTGACGTTGTTCTGGCGAATTTGAACCGTTTCTTCCTGCAGCAGAACACTCAGATAAGCCGTCGTTGCGCGGAACAGAACCTGTTGCTCAATATCGATCAATGCCTGGCGGGTTGCCAGAACTGTTTCCTGAGCCGACTGTTTCCCGAGAATCGATGCACCGCCGTCATAGACCAACTGGCTCAGCGTTAACCCCGAGAAGAAGCGCGATGGTTCGACCGTCGACACCACAGTTCCGGCGCGGGTCTTGGCGTAATCCTGGCTGACACGGACGGTCCAGTTGATGATCGGGCGCAGGGCCGACAACGCGATTGCAACGTCTTCGTCGGCTGCGCGCAGCAAGGCGCGGTTCTGTTCCAACAGCCCGCTTGTGTTGTATGCACCGATGAACGCGTCGGTCAGATTGTCCGCCAAAACCGAGCGCCCCGGCATCACGCTCAGCGCGATTCCCGCCGTCAGAGCGACTGCCTTGACGAGCTTCCCTCCAGCCGTTCCAAGCATACCCAAATCCTCTCAAATCAAAATAACGCAAGCCCGCAGGCAGTTTGCGCCTTTGTTTTCAACTAATCAAGGGACCGCGGAAAACCGCTGATCGACTATAGCGAAAATGCACACTCGGCCGAAAACGCCGGCAGTACCGGGGCGTTTGCGTTGAAGCCATGACGCCAAGTCACCCGCCCATCGGACTTTCGACCAATGCGAACGGTGCCCAGATTGCCTTCGACGAACAGGCAGGCGATGCGGCCATGATCTTTCAGTTGATCGAGTAGGGCATCGGGCAGACGTTCCACACCGCCCTGGATGATGATGACATCATAGGGGCCATGCTCGGCCGCCCCCTGCTCCAAAGGTCCGACATGAATGATCGCGTTGTCGATATCCGCCTCCATCAGGCGGGACTGCGCGTCGGCTGCGTTGGCCTCGTCATCCTCGACGCCCACCACAAGCTGCGCCATGTTCGCGGCGACGGCGGTCGAGTATCCGAACGCCGGGGCGATATCCAGAACCACCTCGTCATTCGAAATATTCAATGCATCCAGCATCTTCGCCAGAGTCCTCGGCTCCAGCAGGCAGCGCCCGTTTCCCAGGTCGATCAGGTCGCCAGCATAGGCCACTTCGCGACTGGCATCCGGCACGAAGTTCTCACGCTGGACCTTCAGCATTGAATCGATGATCGGGAATTTGGTGACATCAGAGGGCCTGATCTGAGTGTCTACCATCGTGTGGCGTCGGGCTGCGAAATCCGTCATGTGACCGCTCGTATATTTCCCATGGTTGCTCGGCTTTTGCCACATCCGATCCCGCCCGGCAACGGCCAGCCCGGCAAAAATTGCAGGCCGCGACAAAAGTTGCCACTGCGCTGACCGACCATCCAACGCCGTGGTCGGCGGAATTTTCAGCAACCCTCTGGACGTTGTTCGGGAAAGCTGCTAGAACCGCGTCTGCACCACGTCAAGTAATTGAAATTGCTTGAAAAGGCGAGTTGGCGGAGTGGTGACGCAGCGGATTGCAAATCCGTGTACACCGGTTCGATTCCGGTACTCGCCTCCAACTTTCCAGCCTCGCATTGCATCACTGTTCTCTGGTCCTGTGATTGTCGCCTGGACCAGTTTGTTGATACGAAACGCCAAAATACGCGCGGAGATGGTTAGCGCAGCCGAGCTAACCAGTAATTTCCGAGCAAGGATTTAGTCCGCGCTGGGTCACCAGCGACGCGGTCGGTACATGCGAGCCCCCCCCGGAAAGGGCGTGCCTTGCGCTGACCGTCGGCTCAAACCGTGCTTCGGCCTTGAGGAATCACCTCATACCCCGGCTCTTCCGGTTCATCGTCCTGCATCTCGGCCGGAAAACCGGGCGCGGTAATGCTCAGCCCGGTTGCATCCTCGAGCCGTCGAATGACGTTGGGCGACAGCTCGCGCGCGCCATAGCGGGCGATGGCGTCGTCGAAGATCTTAATCATCAACGGGTTCATCTCCAACGGCACGCCGGCGCGGTCGGCGACCTCCTGGAACAGGCCGATATCCTTTTTCACCAGGTCCATGGTGAAGGAAATATCGCGCGAGCCGTTCAGGATCACCTGGCTTTCGGTCTCATGCACGAAGGACGTGCCGGACGAAATCTTGATCGCCTCGTAGGTGGTGTTCAGGTCCATCCCGGCGGCCTTGGCGGTCACCAGCGCCTCGGCGCAGGTGATCAGGTTGGCAGTGGCCAGATAGTTGGTCAGCACCTTCAGAACCGAGGCCGTGCCCAGATCGCCGGTATGCAGAATGCGCCGGCCCATGGTCGTAAGGAACGGCAGGATACGCTCGAACGTGGCCCGGTCGCAGCCCGCGAAGATCGAGATATTGCCCGTGGCCGCCCGGTGGCACCCGCCCGAAACCGGGCAGTCCACCGCCGCCCCGCCGCGTTCGATCACCATGGCCCCCAGGCGTTTGACCTCGGCCTCGTCGGTGGTGGACATCTCCATCCAGATCTTGCCGCGGGTGACCTCGGGCAGCATCTGCTGCATCACCGCGTCCGAGGCAGCCGGCGACGGCAGGCAGGTGATGACCGCATCGCAATCGCGCATCATCTGGGCCGGGCTTTCACCGGCTTTTGCTCCCTTGGCGGCGAACTCCGCCACAAGATCGGGGTTCAGGTCGTGTACCGTCAGGTCGATACCGTTGCGCAGCAGCGACCCCGACAGCTTGCCCCCCACATTGCCCAAACCGATGAAACCGACCTTCATGTTCTGCCCTCCCGCAGGCGCAATTTCGTTGACACGAGTATTTCCGTTGCCCATCGACAAAAGAAACGAATAATAAGTCAATCTAAATGCAAAATATTTTGGTGCTGAATGGACCGCCTGCCCAATCCGGCCTGGCTGCGCAGCTTCGAAGCCGCCGCCCGCCATCTGAATTTCACCACCGCCGCGCAGGAACTGGGCCTGACCCAGACGGCAGTGTCGCTGCATATCCGCTCGCTCGAGGCGGACCTCGGGCAGCCGCTTTTTGCCCGCAACGCCCGACACCTGTCGCTGACCGAGCTGGGCCAGTCCTATGCGCTGACCGTGCGCCGGGCGCTGTCGGATATTGCGCTGTCCACCAACAGCTTGTTCGGCCCCGCCTCGCGGCAGGCGCTGACCATCCGGGCGGCGATATCGACGATGACCTACTGGATCGCGGCCGAGCTGCCCGCGTTCAGCGCCCAGCACCCCGAGATCCCGGTGCGGCTGGTGTCACATATCTGGAACGACTCGGCCGCGCCTGCGGATGTGGACGTGGAAATCCGGCTGGGCTATGGCGACTGGCCCGGAGTTGCGGCCGAACAGCTGTGCTCGGAACGGCTGGTGCCCGTCTGCCGGGCGCAGGACCCGGCGCCAGACCTGCAAAACGGCCCGTTGATTCACATTCTGGGGTATGAGGACAACTGGGCGCGGTACTTCGAGGCCACGGGCACCGACCTGCCCGACCGCCCCGCGCGTAATTCGGCGGATACGACCGTCACGGCGCTGCAACTGGTGATGGCCGGCGCTGGCTATGCCACCGTTCTGGAGCGGTTCGCGCGCAACGCCATCGCCCAGGGCGCGCCGATCCGGGTTGCGGGGCCGGCGATTCCCTTTGCCCAGTCGCATTATCTGATCCGCAGCGTCAGCGCGGCGCCTCCGTCCATCCCTGCCCAGTTGTTCCTGGCCTGGCTGCGCGACCGGCTGGCCGGAGATGCCGCGGATTGATCCCGGCAAGTCGCTTTTTCGATCCGACGCGAGGCACTTGGCCCCGCGCGCTTGACAACCCCCCTGCCCGTGCCGCATGTCGCTTGCGTTGGTGTCTGTGCAAGCAGATGAAAAGGGAATGCGTCAGCGGTTTTCCGTCAAACGCAGCCGCCCCCGCGACCGTGACCGGAGAGGGTGCCCAAATGCCACTGGCCGCAGGCCGGGAAGGCGGGACATCCGACAGAGCGCCGCTCTGACATCCGCAAGCCGGGAGACCTGCCAACGCCCGAAGACAAACCGGACGGGGTGTTCCGGTGTCGGGCCCATGTCCGCAACGTGGCCCGCGCATACCCCGTCCCCCGACAACCGAGTGAGGGGGGATGAGAGACGTGACCGAGACCACACCAGTTGAACTGCTGGTCTGCACCACCTGCCGACGCGGGTTGCCCATCGAGGATGACGCCCAGCGCCCCGGCACGCTGCTGCACAAGGCGCTGGCCGCCGCCGACCTACCCGAGGGCATCACCCTGAAGCCGGTCGAATGCCTGTCGAACTGCGATCAGGGCTGCTCGATCGTTCTGCGCGGCGGGCCGTCGCGCTGGACCTTCGTCTATGAGAACCTGAACGAATCCGACCATGTCGAGATCATCGTCGAAGGCGCCACCAAATATCTGGCCGCCGATGATGGCCTTGTGAAATGGCGCGACCGCCCTGAACATTTCCGCAAGAACTGCGCCGCCCGCATTCCCCCGATTGGAGCCTGAGCATGAGCACCCTCGAAAAACTTCCCGTCACCGTCATCACCGGCTTTCTCGGCTCGGGCAAGACCACGCTGATCCGCCATCTGATGCAAAACCCGCAGGGCAAGCGGCTGGCCGTGGTGGTCAACGAATTCGGCGACGTGGGCGTCGATGGCGAAATCCTGAAAAGCTGCGCGATCCCCGACTGCCCGGCGGAAAACATCATGGAACTGGCCAATGGCTGCATCTGCTGCACCGTGGCCGATGACTTCATCCCCACGATCGAGGCGCTGATGGCGCTCGACCCGCGCCCCGATCACATCCTGATCGAAACCAGCGGTCTGGCCCTGCCGAAACCGCTGCTCAAGGCGTTCGACTGGCCCGACATCCGTTCCAAGATCACCGTGGACGGCGTGATCGCTCTGGCCGATGCCGAGGCCGTGGCCGCAGGCCGCTTCGCCCCGAATGTCGCGGCGGTGGATGCCCAGCGCATGGCCGATGACTCGATCGACCACGAAACGCCCCTGTCCGAGGTGTTCGAGGATCAGATCTCGTGCGCCGACATCATCCTGCTGACCAAGCCTGACCTGGCCGGCCCCGAAGGCGTGGCCAAGGCGCGCGAGATCATCGCCGCCGAGGCGCCCCGCCCCCTGCCCGTGGTCGAAGTGGCCGAGGGTGCGGTGGACGTGCGCGTGGTGCTGGGGCTGGAGGCCGCAGCCGAAGACGACATGGACGCCCGCCCCTCGCATCACGATGGCCATGACGACCACGAACATGACGATTTCGAAAGCATTGTGGTCGAGCTGCCAGAACAGACCGACCCGGCGCAGCTGGTCGCCAATATCGAGCGTCTGGCGAACGAGCTGAACATCCTGCGGGTCAAGGGCTATGCCGCCGTTCAGGGCAAGCCGATGCGCCTGCTGGTCCAGGCGGTCGGCGCGCGGGTGCGGCACCAGTATGACCGCCCGTGGAAACCCGAGGAAGAGCGCCGCTCGCGCCTTGTGGTCATCGCCGAGCATGACGACATCGACGAGGCCGCGATCCGCGGCATCCTGACGGGCGTCACCGAGGCCGCCGAGTAAGCACCGATGCACGTCGTCTTCCGCGAAAGCCACGGGCTCGAAGAAACCGAGACCCCGACCGATCTGGGCCAGAGCCCGGCGGATCTGGTGGTGCTGTCCTTTTCGGACAGCGACCTGGGTGCTTTCGCGGCCGGCTGGCATCGCGGCGGCGGGCCCGAGGGGCGGATGCCCTCGTTGCGGCTGGCCAACCTGACGGCGCTGAAGCACCCATTGTCGGTCGATACCTATGTCGAGCAGACGCTGGAGGGTGCCAAGGGCATCCTGATCCGGCTGATCGGCGGAATGCCCTATTGGTCCTACGGGTTGCAGCAGGTGCTGGCGCTGGCGCAGGCCAAGGGCATCGCGCTGGCGGTGCTGCCCGCCGACGGGCGCGAGGATACGCGGCTGGACGACTATTCCACCCTGCCGGTCTCGACCCTGCGGCGGCTGGCGCATCTGTGCGACACCGGCGGCGAGGTGGCCGCGCAGGCGGCGCTGGCGCAGATGGCGCTGGCGGCGGGGCTCTATGCCGGGCCGGTGATGGGGGCCAAGACTCTGCCCGACTGCGGCGCGTGGTGCCCGGATCGCGGCGTGATTGCGCCCGAGGACGCATTCGCGGGCGAAGGTCGGCGCATCATCGTGACGTTCTACCGCGCCTACCTGACCGCGGCCGATACCGCGCCGGTCGCGGCCCTGATCCGAGAAATCCGCGCGCGGGGTCATCAGGCGGTAGGGCTGTTCGCGCCCTCGCTCAAGGCGCCTGCGGCGGCTGAGTGGCTGGCCGAGAATATCCCCGCGATGGCACCGTCGGCGATCATCAACGCCACCTCGTTTTCAGGCAAGGGCGCGTCCGGCACATCGCCGTTGGACGTGGCCGGCGTGCCGGTGTTCCAGGTCGCGCTGGCGACCTCGCGCCGCAATGCCTGGGCCGAGGCCGAACGCGGCCTGTCGCCTGCCGATCTGGCCATGCATGTGGTTCTGCCCGAAGTGGACGGGCGCATCTCGGCCGGTGTCGCCTCGTTCAAGGAACCGGGCAGGCGCGACCCACATCTTGAGTACTCCCGCTTCGCCCACCGCCCCGAGCCCGACCGGATCACCGCCATCGTCGACCGGGCGATGGCTTGGGTGGACCTGGCCGAGAAACCAAAGGCACAACAGGTCCCCGCGCTGGTCCTGTCCACCTATCCGGGCAAAAACTGGCAGATGGCCCATGCGGTGGGGCTGGACGCGCTGGCCTCGGCCGAGGCGATCCTGTCCGACCTGCAGGGCGCCGGCTATGACACCGCCCCCGCCGAACCGATTGCCGATACCCTGCTGGACGCCCGGATTTCCTGGCCGGTCTCGGCCTACCGCGCGGGGCTGGCGCAACTGCCCGAGGCGTTGCGCGCCGATCTGGAAACCGTCTGGGGCGCACCCGAGGACGACCCGACCTGTGCCGATGGGGCCTTCCACTTCACCGCGCTTCGGCGCGGCAAGGCGCTGGTGGCGTTGCAGCCCGAACGCGGCACTCCGGAACTGCGCGACGACGAATATCACGACCTGTCGCGCACGCCCCGGCATGGCTATGTGGCCTTCTACCTGTGGCTGCGGCACGGGTTGGGGGCGGATGCGCTGATCCATATCGGCGCCCACGGAACCCTGGAATGGCTGCCGGGCAAATCGGTGGCTCTGTCGGCCGAGTGCTGGCCCGAGGCGCTGATCGGCGACCTGCCGGTGATCTATCCGTTCATCGTGAACGACCCGGGCGAGGCCGCGCAGGCCAAGCGCCGGATCGGGGCCGTCACGTTGGGCCATATCCCGCCGCCGATGAAACAGAGCAGCACGCCCGACCGCATGGTGCGGCTGGAATCGCTGCTAGACGAATTCTCGAACGCCGACGGGCTGGACCCCAAGCGGCGCGACCGGCTGCAGGCCGATATCCGCGACGAGGCGCAGGCCATCGGGCTCGAGGCCGATCTGGGGCTGGATCAGGCCACAAGCACCGCCGAGGCGATCACCCGCATCGACCGGTTCGTTTGCGACATCAAGGAAAGTCAGTTCGGCGACGGGCTGCATGTCTTTGGCCGCGCGCCGCAGGGTGCGAGCAATTTCGACGCTGGGCCCTCGGCCCGGGCCGAACGGCAGGCCCTGCTGGATGCGCTGGCGGGCAAGCGGATCGAGGCCGGGCCGTCCGGCTCGCCCTATCGCGGGCGTACCGACGTGCTGCCCACGGGGCGCAACCTGTTCACCACCGATCCGCGATCAGTCCCCACCCGCGCGGCCTATGCGCAGGGGGTGAAACTGGCCGAGGAACTGGTGCGCCGCCACCTGCAGGAGGAAGGCGATTACCCCAAGGGCTTGATCGTCGATCTGTGGGGCTCGGCCACGATGCGCACGGCGGGCGAGGAATTCGCCATGGCGCTGCACCTGCTGGGCGTCAAACCGGTCTGGGATCCGGGCTCCGAACGCGTCTCGGGCATCGAGGTCCTGCCTATCACCGATCTGGAACGCCCGCGGCTGGACGTGACCCTGCGCGTCTCAGGCCTATTCCGCGACGTATTCCCGACCCTTTCGGCGCTGTTCGGTCAGGCGGTCCGGGCGCTGTCGGAGCGCGACGAGGCGCCCGACTGGAACCCCTATGCCGGCCACGCTCCCGCCGCCCGCGTCTATGGCCCGGCGCCGGGCAGCTATGGGCTGAACATGACCCACCTGTCCGAGACCTATACCGACGCGGCGCGCGCGCAGGCCGGTCAGGCCTGGCTGGACGCCAGCGCCTTCGCCTTCGAGGGCGAGCACATCGCCCATGACCCCGACGGGATAACCCAGCGCGTGGCGCAGGCCGATAGCTTCGTGCACCTGCAGGACCTGACCGAGACCGACCTGCTGCTGGCCAACGACTATGCCACGCATGAGGCCGGCTTTGCCGCCGCCAAAAAGCTGACCGGAGGGCAGGCGCAGTTGTACCATTTGGACAATACTCGGCCAGAAACACCCCGCGCCCGCACCCTGCCCGAGGAAATCAGCCGCGTGGTCCACGCCCGCGCCGCCAATCCCGACTGGATCGCCGGGATGCAGCGCCACGGCTTTCGCGGCGCGGCCGAGATCGCCGCGACGCTGGATCACATGGCGTCATTCGCGCATCTGTCAGGCAGCGTCGCCCCGCATTTGTTCGACCTCTATCACGATGCGACCTTGGGCAACCCCGAGGTGGACGCGTTCCTGCAGCAGGCCAACCCGCAGGCCCATCAGGCCATGCAGGACCGGTTCCGCGCGCTGCTAGAGGCCGGGCTGTGGAACACCCGCCGCAACTCGATCCGCGCCGATCTGGAGGGGTTGGGATGAGCGCCCCGGTCGTTCAGGGCTGGTGCCCCGGCGCGCATCGCCCGATGATGTCCGGCGACGGGCTGGTGGTGCGGGTGCGCCCGCGTCTGGCCCGGCTAAGCGCCGCGCAGACTCTGGGGCTGTGCGATCTGGCGCTGCGGTTCGGTAACGGCACCATCGACCTGACCAACCGCGCCAACCTGCAACTGCGCGGCGTGGCCGAAGACAATCACCAGCCACTGCTGGCCGAGTTGTCGGCGCTGAACCTGCTGGATGCAGAGCCCGGGCTTGAGACCCGGCGCAACATCCTTGTGTCGCCGCTGTACCAACCGGGCGACCTGACCGCGCGCCTGACGCAGGCATTGATCGACCGGCTCGGTGATCTGCCCGCCCTGCCCGCCAAGTTCGGCTTTGCGGTGGATACCGGCGAGGCGCGGCTGCTGGCCGGGGACTCGGCCGATATCCGATTGGAGCGAGGACCTGCGGGCCTGATCCTGCGCGCCGACGGGGCCGAGACCGGCCGCTTGGTGACCGAGGACGCGGCGATCGACTGCGTGATCGATCTGGCCAGGTGGTTCTCCGAGCGCTTCACTTCTGACATCCGCCGCATGGCCCGCCTGATCGCGGTGCAGGCTCTGCCCGACGAATGGCAGGGCCACGCCCCCGGCCCCACGGCACCGGCGCCGCAACCCGGCAACAGCGAAATCGGCCCAATCTACGGCGCGGCCTTCGGGCAACTGCCCGCCGCCGAGTTGCGTGCATTGGTCGAGGCCTCGGGCGCCGCCGCCCTGCGCGTCACACCCTGGCGGTTGTTCCTGCTGGAAGGCGGGGCGGCGATCCCCGCCCCGGGGTTCGTGACGGACGGCGCCGACCCTCTGTTGACCACCGACGCCTGCCCCGGCGCGCCATTCTGCCCGCAGGCACAGGCCGAGACCCGCGCCATCGCCCGCGCGCTGGCTCCGCGCGTGTCCGGCAGCCTGCATGTCTCGGGCTGCGCCAAGGGCTGCGCACGCATGGCCGCGGCGGACTTGACGCTGGTGGGCCGCGACGGGCGATTTGATCTTGTAAAACACGGCCGCGCGGGGGATGAGCCCCTCCAGCGCGGGCTGGACCCCGAAACACTGAAGACCATGGACCTGACCTGATGCCCTATGAATACGAAACCGACGGCGCGGCGATCTACAAGCAATCCTTCGCCACGATCCGGTCCGAGGCCGATCTGGCCCGCTTTGATCCGGACGAAGAGCAGGTCGCCGTCCGCATGATCCATGCCGCCGGGATGGTCGGGCTGGAAGAATTCATCCATTTCTCGGACGGCTTCGTGCGCACCGCCCGCGCCGCGCTGGAAAACGGCGCGCCGATCCTGTGCGACGCGCGGATGGTGTCCGAAGGCGTCACACGCTTTCGCCTGCCCGCTGACAACCAGGTCATCTGCACCCTGCATGACGAGCGCGTGCGCGCGCTGGCCGAGAAGATGGGCAACACCCGATCCGCCGCCGCGCTGGAACTGTGGCGCCCGCATCTGGAGGGTGCGCTGGTGGCCATCGGCAACGCGCCCACGGCGCTGTTTCACCTGCTGAACATGCTCGAGGACCCCGACTGCCCCCGCCCCGCCGCAATCATCGGCTGCCCCGTGGGCTTTGTCGGCGCGGTCGAATCCAAGGACGCCCTGTGGGAGGCCCAGCCGGTGCCCAGCTGCATCGTCAAGGGCCGCTTGGGCGGCAGCGCCATCACCGTTGCCGCGATCAACGCCATCGCAAGCCGGGCGGAATGAGCATGGGCACGATCTATGGCGTGGGCCTCGGCCCAGGCGACCCCGATTTGATGACCGTCCGGGCCGACCGCCTGTTGCGCGGCGCGAAACACGTGGCCTATTTCCGCAAGCCCGGCCGCACCGGGCAGGCGCGCAAGATCGTGAACGGGATGATCCGCGACGATGCGGTCGAGTTTCCCATGGAATACCCGGTCACGACCGAGATCCCGGTCACCGATCCGCGCTACAACGCACTGCTGGCCGAGTTCTACGAACGCTGCACCGCGCGCTTGAAAGAGCTGGCCGATCAGGGCGAGGACGTGGTGGTGCTGTGCGAGGGAGATCCGTTCTTCTACGGCTCGTTCATGCATCTCTACAGTCGCCTGCGCGACGTGGTGCCCGTTGAGGTGGTGCCGGCGATCACCGGCATGTCGGGCGCGTGGACCGCCTCGGGCGATCCGATCACTTGGGGCGACGACATCCTCACGGTGCTGATGGGCACCCTGCCCGAAGAGGTTCTGGCCGACCGCATGGCGCGCACCGACGCGCTGGTGGTGATGAAGATCGGCCGCAACATCGACAAGGTGAAGCGCGCGCTGAAAACGGCGGGCCTGTTCGACCGGGCCTGGATCGTGGAATACGCGCAGATGCCCAACCAGACCGTCCGCAAGCTGAGCGACGCCTGCACCGAGGTCACGCCCTATTTCTCGATCATCATCGTGCACGGACAGGGGCGGCGGCCATGAGCGGCTGGGTCAAGATCGCCGGGCTTGGCCCCGGAAACGAGGCGCTGGTGACCCCCGAGGTGACCGCCGCCCTGGCCGAGGCGACCGATGTGGTGGGTTACATCCCCTACGTTGCGCGGGTGGCCGAACGGCCGGGCCTGGCCCTGCACGCCAGCGACAACCGGGTCGAGATCGACCGCTCGCAGCACGCGCTGCGCATGGCGGCCGAGGGCAAGCGGGTGGTCGTGGTCTCGTCGGGCGATCCGGGCGTTTTTGCCATGGCCGCCGCCGTATTCGAGGCGCTGGAAAACGGCCCGGACACATGGCGCGAGATCCCTGTCGAGGTTCTACCCGGCATCACCGCCATGCTGGCCGCCGCGGCCCGGGCGGGCGCGCCGCTGGGCCATGATTTCTGCGCCATCAACCTCAGCGACAACCTCAAGCCATGGGCCGTAATCGAGAAACGCCTGCGGCTGGCCGCGCAGGCCGATTTCGCGATGGCCTTCTACAATCCGCGCTCTAAGTCGCGGCCCGAAGGTTTTGTAAAGACGCTGGAAATCCTGCGACAGGAATGCGAACCCGAGCGCCTGATCCTGTTCGCCCGCGCCGTATCGCGCTCGGACGAGGCGATCCGCATCGCGACCCTGGCCGAGGCAACGCCCGAGATGGCCGACATGCAGACGGTGGTGATCGTCGGCTCGTCGCTGACCCGCGTCATCGAGCGGCCGATCGGCCCCATCGTCTATACGCCAAGGTCCACGCCGGAATGAGTCAACCAGTCCAGAACCTGCGGCACGCTTGTCAACTCGACCCGGCGGGGCAGCCTGGGCCGGTCGATCATCAGCACCGGGATGCCCAACGCTCGCGCGGCGTCCAGCTTGGCGCGCGCGCCGGTGCCGCCGGCGTTCTTGGACACCACCAGTTCGGTCCGGTGCCGGCGCATCAGCACCGTGTCGTCTTCAATGGTGAACGGCCCCCGCGACACGACGACCTCGCAATCAGCGAAGGGCAGCGGACCGGGTTCATCGACCAGCCGCAGAAGATAGTGGTGCTGGGGCTGCGCCGCGAAATCCTCGAGATGCATGCGCCCCACCGCAAGGAACACCCGACGCGGCGGCCCAGCCAGCGCGGCGACGGCGTCGGCAATGTCGGGCACGTGTTGCCACCGGTCGCCGGGCCCGGCCGTCCATTCCGGGCGGGTCAACGCGGCCAGCGGCGTCTGCGTCTGCTGACAGGCGGCGATGGTATTGCGGCTCATCTGCGCGGCAAAGGGATGGGTGGCGTCCATCACATGGGTCACGCCGGTGTCTCGGATGTGACGCGCCAGACCCTCGGGCCCGCCAAAGCCACCCACGCGCGTAGGCAGCGGTTGCGGCCGCGGGTTGTCGACCCGGCCCGCATAGGAATAGGTTGCCGCCACACCCAAATCCGCCACGGCGCGGGCCAATGCGTTGGCCTCGGTCGTGCCGCCAAGGATCAGGAGGTTGGGCATGTCTGAAACTCCGTGGCTGACCATTCTGGGCCTGGGCGAGGATGGACTGGATGGCCTGTCCGCCGCAAGCCGTCAAGAGCTGGAGCGCGCCGAGGTCATCATGGGCCCGCCCCGGCACCTATCGCTGGTTCCCGAAACCGGAGCCGAACGCATCGCATGGCCGGTGCCGTTCGCCGACGGGCTACCCATCCTGCAGGGGCTTAAGGGCCGGCGCACGGTGGTGCTGGCCTCGGGCGATCCGTTCTGGTTTGGCGCCGGATCGGTGATCGCGCGCAATTTCGCCCCTTGGGAGTGGGCGGCACGGCCGGGCCAGTCGACCTTCTCGCTGGCAGCCGCGCGGTTGGGCTGGCCGTTGGAAAGCACTGCCACCTTCGGCCTGCACGCTGCCCCTCTGACCCGCCTGCGTCCGCATCTGTCACGCGGCCTGCGCGCCATCATCCTGCTGCGCGACGGGGCCGCGGTGGCCGAGCTGGCCCGCTATCTGACCGAGACCGGGTTCGGCGACACGACCCTGCACGTGATGGAGGCCCTCGGCGGCCCTCGGGAACGCGCGCGCAGCATGTCCCTGACCGAAGCCCTGCTGGGCGCTTTCGAGCATCCGGTCTGCGTTGCGCTCGAGGTTTCGGGCGACGGGCGTGAGCTGCCCTTGGCCTCTGGCAAACCCGACGAGATTTTCGAAACCGATGGGCAGATCACCAAACGGCCGGTGCGCGCGCTGACACTGTCGGCGCTGGCGCCTGCGCGGGGCGAGCATCTGTGGGACATCGGCGGCGGCAGCGGATCGATCGGCATCGAATGGCTGATGTGCGACCCGTCCCTGACGGCCACCACGATCGAGCCGCGCGCAGACCGCGCCGCGCGAATCCGCGCCAATGCCGACGCGCTGGGACAGGATCGGTTGCAAGTCATCCACGGCCGGGCACCCGATGCGTTGGACGGCCTGCCCTTGCCCGACGTGGTGTTCATCGGCGGTGGGCTGAGCGACGCGCTGCTGGGCTGGCTTGCGGCCAACCTGCCCTCGGGCACCCGGCTGGTCGCCAACGCCGTGACGCTGGAAAGCGAAGCGGTGCTGAGCCAATGGCATGCCAAGCTGGGCGGAGACTTGCTGCGGATCGAGCTGGCGCAAGCCGGCGACCTCGGCCCCCGGCGCGGTTGGAAATCGGCCTATCCGGTCGTTCAGTGGAGCGTGACCCTATGATCGTGGCCGGGCTTGGATTTTCGTCCACCGCGACCTGCGCCAGCCTGCGGGCCGCGTTCGACCGCGCCACCGCCGGGCACGCGGTGGACGCGCTGGCCACCGCCGCCGACAAGGCAGGCCATCCGGCGCTGGCCGAATTTGCCGCCGCCTGCGCCCTGCCCCTGCATTTCGCGGACCCGGCCGATCTGGCCGGGCAACGCACGCTCACCTGCTCGCCCCGCAGCCGCGCCAGCCATGGCACCGGCAGCGTGGCCGAAGCATCCGCCCTTGCCGCCGCCGGACCGGGCGCGCGGCTGCTTTCACCCCGACAGATCTCGGACGACCGGCTTGCCACCTGCGCGGTCGCCATCGGAGGACAGACATGACCGTTCATTTCATCGGCGCCGGACCGGGCGCCGCCGACCTTCTGACCCTGCGTGGACGCGACATCATCGCCGCTTGCCCGGTGTGCCTGTATGCCGGATCGCTGGTACCCGAGGAGATCCTGGCGCACTGCCCCGAAGGCGCCCGGATCGTGAATACCGCGCCGATGGATCTGGATCAGATCATGGCCGAAATTCAAGCCGCCCATGACGCCGGTCAGGACGTGGCCCGGCTGCATTCGGGCGACCTGTCGGTCTGGTCGGCGATGGGCGAACAGATCCGGCGCCTGAAACAGATGGGCATTCCAGTCAGCGTGACCCCCGGCGTTCCGTCCTTTGCCGCCGCGGCAGCCGCTTTGGGCACCGAACTGACCCTGCCCGGGCTAGCGCAATCGGTGGTGCTGACGCGGACGCCGGGGCGCGCCTCGTCCATGCCCGAGGGTGAAACGCTGACCAACTTCGCCCGCACCGGCGCGACGCTGGCCATTCACCTGTCGATCGGCAACCTGGACAAGGTGATGGCCGACCTGACTCCCGCCTATGGCGCCGATTGCCCGGTGGCCGTGGTGTACCGCGCAAGCTGGCCTGACGAGCGGATCATCCGCGCCACGCTGGGCACGTTGAAGGACTCGCTGGACGAGAGCATCTCGCGCACCGCGCTGATCCTGGTCGGACCGGCGCTGGCGGGCGAAGGCTTCGACGAAAGTTGTCTGTATTCAAAGACCTATGACCGTCGCTATCGTCCGCAAAGCGCCGACAGCCCGTGGTCGAGCTGGAGTCACGGCGATGACTAACCCGCCCGGACTGCTGATCTCGGCCCCATCATCGGGGACGGGCAAGACCACGGTGATGCTGGGCCTGCTGCGCGCGCTGGCCGAGGACGGGCTGACCGTTCAGCCCTTTAAGAGCGGGCCGGATTACATCGACCCGGCCTTTCACCGGGCGGCGGCAGGGCGGGCCTCGTTCAACCTGGACAGCTGGGCGATGGGCGCGCCGTTACTGGGCGCGATTTCGGCGCAGGCCAAAGGCGCCGACATCGTGGTGGCCGAAGGGTCGATGGGCCTGTTCGACGGGGTCGCCAAGCCGGGAGAGCTGGGCCACGGGTCCAGCGCCGAGACCGCGCTGCGCATGGGTTGGCCCGTGGTTCTGGTGCTGGATGTGGGCGGTCAGGCGCAATCGGCTGCGGCCACGGCGCTGGGGTTCCGGATGTACAACCCCGACCTGCCCTTTGCCGGTGTGATTCTGAACCGCTGCGCCAGCGCGCGCCACGAACGCCTGACCCGTCTGGGGATGGAGCGTGCGGGCCTGCCGGTTCTGGGCGTTTTGCCCCGACGCGGCGACCTGACCCTGCCCGAGCGGCATCTGGGCCTGATCCAGGCGGTCGAGCACCCCGATCTGGAAAGCGCGATTGCCGGCTACGCGGCCTTTCTGCGCGCGCATGTGGATCTGGAGGCGATCAAGAGGGCGGTCTCCTCGGGCCCCGCGGGGCCGTCGTCGGCCGCGCTGCCGCGCCCTCCGGCGCAACGGATCGCACTGGCCCGGGACGCGGCGTTTTCCTTTACCTATCCGCATCTTCTGGAAGGCTGGCGGGCGGCCGGGGCCGAGATTCTGCCGTTCTCTCCGCTGGCGGACGAGGCGCCGGCCCCGGATGCCGATCTGGTCTGGTTGCCCGGCGGGTACCCCGAACTGCACGCCGGAACCCTGGCTGCGGCAGACCGGTTCCTGACCGGCCTGCGCAATCATGCCGAAACGCGGCCCGTGCATGGCGAATGCGGCGGCTACATGGCCCTGGGCGAAGGGCTGATCGACAAGGATGGCACCCGCCACCGGATGGCCGGGCTGCTGGGTCTGGTCACCTCGTACGAGAAGCGCAAGTTCAACCTGGGCTATCGCCGGGCCGAGTTGCTGGCCGACATGCCCGGGTTCTCGGCCGGGACCGCGCTGCGGGGGCACGAGTTCCACTATTCCTCGATCGTCGAGCAGCCCGACGTGCCCTTGGCACGGGTTTTTGACGCCGAAGGCGCCGAAGGTCCGCAGACCGGATCGCGCCGCGGACATGTCACCGGTACGTTCTTCCATCTGATCGCAGAGGCCAGCGCATGAGCGGTTTCGTTTCCTTCATCGGGTCCGGTCCCGGCGACCCGGAATTGTTGACCCTCAAGGCCGTGGACCGGCTGCAAAAGGCCGATGCGGTACTGTTCGACGATCTCAGCAGCGGGCCGATCCTGAGCCATGCGCGCAAGGAGGCCGACCTTGTGGGCGTGGGCAAGCGCGCCGGGCGGCCCTCGCCCAAGCAGGACCATGTCAGCCGCCTGCTGGTCGAGTACGCCCAGACCGGCCAGCGGATCGTGCGGCTGAAATCGGGCGATGGCGGCCTGTTCGGACGGCTAGAGGAGGAACTGGTGGCCCTGCGCGCTGCCGGGGTCGCCTACGAGATCATTCCGGGCATCCCCTCAGCCATTGCCGCGGCTGCCGCGGCAGGCATCCCGCTGACCCGGCGGCTGACCGCGCGGCGCGTGCAGTTCGTCACCGGCCACGATGTCAGCGGGAAGCTTCCCGAGGACTTGAACCTGCCCGCGCTGGCCGACCCGGGTGCGACGACGGTGGTGTTCATGGGCAAGCGCACCTTTCCCCTGCTAGCCGGCGCGCTGCACGCGCATGGGCTGCCGCTGGATACCCCCGCGCTGATGGCCGAGTCGGTCTCGACGCCTGAGCAGTCGCTGCACCGGTCCACCGTCGGTGCCTTGGCCGAGCGCCTGGGTTCCGAGATCGGCACCGCGCCAGCGCTGATCCTCTATGGTCCGCTGGCGGAGTTCGACGATGATTGATCTGGTCTTGATCGGGATCGGCACCGGCAACCCGGACCACGTGACCTTTCAGGGCGCGCAGGCGATCCGCGCGGCCGATCTGATCCTGATCCCGCGCAAGGGCGCCAACAAGGCCGATCTGGCCGGCGTGCGCGAGGAAATCATCCGCAAGGTCACCGGCACACCGCCCCAAATCGCCTATTTCGACATCCCCGAGCGCCGGTCGCAAGATGGCTACCTGCGCGGCGTGGATGAATGGCACGACGCGATCGGCCTGCGCTGGCAGGAGGCGATGGCCCGGCACCCCAAGGCGCGCACCGTCGCCCTGCTGATCTGGGGCGACCCGTCGCTCTATGACAGTTCGCTGCGAATCGCGGCGCGGCTGGACCCGCAGCCGAACACCACGGTGATACCCGGCATCACGGCGCTGCAGGCGCTGACGGCGGCCCATGCCATGCCAATCAACGAGATCGGCGCGCCTTATCTGGTCACCACCGGCCGGCGCATCCGCGACGAGGGCTGGCCCAGCGACGCCGATACGGTTGCGGTGATGCTGGATGGCGAATGTTCGTTCCAGATGCTGGACATGGCCGATTTTGACATCTGGTGGGGGGCTTACGTGGGTATGCCCGAGCAGATCCTGATCAAAGGTCTGCTGGCCGATGTGGCCGATGAGATCCTGCGCACCCGCACCGAGGCCCGCGCCTGGCACGGGTGGATCATGGATATCTATGTTCTGAAAAAGCGCGGGAATTGACGCGAAAGGTCGCAAATGGCGATTGCGCCACAGCGGCATTCACGTCTAAATGGACGGGTCTGGTCCTGCCGGAGACATCCGGATGCTAAGAGGGAATTTGGTGCGGCCTGCGCGCAGGTCAAATCCGAAGCCGCCCCCGCGACTGTAAGCGGTGAGCCCTGTTCAACCAGCCACTCCCGATCCGTTCGGGGGGAAGGCGAACAGAGGCGCTGACCCGCAAGCCAGGAGACCTGCCAGGCGAACAATGAAACACCGGCCGTCGGGTGCGGCGGCACAGGAGGACAGAAAATGACGACACAAACGCAAACCGCATCAACGGCACGCGCTGGCATTCTTTCGGCAGTGTTCGCGGCAGCCCTAGGCCTGGGGATCATCACCTTGGCTGGTCACGTTCAGGCATCGGCGCTGCATGACGCCGCGCATGACGTGCGCCACGCAACCGGCTTCCCCTGCCACTAAACCAATGTTCAGTCGCATTCTGACCAGCGCGTTGTTCGCTGGTGCTGCAGCCGGGTTGATCGTCGCCCTGCTGCAGTTGGTATTCGTGCAGCCCGTGTTGCTGCATGCTGAACTCTATGAATCCGGAGAGCTGGTGCATTTCGGAGCCGAAGCCGTCTCGGCCCATCCCGAACTGCCGGGCATGTTCTCGGACCTGACCCGCGACGGGCTGAGCGTGGTGTTCACCATGCTGACCTATACCGGCTATGCGCTGGTTCTGGTCGCCCTGATGTCGCTGGCCGATGCGCAAGGCCACCCTGTTGACGGGCGCACGGGCGTGCTGTGGGGCCTGGCCGGTTTCATCGCCTTTCACCTGGCGCCGGGCTTCACCCTGGCCCCCGAGGTTCCGGGTGTTGCCGCAGCCGACGTGTTCGCGCGGCAGATCTGGTGGTGGGCAACCGTCGCGGCTGCTGGTGTGGCCATGTGGCTGATCGCCTTTGGTGGCAACATCGTCAGCTATCTGGTTGCGGCCGTGCTGTTGATGGCCCCGCACCTGATCGGCGCGCCGGAACCCGACGTGTTCACCGGGCCGGTTCCGACCGAGATCGGGGCCCTGTTCGCAGCACGCGCCTTTGGCGTCGGCCTTGTGGCCTGGGTGCTGCTGGGTTCGTTTGCCGGGTATTTCTGGCAAAGCGAGGGCAAGCGCGTCGAAGCCGCGGCCTGATCTCCGAAATCCCACGACCCGCCGGCGCCCAACCGGCGGGTCATTTGCTTTTCAAGGAAACATGATGACACGCTCGCTTGCTCTTTTCGCGATCGGTCTGGTCTTTGGTGGGGGTGCCGGGTTCGTGCTGGCCGCGGCCAACGGCGTCACCTTCGATGGCCACGACCATTCCGACCCCGCCCAACATGGCGGCCATCACGCCGAGGCCAAGGCCCATGACCACAGCGCCGCCATCAACCTGCCCGCCGGACCGGACGCGCTGGGGCTGGAGATCGCCGTCTCCCCCGACCCGATGGCGGGTTGGAACCTGCATGTGATGCCAAAAAACTTCCGCTTCTCGCCGGAGAACGCCTCGCTGGACAACAAGCCCGGCGAAGGCCATGCGCATGTCTATGTAAACGGCGTCAAGCTGGCCCGGCTTTATGGCAACTGGATGCACATTTCGGACCTGCCCAAGGGCGACACTACCATCGAGGTCTCGCTGAACGCCAACAGCCACAGCCCGCTGGCCGTGGATGGGGTGCCGGTCAGCGCCTCGGTCACGGTTCAGGTGGACTGAAACGCGGGGATCCGCGCCCGCAGACACAAGCGAAGCCGCCCGCACGGCCGGGCGTCTTCGATCCAGCCATTCGGGCTGTTCAGAATGGTCCGGCAGGTCGCCGCAATGTCATCGGCATCGGCAACCGGATCGATCCCCGAAAACACGTGGGACGCCAGGCTTTCCCCCTGCATCGCCACCACGGTCGGCTCATTGCAACCGCTGAAACAGGCGTGCTCGGCGATCTCGACCTGCCCGTCCACGCCCGCAGCGCGCAGGGCGTCCGATACGGCCTGACGCTCGGCCGGCAAGTCGCGCTCGCCCGCGCAGCTGCTGCAGATCAAAACACGCATGCCACTCGCCTGCCTTTTCCGTTTCACACTGTCGCTTGTGCGGGTTTCGCACCCCCGGCGCAAGCCCGCCGCCCACGATATTGTGACTGTACGCACGCGGGAATTCGGGAAGACTTGGGCCAACCACGACCTGGAGAGCCCGTGATGAAACGTCTTATGTTTTTCCTCGGCCTGCTGGCGCTGCCCGCGCTTGCTGCCGATATCGAACCACGGCCGGGTTGGGCCGTCCACCCGACGACCAAGACCCATGACGCGCTGGTGGCCGACACGATCGCAGCGGTCAAGGCAAACGGTCTGATCGTGGTAACGCAGGCCGGGCCCACCAAGGCCGCCGCCGCGCGCGGCATCACCATTCCGGGCAATCGGGTGATCGGCGTCTTCAACAACGACTATGCGGTGCGGGTTCTGGAACAATCGGTGCCCGCGATGATCGAGGCGCCGATCCGCCTGTACGTCACGGAAAACGAGGACGGGACCGCGACGCTGTCCTACAAAACGCCCACTTTGGTCTTTGCCCCCTACAACGGTGGCTCCGACGCCTTGCCCGCGATTGCCGCAGAGTTGGACGCCAAATTCGCCGCCATCGCCCAGATGGCTGTCAAATAGTCACACTGACGTGATGCGGCTTGCACCGGCCCGGAACCTCCGCAATCTGCTGCGCAACGGAACTTACGGAGCTTGTTCGATGCAGGACCTGTCCCCCCGCGCTGCGGACCTTCTGGCGCAACGGCTGTACGAGGCCGGGTGCCGCCACGCATTCGGCATGCCCGGTGGCGAGGTGTTGACCCTGGTCGATGCGCTGGAACAGGCCGGGATCACCTTTCACCTGACCAAGCACGAAAACTCGGCCGGTTTCATGGCCGAGGCGGTGCACCACCGCGACGGCGCGCCGGCGGTTCTGGTGGCGACCCTGGGTCCTGGGGCCATGAACGGCATCAATGTCGTGGCCAACGCGCTGCAGGATCGGGTACCGATGATCGTGCTGACCGGCTGCGTCGATGCCGACGAGGCGCTGACTTACACCCATCAGGTCATGGATCATGCGCAGGTCTATCGCTCGATCACCAAGGGTACGTTCACCCTGACGGCCAAGGGCGCCGACATCATCGCCGACAAGGCCGTGTCGCTGGCCACGCAGGCGCGACCGGGGCCGGTGCATATCGACGTACCGATCTCGGTCGCCGATACCCGGGTGTCTATCGCCAAGCGCCGACGGCTGACCCGGGCCGCCCGCGTCGCGCCCGAGGGCACATGCATGGAGAAGGCCCGCCGCTGGGTGGCCGAGGCCGAGCGTCCGCTGGCGATCATCGGGCTGGACGTGCTGTATGACGACTCGCGCAGCGTGGTGCGGGCGTTTCTGGAACATTTCGGCATCCCGTTCGTCACGACGTACAAGGCCAAGGGCGTGGTGCCCGAGGATCACTCGCTGTGCCTGGGTGGCGCGGGCCTGTCGCCCCTTGCCGACACCCAGCTTGTACCGTTGGTCGAACAGGCCGACCTGATCCTGTGCCTGGGCTACGACCCGATCGAAATGCGCCCCGGCTGGCGCGAGATCTGGGACCCGGACGAAAAACGCGTGATCGACATCTCGGCCGTGGTGAATGACCACTACATGCACCAGGCAGGGCTGAACCTGGTGGCCGATACCGGCGCCACGCTCGAGGCGATCGCCAAGGGCAACCCCGCCCGACCGACCTGGCCCCAAGGCCAACCAGCGCAGGTCAAGGCCGCCTTGGCGTCGGCCTTTCCGACCGATGACGACTGGGGCCCCGCCGCCGTGATCGCCGAGGCCCGCGACACCCTGCCCCCCGAAACACTGGCCACCGCCGACAGCGGCGCGCACCGCATCCTTCTCAGCCAGATGTGGCAATGCTCCGAGGCGCGCGGCCTGATCCAGTCGTCGGCGCTGTGTACGATGGGGTGCGCCGTTCCGATGGCGATCGGCCTGAAACTGGCCGAACCCGACCGCACGGTCATCAGCTTTTCCGGCGATGCCGGATTCCTGATGGTCGCCGGTGAGTTGTCGACCGCCGCGGAAATGGGCGGAAACCCGATCTTTCTGGTTTTTGTCGATGCCAGCCTGGCACTGATCGAGCTGAAACAGCGCCAGCGCCAGATGGGCAATCGGGGCGTCGATTTCGACCGGCATGACTATGCCGCGATGGGCCAGGCGTTCGGCGGCAACGGCCACACCGTGCGCAACCGCGCCGAACTGCGCGCGGCGCTGCAGGCCGCGATGGCCGCCGACACGTTCACCGTAATCGCCGCCGAGATCGACCGCGGAGGCTATGATGGCCGCATCTGACGGGCCGCTGAAGGGCGTCAAGGTTCTGGATCTGTCACGCATTCTGGCCGGGCCGACCTGCACGCAGCTGCTGGGCGATCTGGGAGCCAGCGTGATCAAGGTGGAAAACCCGGCCACCGGGGGCGATGACACCCGCCAATGGGGGCCGCCCTATGTCACCGACGCGGATGGCAACCCGACCGATCTGAGCGCCTATTTCATGGCCGCGAACCGCAACAAGAAATCCGTCGCCATCGACATCGCAACGCCAGAGGGGCAGGCACAGATCCGGCGGCTGGCTTCCCGCGCCGACATCCTCATCGAGAATTTCAAACCCGGCGGGCTGGCCAAATACGGGCTGGACCATGAAACCCTCTCGCGGGACTTTCCGGGGCTGATCTACTGTTCGATCTCGGGCTACGGCCAGACCGGCCCGAACGCGGCCAAGCCGGGCTATGACCTGATGGCGCAGGGCTATGGCGGGATCATGTCGCTGACGGGCGAACCGGACGGAGCCCCTATGAAAGTGGGCGTGGGCATCGCCGACGTGATGTGCGGCATGTACGCGACCGTCGGCATTCTGGCGGCGCTGCGCCACCGGGACCAGACCGGCGAAGGTCAGCAGATCGACATCGCGCTGGTCGACAGCCAGATTGCATGGCTGATCAACGAGGGCGTGAACTATCTGACCTCGGGCCAGGTTCCACAGCGGCGCGGGAATGGGCACCCCAACATCGTGCCCTACGATGTTTATGAAACCGCCGATGGACACGTCATTCTGGCCGTGGGAAATGACAGCCAGTTCCGGCGCTTCTGCGGTTTTCTGGAGTTGAGCCACCTGCCCGACGACGCGCGGTTCGCCACCAACCCGGCTCGGCTGGAACACCGCGATGCATTGAACGCCGTTCTGCGGCCCGCGCTGCAGCGGCTGGAAACCAAGGCCGTCATCGACGGCCTGGAGGCGCTGAAAGTGCCGGTCGGCCCGGTTCAGACGCTGGATCAGGTCTTTGCCTCGGACCAAGTGGCGGCGCGGGGGATGCAAGTGGATATGCCAGCCCGGCCCGGCCAGGTGCGTCTGATCGGGAATCCATTGAAGTTGTCCCGCAGCCCGGTGACCTACCGCTCTGCTCCGCCCGAGTTCGGCGCTGACACGCAAGCGGTTCTGAACGCGGAAAACCCCTTCGAGGATTGAAACACTCTGCCTTTTTCGGCGGCAAGTCGCTGAAACATGTCATTGAATCGGCGATTTTTTTCGCTTTTTGCGAACACAAGCTTTCACCAATTCGAGAGCAGGCCCGATACTGTTACGTCCCGTCTGCACACTCTGCTAAGTCCAAGAGTGTGAGTTTTTGCAACCAGATTGGACCCAAGCATGCAGCAAGATGTTTTCGGACAGATGAACACCCTGACCCACCCGGACAGCGCCGAAGCGTGGAATGGTGTTCTGCTTGGCTTCATGGCTCACGCAGCGGTCACACCTCAGCATCTGGGCAAGGTGCTTGAGCTTGAACCGGGCTTTGCGCTTGGACATGCCATCAAGGGGCTGTTCATGGTTCTGTTGGGTCGCAGGGAAATGATGGAGGTCGCCCATCAGGCCGCCGCCGCCGCAAAGAATGCGGCCGCTGAGCAGCCGATTTCGGCCCGCGAGACATTGTATCTTGAGGCCCTGGATCACTGGCTGGCAGGCCAGCCCACCCGCGCCGTGCAAATCTTCGAGGCAATTCTGCGCACTCACCCCGAGGACACGCTGGCAATGAAACTCAGCCACGCGACCCGTTTCGTGTTGGGTGACTCCGCAGGAATGCGACGCTCGATCGAACGGGTTCTGCCAGCCTATGCGCCCGATCACCCCGGTCGTGGATACCTGCTTGGGTGCCATTCGTTTGCGTTGGAAGAAACCGGTGCCTATGAAAAGGCCGAGATCGCAGGGCGGCAGGCTCTGTGGATGGTCTCGGACGATGCGTGGGGCCTACACGCAGTCGCCCACGTGCACGAAATGACGGGCAATGCGCAATCCGGTCTGGACTGGCTGGCCGGGCGCGAGGCTGCCTGGTCCCACTGCAACAACTTCCGGTATCATGTGTGGTGGCACAAAGCGTTGATGCATCTGGATCTGGGTCAGATCGACCAGGTGCTTGATCTGTACGACCACGAGATTCGCCAGGACAAGACAGATGACTATCGCGATATTTCGAATGCGACCTCGCTGTTGTCGCGGCTCGAGCTTGAAGGGGTGGACATTGGCACCCGATGGGAAGAACTGGCCGACCTGAGCGCCGCCCGCACCGAAGACGGCTGTCTGATTTTCGCCGATTTGCATTACCTTCTGGCACTGACTGGTGACAACAGGCCCGACTCGACCGCCAAGTTATTGGCCCGCATTCACAAGGACTCCCAACAGCCCGCAACCGACACGGCACGTCGCATGGCCGACCCGGGCTTGGCCGCCGCCATTGGCCTTGAGGCATTTGGAAAAGGCGATTATCTCCAAGCCTTCGAGCATCTTGCAAATGCGCGAAATTCGATGCAATTGGCCGGCGGCAGTCACGCCCAGAGGGATGTTTTTGAACGCATTACAATCGATTCCGGCCTGCGTGCCGGACGCCTCGATGATGTCGAGCGCATTTTGGACGACCGCAAGGCCAAACGGTCCGGCACCGAAGACAATTACGCCCTCGCGCGCCGCGCTCTAATCAGTTCGGCCCGCGACCAATCCGGTGTGCAAAGCGTACCGGCTGAATAACAAGACGACCACAAAGGACAGAGAAACGAATGGCGACCGCATCGCCCGCTTCTGATTTTGCGCCGGTGGCGGCATCCTCCGCCCCCGCTGCCACAACCCGCGACCCGCGGCTGGATTTCTATCGCGGTATTGCGATGTTCATCATCCTGATCGCGCACATCCCGAACGACCCTTGGGCCAGATGGATCCCGGCCCGTTTCGGATTCTCGGACGCGACTGAAATCTTTGTTTTCTGCTCGGGCATGGCTTCGGCGATCGCCTTTGGCGGCGCGTTCGAACGCAAGGGCTGGTGGATAGGTACCGCCCGGGTCAGCTTCCGCATCTGGCAGGTCTACTGGGCCCATATTTGCCTGTTTTTCTTTGTCGCCATGTCCATGGCGGCACTGGATCTGTCCGGAGCCTTCGACAAAAGCTATGTCTCGGGATTGAACCTGCAGCATTTCTTCAACGACCCGATGCCACAGATGGTGGGGCTGTTCACCCTGACTTATGTGCCGAACTATTTCGACATCCTGCCGATGTACCTGGTCGTTCTGGCAATGATGCCGATGTTCATGGGCCTGTCGCGCCTCAGCATCTGGGCGGTCGGGTTGGTCTCGGTCGCGATCTGGCTGGTGGCGCAGACCGGTATGCTGGCGCTTCCGGCCGAACCGTGGTCGGACCGCCAGTGGTTCTTCAACCCGTTTGGATGGCAGTTGCTGTTTTTCACGGGCTTTGCATTCATGCGGGGCTGGATTCCTGCGCCGCCGGTTTCCAAGACGCTGATCTGGGCCGCGGCATTGTTCCTTGTCCTCTCGGCCCCGTTCGGATCGTGGAAAGTGTTCTTGTGGGTGCAGGCGGCCGCCCCGGATCTTGCCGAGAACATCCGAAAGGTCTGGCCCCTTACAAGCGAGCTGCGCGAAAAAACCGATTTCGGCCTGTTCCGGTACATGCACTTCCTGTCGCTGGCTTACCTGGGTTGGGTGGCTGCAGGGCAACATGGGCATCGCCTGATCGCCACCGGCAACACGATCGGCGCGCAGCTGTGGCGATGGATCCTGAAGCAGATCACCAAAGTGGGCCAGCAGTCCTTGGCGGTTTTTGTATTTTCCATGGCAGCAGCACGACTTATCGGCGTTTTCCTCGACGAATTTGGGCGGGATTTTGCCACCGTTCTGGCCGCAAATCTAATTGGATTTGCATTGATCATCGGCGTGGCTTATCTGGCCGCTTGGTTCAAATCACACCCATGGAAATCGAAGTCATGAAGTTCACGCGTCGTGCATTCCTTGCGTCGACTACGGCGCTGGCCTTCGCCCCGGCCACCTTTGCCACCGGTGGCGAGGTGCCATTCGACCGGGCCGACATCATCGCCCTTGCCCGCGATCTGGCCAGCCGCCCCTACGAGGCGCGCGAAACCGTTCCGCAGGCGTGGCAGGACCTCACCTACGAGCAGTACCGCTCCATCCGTTTCCGGCTGGACCGTGCGCTCTGGTACGGGACCGATACGCCGTTCAACGTCGATTTCTTCACCCCCGGCCTCTACTTCCCGCGAACCGTTCAGGTCTCGGCGGTTGAGAACGGGATGACCGCGCCGGTTGCCTTCGACCTCGAGATGTTCGACCGGGCCGAGGATGTCCCCGATCTGCCCGTAGACGAAACGCTGGGTTTTTCGGGTTTCCGGCTGCGCACCGAGATGCATCGCCCTGGCAAGACGGACGAGTTCTGCGTCTTTCAGGGAGCCAGCTATTTCCGTGCCATCGGCCTGCACGAGGTCTATGGTCTGTCGGCCCGTGGTCTTGCACTAAAAACCGGGGATCCCGAGGGCGAAGAATTTCCGGATTTCATCCGATTTTGGCTGGAGCGCCCAAAGCCCGGCCAGCGCAACATGATCGTTCACGCCCTGATGGACAGCCCCAGTGTGACCGGCGCCTACCGGTTCGATATCTCGGCCGGCGCTGACTGCATCATGGAGGTGCAGGCAACCTTGTTTGCTCGGGAAGAACTTCCCCATGTCGGGATCGCTCCGGGGACGTCGATGTTCCTGTTCGATCAGACCAATCACAACCGGTTCGACGATTTCCGTCCGGCCGTGCACGACAGCGACGGGCTGATGATCCGAAACGGGGCCGGAGAAGTGATTTGGCGCCCGCTCGCCAATCCCAAGCGATTGCAGGTGTCCTCATTCGTCGACATGAATCCGCGCGGGTTCGGACTGATGCAGCGCAAACGCGCGTTTTCCGACTATGCCGACCTCGAGGCGCAATACCACAAGCGCCCCGGGCTTTGGGTCGAGCCGATGGGCGATTGGGGTAAAGGTACGGTCACTCTGGTCGAAATTCCGGCCGATCAGGAGATCTACGACAACATTGTCGCCTATTGGCGTCCTGCGGAACCGGTCGCTGCCGGTGCTCAGCTCGACTTGTCGTACCGCCTGATCTGGGGCGAGGAACCTCAGCGGACCGCCATGCCGCGGGTGATCAACACCGCAATGGGCGAGAACACTTTCGGCGAAGGACGGCTTGCGGTGATCGACTTCGAAGCCAGCGAGTTGTTCGACGATCCGGACGCCCTCAGCGTGTTCGTGCAGTCGCCTCATGCGGAAACCTCGGACGGGGTTCTGCAACGCAACCCGGATACGGGCGGTTTGCGTCTGGCCTTTTCGTTTCAACCCGGCGACCGCGACCACGTAGAATTGCGCGCGCAACTGAGGCTGGGTGACGAGCCCGCCTCGGAAGTCTGGATGTACAGATGGACAGCATAATCCCGGACCTGAAAATCATGCCGCCCGAGGCACCGCTGGCAATGCCGGAGCAGGACTTTGGCGCCGGGTTTCGGGACGCCCAAGCACCTGCGGATGCCCGCCGGTCGTCGGCTGGCCTTTGGCGCGCATTGGCGTTTTCCCCTGCCATGGCCGCCTCGGTTGCTTTGCTGTGGGTCATGGCGGACTGGTTCGACGCCGAAGGGATAAACGTGGTCGAAGCCATCCTGTTGGCATTGATTTCGTTCAATTTCTTCTGGATTTCCTTCACGGTCTGCACCGTCCTTCTGGGCATGGTCTCTCTGGCCCGGCAAGAGCGTCCGGTACGGCAGGGTCGCGCGCAGCCACTGCGGGTTGCTTTGCTGATGCCCGTCTACAACGAAGTGCCGTGGAACGTGTTGGGCAATGCCCGCACGATGCTGGAAGAATTGCGCGCCCGAGGGGGCAAGCATCACTATGCGATGTTCATCCTGTCAGACACCCGCGATCCGGAAATCGCGGCCCAGGAACAGGCCAGCATCGAGGCGCTGCGTACCACGCTCGCCCCGGGGCTTGAGCTGTATTACCGACGCAGAGAACAGAATACGGACCGCAAGGTCGGCAATATTGCTGATTGGGTCAGCCGCTGGGGTGGCGCTTGGGATGCAATGCTGGTTCTGGACGCCGACAGTCTGATGACCGGGCGCGCGATCGCGCGGCTGACCGACGCGCTGGCCCGCGATCCCGGCGCCGGCCTGATCCAAAGCTATCCGCAACTGATCGGTGCCCAGTCCGTCTTTGCACGGATGCAGCAGTTCGCCAATGGTGTATACGGCATCGCATTTGCAGAGGGCCTGTCCCGTTGGTGTGGCCAGGAAGGCAACTATTGGGGCCACAACGCCATCATCCGTACCAAGGCCTTTGCGACCTGTGCGGGTCTGCCCAAGCTGCGCTCGCTCTCGGGCCAGGAACAACTGATCATGAGCCACGACTTCGTCGAGGCCGGGTTGCTGCGCCGCGCCGGTTGGGGCGTTCGCTTTCTGCCGCGCATCCGAGGCTCGTACGAGGAAACACCGCCGACATTGATCGACCACGCCCTACGCGACCGCCGCTGGTGCCAGGGCAACCTGCAGCATCTGCGTCTGCTCGGCTCGACCGGGTTTCGGGCCGTGTCGCGGTTTCATCTGTTCCACGGCGCCGTCGGATACCTGATGTCACCCTTGTGGTTCGCACTGCTGGTCATGTGGGCGTTGATCGGTCAGGGCAAGGATGCTTCGGTGCTGCACTATTTCAGCCCCGACAATCCGATGTTCCCCCAGTGGCCGGAAATGACCGAAACGCGGCATGTTCTGATCATCCTTGTCATGTACGCGATGCTGCTGGCCCCCAAAATTCTGGGTGCACTGGCATTGCCCCTCAGCGGTGTTCGCTATGAAGATTTCGGCGGCCGGACCCGGTTTCTTGCGTCATTCCTGTTCGAGGTCGTGCTGTCGATCCTGTACGCACCGATCCTGATGGTGCAGCAGATGATCGCCGTGTTCCGCACCGTTCTCGGTGTGCAAAAAGGCTGGACCCCGCAGGCACGGGATGGCGGCACTTATGGGCTGCGGACGCTGATCGTGTGTCACGCGCTCGAAACCATCAGCGGCTTCGCGCTGAGCGCGGGTATCCTGGCCGGGTTGGTCTCGGTCTGGTTGGCTCCGATCGCCATCAGCCTGACCTTTGCGGTACCGCTCTCCGCACTCAGCGGCGTATCTGCGGCAGCAGCGCGTCGCATGGTCGGCATGCCCGAGGATTTCCACGAGCCCGCCATCACGCGGGCGGCACGTTCGCATCGCAACGAGTTGAAACGCCTGATCGAGGGCAAAGGAACCATGACCCCGGCGGAATGATCACCCGCCGGGCAACCCTTCGTACCAATCCAGCATCATGTCGGCCCAGCCCCGCGGAACTGTATGACCGCCGGGAAACAGCGCGAACTCCAATGCACTGCCGTCAGCACAGGCGGTCCACTTGCGGCGCATGAACTGACCTGTCGTTGAAAACCCGTCCGGACGGTTGTCGGCGCATTCGTTGGCCTGCCGCCAGATTTCAAGCCCGGCGAAGATGTCGCCCTGAAGGAACCGACCGCCGCCCAGTGCGCGCCCCTCCAGCGGCACCACGTTGTCGGTCCAGCCATGTGTGTGGAACAGGCGCACGGGCCCCGCACAACTTTCGGGATGCGGGCGCCAGAATCCGCCTGAGACCGGCACATAGGCCGAGAATGCCTCGGGATCGGCGCAGGCCAGATAGTTCACCATAAAGCCGCCGGCCGAGAATCCTCCCAGCACCACGCGATGGTCATCGATCCCGAACCGTTGGACCGCATCCGCAACAACCTCCTTCAGGAACGCGGCTTCGTCTCGCCCGTCCCACCCCGGATAGAAGTTCCAGCTCTTTCGCCCGTTGCGCTCGGCCCCCTCGGGTGCCATGACCGCGTATCCCCGTGCCAGCAGGGGTTCGACCATGCCGCGGTTTTTCATGGTTCCCTGCGCGCTGCCGCCATACCCGTGCAGGAACACGACCAACGGCGGGTTGGAGTCTTCCGGCAGCTCGATGCGATAGCTTCCGGTTTTAGTCTCGCAAACACCCTGATCCTGCCCACACGCGGCCAATGCCGGAGTTGCGGCGGTTGCGATCAACACAGCCAACAGGTCCCTGAGCCTCATCACGCCCCCTCCGAACACGCCTGCACCGGCAGCCCGGCCCGCACCCAGCCCGGACCTGCGGCTGACCCCAGCATCCCTTCGGGCACGTCAAGAATGTTGCCGTAGCCCGCCTCGGTCAACCTGTTGCCCAGCCGCGCTGACCGCACACCACGGGCGCAGATCAAGGCAATCGGCCGCCCCTTGTCACCGCCAGACAGGCGATCCAACGCATCCAGAAAGTCTTCACGGCGCATGTCCAGCGGTTGGGCGCCCTGCCCGATGCCTGAGGCCCGCCATTCGCGCGGGGTCCGAATGTCGAGCAACAGGATTTCCCCCGCAACAGCCTTTTCGTGCGCCCGAGCGACGGTCAACGTACCGCCAGAAAAGTCGTCGGGGATCAGACGGTATTCACGGATCGCAAAACCCGCGAGAACAGCGGCCGCGCCCCCAAGGAACACGCCTCTGCGGCTGAGCCTGGTTGTGATCGCCAATGTGCACCCTCCGGTTTCTCCAAGCCGGTTTTATCACGGGTCCGCCTCCGACGCTGCGCCGAAAAGCCGGGTACGGATCAAGTTCGCGTCATTTTCGCGCAGGCTTTGGCCAAAAATTCGCGGGGAGTAGTGCAAGGTGAAAAACTTGCAATAGCTGGACAGTCAATAAATTATCCTTACAAAATCAACAGCACCCTGACCGCTCAGCCCGGAGTATCGCAGTTGTCCCTATTCCTTATCGCGGCCCTTCCCTTCCTCGGAGCTGTCTTTCCCGCCCTGCTGATCCGCGCCGGGCGCAACGCAGCCGCGTCGGCAGCGGGATTGACCACGTTTCTGGCCTTGATGGGGCTGCTGATTCATATCCCAGACGTCATGAACGGCACGGTGGTCACCGCGCGGTTCGACTGGATTCCAGGGCTGGGGTTGAACGCCAATTTCATGCTGGACGGGCTGGGATTTCTGTTCGCGCTGCTGATCCTTGGCATTGGTCTGCTGATCATCCTGTACGCGCGGTTCTACCTGTCGCGTGAAGACCCAATGGGGCAATTCTATACCTATCTCCTGCTGTTCCAGGGCGCGATGGTCGGTATCGTTCTGTCCGACAACATACTGCTTTTGCTGGTTTTCTGGGAATTGACCTCGCTCAGTTCGTTCTTGCTCATCGGCTATTGGAAACACCTGCCCGAAGGCCGCCAGGGCGCGCGGATGGCGCTGGCGGTCACCGGGTCCGGCGGGCTGGCGATGATTGCGGGGATGCTGATCCTCGGCAATATCGTGGGGTCCTATGACCTGAGCGTGATCCTCCAGAACCGCGAACTGATCCAGTCTTCGCCCTACTACCTGCCGGCGTTGATACTGATCCTGCTGGGATGTTTCACCAAGTCGGCCCAGTTCCCGTTCCATTTCTGGCTGCCGCATGCAATGGCCGCTCCAACGCCGGTTTCGGCCTATCTGCACTCGGCCACGATGGTGAAGGCTGGCCTGTTTCTGATGGCGCGCATGTGGCCGGTTCTGGCCGGAACCGAGGCGTGGTTCTACATCGTCGCCACCACCGGCCTGGTGACCATGCTGATCGGCGCGGTGATCGCGCTGTTCAAGGATGACCTCAAGGCGTTGCTGGCCTTTTCGACGGTGTCGCATCTGGGGCTGGTCACGATGCTGCTGGGCTTTGGCACCAAGATCGCGGTCGTGGCCGCCATCTTTCACATCATCAACCACGCCACCTTCAAGGCCGCCCTGTTCATGACCGCCGGGATCGTGGACCACGAAACCGGCACCCGGGACATCAAGCGCCTGGGCGGCCTGCGCCATTTGATGCCGATCACCTTTTCGATTGGAACAATCGCCGCATTGTCCATGGCAGGGATTCCACCTTTGAACGGATTCCTGTCGAAGGAAATGATGCTGGAAGAAACCGTGCACACGGTCTGGCGAAACTCGCACTATCTGGTGCCAGCCCTTGCCCTGGTAGCCGCGATCTTCTCTGCCGCATATTCCTTCCGGTTCGTGTCCCACGTCTTCCTGGGCCCTGAACGCGAGGATTACCCTGCGCACCCGCATGACCCGCCGGTGGGGCTGTGGCTGGCTCCGGCATTCCTGGTCGTGCTGGTCGTGCTGATCGGCCTGAACTCGGCCGCCATCGTCGGCCCCTTGGTTGCGGTTGTGTCTTCCGCGGTGATCGGCGGCGAGAAGCTGCCCTATTACTCACTGAAGCTGTGGCACGGGTTCACGCCTGCCTTGTACATGTCGATCGTCGCAACTTTTGGCGGCCTCTTCCTGTTGGCTTTGCACCGCCGCGGCGAGCAGGTCTGGAATATCCTGCCCCGCCCCGAGGCCAAGACCATCTTCGACGCCGTGATCGGCGGATTGACCGCCGCCAGCCGCTGGATCACGGACGAGCTGCACAACGGTGTCATCAGTCGCTATGCGATTATCCTGATCGCCTTTACGGTCGGCCTTGGATACTATGCCTATTCGACCGGCACGATTGGCGTTGAAACGCGGGTTCCGCTGCCGGCTCCGATCATTCCGATCATCGGCTGGCTGTGCCTGATCGTGGCGACGATGGGCATCATGTGGTTCCACCGGAACCGTTTGCTGTCGCTTGTTTTGATCGGTGTCGTCGGCCTGATCGTGTCGATGGCCTTCAACTATCTGTCCGCGCCTGATCTGGCCCTGACGCAGATTTCGGTCGAAGTCGTCACGATGATACTGCTGCTGCTGTCGCTGAATTTCCTGCCGACCGAGACCCCATGGGACAGCAGCGCGGCACGGCGTTGGCGTGATGCCGCCATTTCGGTGGTGGCCGGTATCGGAGCTGGGGGCTTGATCTATGCGCTCATGCTGCGCGATTTCGCCTTCCCGACGATTTCGGAATTCCACCTGGCCAATTCCTACAAGGGTGGCGGCGGCACCAATGTGGTCAACGTGATCCTGGTGGACTTCCGGGGATTTGATACCTTCGGCGAGATCATCGTGCTGGGGATCGCGGCCCTGATCATCTTTGCCCTGACCGAAGCCGTGCTGGGCACCAGTGTCCGGGCCTACCTGCTGAACCGCAAACCGCACTGGCCCCAGTCAGGTGACTCGCACCCGCTGATGATGGTTGTCGCTACACGTGTGATGATGCCGATCGCCCTTATGGTGGGCGCCTACATCTTCTTCCGGGGGCACAACCAGCCCGGAGGCGGGTTCATCGCCGGTCTGGTGGTCGCGATCGCCTTCCTGATGCAGTACATGGCCAGCGGCTATACCTGGGCGATCGAGCGGCAGCGGTTCTACTACCATGGCACCATCGGCTGGGGTGTTCTGATCGCTGCGGCCACGGGTTTGGGCGCCTGGTTCAACGAGCGGCCCTTCCTGACCAGCGATTTCGGCTATCTGCATTGGCCGCCGCTGGAAGAGTTCGAATGGGCCACGGCCATGCTGTTCGACACAGGCGTGTTCCTTGCCGTTCTGGGCGCCGTGATGTTGGCGCTGGACAGCCTGTCGCGCTTTGCGTGGCGGCCGGGCATGGCACAGGAATTCCCGATGGACATCAACCCGTTGCGGGATGATCTGGCCGAAGAGCAAGAAAAAGCGAAGGAGCAGGGCTGATGGAAGCACTCGTCGCATCGGCCGTTGGCGTTCTGACCGCCGCGGGGATCTTTCTGATCCTGCGCCGTCGGACCTTTCCGGTCATCCTTGGCCTGTCTCTGCTGACCTATGCGGTCAACGTGTTCCTGTTCGCCACGGGACGGCTGGCCGTGAACGCGCCTGCAGTTCTGAACAAATACGAAGAGGTTCCCTATACCGATCCATTGCCGCAGGCCCTTGTTCTGACGGCGATTGTGATCTCGTTCGGGATGACAGCTGTGATCGTGATGATCGCTCTGGGCGCCTACCTGTCTTCGAAGGATGACCATATAGACATGGCCGCGCAGGACAGCGTGGATGACACAGGAGAAGACGCATGAACCACTGGATCGTTGCGCCGATCGTCCTGCCCGCGATCCTAGCCCCCTTCATCATCATGGTTCTGCGGTACCATCTGGACCTGCAGCGTATCTTTTCAGTCGCCGGTGTGGTGGGTCTGCTCGGCATCGCGCTGACCATCACTGCGCAGGCAGCGGGCGGCGAGATTCATGTCTACGAGCTGGGTGATTGGCCGGCCCCGTTTGGCATTGTTCTGGTCCTTGACCGGTTGTCCGCGATGATGGTGTTGCTGACGGCGTTGCTGGCCTTGCCTGTCGTGCTGTACGCCATCGCGTCCGGATGGGACGAACGCGGCAACCACTTTCATCCGTTGTTCCAATTCCAGCTTATGGGTGTCTGCGGCGCCTTCCTGACCGGCGACGCTTTCAACCTGTTCGTGTTTTTTGAGGTATTGCTGATCGCCTCCTACGGCCTGATGACCCATGGCGGCGGCGCGGTACGCCTGAAGGCCGGGGTGCAATACGTCACCTACAACCTCTTGGGGTCAACTCTGTTCCTGTTTGCATTGGGCACGATCTATTCGGTTACCGGTACCCTGAACATGGCCGACCTGGCCGTGCGCGTCGCGGAAATTCCGGTCGAAGACACCGCCCTGTTGCGCGTGGGTGCGGTTCTTCTGCTGCTGGTCTTCTGCATCAAGGCCGCTGTCCTGCCGCTGCATTTCTGGCTGCCGGCCAGCTATGCCAACGCGCCGCTGCCAGTTGCCGCGCTGTTTGCGATCATGACCAAGGTGGGGGCCTATTCGATCCTGCGGGTCTATACTTTGGCATTCGGCCCGGATGTTGCCGTCACCGAAGGACTGGTTGGTGACTGGCTACAACCTGCCGCGCTGGTGACCCTTGCCATCGGCTCGATCGGTATTCTGGGCACGCGGCACATCGCGCGCATGGTTGCGTTTTGCGCCATCGCCTCGATGGGAACGCTGCTGGTGGCTATTTCCTTGTTCACCGAGACGGCCACAGCCGCCGCTCTGTATTACGTCTACCATTCAACCCTTGCGACCGCACTGCTGTTCCTGGTGGCCGATCTGGTGATGGAACGTCGAGGAGGGGCCATTGCGCCCCGCCCGCCGATGCCGCAAAGCGGGCTGATCTCGGCGCTGTTCTTCGTAGGAGCCATAGCGATGGCGGGCATGCCGCCGTTGTCGGGGTTCATCGGCAAGCTTCTGGTGCTGGATGCGTCTTGGTATGCGCCGGATGCCACTGCGGTCTGGGCGGTCGTTCTGATCGGATCCTTTGTCACCATCGTGGGTCTGGCTCGCGCTGGGTCCCTGATCTTCTGGAAAAGCTATGACGCCAGCACCCAGATCGAACCGGAACCCGAAACCGAGGCCACCAACGATGATGAACCCCCGCACCGGCCCGCGCCTGAACCGCAGCCGGGGCTGGCGTTCACCTCGGTGTTCGGAGTGGTTCTGGGCCTCGTCCTGCTGACCCTGTTCGCCGGACCCTCGCTGGACTACACTCGCAAGACCGCCGCGCAACTGTTCGCGCCGGAACAGTACATCTCGGCCGTATTGGGAAGGGAAGACTGATGAAACTGCTGCGCCGGATATTCCCCCACCCGCATCTGAGCTTCCTGCTGACTCTGGTCTGGGTGCTGTTGGCCAACGCGCCCTCGCTGAACTCGTTGGTGTTTGGATTGCTTCTGGGGATCATCATTCCCTTCATCACCCAACCCTACTGGCCCGACCGGCCCATCCTGCGGAACTGGCCCATGGTCGTTGAGTACATGATCGTGGTTCTGTGGGACATCGTGGTGGCCAACGTGACCGTGGCCCGCATCATCCTGTTCAAACGCGACGCGGACAGACAACCGAACTGGATCTCGATCCCGCTGGAACTGCGCACACCCGAAGCGATCACGGTACTGGCTGGAACCATCACCATGACTCCGGGCACCGTCAGTTGCGACCTCTCGGCCCAAGGGCATTGTCTGCTGGTCCATTGCCTGGACGCTCCGGATCCGGGCGCGGTACGAGACCAGATCAAGCAGCGTTACGAGCGCCGCCTGAAGGAGATTTTCGAATGATCGAATATGCAATCTATTTTGCCTTTGCCTGCTTTGGGGCCGCGATCATGATGTGCCTGTGGCGGATCATCACCGCCGACGGTGTGGGAACGCGAGTGCTCGCCCTTGATACGATGGTGATCAACACCATCGCCCTGATGATCCTGTACGGCCTGCATCTGGGCACCGAGATCTTTTTCGAAGCCGCCATGATCATTGCCATGCTGGGCTTTGTTTCGACCGTGGCCTATGCGCGCTTTATGCTGCGCGGCAACATCATCGAGTGAGGCCGCCATGGAATTCATCTTCGAGCTTCTGATTGCATTTTTCCTGATCGTTTCAGGGATTTTCGGCTTTGTCGGGTCATTCGGCATGATCAAGCTGAAGGATCCGATGTCGCGGCTGCACGCCCCGACCAAAGCCACCACGCTGGGCGTGGGCGGTGTGTTGCTGGCCTCGATCTTTCATTCGATCCTGATCGAACAGCGCCTTTCCATGCATGAACTGCTAATCACGCTGTTCCTGTTTCTGACGGCTCCGATCACGGCTCTGTTCATTGCCAAGTGGCACATTCACCGCCATGAAGCCCCCGAGGATCTGCCGGACGCGGGCGAAGACAAGCTTTGGGCCACCCACGCGGTCGAGCAGGTCGAAGACGTCCCGGATCACAGCGCGAACTGACTTCATGAAAACACCTTCGTTGCCACTTACCCGCGATCTGGTTCTGGTGGGCGGAGGTCATACGCACGCGCTTTACCTTCGGAAATGGGGGATGAACCCCCTGCCCGGCGCGCGGTTGACCGTGATCAATCCTGGCCCGACCGCGCCCTATTCCGGGATGTTGCCCGGATATGTCGCGGGGCACTATGCCCGCCGCGACCTGGACATCGATCTGATCCGGCTGGCACGGTTTGCGGGGGCCCGGATCATTCTGGGTGCCGCGATCGGCCTGGACCTGAACCGGCGGCTGGTGAATGTGCCTGATCACCCGGATGTCGCTTTCGATGTCGCCTCGATCAATGTCGGAATAACATCGAACATGCCGTCTTTGCCCGGGTTCACGGAACATGCCATCCCGGCAAAACCTCTTGGTCCCTTTGCCTCAAAATGGGCCCAGTACCTGGAGACAACCGACCCTGCTTCGGCGGCGGTCATTGGCGGCGGCGTCGCGGGCGTTGAACTGGCGATGGCCATGGCTCATGCCCTGCGCGCCAAGGGTAGGCAATCAACGGTCACTCTGATCGACAAGGCGCAAATCTTGACCGCGATAAACCCCAAAGCCGCCCAGACCATTCGGCGGACGATGGAACAGCTTGGCATCGACTGCATCGAACAGGCCGAAATTGCGCAGATCACACCAAAAGGCGTGCAACTGACCGATGGGCGTCACATCACGGCTGATTTCACAACCGGCGCGGCGGGCGCCCGTCCCTATGACTGGATCGGCCAGACCGGACTGGACCTGCACGACGGCTTTATCCGAGTGAACGGGTATTTGCAGTCCAGCGATCCATCGGTCTTCGCAGTCGGCGACTGCGCTCATCTGGATGACACGCCGCGCCCCAAGGCCGGTGTCTTTGCCGTGCGAGAGGCTCCTGTTCTCTTCAACAACCTGCGCGCAGCTCTCGGCGCTGGAACCATGCGCCGGTACAAGCCGCAGAAGGATTACCTGAAGCTGGTCTCGCTGGGGGAACGCTCGGCACTGGCCGAGCGCTTTGGGACGTCATTCAGCGGACCTGTGATGTGGCGGTGGAAAAACCATATCGACCAGAAGTTCATGCGTCGCTTTCGTGAGCTGCCCCAGATGCCAGGCCCCGCGCTTCCCCGTCATCATGCGGATGGCCTGCGCGATGCTCTGGGCGACAAGCCCATGTGCGGCGGTTGCGGCGCCAAGGTAGGTCGCGGCGCCTTGCAGGCCGCGCTATCCGCGGTACAGAGATCCGATCGTCCGGATATCACGCCCCTGTCCGGGGATGATGCCGCAATGCTGACCTTTGAAGGCGTCCGGCAGGTGCTGACGTCAGATCATTTGCGCAGCTTCGTTTCGGACCCTGTTCTGATGACCCGCATCGCGGCCATTCACGCACTGGGGGACATCTGGGCGATGGGTGCGACCCCACAGGCCGCGACGGCCACTCTGATCCTGCCGCGCATGTCCTCTCAGCTGCAACACCGCACCATGGCTGAAATCATGGCAACCGCGACCGAAGTCATGCGCAGCGCCGGCGCTGAGATCGTCGGCGGCCACAGCTCGATGGGCGATGAGCTTACCATCGGTTTCACCATCACGGGTTTGTGCCAGTCTGATCCGATCACCCTTTCGGGTGGGCGGCCCGGTGATGTGTTGATCCTGACCAAACCTATTGGCAGCGGAGTCCTGATGGCCGCAGAAATGGCAGGGCAAGCCAACGGCGAGTGGGTAGTGTCCGCCTATGACCACATGACGCGGCCGCAGGGTGACGCCGCACGCATTCTGGCCCAAGCCCATGCCATGACCGACGTCACCGGATTTGGACTGGCCGGGCATCTCGTTGGACTGTGCGAGGCATCCAACTGCGGCGCAGTCCTGAATCTCGACGCAGTCCCGGTCATGGAGGGGGCGCTCGAGCTCAGCCAGCAAGGTGTCCGGTCCAGCTTGTTCAACGACAATCGTTCCATCGCGCCCGAAGTTCCAATTGACGGCAAAGCCGATCTGCTGTTCGATCCTCAGACCGCGGGTGGGTTGCTGGCTGCCGTTTCGGCCGACGACGCACTAAATATCTGCGACCATTTACGTGCCGCTGGTTACCCGGCTGCAGTCATCGGTGTATTGAGCGACACACCCGGCCTGCGCCTTCAGAGCTGAGCCACAATCCCTTCAATTTCCGACGCGACCTGATCCAGCCCGTCTGTAGTCAAGGACGTGGCATGCACGCACGCGATCACATCAAACCGATGATTTTTCCGCGACTTTTCGTAAGCCGGGTCATAGTGCTGCTCCATCAAGGCGCGCGTCAGAGCTTTCTTGTTGCCCTCGGCAATCTGAGCCATCCACGCATCCACGACATCATGCCCCCGGTGAAACCGCAGCGGCGACAGGCGGTCCTGCAAACGCTCGGCATCGGACAGAATGTCGTCATAGGCAGCGACCAGATAGTCCGTTCGCGCCTCGATATCTGCCGTGACAAGGATTCGCGGCGCTTGGCACAGGTTCTGCCAGACCGCAGGGGGCAAAATCAACGAACCGATTTTTGACGACTCGGCCTCGACCAACACAGGCCATGCCGGATCAAGCGCGCACATGGCCGACGCCAAGGCAGATTCGAACGCTTTCTGGCTGGGTTGTCCGCCGGGTTGCTCGCCCAGCAGCGAACCGCGGTGATTGGCCAACGCTTCGAGATCCAGAACCTGCACCCCGCGCGTTTGCAACTGGGCCAGAAGCTCCGTTTTTGCAGTGCCGGTGTAGCCATCCAACGCCACCAGCTTGAACGGCAGCGGGTCATCGTAGAGGTACTGCTTCACCAGACGCCGATAGCTGCGGTATCCGCCCTCGATCACCTCGGCTCGCCAGCCGATCTGCTGCAGCATCCAGGTGAAGGATCCTGACCGCTGACCGCCACGCCAGCAATAGACCAAAGGGCGCCAACCGCCCTCGTGGTGGCTGAGTTGCGTCTCGATATGGGTGGCGGCGTTGCGAAACACCAACGCGGCCCCCAGCTTGCGCGCCAGAAACGGGCTCTGCTGAACGTAGATCGTGCCGACACGTGCGCGTTCCTCATTGTCCAGAACCGGGAGGTTGATGGCGCCGGGCAGATGGTCCTCGGCAAACTCTGCCGGGCTGCGCACATCGATGATCGTATCGAACGGATGCGCGTACAGCTGCGACAGGTTTGAGAATTTCAGGGCCATGACAGGGGTTTAGCGCGCAGGATGGCAAAAGAAAAGAAGGCCCCGCTGATGTCATTCATCGGCTTCGGGCGCGATAAGGTCCGGCCCACTGGCCCGGTTGGAGTTTACGGCCGTGCCGACCCTGTGAAACTGCAACACATCCTCGGCGCCGGGTTTCATCAGGCGGGCTGCCCCCTTGCCGACCTCGCCCAGCCACAAGGCCCAATCCGCCTGTTCGATGATCAACGGCATCCGGTGATGAACCGCACGCACATTGTCGTTGGCTGCGGTCGTGACGATCGCGCAGGTCGCCTGCCGCGCCTCACCCTCGCCCCAGTTCTGCCAGATGCCGGCAAAGGCGATGGGCGCACCATCGCTGCGGTGGAAGTACCAAGGCAGCCGCGCACCGTCTTGGGTCTTGGTCCATTCGTAGAAGCCCGTGGCCACGATCAGACAGCGCCGATCGCGGCAGGCTGTGCGAAAGGCCGGTTTCTGGGCCAGGGTTTCGGCGCGGGCGTTGATCAGCAGCGGACCGTCGTTTTGGGCTTTGTACCAATGTGGCAAGAAACCCCATCGCAGCGGGTCCAACTGCCGCCCTCCCTCTCTGGCGCGCACGACATGCACCTGATTTGTCGGGCAGATGTTGTAGTTGGGCACCGCCGGCAACGCGTTTGAAGGCCGCGCAGCAAACAGCTGCGCCATGGCATCGTTGGGAAGAGTTATTGCAAACCGTCCGCACATGGGTAATGAACCAACAACAAAAGTTTCAATCAGGCACAGGGTCTCGCGCAGTCAGATGACAAATCAAGCACCAAATTCCCTCAAGGCCAAGGCGGTGGCGGATCTGGACTCCGGCAAGCTTCCTCAGGCTCTGAAGAAAGCTACCCTCGGCATCAAGAAATTCCCGAAAGACGCGGACTACCACGCGATTGCCGGGTTCGTTCTGACCGAGATGAAGCAGTACAGGAAATCGCTGCCGCATTTCCAGGAAGCCGCCCGCCTGAAACCGGACGACCCGCAATTCGTCGAAAACATCGCGAATGCCCTGATGCAGACCGGCCAGATCGCGCGAGCGTTGGCCTATGCCGAAAAGATGGCCGAAAAGATGCCCGGCAACCGCGAGATCGTCCGGGTGATCGATGAAATCACGCTCAAGGGCAAGAACTGGCGCAGCATCATCGAGAACGCCACCAAGCGACTGATGACCGATCCGGACAACCCCAAGCTGCTGTCCACCCGCAGCAGGGCCTATGGGCGCGTCGGCTTCGTGGATGCGGCCTCGGCCGATATTGCGCGCGCATACGAGCTGGATCCCGACAACATCGAAATCGCCTTCCGCCGAGCAGTGGACCTGCACCAAGCCGGCGACAAGAAGGGCTGTACTGACCTTTTGTGGCGTGTTTTGGACAAGGATCCGTATCACGCATCGGCGTTGTTCCAATTGTCGTCAATGGTAGATGCCGAACAGGCCGAAGCATTGCTGCCCCGGGTCGAGGCCGCGATCGAAAAGCGGAAACACCCCAATTCGACTCTGGAATTCACGCTGGCACAGCTTCAATCAAAGATCGGTGGGTTGGAGGCCGCTCTTGCGCAGTTTGCAGTCGCGAACAGGGTGCAGCACGACGAAAACCCATACGATTTCGAAGAAGAAGAGCGCAAACTACGCCGCATCTGCGGCCTGTTCCCTGACAGCACGTCGGTCCCAAGTTCCGGGATCGAGGAAATGCCCCTGCCGATTTTCGTGATCGGACAGCCTCGGTCGGGCACCACCTTGATGGAAATGATGCTGAGTTCCGCCCCCGACATCGCGGGATGTGGAGAGCTGAACCTCGGGTCCGACCTTTCGGCGCCATACTCGAACGAAAAGAAGGCATTCTCGGACGCAGAAGCCGCGGAGTTCGCCAAGCATTTCCGCGAGTTGATGCCCCCGATCCCCAAGGGCTCGATCGCTTTCGTCGACAAGATGCCGCACAACTACCAGCGGGTTGGTTTTCTTTTGGCAGCGTTCCCCAACGCCAAGATCATCAACATGCTGCGTGACCCACGGGACGTCGGCCTGTCGAAATGGATCCGGCGTTTTCCAGCGGGCGGAATGCGATACGCATCGAACCTGAACTCGATCGCGCACTCGGCCAACATGTATCGCCGCTACATGCAGCATTGGGATGCAATCTTCGGTGATCGCATCCTGACGGTGCCCTACGAAAAGCTGGTTGCCGATCCCGAAACCTACAGCAAGCAGGTTGCAGAATTCTGCGGGATCGAATGGCGCGAAAGCATGATGCACCCGGAAGAAAACAAGAAACAGGTGCGTACCGCCAGTATCGACCAGGTGCGCAACAAAATCTCGACCAAATCGGTTGGCGGCTGGCGTCAGGTTGCGGACTATATCCGGCCCATGTTGGACGGTTTCGACCCCGAGTTGTGGCCCGAATACGAATTCGATTAAGCCGAAACCCAACAAAAAAGGCCGCATCCAAGGATGCGGCCTTTTCTTTCTTTGTGTCAGCAATCACTTCTGCTGGATACGTCCGTCCAGATAGGGCGTGTAGGGCGCATTGGCCGCAAGGTATTCAGCGGTCACATCCGCAAGATCGGGACCGAAGTCGTAGGCATTCTTGTCCTCGCCAGAGAACATCTTGTACCCGTCGCCACCGTTGCGGACATAGTTGTTGGTCACCACCAAATAGGTCTTGGCCGGATCGATCGGCACATACCCATCACCTTCGGCCACCATGACCTCGGTCACGCGGCCTTCGTTGGGAGCAACCGACGGATCCCAGGTGAATTTCAGCCCCGCCACCTGCGGGAAGCGACCCTTGACCTCTTCTACCTGGCTGACGCCGTTTTCCAGCGCATCGATGATACCCTGCCCACTGATCTCGAAGGTCGAGAGCGTGTTCTGGAAGGGCAGAACGGTCAGCACCTCGCCCATGGTCACGTCGCCCGCGTCGATCGAGGCGCGCAAGCCACCCGAGTTGGCGATGGCGATCTGAACGCCCTGATCGGCGACCCGCGCCAGCATGGCATCGGCCACCAGGTTACCCATCTCGCATTCCTGCACGCGGCAGATCGACCGGTCCCCTTCGATCGGAGCCGCGGCATTGGCCACGACCTTGTTGCGGATCTCGTCCAGCGGCGTGGCCAGTTCTGCGATGCGATCCAGGGCAGCCTGATCCTCGGTCACGGTGTTGTCCATGATCAGCGGCTCACCGACCGCCTGAACCACGTTGCCGTCGTCATCGAAGGTCACGTTCAGCTCGCCCAGGAACTTGCCGTAGGCATAGGCCTGAACGATCTGCACCCCGTTCACCACGGTCGGGTACGGCCCGGCGGCCTTGTCCGAAGTGTTCGACAGGTAGGTGTTCGAGTGTCCTCCCACGATCACGTCAACACCCGTGGTTTCCTGCGCGACCCGCTGGTCGACGCCATAGCCCGAGTGGCTGAGCACGATGATCTTGTTGATGCCTTCCGCCGTCAGCTTGTCCACCTCGGCCTGAACCGCCGGAACAGGATCAGAGAACACGACATTCGGCCCGGGTGAAGCCAACTCGTCGGTGTCTTCGGGGGTCAGGCCGATCAGGCCAATCTTCTCTCCACCCACTTCGATCACGGTCGATTTCTTGATCCGGTCAGTCAGAAGTTCTTCGTTCTCGATGTTCGCATTCGACATCAGAATCGGAAATTCGACCGCATCGACGAAACCGGCCAGAACCTCGGGGCCGTCATCGAATTCGTGGTTGCCCACGGTCATCGCATCATAGCCCAGCTTGTTCATGAACTCGGCCGCGACCTTGCCCTTGTAATAGGTATAAAACAACGACCCCTGAAACTGGTCACCGCCGTCCACGAGGATCGAGTTTTCGGCCCGTGCGCGGGCATCGTTGACCGCGGTCACCAGTCGCGCCGAACCGCCGAAGCACTTGCCCTCGGCATTGTCCTCGGCACCACAGCCGCTGTCATATTTGTTGATCGGCTCGAACCGGGAATGGAAGTCGTTGGTGTGCAGAATGGTCAGCTTGTAGTCGGCCGCCGCCATGCCTGCAGTCAGGCCAAGGGCCGCCACGGATGTCAGGAAACGGGTAATCATTTGAAACTCCCTGTAATTGATTGTCAGGATCGTGCGCCGAGGGCGGCAAAGAGTCAAAGGGGGAAATGCGGCTTGATTCTACCCCGCGCGCGGGGCATCACGGCGCCATGCTGATCTACAAGATATTCCGGGCCGAGGAATGGGCGGCCCTGCAGGCACAGGGCGAAACCCGGGGCGCGCCCATCGATGTGGCGGATGGGTTTGTGCATTTCTCCACCGCAGAACAGGCGGCCGAGACCGCGGCTAAACACTTTGCCGGGGTCGAAAACCTGACCCTCGTGGCCTGCGATGCCCAGAAAATGGGCGATGATCTGAGATGGGAGGTCTCGCGCGGCGGGGCCTTGTTCCCGCATCTCTATCGCAACATGCGCATGGCGGATGTGGTCTGGGCCAAGCCGCTGTCGCTGGAAAACGGCGCGCACCGCTTCCCCAAGGAGATGCAATGACCGGCCATATCGACCCCGACCGCGCCGAGTTCGAGGCGTTCAAAGCGCTGGACCGCGATCACCCGATCGAGATGCTGAACCTTGTGCAGTTCCGCGCCAAGGCCGTCTATCCCGCAGGCCACGACCTGGCCGGCGCGGGGCTGAGCGGCGCAGAAGCCTATCGCCGGTATGGTGCCGAAACCGCCCCGATCATCGCGCGGCTGGGGGCCTCGATCATCTGGCGCGGCACGTTCCAGACAACGCTGATCGGCCCGAAGGGCGAAGCGTGGGACGAGATGTTCATCGCCCGTTACCCCTCGGCCCATGCGTTTCTGGAGATGGTGACCGACCCGGCCTATCGCGCGGCGGTCATTCACCGGCAGGCGGCGGTGGCCGACTCGCGCCTGATCCGCACCGCCCCTACCCCAACCGGAGCGTCCTTCGGATGAAACTGACCGAGAAACTGGCCCTGGCCGCGCTACATCGCCTGGACCCAGAAACCGCGCACGGCCTGTCGATCAAGGCGCTGAAAACGGGTCTGACCCCGGCGCCCGGTCCCGTCACCTCGACGCGCTTGCGCACGCAACTTGCCGGGCTGGACCTGCCCAACCCGGTGGGGCTGGCCGCCGGGTTCGACAAGAATGGCGAGGTTCTGGGCCCGCTGTCGCGCACGGGCTTCGGATTCATTGAGGTGGGCGCCGTGACCCCGCGCCCGCAGCCGGGCAACCCCAAGCCGCGACTGTTCCGCCTGACCGAGGACCGCGCCGCCATCAACCGGTTCGGCTTCAACAACGAAGGGATGGAGGCGATGGCCCGGCGTCTGGCGCACCGCCCCAAGGACGCGGTGATCGGCCTGAACCTGGGCGCCAACAAAGACAGCACCGACCGGGCGCGGGATTTTGCGCATGTGCTGGCCCATTGCGGGCAATGGCTGGATTTCGCCACGGTGAATGTCTCGTCACCCAACACCGAAAAGCTGCGCGACCTGCAGGGGAAAGAAGCGCTGAGCGCCCTGCTGGCAGGTGTGCTGGACACCCGCGATGCCTTGGCGCGGCGGGTCCCGGTGTTTCTGAAGATCGCCCCCGACCTGACGGATGACGAACTGCGGGACATCGCCGATGTCGCCCGTGACACGGGCATCGACGGTGTCATCGCCACCAACACGACCTTGTCGCGCGAAGGGCTGCGCAGCCTGCACAAGGATCAGGCCGGCGGATTGTCGGGCGCGCCCCTGTTCGAGAAATCGACCCGCGTTCTGGCTCGGCTGAGCCAGTTGACCGACGGGCAGATCCCGCTGATCGGCGTGGGTGGCATCGGCACGGCCGAACAGGCCTATGCCAAAATCTGCGCCGGGGCCTCGGCCGTGCAGTTCTATACCGCGATGGTCTATGGCGGCCTGTCGCTGGCGGCCGAGATCGCGCGGGGGCTGGACGCCCTGCTGGCGCGGGACGGGTTCAAGTCGGTGGCCGACGCCGTCGGCAGCAAACGAGAGGATTGGCTGTGATCGAATACTGGCACAACCCACGCTGTTCAAAATCGCGCGCCGGGCTGGCCCTGCTGCAGGACCGCGGCGCCGAAGTCACCGTTCGCAGATACCTCGAGGACGCGCCCAGCGCGGATGAGCTGCGCGCGGTGCTGTCCCGGTTGGGCATCCCGGCGATCGAGATGATGCGCAGGGGCGAGGCGCGGTTCAAGGAACTGGGGCTGAGTAGGGAAACACCCGAAGAGGCCTTGGTTCACGCCATGGCCGAGAACCCGATCCTCATCGAACGCCCCATCGGGATCACCACCGACAAGGCCGCAATCGGTCGCCCGCCCGAGACCCTGCTGACCCTGCTCTAGGCCACCTGCGCCTCGAGCCGGGGATAGCGCAGGCCCAGCGTCACCGCGCGGGCGGTGTTCAGCACCATCAGCGCGGCCCACAGCCCGTGATTGCCCATGGTCGGCACCAGCAGGAACAGCGCCACCACATAGATTGCCACCGACTGGATCATGGCGATGCGCATGGCGCGGGTCCAGGTGGCGCCGATGTAGATGCCGTCGAACATCCAGCTGGCAACGCCGACCACCGGGGCCAGCGCCGCCCAGATCAGGTATTCGCGCGCCGTGATCCGCACCTCGGGCGCGGTGGCCATCAGGTCGATCAATGCGGGCCCTGCCACAAAAAACGTGGCCCCCAGCACCAAAGCCCCACCGACGCCCCATTGCGACGCCATGACCGAGGCGCGCCGGACCTGGTAACGGTCCTTGGCTCCGACGGCGCTGCCTACCAATGCCTCGGCAGAAAAGGCGAACCCGTCCAGTGCAAAAGCGGTGATTTCCAGGAACTGCAGCAGCACCTGGTTGGCGGCCAGCGTCACGTCGCCCAGATCGGCGCCCACGAACAGAAAGGTGGTGAAGGACCCGGTCAGCAGGACCGACCGGATCATGATGTCGCCATTGACCTGCATCATCCGGCGCAGGCGGGCGGGGTCGAAGATCCGCGCCCAATCGCGCCATTGATTACCCCCGAACGCATCGCGGCACAGCCACAGACCCAGCGCCAGACCCGTCCATTCGGCAACCAGCGTGGCCACCGCCACCCCTTCGACGCCCCAGCCCAGCCCCAGCACGAACCACAGATCCAGCAGGATGTTCAGCCCGTTCATCCAAACCTGCAGGACGAACACGCCGCGCGTGCGCTCGACCGCGATCAGCCAGCCTGTCACGGCATAAAGCGCAATGGTCGCGGGGGCGCCCCAGATGCGAATCTCGAGGTATTTGCGCGTCAACGCCTCGACCTCGGGGCTGGCGGGCGACAGCGCGAAGGCCCCTGCGAACACCGCCACCTGCGCCACGATAAAGAACAGCCCCGCCGCGCCGCCCAAGAGCAGGCCGCGCATGAGCAGCGCACCGGTTTCGGCCGTGTCTCCCGCGCCTCGGGCCTGCGCCGCCAATCCGGTCGTGCCCATGCGCAGAAAGCCGAACACCCAGTAGATCGTGGCCAGAATGACCGCGCCAATGCCAACCGCGCCGATCGGGGCGGCCTGCCCCATCTGGCCGACCACGCCGGTATCTACCGCGCCCAGAATCGGCACCGTCGCGTTGGACAGCACGATCGGCACCGCGATCTTCAGCACCCGTCTGTGCGTAATGGGTGCCGAGGCGTCCCGCATTTTGCTCAGCTCTTGGCCGAAGGCTCTTGCGGCATCAGGAAATGCCCTGTGGCCTGCGCGAACAGCTTGGCGTGGTTGTCCTGCCAAGCCTCGACGCGCACCGAGGCATACCGCCGACCCGCCCGGCTGATGAAGGCGCGTGCATAGGCATCGCGCGGCAGGCCCGAGCGCAGGTAATCCACCGTGAAATCGATGGTCTTGGGAAAGCGGATACTGTGATCGGAGATGATGTCCTCGGCATCGATCTCACCGCTTTCGATGCGCGGGAACAGGTGCTCCCAGCTGAGCGTGATCACCGCCGTCACCTCGAGAAAGGCCGCCGTGACGCCCCCATGAATCGCCGGCAGGAACGGGTTGCCGATCAGCTTTTCGTCGAAATTCAGAACTCCGGTCAGTTCGTCTCCGCGCCGGTCGAAGCTGATATTGAGGAACCGGATATACGGAACACCCTCGACCAGCGCCTTGAGGGCCGCGTCGCGGCGCTGTTTCACCACCTGCATCGGTTCGGGACGGGGTCTTGCCATCTCACTTCCCCTCGACTGTGAAGGCGCCCGAGGCGGTGGCCACCGGGCGATCCTGATCGTCGTCCATGGCAGTTGCGCGCACGAAGGCCACATTGCGCGTGATGTGATAGCAGGTCGCGCGGGTGGTGATCGTCTGGCCGGGCGTTGCGGCGCGCATGTAGTCGATGCGCAGATCGATGGTTGCTGTGCCGCCCGGCGCCGCCGGATGGCTCATGACCGCAGCCCCGCAGCAAGTATCCAGGCTGGCCGACACAGCCCCGCCGTGAATCACGCCAGTGCGGGGATCGCCGATCAGATCCTCGTTGTAAGGCATGGTGATCTCGGCCTCACCCTCGCCGATATGGGTCAGCGTCAGGCCCAGGGCCCGCGCATGGGGGATCGCCTCGATGAACTGGCGGGCGAGTACTGTCTTGTCGACCATGAGGTTCAGTCCTGTTGTCCTGCCCCTTTATGATCTGCTCTGCGCGCAAAGGGCAAGCCCGCCTGTTGCGCTTGTCCGCACAACGCCCTAGGTTGCAACCGAGGAGAACAGGAATGTCCGACAAGCGTTTGTCATTCAAAGAGATGTGCGCCGAGTTCGACGTGACTCCGCGCACCCTGCGCTACTACGAGTATATCGAGCTGCTGCAGCCAGACCGGGAAGGACGGTCCCGGTTTTACGGTCCGCGCGAGCGTGCGCGGATGAAGCTGATCATGCGTGGCCGAAAGTTCGGGTTTCCACTTGAGGAAATTCGGCAGTGGTTGTTGATCTACGAAGATCAAGGCAACAAGGCCCAGATGGCTACCTTTATCGAAATGGCCGACCGCCAGATGGAAGAGCTGCGTCAGCAGCGTCAGCAACTGGACGAAGCCATGGACGAGTTGCAGCGCCTTCGCGATCAAACGGCCAACTCGCTGACCTAAATCGGCCAGTTCGAGCCCCCAAATCCATCCTTCATTACACCGGAAATCCGAATTTTTCGGCTGGCGCCCTGCCGCCTGCCCGTCGGATTCGAACCGCGCGGGTACAGTGGATTTGGCTGACCTAACGGAAAGAAAATTGCCAACCCGTCGCTTTACGCGACCGGAAGTTACGTCAATTTCTTTGTGACGCAGCGTCTGGATTACGTAAACGTCAATCTCATGTTGTAAAGCGGCCATCGACTGCGCAACTTTCTCATGACGCCAGCGACGAGAGGGTGACCAATGACCGAAGATCTTATGACCATCCGCGAGATGTGCGAGACCTATGACGTCACGCCGCGGACCTTGCGGTTCTACGAAGCCAAAGAGCTTCTGTTTCCGATCCGTGAGGGCCAGAAACGGCTGTTCACCAAACGTGACCGGGCGCGGCTCAAGCTGATCCTGCGCGGCAAGCGCTTTGGCTTCAGCCTGGAAGAGATTCGTCAGCTTCTGGATCTGTACCATGTCGGCGACCAGCAACTGACCCAGATGACCCGCACCTATGAAATCGCGTGCGAGCGTCTGGCAGACATGGAAGCCCGCCGCGAGGAACTGACCCAGGCGATCGACGATCTGAAGGAGCAGTTGCGCTGGGGCGAGAAGGTCATCGCCTCGATGAAACAGGAAAAGAAGGCGGCCGAGTAACTCCGCGCCGCCTGCCACCCGGACATCTGAATTAAGGGAGCTTCAAATGCCCGTTTACAACGCGCCTACCAAAGACACGCAATTCGTTCTGCATGACGTTCTGAAAATCTCGGCCTCGGATATTCCGGGCTACGATGAGCTGGAGCCCGAGTTCACGGGCGCCGTTCTGGAGGAGGCCGGCAAGGTCGCCGTCAACCTGCTGCACCCGCTGAACGTGGTCGGCGACACCGAAGGCTGCCGGCTGGAAAACGGCGTCGTCTACACCCCGACCGGGTTCAAGGACGCGTTCGAGCAGGTCAAGGAAGGCGGCTGGACCGGTCTGGATATGCCCGAGGAATATGGCGGCCAGAACATGCCTTATGTTCTTGGCACGGCCGTGGGCGAGATGTTCTCGGCCGCAAACCAGGCCTTCACCATGTATCAGGGCCTGACCCACGGCGCGGCCTCGGCCATCCTGGCGCACGGCACCGATGCGCAGAAAGACACATATCTGCCCAAGATGGTCAGCTGTGAATGGACCGGCACCATGAACCTGACCGAGCCGCATTGCGGCACCGATCTGGGCCTGATGCGCACCAAGGCCGAGCCGCAGGGCGATGGCAGCTACAAGATCACCGGCCAAAAGATCTTTATCTCGTCCGGCGATCACGACATGGCCGACAACATCATCCACCTGGTGCTGGCCAAGATCCCCGGCGGCCCCGAGGGCATCAAGGGAGTGTCGCTGTTCATCGTGCCCAAGTTCCTGGTGAACGAAGACGGCAGCCTGGGCGAGCGCAATGGTGTTTCGGTCGGCAAGATCGAAGAAAAGATGGGCATCCACGGCAACTCGACCTGCGTGATGAACTATGACGGCGCAACCGGCTGGCTGCTGGGTCAGGAACACAAGGGCATGCGCGCCATGTTCACCATGATGAACGAAGCGCGTTTGGGTGTCGGCATGCAAGGTCTGGCTCAGGCCGAAGCCGCCTATCAGAACGCGCTGGAATACGCCAAGGACCGCCTGCAAGGCCGCGACGTGACCGGCGCCAAGAATCCCGACGGCCCGGCCGATCCGCTGATCGTACATCCCGACATCCGCCGCAGCCTGATGGACCAGAAAAGCTTTGTGGAAGGCGCGCGGGCCTTCATCCTGTGGGGCGCGACCCTGATCGACAAGGCGCACCGTTCGGGTGACAAGGATGCCGACGGGCTGATCTCGCTGATGACCCCGGTCATCAAGGGTTTCCTGACCGACGAGGGCTATGACATGACCGTTCAGGCCCAGCAGGTCTATGGCGGCCATGGCTACATCGAGGAATGGGGCATGTCGCAATACACCCGCGACGCCCGCATCGCCATGATCTACGAAGGAGCCAACGGCGTTCAGGCGCTGGACCTGGTCGGCCGCAAGCTGGCGCAGGACGGCGGCAAGCATGTCATGGCCTTCTTCGACATGGTCAAAACCTTCTGCAAGGAAAACAGCGGCAAGGACGAAGCCTATGACAAGGCCTTCATCGAACCGCTGAAGGCCGCCTCGAAAGACCTGCAGGCCGCCGGCATGTATTTCATGCAGAACGGCATGACCAACCCGAACAACGCTCTGTCGGGCTCGTATGACTTCATGCACATGTTCGGTCATGTCTGCCTGGGCCTGATGTGGGCGCAGATGGCCAAGGCCGCGCAGGAAGCACTGGATGCCGGTGCGTCCGACAAGGACTTCTACGAGACCAAGATCGCCACCGGCCGCTACTACATGGCGCGCCGTCTGCCGGCCACGGGCATGCACCTGGCGCGGATCCAGACCGGCGCCGACACGGTGATGGCACTGGACGCGGCGAACTTCTGATCCCAGTCTGGTTCCGGGCGACCCCGCCCGGAACCAGCGCTCATGGAGGAGATGACATGCCCAAACGCTTTCGCCTGACCCGCCGCTTTCCCGTCGCCATGACTGAGGACGGGTATCGAAAACTCAAGGGGTTTGCCCGCGAGGCCGGGCTGGACGAAGGAGAGGCGCTGTCATTCCTGTTCGAGAACTTCAACAGCGTGATCGACGAGGAGAACCTGACCCACCGGCTGCGCATCTTCAATTCCGAGCTTGAGGCGCGCAAACGCTAGACGACCCCAATGCCTAGCCCAGGCCCGGCGTGTTTTCAGCAAGACAAGTCCGAACGCGGCTGCGGCCCGCGGTCAGGTCTTTCTCGAAACACGTGCGTGACGAAACCGTACAAACCGCCTTGGGAGGGGTGAGTGCATGACGATAAAACTGCATTGCTTCGGAGAAAGCGGAAACTCGTACAAGGCCGCCCTTGCGCTCGAGATGTCGGGGTTGGAATGGGAGCCGGTCTTTGTCGATTTCTTCAACGGCCAGACCCGAACCCCCGAATACCGCGCCGAAGTCAACGAAATGGGCGAAGCGCCGGTGCTGATCGACGGAGACTTCCGGACCAGCCAGTCGGGCGCGATTCAGGCCTATGTCACCGAAAAATCAGGGAAATTCGGCGGCAAGACGCGGGAAGAGAACTATAACATCCTGCGCTGGGTGCTGTGGGACAACCACAAACTCAGTTCGATGGCGGGCCTGACCCGTTTCCTGATGAACTTCCTGCCCGAAGAGCACCGCAACCCGGATGTGATCGCCTTCAACCAGGGCCGACTGAAGGCCGCCTATCAGGTGCTGAACGCGCATCTGGAAGGCCGCGACTGGATCGTCGGCGACAGTGTGACCAACGCTGATCTCAGCTGCGGCGGCTACCTGTATTACCCTGAACCCTTCGGCTTTGACCGCGCCGAATGGCCCCATATCGACGCCTGGCTGACCCGCCTGTCCGAGCAGCCCGGATGGAAACACCCCTATGACCTGATGCCCGGCAACCCGTCGGATCGAGCTTGAGGAGAGAAGTATGACCGAAGCTTACATTTATGATGCCCTGCGCACCCCGCGCGGCAAGGGCCGCAAGGACGGCAGCCTGCACGAGGTGACCTCGGTGCGCCTGTCGGCGGTGGCCCTGAACGCCATCAAGGAACGCAACAACCTGGAAGGCCACGCCGTCGAGGACGTGATCTGGGGCAACGTCACCCAGGTGATGGAACAGGGTGGCTGCCTGGCGCGGTCCGCGGTTCTGGCCTCGGACTTGGATGAATCGATCCCCGGTCTAGCCATCAACCGGTTCTGCGCATCCGGCATGGAGGCCGTGAACCTGGCCGCCAATCAGGTCAAAGGCGGCGCGGGCGAGGCCTATATCGCAGGCGGCGTCGAGATGATGGGCCGCGTGCCCATGGGCAGCGACGGCGCCGCCATCGCGGTCGACCCGTCGCTGGCGATGGAGACCTATTTCGTCCCGCAGGGCATCTCGGCCGACATCATCGCCACCGAATACGGTTTCAGCCGTGACGATGCCGACGCGCTGGCCGTCGAGTCTCAGAAACGCGCGGCCAAGGCGTGGGAAGAGAACCGCTTTGCCAAGTCGGTGATCACCGTCAAGGACCGCAACGGCCTGACCATTCTGGACCGCGACGAATACATGCGCCCCGGCACCGACATGCAGAGCCTCGGCGCGCTGAACCCGTCCTTCCAGATGATGGGCGAGCAGATGCCCGGTTTCGACAAGGTGGCGATGCTGAAATACCCGCACCTGGAAAAGATCAACCACATCCACCACGCCGGCAACTCGTCGGGCATTGTGGATGGCGCGGCGGCCGTTCTGATCGGCAACAAGGAATTCGGCGAGAAATACGGCCTGAAGCCGCGCGCCCGCATCAAGGCCACCGCCAAGATCGGCACCGACCCGACCATCATGCTGACCGGCCCGGTTCCGGTGACCGAAAAGATCCTGGCCGAAACCGGCATGAAGATCAGTGATCTGGACCTGTTCGAGGTCAACGAGGCCTTCGCCTCGGTCGTGCTGCGGTTCCAGCAGGCGTTTGACGTCGATCCGGCGCTGGTCAACGTCAATGGCGGTTCGATCGCCATGGGCCACCCGCTGGGCGCCACCGGCGCGATCATCATCGGCACCCTGTTGGACGAGCTGGAGCGCCAGGACAAGGAAACCGGTCTGGCCACCTTGTGCATCGCATCCGGCATGGGCGCGGCAACCATCATCGAACGTGTGTAACGGCGGGGATCAGGAGAAGAAAAATGGCTGATTTTACACTGACCAAAGACGCCGACGGCGTTGGCATCATCACCTGGGACGTCCCCGGCAAGACCATGAACGTGATGTCGTTCGACGGCCTGTCCGAACTGAACGACTGCATCGATCAGGCCCTGACCGATGACGAGATCAAGGGAATCGTGATCACCAGCGGCAAGGAAGGCTCGTTCGCTGGCGGCATGGACCTGAACCTGCTGGCGGTGATGAAGGAACAGGCGGGCGACGACCCGGCCAAGGGCCTGTTCGAAGGCACGATGAAGATGCACGCCCTGCTGCGCAAGATCGAGCTGGCTGGCATGGACCCCAAGACCAAGAAAGGTGGCAAACCGATCGCGGCCGCCCTGCCCGGCACCGCCGCCGGCATCGGCATGGAGCTGCCGCTGGCGACCCATCGCATCTTTGCCGCCGAAAACCCCAAGGCCAAATACGGCCTGCCGGAAATCATGGTCGGCATCTTCCCCGGCGCGGGCGGCACCACGCGTATGGTCCGCAAGGTGGGCGCCATCGCGGCGGCTCCGCTGCTGCTGGAAGGCAAGATGCTGGACGTGAAAAAGGCCAAGGGCGCAGGCTACATCGACGAGATCGCAGCCGATCCGCTGGCAGCGGCCAAGGAATGGGTGCTGAACGCCAAGGATGCCGATCTGGTCAAGCCGTGGGACGCCAAGGGCTACAAGATGCCCGGCGGTGCGCCCTATCACCCGGCGGGCTTCATGAACTTCGTGGGTGCCTCGGCCATGGTAAACGGCAAGACCCAAGGCGCCTTCCCGGCGGCCAAGGCCCTGCTGAGCGCGGTCTATGAAGGCGCGCTGGTCGATTTCGACACCGCGCTGAAGATCGAGGCGCGCTGGTTCACCTCGGTGCTGATGAACCCGTCCTCGGGCGCGATGATCCGTTCGCTGTTCCTGAACAAGGAAGCGCTGGAAAAAGGCGCCGTTCGTCCGCAAGGCATTCCGGATCAGTCGGTCAAGAAGATCGGCGTTCTGGGTGCAGGCATGATGGGTGCGGGCATCGCGCTGGTCTCGGCGCAGGCCGGGATGGAGGTCGTGCTGATCGACCGCGATCAGGCCGCCGCCGACAAAGGCAAGGCCTATACCGAAGCCTATCTGGACAAGGGCATGAAGCGTGGCAAGGTCACGGCCGAGAAGAAAGAGGCCATGCTGGCCCGCATCACTGCCACGCCGGACCTCGAAAAGCTGGCGGGCTGCGATCTGATCATCGAAGCCGTGTTCGAGGATCCCAAGGTCAAGGCCGAGATGACCCAGAAGGTCGAGGCGATCATCCCCGAGGACTGCATCTTTGCCTCGAACACCTCGACCCTGCCGATCACCGAACTGGCCAAGGCCAGCAAGCGGCCCGATCAGTTCATCGGCATCCACTTCTTCTCGCCGGTCGAGAAGATGTTCCTGGTCGAGATCATCAAGGGCAAGGAAACCGGTGACCGGGCCGTGGCCAAGGCGCTGGACTATGTCCGCCAGATCCGCAAGACGCCGATCGTGGTCAATGACGCGCGGTTCTTCTACTGCAACCGCTGCATCATCCCCTACATCAACGAAGGGGCGCGGATGATCACCGAAGGCGTCAGCCCGGTTCTGGTCGACAACGCCGCCCGTCAACTGGGCTTCCCGGTGGGTCCGGTTCAGCTAACCGACGAAACTTCGATCGACCTGGGCGCCAAGATTGCCCGGGCGACCAAGGCGGCAATGGGCGACGCCTACCCGGAAAGTCCGGCGGACGATCTGATCTTCTGGATGGAAGAACAGGGTCGCCTGGGCCGCAAGTCCAAGGCCGGGTTCTTCGATTATGACGAAAACGGCAAGCGCATCGGCTACTGGAAAGGTCTGCAGGACAAGTATCCGCTGGCCGAGCAGCAGCCCGACTTGATCGAGGTACAGGAACGCCTGATGTTCGCACAGGTTCTCGAAGCCGTGCGCGCGCTTGAAGAAGGTGTTCTGGAAGACATCCGCGAAGGCGATGTCGGCGCCATCCTGGCCTGGGGCTTTGCGCCGTGGTCAGGTGGTCCGTTCAGCTGGCTTGATATCATCGGTGCGCCCTACGCGGCCGAGCGTTGTGACCAGCTGTCAGAGAAATACGGTGACCGCTTCGCCTGCCCGCCGCTGCTGCGCGAGATGGCCGAAAAAGGTCAGACCTTCTACGGCCGCTTCGACCCCGAAGCCAAAGCTGCCTGAACAAGTGATGCTGGCGCATGATCCCATGCGCCAGCATCTTTCTTAGAGTGTTTGGTCAGGTCTGCCATTCAGGCCGCAGAAACAAGGCCGGCACGTTGGGCCGCCCCGGACGTCCCGGACGCCGCACCCCCGATGGGGGACGTATCGGAAAGATCGGTTCCTGCGGGATGGGTGCAGGCAGTGCACCCAACGGGTTTGCAAGGGGCGACAGTTCGCCGGCCTCTGCGATAGATGTGACGAGGCTCCGCGCCTCGGATTCTTCCAGCACCGCGTAGGATCGTCGGGATGGGCCAGACAGCGAACGGATGCGGCACGAGGAACAGAAGGCTTGAAAGCCACCCTCGATGAAGACCACTTCGTCCTGCTCAAAAAACAGCGATGTGACCTGGAATTCCTCTGCCGGTGTCCGAGAGGAAAAGCTGAAGTGCCCGCTCAGCAGACGCGCCGGAATGATCGCCAGCCCCTCGTCTATGTTGAAATCAGAAGACAAGGCTACGGCCATTCCCTGCTCGGGCATCAGCCAGACCGCACGACCGTTATATGCCGCGCGGGACGGCACGCGCACGGGCAAAAAGTCAGGTCGAACCTCGCCAGCCGGTACGGCTATTCTGTCGTGGGACACGCGTTTCACTTCCTGAAACCCGTTGTCCATCGTTCTGACCAGATCGCCGGCAACCAATGCCTCGGCCAGTTTCCAGCCATTGGTGGTGGCAACCTTCGTCCCGTGCAGCAATCCGCCACGCCTGACCGAAACGGCGTCACCCGGTACGGTCTGGATATTATTTTCGGAAAACCCCGAAACACTCACTACTTCCAACACGTGCCTACCCCCTTTTGGCACTTTCAAACTATCCCATTGTGCTAGCACGAAGTTTTCGGGAGTGACTTAGTTTTGCCATATTTAGGGCCAATTTGGGCCTTTTTCGCCCCATTAGTCGCGTTTTTTTATAAACAAAAGCCTGTATTTGTCAGCGTTTCGCGCAATTCGGGAAATAATCGACCAGCCTTATTCGAACCGATATTCGAATCTCTCTATGTCTTCGCGACAGGCGTCAAACACAGCCTTTTTTGCCTGGACCGAGTAGTAGTTGGCGTATTCCGCCCCCCGGGCTGACCGGTTTTCATGCGGAAGGTCCAGACGAAACCCCAGATGATCGAACAGTGGGGCCGCATCCCGCTGAAAGCTTTCGATCCGAATGTATGCGCGACAAAGATCGGTTCCGGTGGCGTCTCTGACATAGGATGGGAACGGGTTTTCCCGAAAGGACTGCTGGATTTTAGGGTGCAGAACAAAGGCCTCAAAATCCAGCCGCCCGGCCAGATGGACTGCTGGGTGATCAAAGGACTGATCCCTCAGCCAGTAGTAATAGCTGACCATCCGGTCCCACGGGTTGCGGATCAGCGTGAACACGAACATCTCTTGCATCTGCTGGTCGGGCAAAAGCCCCCGCAAATCGGTCAGACGGGAGTGTTTCCACAGCCTTCCCGCCGTCTTCAGTGACCTGTTGCGTTTGTTTCTGCGCTGCGCCTTGGGGGTGTCGCCCACCAGGATATCGTCCTTCATGGCCCGCTGCTCGAGCGCCAGCGCCAGCGATGTTCCCCCGGTCTTGGGAATATGTATGAAGATGTAGGTCCGCCCTGTTGATAGAATCATTGCGCCGGTTCCCGTTGGGGAACCACGCTCGCCCGCCACGCCAGCACTGCGCCGGCCGCGGCGATCAGGGCGATGCCCGCAATCTGCAGCGGTCCGATCCCCTGCCCCATCACCACCCAGGCAAAAACCGGCCCGAAGATCATGACCGAATACTCGAACACCGCGACATATGACGGCTCGCCCAGTTGGTAGGCCTTGATCAGCATGAATACCGCAGCCGTGGACCCAACCGCCTGCAATGCGACCCACGGCAGAGCGGCCTCCATCGGCCAGACCCAGCCCCGGGTCACAAAACCGGCCGGGCCGTCAGACTCCACAACCGGCAAAACCGAAAACACGGCGAGGCCAAGGGCGCCGGCCAGCCCAAGAGTGACAATCATCGCAGCCAGCAAGGCGACGGTGCTTTCGTTTGCACAATGCGTTCGGGTCAGGATCGCACTGAGCGCATAGAAAAAGCCGCCTGCCACCGGCAATAGGCTGGTCGCATCAAAGGCATTGGGGTCAGGCTGCAAAACACAGAGGATTCCGACAAACCCCATAAGCACAGCCAAGACCCGCCAGGGGCCGATCTTCTGGTCCAGCAACAGCGCGGAAATCAACAGAACGAAGATCGGTGATGTGAACAGCCCCGCAAGGGCCTGAGCAATTGGCATCAAAGCCAGTGAGCTGAAATAGAACAACATCGCCAGGGTGATCAGAACACTGCGCAGCAGGACCGCCCAAAACCTCTGAGGTCGCAGCCCTCCAAACCCAAGAAACGACAGTCCAACGATAAGAGGCAGCATCATAACGGCCCGGCCAAGGTGGAATTGCCACAGACCGATTGTTTCAGCCAGTCGGATGACGAAATTGTCCACGACGCCGATGATTGCCATGGCCGAGACCATCAGGACCGATGCAAGAACCGGTGAAGAAGGATGTGCTGTCTGCATGTGGCCTTGGCCTCCGGGCCCTTTGGCCGAAACTGCGCGTCCCGGTTATCGAGCACATTTCCAAATCACCACGCAACAGGTTTGCGCGGATTAATCTCTCCGTGTTAGAAATCGACAAAAGAAAAAACGAGCAGACCTCATCGAAATGACGGCACTGAAACAATACCAGCGGATCGAAGCTACCGGTCTGTGGCGCCCGTCGCCCGACGAGCAGCGGCGCGAAGTGGTTGTTTCGATCGGCGAGGCGACGTTGACCATCACCGATTTCAACGATCGCGCGCTGACGCACTGGTCGCTTGCCGCACTTGAAAGGCAGAACCCGGGCAAGTTCCCCGCGATATTCAACCCCGACGGCGATCCGGACGAGACACTGGAGCTGGAGCAGTCCGAAACCACCATGATCGAGGCAATCGACCGCTTGCAACGCGCCATCGAACGGGCGCGCCCGCATCCCGGGCGGTTGCGGTGGGCCAGTGTCGGCGGCGTGGTTGCGGCTGTCGCGGCGGTCTTGCTGTTCTGGCTGCCCGGCGCCCTGCAAAGCCATGTCGAAAAGGTCGTGCCCGAGATCAAACGGCAGGACATCGGGAACACGATTCTGCAACGGATTGAACGGGTCTCGGGCCGGGCCTGCGCCTCGGCGGACGCGCAGCCGGCGCTGCAGAAGCTGGCCCAGAGAACAGGTGTGCGACGGATCGTTGTGTTGCCGGCCGGAGTGCAGGAAAGCCTTTCACTTCCCGGAGGGATCGTGCTGCTGAACCGAGCGCTGGTTGAAGACAGTGAAGATCCCGCGGTTGCCGCCGGTTACGTGATAGCTGAACGCACGCGGGCCAGGCTGCATGATCCGTTGGATGATCTCCTGGACAAAACTGGGCCCACTGCAGCGTTTCGCCTGCTGACGACGGGCGAACTGACACCCCAGATCGTGGACACCTATACCGAACAGGTTCTGGCCGAACCCCGCCCCGCAGTTCCGGAAGACGACTTGCTGGAGGCGTTTGCGTCCGCCTATTTGCCCTCAACCCCATATGCCTATGCGGTTGATATCACGGGCGAAACGGTTCTGGGTTTGATCGAGGCCGACCCGATGGCGGGTCAGCCTTTGGATCAGGTTATGCCCGACCGGGACTGGGTACGGCTGCAGAACATCTGCAGCGACTAGGCGCGCCTATTTGGTGCCGAACATCCGGTCTCCAGCATCGCCCAGACCGGGCATGATGTAGCCTTTGGAATTCAGCTCGCGGTCCAGTGCGGCAGTAACGATCTTGACGTCGGGATGCGCCTCTTTCATGCGCGCCACACCTTCGGGGGCGGCCAGCAGGCACAGGAACCGGATGTCGGTGGCACCGGCCTGTTTCAGAAGGTCGATCGCAGCGGCCGAGCTGTTGCCGGTGGCCAGCATCGGGTCAACCGCAATCACCAGCCGATCTTTAAGGCCTTCGGGGGCCTTGAAGTAGTACTGCACCGGCTGCAGCGTTTCTTCATCGCGATACAGCCCCACAAATCCGACCCGGGCCGAGGGCACCAGCTCCAGAACGCCGTCCAGCATCCCGTTGCCCGCGCGCAGGATCGACACCAGCGCCAGCTTCTTGCCCGCCAGGATCGGCGCGTCCATTTCCTCCATCGGGGTTTCGATATGGCGCGTGGTCAGGGGCATTTCGCGCGTGACTTCATAGGCCAGCAGCAGCGTGATCTCGCGCAGCAATTGCCGGAACGAGGCGGTCGAGGTGCCCTTGTCCCGCATGAGCGTCAGTTTGTGCTGAACCAGCGGGTGGTCGACGACGGTCAGATGTTCGCTCATGTGTTCTCCAGTCTTTTTCTGACCCTTGCGCGGGTCTCTTCATCGCAGAATGCGGCGTTCAGGGCGGTGTCGTTCAGCGCGGCGAAATCCTTGGCTTCCCAGCCGAAGGCCTGGGTCAGCATGTCATATTCGCGGCGCATGGTGGTATGAAAAAACGGCGGGTCATCGGTGGATACTGTGACCTTCACACCCGCCGCGCGCAGCCGCGCGATCGGGTGGGCCGCAAAATCGGGGTACAGTCCCAGCACCACGTTCGAGCCCGGACAGACCTCGAGCGTGACGCCCCGGTCGGCCAGCTCATGCACCAGATCGGGGTCTTCGATGGCTCGCACGCCATGGCCCACACGTTCGACCCCCAGCGCGCGCACCGCATCGCGCACGCTTTCGGGGCCGCCGAATTCGCCAGCATGGGTGGTCAGGCGCAATCCGGCCTCGCGCGCGCAGTCGAAGGCCCATTTGAAATCGGCCTGCTGGCCCATGGCCTCGTTCCCGCCCATACCGAACCCGGTGATCCAGTCACCGGCGGTTTCGGCGGCGCACAGCGCGCTGCGCTTGGCCTTGTCGGGTCCGAAATGGCGCACGCAGGTTACCACGCCGCGCAGGGTGATGTCGAACTTGCGCTCGGCCTCGTCGGCGGCGTCCTGAATGGCGGCCAGATAGTCGCGCCAGGCATGCAGATCGCCCCCGCCGCAGAAATCGGGGCTGAGGAAGGTTTCGGAATAGACCACCCCGTTCGCAGCACTTTCTTCCAGGATCGCCAGCGTCAGGCGGCGGAAATCCTCGGGGGTTTTCAACACCTCGCAAGCGGCCTCGTAGACGCTGAGGAAATGCGCGAAATCGCGAAAGTCATAGCTGCCGTCGGGCTTGAAGATGCCGCTCAGGTCAACCTTCTTTTCATGCGCCAGCTGGCGGATGAAGGCGGGCGGGGCCGCGCCTTCGTGATGCAGGTGCAGTTCGATCTTGGGCAGGTCTGCGACGGTCATAGAAAGATCCTTCCCGGCCCTTGCGCCGGAATGTTCAAGTGATGTGCGATGCTGGCGGCGACGTCGGCGAAATTCACCTGCCCGATCTGTCCGCCCCCCAGGCCGGCGATCAGCACCGGCACCTGCTCGCGGGTGTGGTCGGTGCCGATCCAGCTTGGGTCGTTGCCGTGATCGGCGGTCAGCAGAAACAGGTCGCCCGGGCGCAGCCGGGGCAGGATACGGCCAATCTCGGCGTCGAACCATTCCAGCGCGCGGGCATAGCCCGAGATGTCGCGCCGGTGGCCGTACTGGCTGTCAAACTCGACGAAATTTGCGAATGTCAGGCTGCCGTCCTCGGCGCTGTCTACAAGGCGCGAGAGGTGACCCATCAGTTCGGCGTCCGAGCCCTTGTCCAGCGTGTCGATCCCCTGCATCGAGTAGATGTCACCGATCTTGCCCACGCCATGCACCGTGCGCCCGGCATCCTGCGCCCAATTGGTCAGCACCGGAGCAGGCGGCGTGATGGCGAAATCCTTGCGGTTGGTGGTGCGGACAAACCCCTGTTCCGGCGATCCCACGAAGGGGCGCGCGATCACCCGGCCCACCTTCATCTCGTGCAGCATGGGGGCCAGGCTCCGGCACATCTGGTACAGGCGCTCCAGCCCGAACGTCTCCTCGTGTGCGGCAATCTGGAACACGCTGTCAGCCGAGGTATAGCAGATCGGCCAACCCGTGCGCATGTGTTCAGCGCCCAGTTCGGCAATGATCGTGGTACCCGAGGCATGGCAATTGCCCAAAATGCCCTCGGTACCTGCGGCTTGTGCAGCGGCGTGGGTCACATCATCAGGGAAGGCGGGGACCGTGTCGGGGAAATAGTGCCAGTCCCACGGCACCGGCAGCCCGGCCAGTTCCCAATGACCCGAAGGCGTGTCCTTGCCCGGCGAATGCTCGCGCGCGCACCCCCACAGGCCGGTCGGGTCGGCCTCCAACCCCGGCACAACCGCGCCGGACGCCAGCCGCACCGCCGCCCCCAGCCCCAGCGCATCGAGGTTGGGCAGGCGCAACGGCCCGGACCGGCCATCCTCGGCCCGCCCTTCGGCGCAGGCCTGCGCGATATGGGCCACCGTGTTCGCGCCCGTGTCCGGCACGTCGCCGTTGAAGAACCGGTTAGCATCCGGCGCACCGCCGATACCCACCGAATCCATCACCACAAGGAACGCGCGGCTCATGCGAGGATCCTTTCTTGTACCAGCTCCGGAACCGGAACGGGCGCCGGGCCGAGGGTCATTGCGGCATGCACGGCTTGCGCGACCCGCTGCGCGGCGTCCTCGCGCGCGGCATGGACCACGGCCAGCGGCGTTCCGGCCGAGACCTTGTCGCCCAGCCGCACCAGCCCCGACAGCCCCACAGCCGGGTCGATCACATCGCTTTCCACCTGCCGGCCACCGCCCAGCGCCACGACGGCAAGGCCCAGCGCCTCGCCGTCCATCGCGGTGACATAGCCTTCGTCCCGGGCCGTGACCTCAAGGATCACGCTGGCCTCGGGCAGATAGCGCGCCCAGTCCTCGACCAGACCCAACGGCCCGCCCACCGCGGCCATCATCCGTCCGAACCGTTCGGCCGCACGGCCATCGCGGATCACCTCGGCGATCATGTCCCGCCCGGCCCGCGCGTCGCCGACCATACCTGCGTCAGACAGCAGAACACCGCCAAGTTCGGCCGAAATCTCGGCCAGGGGCGAGGGCTGCCCACCGGTCAGCACCTTCATCACTTCGGCGATTTCCAGGGCGTTGCCCAAGGCGGGCGCCAGCGGCTGGTTCATGTCGGTGATTAGGGCCGAGGTCCGGCACCCGGCCGCATTGGCCGTTTCGGTCAGGGCCTGCGCCAGCTTGCGCGCCTCGTCCAGCGTTTTCATGAAGGCTCCGCTGCCGACCTTGACGTCCAGCACCAGCGCATCCGGGCTGGCCGCCAGTTTCTTGGACAGGATCGAGGCCGTGATCAGGTCGAGGCTTTCGACCGTGGCGGTCACGTCGCGGATCGCATAGAGCCGTTTGTCCGCCGGAGCGATCTGGGCGGTCGCGCCAACGATGGCGGCGCCGGTCTCGGCCAGGATCTGGGCCAGCCGGTCCTGGCTGATCTGGGTCGACACGCCGGGGATCGCCTCGAGCTTGTCGAGCGTCCCGCCGGTATGGCCCAGACCGCGGCCCGAGATCATCGGCACATAGGCCCCGCATTCCGCCAGCGCCGGGGCCAGCACAAGGCTGACGCAATCCCCCACCCCACCGGTCGAATGCTTGTCGATCACCGGGCCGTCCAGGTTCCAGGTCAGAACCTCGCCGCTGTCGCGCATGGCCAGCGTCAGCGCGGCGCGGCCCTCGGGACCCAGCCCGCCCATGCAGACGGCCATGGCAAAGGCTCCGGCCTGGGCGTCGCTGACGCTGCCATCGGCCAGACCTTGGGCGAACCACGCCAGTTCGCCGGAATCCGGCACCTCGCGGCGGCGCAGTTTCGCGATAATCGAACGGGCGTCCATGGGCGCGGCCCTTACATGAACGAGGCGTCGAAGGCGCCGGGCAGCAGCTCGCCGATGGTCGTGCGGGTCTCAATCCCGTCCACCGTCGCCATGGTGACCACCACGTCCTTGTCTCCGAACTCGGCCAGTTTCTGCCGGCACCCGCCGCAGGGCGGCACCGGTTGCGGGCTGGAGGCCACCACATAGACCTCGGCCAGCTTGTTTTCTCCGGCGGCGACCATCGCGGCGATCGCACCGGCCTCGGCGCAGGTTCCTTCGGGATAGGCCACGTTTTCCACGTTGCAGCCCGCGAACACTTCGCCCGACGGGGTGCGGAGCGCGGCGCCTACCTTGAAATTCGAATAGGGCGCATAGGCGTTTTCACGCACCTTGAGGGCTGCTTCTTTCAACGACATGGCGATTCCCCGATTTTTGATCATCTGGTCAGAATGCCATACCCTACTGGAAATCCGCGGGGGAATTGAAGCCCCCTCTGCACGGGAATCTCGACGCGCCCGCGCGTCAGCCCAGATCGGTCTTGAAATACCCCGGCAGCGTGACCTCGAGCAGTTCGACATCGTCGCTGGGGTCGGCCAGCCGCGTGCGCATTCCGGGCGGGATGACAAAGGCATCGCCCTGCTCCAGCCGAAATGGATCACGGCCTTCACCTTCCAGGGTGACGGTCCCGTTCATCACGAAGGTAAAGTGGATATTGGCATCATGGCTGGCCCAGACCGGGTCGCCCTGCCCCCGGCGCACCACCTGAACGCCCGCCACGCCCTTGGTGTTTTCGGCAATCGTCGTGTCGCGGCATTGATAACCCGGCAGGCGGAACGGCTGCCACTCTGCCCCTTCGGCCCGGTTGTAGACGAACCGCTGGCCCTGCCATTCCCGCTCGGGGCGGTAATGCGGCGTAGGCAACTGCATTTCGTGGTCGATCTCGGTGACATGCTCGGCCGGAACGCCGATTTCGATCACCTGAACGTTGTCCGACGCTTCGAGCACGCGGTGCCGGATCTCGGGCGGCTGGATGAAACAGTCGCCAGCGGTCAGGCGCATCTTGTCGCCCTGATCCTCATAGACCACATCCACCCAGCCGTGGATGCAGAAGATCAGCTGGAACCCGACCTTGTGGAAATGCACCATGTCCGGGACCGGGCCGCCGTCGGGAATGCGGATGTGGCTGGCGATGATCGACCCGCCCAGCCGGTCGGGCACCAGATCGCGGTAATGCATGCCCGCGCGCCCGATGATCCAGGGCGCCTGATCCTTGAGCCTGCGGACAACGAAGGAATGAACCGTCTCGGGCATCACCAGGGGCGGGTTGCGCTCTTCGATCTCGATGCGGGTGCCGTTGGGGGCGACCAGGCTGCGCTGACCGCCGGCAAACCCGTCCGGATCATCGGTGAGGATACGCAAGGTGCCCGGCGCCTCGGGCGCGTCCTTTTCCACACGCAGTCGCAGGCCATGCCCCGAAAACACCGCAACCCGTGGGTCATCCGCCGGATAGATCATGTCCATCCGCATGCCCAGAACCTTGGTGTAGAACGGAATGTCGTTTCGCAGTTCTTGGGTCGGAATGCGGAATTCGGCTATGGTATCGGTCATGCTGGTCTCCTCTGCGCGGGACTGTGAGGGGCCGTTGGGGGATTTGCAAGTCGGGGTCGGATCCGCCGTCATGCGATTTCGAGGTTTCCCCTGCGTAAGAAATAGTTTAGCACTAAACTAAATTCCAAACGGGAAGTTTTGACATGTCCGACACACCCAGCCTGCGTCAGGCCGCACTTGATTACCACGCGCATCCGAAGCCTGGGAAACTGGAGATCAAGGCGACCAAACCCATGGCCAACGGGCGCGACCTTGCCCGCGCCTATTCGCCCGGCGTGGCCGAGGCCAGCCTTGAGATCAAGGCCGACCCGGCGACCGCCGAGATGTATACCGCGCGCGGCAATCTGGTGGCCGTGGTTTCGAATGGCACCGCGGTGCTGGGGCTGGGCAATATCGGCGCGCTGGCCTCTAAGCCGGTGATGGAGGGCAAAGCCGTCCTGTTCAAGAAATTCGCCGGCATCGACTGTTTCGACATCGAGTTGAACGAACCCGACCCCGAGAAGCTGGCCGATATCGTTTGCGCGCTGGAGCCGACCTTCGGCGCGATCAACCTCGAGGACATCAAGGCGCCCGACTGCTTTGTCGTCGAGAAACTGTGCCGCGAGCGGATGAACATTCCGGTCTTCCACGATGACCAACACGGCACCGCCATCGTGGTGGGGGCCGCTGCGCGCAACGCGCTGCACGTGGCCGGCAAGCAGTTCGAGGACATCAAGGTCGTGTCCACCGGCGGCGGTGCGGCAGGGATCGCCTGCCTGAACATGCTGGTCAAACTGGGCGTCAAGCGCGAGAACATCTGGCTGTGCGACATTCACGGGCTGGTCTATGAGGGTCGCGTCGAAGACATGAACCCGCACAAGGACCAATTCGCCCAGAAAACCGACCTGCGCACGCTGGATCAGGTGATCGACGGGGCCGACCTGTTTCTGGGCCTCAGCGGGCCGAACGTGCTCAAGCCCGAGATGGTCTCGCGCATGGCCAAACAGCCGATCATCTTTGCTCTTGCGAACCCGACCCCGGAGATCCTGCCCGACGCCGCGCGCGAAGTCGCCCCCGATGCCATCATCGCCACCGGGCGCAGCGACTTCCCGAACCAGGTGAACAACGTCCTTTGTTTCCCGTTCATCTTCCGCGGTGCGCTGGACGTGGGTGCGACCGAGATCAACGATGCCATGCAGATCGCCTGCGTTGAAGGCATCGCCGAAATGGCCCGCGCCACCACCAGCGCCGAGGCCGCAGCCGCCTACAAGGGCGAACAGCTGACCTTCGGCCCAGACTACCTGATCCCCAAGCCGTTCGACCCGCGACTGGTGGGTGTGGTGTCCTCGGCCGTGGCCCGCGCCGCGATGGAAAGCGGCGTGGCCAGGCGCCCCATCGAGGACATCGAAGCCTACAAGGAAAAGCTGAACCAGACGGTCTTCAAGTCCGCCCTACTGATGCGCCCCGTCTTCGAGGCCGCCGCCGCTGCCTCGCGCCGCATCGTCTTTGCCGAAGGCGAAGACGAACGCGTGCTGCGCGCCGCTCAGGCGATTCTTGAGGAAACCACCGAAACCCCGATCCTGATCGGCCGTCCCGAGGTGATCGAGGCACGCTGCGAACGACTGGGCCTGTCGGTCCGCCCCGGGCAGGACTTCCAGATCGTAAACCCGGAAAACGACCCGCGCTATTATGACTATTGGAACTCGTACCACCAAATCATGCAGCGTCGGGGGGTAACGCCCGATCTGGCCAAGGCGATCATGCGGACCAATTCCACCGCGATTGGCGCAATCATGGTGCACAGGGGTGAAGCCGACAGCATGATCTGTGGCACCTTTGGCGAGTATCGGTGGCACCTGAACTATGTCGAGCAGGTGCTGAATGACGGCGACCTGCGCCCCCATGGTGCATTGTCCCTCATGATCCTTGAAGACGGCCCGCTGTTCATCGCCGACACTCATGTCCGGCAATTGCCCAGCCCGGAAGAACTGGCTGAGATCACCGTGGGCGCCGCGCGCCATGTCCGGCGTTTCGGGCTGGCGCCAAAGATCGCGTTCTGCTCGCAATCGCAGTTCGGCAATCAGGCCGAGGGGTCCGGCAAACGCCTGCGCGAAGCGATTGCGATTTTGGACAGCAAGCCCCGCGACTTCATCTATGAAGGCGAAATGAACCTGGACGTGGCCCTGGACCCCGAACTGCGCGAGCGGATTTTCCCCAATTCACGCCTCGAGGGGGCCGCCAACGTGCTGATCTTTGCCCATGCGGACGCGGCCAGCGGCGTGCGCAACATACTGAAGATGAAGGCAGACGGCATCGAGGTCGGCCCCATCCTGATGGGCATGGGCAACAAGGCGCATATCGTGACACCTTCGATCACCGCGCGCGGGCTGCTGAACATGGCGGCAATTGCCGGAACGCCCGTCGCGCATTACGGTTGACCACGGCGGCCCGACCGGTCTGGCCGCCCTGCCGAGGGAGGTCATCATGAAAGGTCACTGCCACTGCGGCGCCGTGCGATGGGCCAGCGATGCCGAGATCGCCTGGAGCTGCTACTGTCATTGCGTGGATTGCCGTCGCAATTGCGCCGCCCCAGTCACGGCGTTCATCGGGCTGCCGCACGGCTCGGTGGCATGGTCAGGGGATCCGCCACGCGTGTACAACTCGTCTGAGGATGTTGAACGTCTGTTCTGCGGGACCTGCGGCACGCCGATGGCATATCGCAATGCCCGCGACCGGGTGAACATTCATCTCTACACCGCCACGTTGGACAACCCCGAGGATGCTGCGCCCCGGTTTCACGTTTATCACGCCGAGCATCTGCACTGGCTGAACATCGAGGACAGCCTGCCCCGATATGCGGGAACGGCGACCTGATCCGAATCTGACAAACCCACTTTTGCACCGGACGCTTTGCGAATTTGCAAGTTCTGCAAAAATTTCCTGCTCAGGCGCGAAAACAAGGATCATTTGCAAAACTTTGCAAGGCAAATGGGGCAGTTCTGCAAATATTTCGCGATAAACTGACGCGCCGTCACGCGCGCCGCTTGCTCGGGTGAACCCAGCCGCCTAACACAAAGATGACAGTTTTCGGGAGGAGGACCCATGGCGTACCAGGACGTGTATGACAGCTGGAAAAATGACCCAGAGGCTTTCTGGATGGAAGCCGCCAAAGGCATCGACTGGATCCAACCGCCAAGCAAGGCCCTGTTTGACGACAACGCTCCTCTGTACGAATGGTTCTGCGATGCCAAGGTGAACACCTGCTGGAACGCCGTGGACCGCCATGTGGAAAACGGCCGGGGCGAGCAAACCGCCATCATCTATGACAGCCCGATCACCCACACCAAGCGCGAGATCTCCTACATGGAGCTGCGCAATCGCGTGGCCACCCTGGCCGGCGCGCTGCGGGCCAAGGGGATCGAAAAGGGCGACCGCGTCATCATCTACATGCCGATGATCCCCGAGGCGCTCGAGGCGATGCTGGCCTGCGCGCGACTGGGTGCGGTGCATTCGGTGGTCTTTGGCGGGTTTGCCAGCAACGAACTGGCGGTGCGGATCGACGACGCCAAACCCAAGGCGATCATCGCGGCGTCCTGCGGGCTGGAGCCCGGTCGTGTGGTACATTACAAGCCATTGCTGGACGGCGCCATCGACATGGCCAGCCACAAGCCCGAGTTCTGCGTGATCTTCCAGCGCGAACAGGAAGTGGCCAAGCTGATCGAAGGGCGCGACTTCAACTGGCACGGCTTCCAATACGGTGTCGAGCCGGCCGAGTGTGTGCCGGTCGCAGGCAATGATCCCGCCTACATCCTTTACACCTCGGGCACCACGGGGGCGCCCAAAGGCGTCGTGCGGCCCACGGCGGGGCACCTTGTGGCGCTGAACTGGACGATGAAGAACATCTACAACGTCGATCCCGGCGATGTGTTCTGGGCGGCCTCGGACGTGGGCTGGGTCGTGGGCCACTCCTACATCTGCTATGGCCCGCTGATCCACGGCAACACCACCATCGTGTTCGAGGGCAAGCCCGTCGGCACACCCGATGCCGGTACCTTCTGGCGGGTGATTTCCGAGCACAAGGTCAAAAGCTTTTTTACCGCCCCAACGGCGATCCGCGCGGTCAAGCGCGAGGACCCCAAGGGCGAGATGCTGGCGAAATACGACCTGTCCTGCCTCAAGGCCCTGTTCCTGGCCGGTGAACGCGCCGACCCGGACACGATCACTTGGGCGCAGGACGCGCTGAAGGTTCCGGTCGTCGACCACTGGTGGCAGACCGAAACCGGCTGGACCATCGCCGGCAACCCGCTGGGGATCGAGGAACTGCCGATCAAGCTGGGCTCGCCCGCCAAGCCGATGCCCGGCTACGACGTGCAGATACTCGACGAAGGCGGCCACCCGATGAAACCCGGCGAGCTGGGCGCGATCGCGGTCAAGCTGCCCCTGCCGCCGGGAACGCTGCCAACCTTGTGGAATGCCGAGGAGCGGTTCAAGAAATCCTATCTCGAGCATTTCCCGGGCTACTATGAAACCGGCGATGCCGGGATGATCGACGAAGACGGTTACCTGTATATCATGGCCCGCACCGATGACGTGATCAACGTGGCCGGCCACCGCCTGTCCACCGGCGCGATGGAGGAGGTTCTGGCAGCCCATCCCGATGTGGCCGAATGCGCAGTCATCGGTGTATCGGACCAGTTGAAGGGTCAGGCCCCGGTTGGCTTCCTGTGCCTGAACGCAGGCTGCAATCGTGACCATGCCGAGATCGCGAAAGAGGTCGTGCAGATGGTGCGCGACAAAATCGGGCCCGTTGCGGCATTCAAACTGGCCGTCGTAGTGGATCGTCTGCCAAAGACACGGTCTGGCAAGATCCTGCGTGGAACGATGGTGTCGATCGCCGATGGCAAAGATTACAAAATGCCTGCCACGATCGACGATCCGGCCATTCTGGACGAAATCACCGAAGCCCTGAAATCAATCGGTTACGCCCAGTAACCGGGCATCGGGCGGCCCCGGGCCGCCCGCCCTGCCCTGCGGGGTTGCAACCATTGGCAGACCGCCTACTGTGCCCTTGACGGAGGGCACATGGCAAATGACGACATCTGGCGCCTGAGCGCCACAAAACTCGCAAAACTGACCCGCTCCGGCGAATTGAGCGCGACCGAAGCCGTCCAAAGCGCAATCGACCGGATGCACGCGCTGAACCCGGCGCTGAATGCCGTCGTCGAAGACCTCAGCGCCGAGGCGCGGGAGCGCGCCCGCGCCCTCGATGCCCAGCGGGCCCGCGGCGAACCGACCGGCCCGCTGCACGGCGTTCCCGTCACGATCAAAGTCAATGTCGACCAGAAGGGCCATGCCACGACCAACGGTGTGACCGCTCTGAAAGACGTAATTGCCCCCGACGATGCGCCCGTCGTGTCGAACCTGCTGAAGGCTGGGGCGGTGGTGATTGGCCGGACCAACACGCCCGAGTTCTCATTCCGTGCCGACACCGACAACCCGCTTTATGGACGCACCCACAACCCTTGGGGCCGACATATTTCTCCCGGGGGCTCCTCGGGCGGGGCCGGTGTGGCGGTGATGACGGGCATGGGGGCGCTGGCGCATGGCAACGACATCGGCGGCAGCCTGCGGTTTCCGGCCGCGGCCCTTGGCGCGGTGACCGTGAAGCCGGGCTTGGGGCGCGTTCCAGCATGGAACCCCAGCCAAACCGCCGAACGTGGACTGCTTGCGCAATCCATGTCGGTGCAAGGCCTGATCACCCGCAGCGCGGCTGACCTGCACCTGGCCATGCCCAGCCTGATCGCGCCGGATCCGCGCGATCCGTTTCACGTTCCGCTGCCCTGGCGCGTGACCGAGCCTGACCAGCAGCCGCGGGCGGCTTTCACCAAGAACACTTTCGGTTACAATCTCCACCCCGAAGTCGACAAGGCGCTGGACGCGGCCCGTGATGCACTGGTTGATGCCGGGTACACCGTTGACGAGATCGACCCTCCGAACGTTTTTGAATGTGGACGGCTGGGTTATCGCGCATTGATGGGCGAGGTTCTGACCCTGATGAAAGCCGATGTCGAGGCGGCCGGGTCCGAGACAATCCAGCGCATCTTTGCCACTTACTTCCAGGAATTTCCCCCGATCACCGGCCCGGACCTGATCCGAGCACTGGCGCAGCGCAGCCACTATGCGCGGGAATGGTCCCTGTTCTTGGAGGACTACCCGCTGGTGCTGTCGCCTTTCCTGCCGCAGCCCTTTTTCAGACCCGACCGTGATACAGAAGGCTCGGAAGGCGTACACGAAGTGCTGGGCTGCGCGGTCTATTCCTATGCGATGAACTTTCTGGGCCTGCCCGCCGCCTGCGTTCCGGCGCGTTTGGCCGAATTGCCGAGTGGGCGCCAGCCAATCAACGTTCAGATCGCAGCGCAGCGCTGGCGCGAGGACCTGGCGTTGGACGCCGCCATCGCGATTGAAGCCCGGGTTGGTCGTATGGCTGATCACCTGTGGGCCGATCTGGCACGCACGGGCTGAAACACCAACCGCTTTCAACTGCCCAAAATAATTGACCCCGGGACTGAGAGCCCGGGGTCCACGTGCTAAAATATGCCCGGATTGTGATGACGAGCGTAGCACCACCCACCCTCGCCAGCGCGAAAACTGCGCAATCATCCGAAAACACCATTTGGTGGCCACTCACTCCCACCGCGGCGTGTTCTCCGGGCAAGATCAGCATAGCTGAGAGGTGGTCAGCTTCCTGTGAACTGCTTCACATAAGTCCGAGAATCTCGGGAAATTATGTAAATTGTTCAATCGTTAGACGCTCTTCCAGGCCATGCCCGGGGTCAAACAGGATCCTGTGACGGATCTTGGGTTCCGACCGAATCTCGACCCAATCGATATCCGGAAAGGATATGGAATCAGCGTCCGCCATCACCGGACGCTTGTCGGCCTCAAGCACGTCAAAGCGCACATGCGCCGTACTGGGCAGCAACGCACCGCGCCACCGCCGAGGACGAAAGGCCGCAATGGCCGTCAGCGCCAGAACATCCGACCCAATGGGCAGAATCGGGCCATGTGCCGAATAGTTGTAGGCGGTCGACCCGGCGGGCGTGGACAACAGCGCGCCATCACAGACCAGTTCGGCCAACCGCACGCGGCCATTCACGCTGATCTTCAGGCGCGCGGCTTGCGGACCGGCGCGCAGCAACGAAACCTCGTTAATCGCAAGGGCTTCGTGCACCTGTCCCGATTGGTCCATGGCCTTCATCGTCAAGGGGTTGATGACTTCTTCTTCGGCGGCTCTCAGACGCTCCATCAGATCGGCTTCGTGGAACTCGTTCATCAGAAACCCGATGGTCCCGCGATTCATGCCGTAGACCGGCACATCCAGATGCTGCGTGTTGTGCAGCGTCCGCAACATGAACCCGTCGCCGCCCAGCGCCACGATGACATCCGCATCTCGGGGGGCCGCATTGCCATAGCGTGCCACCAGTTTGTTGCGGGCCGACTGCGCGACATCCACGTCGCTGGCGAGAAAAGCGATTCTCTTGGTCATGTTTTCCAGTTTCCGGTGCTGCGCATTTGGTTCCGAAACAAACATACCTTTCCCCATTAGGCCAGACGTGACGCCGCAGCTGGCCATTTCGTCGCTTTAAAGTCTTTTTCATCCGTACAGTTTCCTATAGGAAATCCGCCAAACCAACCTCAGCCATGCGGAGCGCCCATGAACGCCAACCTTCGTGATACCGGTTTCTTCACCCAGTCCCTCGCGGATCGTGACCCTGAACTTTTTGGGGCAATCACCTCCGAACTGGGACGTCAGCGCGACGAGATCGAGCTGATCGCTTCGGAAAACATCGTCAGCGCAGCTGTCATGGAGGCGCAGGGCTCGGTCATGACCAACAAATACGCCGAAGGCTATCCCGGCCGGCGTTACTATGGCGGCTGCCAGTTCGTCGACATCGCCGAGAACCTGGCCATCGACCGCGCCAAGCAACTGTTCGGTTGCGAATTCGCCAACGTGCAGCCGAATTCGGGATCACAAGCTAACCAGGGCGTGTTCCAGGCGCTGATCCAGCCGGGCGACACCATTCTGGGCATGAGCCTGGATGCTGGCGGTCACCTGACCCATGGCGCCAAGCCCAACCAGTCGGGCAAGTGGTTCAATGCGGTTCAGTACGGCGTGCGCAAGCAGGACAACATGCTGGACTACGATCAGGTCGAGGCGCTGGCCAAAGAACACCAGCCCAAGCTGATCATCGCCGGCGGCTCGGCCATTCCGCGCCAGATCGACTTTGCCCGCATGCGCGAGATCGCCGACATGGTGGGGGCTTATCTGCACGTAGACATGGCGCATTTCGCCGGTCTGGTCGCCGCGGGCGAGCATCCCAGCCCCTTCCCGCACGCGCATGTGGCCACCACTACCACGCATAAAACCTTGCGCGGCCCGCGTGGCGGCATGATCCTAACCAATGACGAGACGATCGCCAAAAAAGTGAATTCGGCGATCTTCCCGGGCATCCAGGGCGGCCCACTGATGCATGTGATCGCGGCAAAAGCCGTGGCATTTGGCGAGGCGCTGCAGCCTTCGTTCAAAGACTACATCAAACAGGTCGTCGTCAACGCTCAGGCGTTGTCGGATCAACTGATCAAGGGCGGCCTGGACACGGTGACCCACGGCACCGACACCCATGTTGTTCTGGTCGACCTGCGCCCCAAGGGCGTCAAGGGCAACGCGACCGAAAAGGCGCTGGGCCGTGCGCACATCACCTGCAACAAGAACGGCGTGCCGTTCGATCCAGAAAAGCCGACCGTGACCAGCGGCATCCGTCTGGGTTCGCCCGCCGGCACGACCCGAGGCTTTGGAGAGCCCGAGTTCCGCCAGATTGCGGATTGGATCATCGAGGTGGTCGATGGACTGGCCGCCAATGGTGAAGACAACAACGGTGAGGTCGAAGCGCGGGTCAAAGCGCAGGTCGCGGATCTGTGCGCCAAGTTCCCGATCTACCCGAACCTCTGACGACACAAGGTCAGAAACAACAGAATGGCGCCTTTTTCGGGCGCCATTTTTCCTTGCCGGCAGATGCCCTGATCAGATCAGACCGCGCCACCAAAGCACGACAAGGAACAGTGCGGCCAAGGCCAGAATGTTGAAGGCCAGCCCCCCGAGCATGCCCAGGAACCAACCCCAGCGGCGATCCGCCAAATTAATGGCGCGCAGATGCGACTGAACATCCTTCGCCGCCTTTTCCAGGGTCGGCGAGTCCAGGGTCAGCCGGAGCTTGGGATGCTCGACCAACGGCTCGGCACGGGCGAGTTCCATTGCCTGTTTGTAGACCTTGCGCGGCAAGCGACGCTTGGCACGGCGCACCGACTCGGCCAGGGTCTTGCCCTTTGCGCCCAGTTTTTTGCGCAACAGGATTATCGTCTGCGCGATCTGGGTCTGAATTTCTGTTTCCTGAGCCATGCGCCCCTCCTGATGGGGCAATCTAACGGTCTGCGCAGGCGGTCACAATGGGGCTGGTTGTCCGGGGCGCCGGAGGCTATCAGAAAGACATGCTGAACACGATCACACATGGCGAACCGACGTCCCGCACACCGCTTTTGATTGCCCATGGGCTATACGGATCGGCCCGAAACTGGGGGGTGATTGCGCGTCGGCTGTCAGATGAACGTCAGGTGGTGGCGGTCGACATGCGCAATCACGCCCACAGCTTCTGGGACGACCGGCACGATTATCCGGCATTGGCGGATGATTTGGCTGAGGTCATCGAAAGCATGGGCGGCGTGGCAGACGTGATCGGGCATTCGATGGGCGGCAAGTCGGCAATGACATTGGCGCTCGAGCATGGCGAAATGGTCAACAGGTTGGTCGTGGCGGACATTGCTCCGGTTCGGTACAGCCACACGCAAATGCAATATATCGAGGCCATGCGCGCCGTGGACATGACACAGGTCGCGCACCGCTCGGATGTGGAACAGCAACTGGCCGATCTCGGAGTCGAGAAGGCGTTGCAGAGCTTCTTCACTCAGTCGCTGGACGTTCCCGGCAAACGCTGGCGGCTGAACCTGGACGTATTGGCCAAAGAGATGCCGAATATCATGGGTTTTCCGGACTTTACCTCGCATTGGGACGGCCCGGCGCTGTTTCTCGCCGGTGCGGAGTCGGACTATGTTCAGGCAAGTCACCGCGAAGTCATCAAATCTTTGTTCCCGAACGCCCGTTTCGCCAAGATTCCGGGCGCAGGCCATTGGCTGCACGCCGAAAAACCGCGTGAGTTCGAAGCTGCTGTCCGGGTATTTCTGAACGCCGCCTAAGCTCTCTATTGGTACAGGCGCTTGGCGACCAGCCAGGATGCGGGCAAAGCCGCGACCGCTCCGGCGGCTGCGGCACCCACGATGGCCAGGGTCGAAACCATCCCGGCGGTCAGCACGGCGATAACGGCCGACCCCGCGAGGGCGGTCGCGATCAGGGAATGCAGTAGCGCTGCAAGTCTCATCATTGCCAGTCGTCCTTGTTGATGGCGTCTGACGCGCAGATTGCCGAAGCGGAATACATTCGGCTTTGATGCAGATCAGGCTGGGTCCCTACATCCCGGAATCAACCGGGCCGACATAGTCGCCCCCGCCGTTTACCCAGTCCGAGAACCCACCCAGGTTGTAGACATGCTGATACCCCATGTCCTTGAGCAACTTGCCCGCAAGAGCCGCCCGTCCGCCCGATGCGCAATGCAGAATGATCGGGCGATCCTTCCGCAGCTCGGGGTCATGCGACTGCAGCGCAGGATCGGCACGAAACTCGAGCATACCGCGTGAGATATGGTGAGATCCGACGGCGCGACCGGTCTTTTCCAGTTCAGGCGCATCGCGAATATCCAGCAGCAGCGCACCCTGCTGCAATAGCTCCCTGGCTTGCGCGGCGCTGATACGTTGAACATCAGCATTCGCGGCCTCAAGCATCTCTTTAACGGTCAATGGCATTCGTGCGGTCCCTCCCGGATTTTCACGAATGCTAGCACGGGGCCCTTTGAATTTGTAAGCGCTATGGTGGGCGACTATTGCTCGCGAAAGGCCCGAGACATGCTGTCGACGATCGGCTTGGCGATATAGGCGGCAAAGGTGCGTTCCTCGGTCTGGATCATGATCTCGGCCGGCATGCCGGGGGTCGGAATGAACCCCCGTACCCGGTCCATCTCGTCAGGCTCCAACGACACCCGGGCCAGATAGACCTCTTGAGGTATTCCGCTGGCTTCTTCCAGGACCGCGTCCGCCGAGACGTAAAAGACTTCGCCCGTCAGAACCGGTGTCGTGCGCTGATTCAAAGCCACCAACCGCACAGTCGCGGTCTGGCCGGTCACAACGCTGTCGATATCGGTGCGCGGGATCTGGGCCTCGATGATCAGCGGGGCATCAGCTGGCAGGATTTCGGCAATCGGCTTGCCGGTCTCGATGACGCCGCCCGGCGTGTAATAGTGCAATCGCACAACCGTGCCATCAACCGGGGCGCGCACCACCGCGCGGGCAAGAACACTGCTGGCCTGGCGCGATTTTTCCCGCACGCTTTCCAGATCCGCCTCGATTACACCCAGTTCGTCCAGCGCTGCTTCGCGATAGGCGGACCGGGTCCGGGTGATCTGCTCTTCGTATTTCAGCAGCATCTGGCTGGTTTCCGAAGCCTCGGCCGCCAGTCGGGCCAATTGCCCGTCCGCTTCGGCCTGGACTCGCCGGATGGTGTTCAACTCACCCTTTCGGACAAGACCTTTTTCGAACAACGCGTTCTTGGTTTCGTATTCTTCCTGAAGGATCGCCTTGCGGCGCTCCATGCTTTCCAATTGCGCCTCGAAGCCGCTGGCCCTGATCTTCAGCGCTTCGATATTGCGTTCGAGAAGGGCAATGTCATTCAGCAGAGTCTTGCGCGAGACTTCGAAACTGAGCCGCTGGTTGTCGAGAATGGTCATCACTTCAACGTCGTCGGATGCCTCGATCAGGGCGGGTGAAAACTCCAAAGTGTCCTTTTCGGCGTATTCGGCCAGCAAGCGCTCGACCATCGCCTGAAGGCGGATCTTGCGGATGAACAATTCACGCTCATTTGCCTCGGCCGAGGTCTGGTCGAGTGTCATCAAGACCTGCCCCTCCTGCACGGTCTGGCCTTCGGTGACCAGGATCTGTTCGATGATCCCTCCTTCAAGATGCTGAACGATCTTGTTGCGCCCGGTGGCCACAAAGCTGCCTTGCGCAATTACTGCGGCCGCGAGCGGCGCCTGAAACGACCACAGGCCGAACCCGCCGAAACAGGCGACCAGCAGCACGGTGCCCACGACTATGAACTTGGTTATCGATCTCGGAACCTCGGCGTACCAAATGGCGGGATCGTCTACTTGTACCAACTCGTTCATCCTTAACCCCCGTCTACCCTTTCAACTCGGGCTGCTGGCGCGGCCCGTTCAGTTGCTGCAGCACCTGCTCACGCTGACCGAACAGGGCGACCCGCCCGTCCGTCAGCAGCATGATCTTGTCCACCACGTTCAAGAGCGTCGGTTTTTGGGTGATCACGACCACGGTAATCTTGTTTTCCCTCGCCTGCTCGATTGCCCGGGCCAGCGCCTTGTCGCCCGCGACATCCAGGTTCGAGTTCGGCTCGTCCAGAACCACCATCCGCGGATTGCCAAAGAAGGCGCGCGCCAGCGCGATCCGCTGTTTCTGACCGCCAGACAGGGGCGAGCCATCGGCAGCGACCACGGTCTCATACCCCTGTGGCAAGGTGGCGATCATGTTGTGCACGTCGGCCAGAACTGCAGCATCATGAATTTGCTCATCGGTGGCATCGGCGCGCATTCGGCCGATATTGTCCTTGATCGTGCCCGGAAACAGCTGAACGTCCTGCGGCAGGTACCCGATGCTTTCGCCGAACTGGCGCGGATCCCAGTTTCGGATATCCATCAGGTCGAGCCGCACGCTGCCCGAGGTCGGCAGAATCGATCCTACCAGCGTTTTGCCCAGCGTGGTCTTGCCCGCGCCCGAGTTGCCGATGATCGCCAGCGTCTCGCCCGGGTTGAGCGAAAAACTGATGCCGTTGAGAACCACGCGTTTGGTACCCCCGGGTACAAACAGAAGGCGTTCAACATCCACTCGTCCCTCGGGGCGGGGCAAGCGCAGCTTCTCATACTGAAGCGCCGAATTGGACAGCAATGCCTTGATGCGGCTGTAGGCACCGCGGGTCAGCAGGAATGTATTCCAGCCCTCGATTGACCCTTCGATTGGCGCAAAAGCCCGCCCAGCGATGATCGAGGCCGCGATCACCATGCCGCCCGTGATTTCGCCTTGCAGGGCCAGATAGGCCCCCCATCCCAGAATGCCGACCTGCGTCAGCAGGCGTACGGTGCGCGAGATCGCCGCGAACACCACGTTTCTGTCCTGCGCCCGGACCTGCCAGGTCAGGGAGTTGGCGGTGTCGCGTCCCCAGATCCGAACCGCCTCGGGGATCATAGCAAGTGCGTTGATGATCTGGCTGTTCCGCGACATCGAATCCAGATGCTGGTTGGCCAGAGATTGGGCCATGTTGGCCTCGGCAAACGGTTTGGCTGTCATCCGCTGGTTGATCAGCGCGATAACCATCAGGATCACGGCCGTCACCACCACGATCATGCCCAACTCTGGGTGAACCAGAAAAATCATAAGGATGAACAACGGCGCAAAAGGAACATCCAAAAAGGAGAGAAGGGTGCTTGAAACGAGAAAGCCGCGGATTTGCTGCAGATCACCCAGCGTCTGATACTCGCGTCCCGTCCCGTGCAACGAGGCATGCGCTGCGGCACTGAGGGTCGGAGCACCCAGTCGCGCCGCCACTTCGACCCCGGTGCGCATCAACATGAAGCGCCGCACCGCATCGAAAGCCGATTGAAAGATGATTGCCCCGGCCACGATCGCGGTCAGCATGATCAGCGTGTCCAGCGAGCGGCTGGTCAGCACCCGGTCACTGATCTGGAACAGGTAGATCGGGATCGCCAGGATCAACAGATTGGTCGCGCAGGTCAGCACCAGAACAAAGGCAAGGTTTCGCCATATCGCTCGCATCGAGGTCCGAAGGGTGCGTTGAAAGTCTTCGGGCGGCGTGCGCTTGTGAAAAGTTTGGGGTGGCCCTTTGCCGCCGCCATCGCCTGAACCAGTGCGCAGCAGCGGCTTGTTCGCTTCGGCCTCGATAGTGGTGCCCATGCGATCCGTCCCACCCGACCGGGACGAGGGGGTCATGCGCGCGGTCGGGCTTTCGACGGTTTGCGGTTCCGAGTCCTCGGCATTGGCCACCCCTTCGCCGTCACCCGCACGCCCTTCCACGGCGACGGTTTCCGGCGTTTCGCGCCGTCGGGGAGAAGCGGCGCTGAATGTTGTTTCCAGTGTGATGTCGTCTGTTATTTTCTGATCGGTTTCGTCCCGGGCTTCCGGTGCCGGAGCCGCTGCATTGCCAGCAACCTCTTGCTCCTTCTGCGCCGTGGCCGGGCCCTCCTGCGCTGCCTTGTTCTGGCTCTGCTCGGTCACGGGCACGCGCATCTCCTTGGTCAGCCTTAGCCGTGCGGTCAGCCGTTCCGTTGCAAATGACGAGCCAGACACCATGTCGCTGGGTCGCAAAGTCAGAGGCTGTCCGCTTCCCGACCGGTCCAGCGGGCTGGCATATCGGGTGCGGCGCGACGAAAAAACGATCGACATAAACAAACCTTCCGGTCACTCGTAAAAAAGGGAAAATCAGGTCAGGATGGATTGCATTCCTACATTGGCGTCCAAGTCTTCGGGGGTTAGTGCAGGAGCGGTCGGGCCGCTCACTGCTTGCCCGGCGGTCATTGCCTCCTCCATCAGGATTGCGATGGCTTCATTGGCAAATTCCTGGCCGATCTCATTCTCGGGCAAGTCGATGAGACTGGCCTGGTGCAGCAAAAGCTCGGAATATGCGCCCTGCCCGCCCATGACAACGGAGTCCACGCCCAGCTTGTTGATGTTGGCCGCATTCAGCATCGCGTTGCTGCCGGCCACGACTTCGGTACTGGCCCCATGCGGACCGGACAGGAAAATGTCATCCTGATCGGCGAGCATGGTGACCTGCTCAAGAATATTCACCTGCAGCAGGTTTCCGTCGATCTTCAGAACGCGCATCTGCTCCATACCCGCGAACATCGGATCGTTCAGCAATGCGTCCTCGAGCGCCGCCATGTTCATTTCATTCAGAGTCATGGCCTCGGCCATGTTCTCCTCAAGCGCCTCCTGCAGGTCCAGGCCGTTGGTCATCACCGAGGCCTGGTTCATCAGCAGGTTTTCGTTCGCACCTCCGGCAGGTCCGGCTAGGCCGCCTGACACCAGGTCGTCATCCATCAGGACAAGCGTCTGGAACAACATGTCGACCGAGATCATGTCGCCGCCGATCATTATCAGGTCATAATAGTTGCCGAGTTGAACAATATCAGCCACGTTGACCATCTGGTTGCCACCCATCGCATACATGGTCGAAGACGCGGAAATCTCGGTCTGGATATGGTCGATATCGGTGGCGTTGATGACCTGCTTGAGGAAGTTGGCAACCACCAGATCGCCATGGATCCAATCGACGGTCAAAAAGGACGGCTGCCCGGCCCCACCAGCGACGGCCGAGGTTCCGGCAAGCCACGGCGCAGGATTCGCCTCTGTTTCAATCTGGGCGGATTGGACGACGTTGGTGCCCGCGCCGCTGCCGGTGTTTCCGACATCAACATCTGATACCAGCGCGACCTGGCTGATCATCGTCAGGCTGATCGCTTGTCCACCCACGGCGATGAAGGGGGCATCCACCCAACCGACGTTCAGCGCGACTTCGTTGATCGCAAGATTGCCGCCGGTGACAACGGTATGACCCTCGTGTGACTCCGGCCCCTCGGACTGGTTCCACTCGGCCGGATAGGACTGTGACACCAGATTTTCCTCAGCCTCCTCGGGCTGGTGGTAGGCCGGCAGAAGATCGCTCCAGACCGGAGCCTCCGACACGTGTTGACCGTTGACGATGATGCCTTCCGCGTCTTCACCTTGGAATTGGTGAACCGTGACACCTTGGACCGATCCGTTCATCGGTGTCGTTATCTGTTCGACCAGCGTATCCAGGTATTCTGGCGTCATGTAGTCCGGTATCGCCAGTGAAGGCACCGCCATCGCATGAAGCGAGTGCGCCACGTCCAACGCGGCTTCGGCCTGCGCTGTCAGCATCGCCGCATCGCGGAAGTCGCCCGCGCCCACGGTATCATTGTCGCGCAGGACCAATGTCTGGAATGTGTAAGTGACGGCAGACCCTATCAGGTCGCTGACGACCTGAGGCTGCAACATCAAGAATTGCGGCCCGACCGAGATGGGCAATTCGGACTGCGGAACGAATCCGCCCGGAGCCAACGGGTCACCGATCTGGATGTTCGACTCGAGCATTGGGCCGGCTGGTGGCAGCGGCAACTGCGGGTCCGCGGGCGGTTCGGGGAAACGGTAGGGAAGCGGGTCGTAGTCCTTGGGCTTCAGATCCAGATCGGCCTTGACGACAATCCTGATCGGATCCTCCAGGCCTTCAACTTCGGCCAGCCGGCGGAGCGCCGTAAACTCCTCGTATTGCTGCCGCAGGATGGCCTGTTCCATCGTGAGCTGAAAAGTACCGATAAAATGCGCGATCGTTTCCGTAATGCTGTCAAGTGACATCTGGACTATCCCTGTCACCCTTTCCGGCAGAAAATTTCCGGGTCTGGGTTAAGTTGGACCGAGGCCATGAAACACGGCCCCGGTGTTTTCATCAAAGACCGGAGGCCGAAATCGCGGCCTCCGGGGTCAGGCATTATGCCTCGGTGTCGTCGCTCGCGTAGGTCGAACTCATCGAACCGCCAACCATCGTGGTATCGACCGAGTTGCCAAGCACGTTGGCGCCCATGACGATTGTCTGGTTGAATGCCGAGGTATCGACCACTGCTGCTGCCGACGCGTAGGATTCACCAGTGACGATACCGTCGCCACCATTGTTGGAACCCCAGGTGCCGCCATTGCCGCCGGCTCCGCCGTCACCCGAATAAGCGCCGGCCGCGCTGCCACCGGTGACTGCGCCACCCGTGGTATCGCCGGACATGGCGCTACCCATGGCGTAGCCGCTGGTACCGCCATTGGCTGCAGACGCACCGCCTGCACCACCGGCTCCCGAGCTGGCCGCGCCAGTCGCGCTGCCGGATCCGGTCGAGGTGGCATCGTTGTCGGTGTAGGACGCGCCGCCGTATCCCGCTATGGCTTCGGCCAGGCTGTCGGCGGAACCGTTTGTGTCAGCGTCAGCAAAGACTTCTGCCGCACCACCGGTACCGGCCGTGTTGACCGCATCCGCAGAACCCGCACCGTTACCGGACGAGGTGGACGTTGGCGTCGTGGTCCCACCGGCTCCGCCAGCGCCTTCTGCACTGGACGAACCCGAACCGGTTCCGTTTGCCGCGCCATTGGCCGCGTTCGAACCGCCGGCTCCGCCGGTTCCGGTCGACGTTTGCGGGTTGCTGGCCGCACCGTTCACGTCACCAGGCGACTGGCTGATATTCGGGCCGCTTGCGGCCAGATCGCCGACGCCCTGTGCGCCAGAGTTGGCTGCCGAGCTGCCGCCCGTGCCCGCTCCGCCGGACCCTGCGCCACCGGTTCCGGCACCGCCGGTTCCTGCGCCGCCGGTTCCAGCACCACCGGTGCCCGCTCCGCCGGTACCCGGGTTGTTGCCCGTGGTTCCGCCGCCGCCGGTCGCGGCGTCGGTATCAGCCGCATTCAAGGCCGGACCACCATCCGCGATTTCCTGGTTCAGCGCTGCAATGGCTGCTTCGACCATGGCCGAGAATCCGCCGGATCCCTCGCCACCAGAGCCTTCGCCACCAGCACCTTTACCACCCGAGCCCGAGCCGCCGGAACCCGTGCCACCGGAACCAGGCCCGCCGGTGCCATTCGCGCCACTTTGCGCGCCGCTGCCAGCCATGCCCGCACCCGTATTGCTTCCGGCTGTCGCTTCATTCGCTTCGGTCGTACCGGTGCTGTTGTTCGATGCAGAACCCGAGTTCGATGACTCGCCGTTGCCGCCATTGGCGCCGTTCGCACCCGACTCGTTTCCGGCCAGGCCAAGGCCCGCGCCGATCGAACCGGTCGCGTTTTCACCACCGTTGGCATTGCCTTCCGAGTTGGCGCCGGACAGTCCCAGACCAAGGCCAAGACCGATCGAGCCGGCATTACCGCCTTCACCGCCAGTTCCCTGGCCGTTGGCATTCGAACTGCCGGTGTTGTTGGCGCTGGAGGTACTGTTGGCGTTGCCGCCATTGCCAGCCGTGCTTTCGCCACTGGCTTCGGCACCCGACAGACCAAGACCCAGGCTCGTGTTGTTGGCACCGCCCGAGGCCGCACCGTTACCGCCTTGCGAAGCCGCGCCGGCATTGCCGGTGTGGCCGCCCAGCGCGAATGCGTGGCTGCCATTGGTCTCGCCGCTTGCGGCACCGCCGTAGCTGGTTCCGCCGGAACCCGAGTTACCGCCGCCGGAGGATGAACCGATGCCTTCTTCGGCATAGGCCGAACCGCCCGTCGCGCTGCCGTTCTGATAGAACGAGCCGTCATTCGACAGGCTGGGCGAATCCAGCGTGTCATCGTCACTCAGGTTGGCCAACTGGTTGTTGATCGACGACATGTCATTGCCGTCACCGCCCATCGAGATGGTCAGGTTCAGATCATCGCCGGGATCATAGTTCACGTCGTTCCCGGCCGTGATGACATCACCGACGGATGCCGAGTCACCGATATCCAGATCGACCTGGTCATCGTCGCGCGGGATCCACTCGCCTTCACCGAAATCGATGTTGATCGAGTTCGAGATACTGTTGCTGTCATCGCCGCCATTGACGTTCGATTGCTGCTGACCTTGCTGTTGGCCCTGCTGCTGCGCTTGGCCCTGATCCTGACCCTGGGCCTGTTCGTTTGCAACCTCGGTCGCCTGAGCCTGAGCCTGGTTCTGTTCGTCTTCGTTGTTTGCAGCGTTTTGAACTTCCTGACCCTGCTGCTGTTGCTGCGCGGTCAGTTCGGCCTCGATATTTGCTTCTTCAACGGGGATTTCCACCGAGATCGGAGCTTCGAGATTTTCAACATTAACTTCGTCAACGGTCGTGACATTGGTATTGTTCACATTGCGTCGCATAACAATCTTCCATTTTTGAAGCGCCAGACCGCCATTCATCTACAAAGCGATATTCGGCGCGGTTGAACAATATTATTGAGCATCCATTCGCGAAACTGCGCATGTCTGCGGCCTTGTCTTTCGAATGATGTGTTGTCACCCCCCTTTTCTCGGCCAAGCCGATTCCGTGACTGCTCAAAATCACGCGAAAATACGCGGGCCGCAGACACGCCAGGTACAAGTACACTTCGCAAATTGAAGCACGACACAGGGTACAGATGCCGTTCGGCCTGCCTAGCTGGCAGAAAGTATTAACATCACTAAAAGGCTGATTTGCTTGATGTATTACTCGAACACGCATTTCATGGCCGAGTTCGGAGCCGAATTGGCCAGCGACAAAGGTTGGTGAATTAAAGTTCTTCGTATCCAGATATTTAAGCGGTCCGACCGTCAAACGGCCTTAATCGAAAGTTCTAAACTCTGGTGATTCTCAAAGCCGTACAGTTGTCGAAAACTGAACTTTCTGGTATACTCAATACATAATTTTAATTGTTTTTATTCAGTTTCACCCCGGCCAGTAACGGCCAATTCAGGACGTAATCTGGGGTATTTAGGGGGGGCGCAAAAATGAGCATTTCTGAATTAAGTAACAGTTCCAGCACGATCGACAAAAGTGAAGATTTCATGATTGTTTTTGTTGGGAAAGAGCTCTTCTACTCCAACCAAACCCTGCGAAGCGTTCAGCACGAATTCGGCGTGGCAGCCCATCGGTTTGAATCCCTCGCGGCATTCTTGTCCGAGGCGAGCAATGCTGAGGGTTCCGGCAAGATTGTTGTCGTGGATCAGATCATGATGGAGGATCTGCTGGCCCATCCCTCCGATTATGTTCAATCGTCCATGCCGGGATGCCTTGCCTTCGCATACCGCAAAGAGGACGCAGCCCGTTTCGTTTTCGAGCGATGGGACCGATCCCGGTACGGACCAATCGGGTATCTTCCGATGAACGTCGCCCCGGACGCATGGCGCGCGATCCTGCGGCTGCTGATGCATGAAGAGTTGTACCTGCCGGGATTTGTGGCCAATTGCGTTGCATCGAAGCCGTGCGCGACAGGTGCGACTACGGCCCGAGAAACTCCGAAATCCCCTGCGGCTGGCCCTCTGTTGTCAAAACTGACCCGGCGCGAGAAGCAGGTTCTGCAACTTGTCTCCGAAGGCAAAAGCAACAAGGCGATCGCTGCCCAGTTGGGTATCACCGAACACACGGTCAAGCTGCACATGCACAATGTGTCGGGCAAGATCGGTGTCAGCAACAGAACGGCAGCGGCGCATTTCTTCTTTGAGGCGGCGGCGCAGGACGCGCACCGAACCTCGGTTGACTGACGACTTCGAAGCCAGGTTCGATCGGTTGATCCTTTTGGTCGGCCGCCTGAACTATGTCTGGACGAACACCGAAAGCCTGCTGATTCATCTGATTGCCGGCCTCTCGGGGACCAGCAAAGACGTAGCCGTCATCATTTTCCTGACCCTGAACACGACCCGCGCCCGAATTGATCTGGTCGAGCGTCTGGCAAAGATGGACGGAAGGCCTGCCTCGGTTCGTGATCCGATCCTTGAGCACACGCAGCGGCTCAGCCGCCTGTCGGGAATCCGCAACAAGTTCAACCACTGCATCTATTCTTTCGACCAGGAAACCGGGAACCCCAAAACGATCTTGATGCGCATTGCCGATCGAAAAACAGACATCAAGCTGGGACGCGAAGATACGGTCGACGAACAGGCGATGCAGGAAATCGAGGATGTCGTAGCGCAGCTGTCGGCGGCGAACCAGGACATCTGGCGGCTGATCTCCAAGCTGGGTTATCCGGTCTGACGATCGCCCTCGGCCAAGTCGACCATTGTGTTTGGTGCGGGCGGTGGGACTCGAACCCACACGGCGCTAGGGCCTTCGGATTTTAAGTCCGATATGTCTACCATTCCATCACGCCCGCATCCGGCCGGTCTGATGCACCGGCAACGGATCACGTGCCGAACACTTACACGCACCGATTCCGATTGCAAAGACCGCAAGCGGTCAATTCGCCAGCCAGATCAACGCCGTTTGGTTCAGGGCAGGTAGCCACTTTTCCCAGGGAACAGGAAGTGTGCATTTCTCGCATTTCACCCCTTTGCCTTGACAGATTGACTGCATTTCTATGACGTCTGCCGGATCGTTGAGGGAGGCCGCGATGAAGTCCGTCACCAACCCGTATCGAGGCGAAGGCAAACTGTTTTCACAGGCCCCCTTCCCTTCAACCAATTCCAGCCGGTTGGCGCAGCTTTTGTCGCTGTGCCCTGCCTCCGGCGTGACACCACTGGCCGAAGCGCAGGGTTTGGCGCCCGTTTCCCGCCTTTGGATCAAAGATGAACGGACGCGGATGAATCTCGGGTCGTTCAAGGCATTGGGCGCGGCCTATGTCATCGCCTACCAAGCGAGCGAAGCCACCGAGACACCCGACAACACATCCCTTGCTGGCCGTACTTATGTAACGGCCAGCGCCGGGAACCACGGCCTAAGCATGGCTGCGGGTGCGCGCGTTTTTGGTGCGAATGCCGTAGTGTTCATTTCTGAAACCGTGCCCGAGAGCTTTGCTCAGCGCCTTTCGGCGCAAGGTGCGCGAGTGGTGCGCGAAGGCGTCGATTACGCCGCAAGCATGAGCGCCGCAAGCCGCGCGGCGAACGACAACGACTGGACGCTTCTGTCAGACAGCTCTTGGGAAGGGTATTATGACCTGCCCCATCTCTTGATGGAGGGGTACGTTCAAATGGCTGTCGAGGCGGTTGATCAGTGTCCCGAACCTCCGACATTGATCCTGCTGCAGGCCGGAGTGGGAGGCATGGCGGGCGCCGTTGCCGCATGTTTCCGAAAGGCTTGGGGAGACGACCCCAAGATCATCGTGGTCGAACCGGCCGCAGCCCCGGCGCTGATGGCCAGCATCCAAGCCGGCGCGCCGGTTTTTGCAGACGGTCCGGACAGCATCATGGGACGGCTGGATTGCAAGGAGCCATCGCTGATTGCACTGAATGGACTGGCGCGGGATGCCGATCAGTTTCTGACGCTGGAGGATGACACCGTGGCCGCTCAGCTTCCGGTCATGGCAGAGGCCGGGTTCGAAACGACTGCGTCAGGCGGCGCCGGACTGGCCGCCGTTCTGGATGCCGATAGCCGCAACTTGCTCAATATCGGACCACAGGACCGCGTTTTGTGCATCGTGACCGAGCAAGCCTCGTGAGAGGGTTCGAACAAGCCGAGTTCGCGGACAGAACTGCGCGTGCACAGGATCTCATGCAAGAGCATGGCCTGGACGCCCTGCTGCTGACGACCGAGCCCGACGTCCGGTATTTCAGCGGCTTTCTGACCCGGTTCTGGGAAAGCCCGACGCGCCCCTGGTTCCTTGTCGTTCCTGCGACCGGCAAACCTGTCGCGGTGATCCCGTCGATTGGCGCGGCCTTGATGGCGCAGACCTGGATCGAAGACATCCGCACCTGGTCCGCCCCGGATCTGGCAGACGACGGAGTATCGTTGCTGGCCGAAACCCTGCGCGAACTTGTTCCGGACGGCGGCTTGATCGGATGTCCCGATGGGCATGAAACGCACTTGCGGATGCCGCTTGCAGATTTCGGGCGTCTGAAATCCGAAATCGACCGCCGCAGGATCACCGGCGACCTTGGCATTCTGCGCGACCTGCGCATGGTCAAATCTCAAGCCGAAATCAAAAAGATCGAAACCGCCTGCCTGATCGCGGGACAGGCTTTTGAGCGGGTTCCTGAGATTGCATCGGCCGGTGTTCCTCTGGATCAGGTCTTTCGACGGTTCCAGATGTTGTGTCTCAACGCAGGCGCCGATTGGGTGCCTTATCTTGCCGGCGCGGCCGACCAAGGCGGATATGGCGACGTAATCTCACCGGCAACCCAACGACCGTTGAAGCCGGGCGACGTGCTTATGTTGGATACCGGGCTGGTCTGGGATGGGTATTTTTGCGATTTCGACCGCAACTGGTCCGTCGGCCCGGCCAGTCCCGCCGTGCGCGCGGCGCACTACGCGCTGATCGATGCGACCGAGGCGGCGTTCGAGCAGGCCAGACCGGGCGCGACGGCCTCGGACCTGTATCACACGATGAGCTCGGTCCTGTCCCGTGGCGGCGGCGGGACCGAAGCCGGGCGCCTGGGCCACGGATTGGGCACGTCATTGACCGAGTGGCCTTCGCTCATCCCAACGGATCAAACGGTTCTGAAACCCGGAATGGTGTTGACGCTGGAGCCAGGTATTGAGGTCGGTGGCAAAATACTTGTCCACGAGGAAAATGTGCTGGTCACCGAAAGCGCACCGCGGTTCCTGAGCCCCAAGGCACGACGGGAGATTCCCGAGCTATGACAACACTGCCATTTTCTCTGGACACGGATGACCCGGGTATATCTCCGCTTGGCCTGATCGTTCTGCAGACAGACGAGACGATCGAAGGCGATTTCCGCAGGCTTTTTGCCGGCGACCCTTCACCCATTTATGTCTCGCGCATAACCAGCGACCCGCAGGTCACGACCAAGACGTTGACCCGCATGAAGCATGCGCTTCCAGCGGCGGCAGATTTACTGCCCAAGGCGCGCCCCTTCCGGGCTGTGGGTTACGCCTGCACCTCGGCAAGCTCGGTCATCGGATCGGAAAAGGTCGAAGAACTGGTAAAGCAGACTTGTGACGTGCAAACGGTAACCAACCCTCTGCGCGCCGCGGTTGCTCAGGCGCGCGAATTGGGTGTGTCACGCTTTGCACTGCTGTCCCCTTATGAGGAGCAGGTCAACACGGCGCTTCGCGCGGCCTTCGCCGATCAAGGGATCCTCATGGATGTGTTCGGCACCTTTGGGATTTCCGAAGAAGCAAAGGTCGTCCGGATATCAACGCAATCCATCGTTGACGCCGCGGTGAGGCTGGGTTCGGACAGAGCGGTCGAAGCTGTTTTTCTCAGCTGCACCAACCTTCGCACGTTGGACGCCATCCCGCGGATCCATGAACAGATTGGCAAACCGGTCTTGTCCAGCAATCAGACCCTTGCGTGGCACATGCGGCGCCTCAACACTGCGCAAAATCCTTGAATCCCACCCAATGAGGATTGGTTTTTGTCATTGAGTCTTGCCAGCCGGACATTGCTGCGTCTTTAATGTGCTCAGGGATCAATGAAATCCGGACCAACCGGATCAAGAATTGACGCAACAGGGGGTCTTGTGACCGGCACTTCTAGCGACGCCGCGTTTGTCGAATTTCAACGCGTTCAAAAATCGTATGACGGCGAAAATCTTGTCGTCAAAGACCTTAACCTCGCGATGCCAAAGGGCGAGTTTCTGACAATGTTGGGCCCATCGGGATCTGGCAAGACCACTTGCCTGATGATGCTGGCCGGGTTCGAAACTGCGACGCATGGCGAAATTCTGTTGGATGGGCGACCGATCAACAACATTCCGCCGCACAAGCGTGGCATCGGGATGGTGTTTCAGAACTATGCCCTGTTCCCGCACATGACTGTGGCCGAGAACCTCGCCTTTCCGCTGGAAGTCCGAAAAATCGGCAAGTCCGAGCGCGAAGAAAAGGTCCAGCGCGCCCTCGACATGGTGCAGATGGGTGCCTTCGGCAGCCGCAGACCCGCTCAGCTGTCAGGCGGACAACAACAGCGTATCGCCTTGGCCCGCGCGCTGGTCTTCGAACCCGAATTGGTTCTGATGGACGAACCGCTGGGCGCATTGGACAAACAGCTGCGCGAGCACATGCAGTTTGAAATCACGCGTCTGGCCCATGAATTGGGGATCACGACCGTCTATGTGACCCACGACCAGACCGAAGCGCTGACCATGTCGGATCGCGTAGCGGTCTTTGACGATGGGCGGATCCAGCAGCTTGCACCGCCGGACCAGCTTTATGAAGAACCGGAGAACAGTTTCGTTGCGCAGTTCATAGGTGAGAACAACACGCTGGAAGGCGTTCTGAAATCCGTCGATGGCGGGAAATGCGTCGTAACACTGGACGATGGGTCCGAGATCGACGCGGTTCCGATCAACGTGAGCCAACCGGGGGAACGGACCAAGGTCTCGATCCGGCCCGAGCGCGTGGAATTCAACAAGGATCGCCTCAGCCCCGAAGCGCATACGCTCAAGGCTGTGGTGAAGGAATTCATCTACATGGGCGATGTATTCAGGTTCCGCATGTCGGTGGCCGGCAATGATGAATTCATCGTCAAGACCCGGAATGCCCCTGACGCCGTCAGGCTGACACCGGGTCAGGAGATCGAGATCGGATGGCTGGCGCAGGATTGCCGCGCTCTGGACGCCTAGGCGCGCCCGGCTTCGCAATCCGTCCCCAAGCCGAAAGAACCGACCGACGAAAACCCGTGCGTTGGTCGACCAAGCATAAAACGGGAAAAACTGGGAGCTACATATGAAACGTACCACCACAATGCTGACAGCTGTTGCTCTGGCAACTGCAGCAGGCGGAGTTTCCGCCGAAGAAATGACGATCGTGTCCTGGGGCGGCGCCTATTCCAAGTCGCAGCTCAAGGCCTATCACGAGCCCTATTCGGAAAAGACCGGCGTCACCATCCTGAACGATGACAGCTCGGCCGAGGCCGTGGCCAAACTGCGCGCCATGAACGAGGCGGGCAACATCACATGGGATGTCGTCGACGTGGTTGCCGCGGACGCGATCCGTCTGTGTGACGAAGGTCTGGCGATGGAAATCGACCCGGATACGCAGCTGGCGCCCGCGCCGGACGGCACTCCGGCTTCGGAAGACTTCGGCGATCTGCTGGTCAGCGAATGCTTCATCCCTCAGATCGTGTATTCGACCACCTTTGGGTATCGGACCGACATGGTCGGGGACAACCCGCCGACCGACATCTGTGCGGTCTTCGACCTGGAGACCTATCCCGGCAAGCGGTCGCTGGAAAAGCGCCCGATCAACAACATGGAATGGGCCCTGCTGTGCGACGGCGTCCCTAAGGACGAAGTGTATGACGTTCTGGCAACCAACGAAGGCCAGGATCGTGCTCTGAAGAAGCTGGACACCATCAAGGACAGCGTCGTCTGGTGGTCCGCCGGTGCCGATACGCCCCAGCTGCTGGCTGACGGCGAAGTCGTCATGGGCTCGACCTACAATGGCCGCCTGTTCAGCGTCATCGAAGAGCAGAAACAGCCCGTCGCCATGCTGTGGGACGCGCAGGTCTTCGATCTGGACGGCTGGATCATTCCCGCCGGTCTGAGCGAAGAGCGCAAGCAGCGCGCGCTGGACTACATCATGTTCGCGACCGACACCCAGCGCCTGGCGGATCAGGCCAAATACATCTCGTACGGCCCGGCTCGCGCTTCGTCGGCTCCGCTGGTCGGCAAGCATGCCGAACTGGGAATCGACATGGCTCCGCACATGCCGACCGATCCGGAAAACGCCAAGAACACGTTCCTCTACAACTACGAGTTCTGGGCTGACTACCGCGATGACATCGACGCCAAATTCCAGGCGTGGTTGGCGCAATAAGCGCTTGAATCTCTGAAGAAACGTCAGGTGGCGGTGCGCCGCCATCTGACCCGGGCACAACCAAGAGGCACTGATGACTGACGCAAGCCAAACAGCAGGACCCATGCTGGCAGCGGACGGAACGCCGCTCAAGCAATCGCTGGCGCGTTCATTGCGACGTCAGAAACTGCGCGCGCTTATGCTGATCGCGCCTTTGCTTCTGTTCGTGCTGTTTTCCTTCCTCGTACCGATCGCATCGATGCTGTTTCGGTCGGTCGAAAACGGGATTGTCTCGGAAACCCTGCCCCTGACGGTCGAAGCGCTGGACAACTGGGATGAAACCAGCGGCGAATTGCCGGGCGAGGACGTCTATGATGCCTTCGTGCGTGACATGGTGGTCGCGATCGAAAACAAGGAACACACCCGGCTTGGCACGCGTCTGAACTACGAAGAAACCGGAATGTCTTCGCTGTTCCGCCAGTCAGGCCGCAAGATCAAACGGCTGGACCCTGAAACCGACGGTCCGTTCAAGGAAAAGCTGATCGAGATCCATGACGGCTGGGGGGATCCGCAGACGTGGCGCGTGATCAAGACCCATGCGGTTCCGATCACCAACGGTTACTTCCTGAACGCAATCGACATGCGGCGCACCCCGGAAGGTGCTCAGGCACAGCCGGAAGACAAACAGATTCTCATCAAACTGTTCGGGCGCACGTTGTTCATGTCGCTGGTGATCACCGGGGCCTGCATCCTGCTGGCCTATCCGGTCAGCTACCTGCTGGCGACCCTGCCAATGCGCGTGTCGAACCTGCTGATGATTCTGGTTCTGCTGCCCTTCTGGACGTCACTTCTGGTGCGGACATCCGCATGGAAGGTCATGCTGCAGCAGCAGGGCGTTATAAACGACACCCTCGTCTGGCTCGGGCTGGTCGCAGATGACGCCCGGCTGATCATCATCAACAACCAGATCGGCACGATCATTGCCATGACGCATATCCTGCTGCCGTTCATGATCCTGCCGATGTATTCGGTGATGCAGACGATTCCGCCATCCTACACCCGCGCGGCCAAATCCATGGGCGCGACGAACTGGACCACGTTCTGGCGGATCTACTTCCCGCAATCCATCCCGGGCATCGGAGCGGGATCGATCCTCGTGTTCATTCTGGCAATCGGCTACTACATCACGCCCGAAATCGTGGGCGGCACCAAGGGTGTCTTCATCTCGAACCGGATTGCCTATCACATATCGTCGTCGTTGAACTGGGGCCTGGCTGCAGCATTGGGGACGATCCTGCTGGCAGTGGTTCTGATCCTCTACTGGGTCTACGACAAGATCGTGGGCATCGATAACGTGAAGCTGGGGTAACCGACATGGCCGCACTGACACCAATTTCGCGCAAGCCCCTATCCATGGTCCTTCCCAGCGTCGCACCGGCCGGCGCGTTTGCCGGCATGTTTGTTGGTGCCGGAAACGGCTCGGTCCCCCTGGGAATGATCGGCGGCGCGGCGCTGACGGCCCTTTTGGCCTGGATCTACATCTCGGTCCTCAAGAACGAGAGGCTTGCCTACTGGATCAACATCATCGGCTTCGCGGCCGTCGGCTTCGCGGTTTCAGGGCCGATGGGCGGTGTGCTCGGCTTCTTGGGCGGCTGGTTTTTCGCATGGTTCACATTCTGGCTGTACGAGGGCCGATACCGCCGCAAGCTGCTCCCTTATCTGACGGCGCAGCAGGTGTTCTATCACTACCTGTTCCGGGTGATCTGCGGCGCAATCTTCGTCTTCTTGATCACGCCGATTCTGGTGGTTCTTCCGCTGTCGTTCAACGCGCAGGACTTCTTTACCTTTACACCCGAGATGCTGCGGCTGGACCCCGAAGGGTATTCGCTGAAGCATTACCAGGATTTCTTCACCAACAACGAATGGCAGCGCAGCTTCAAGAACTCGCTGATCATCGCGCCCATCGCGACTATCATTTCTGTAACGCTGGGAACGCTGGCGGCCATCGGTCTCAGCCAATCGCATGTGCCGGGGCGGCGCGCCATCATGGGGATCCTGATTTCTCCGATGATCGTGCCGCTGATCATCTCGGCGACGGGCATGTTCTTCTTCTACAGCGACATCGGCCGCTTCCTTGAAGGCACTTTGGGCATGAACAAGACCTTTGTGGGCTACCTTAAGGTGATCCTGGCCCACGCCGTTCTGGGCATTCCCTTCGTCATCATCACCGTGACCGCCACGCTGGTCGGGTTTGACCGTTCGCTGACGCGGGCTGCTGCGAATATGGGTGCGGGTCCGGTGCGGACCTTCTTCAAGATTCAGATGCCCCTGATCCTGCCGGGCGTGATCTCGGGCGGGCTGTTCGCCTTCATCACCTCGTTCGACGAGGTGGTCGTGGTGCTTTTCGTCGGATCGGCCAGCCAAAAGACGCTGCCGTGGCAGATGTTCACCGGCCTGCGCGAGCAGATCAGCCCGACCATCCTGGCCGTGGCCACGATTCTCGTCGTCATCTCGATCGCCCTGCTGACCACGGTCGAGCTGCTGCGGCGGCGGTCGGAACGTCTGCGCGGGCTGACGCCGGCTTGACCGGCGGCGTGGCCTGATCTAACGATTTCTCTGTTCGCCCCCTGCTGCGATGGCGTCGCAGCGCCCAAGGGGGTGATCGGCTCTCGGACCCCGAGACCGCCTGTCCTGTACGCCGGGACATGTGGCCGGGCTTTGCACGTCCGGCAAAGAAACGAGAGAGCACATGACAGACCTTTCAAATCGCCCCGAATTCTTCACCTGCCACAACGGCGACAAGGCGCCCCTGCCCTTCAGCCGCGCCGAGTACGACCGCCGGTTGGCCAAACTGCGCGCCATCATGGCGCAGCGGGACATCCCGGTCGTTCTGCTGACCTCGATGCAGAACATCGCTTACTACTCGGGCTTTCTGTACTGCGCCTTCGGCCGGCCCTATGGCTGCGTGGTGACGCAGGACAGCTGCACCACCGTGTCAGCGAATATCGACGCGGGCCAGCCCTGGCGTCGGTCGGTCGAAGACAACGTAATCTACACCGACTGGAAGCGCGACAACTACTGGCGCGCCGTAGCCAGCCTGATCGGGACTGCCCGCCGGATCGGCATCGAAAGCGACCACATGACGCTGGCCGCGCGCGACACGGCCCTGTCCATGCTGAACCAGCCCGAGCTTGTGGACATCGCCCCCGACACGATGGCCGCGCGGATGGTGAAATCGGCCGAAGAGATCGAGTTGATCAAAGGCGGCGCACGTACGGCGGACGTGGGCGGCGCGGCCATCCATGCCGCGATTCGTGAAGGCGCCACCGAGATCGAGATCGCCATGGCCGGCCGCGATGCGATGGAGATCGAGATCGCCCGCGCCTATCCCGACGCCGAGTACCGCGACACCTGGGTCTGGTTCCAGTCGGGCCTGAACACCGACGGCGCACACAACCCGGTCACCAAGCGGGCCTTGCAGAATGGCGATATCCTGTCACTCAACACATTCCCGATGATCTCGGGCTATTACACCGCGCTGGAACGCACCCTGTTCTTGGGCGAGCCCGACGCCGACAGCCTGCGCCTGTGGCAGGCCAATGTAGCCGCGCACGAGCTGGGGTTGAGCCTGATCAAACCCGGCGCGACCTGTTCCGGCATCACAGCCGAGATCAACCGGTTCTTCGCCGATCAGGGCCTGCTGCAATACCGCTCGTTCGGATATGGGCACTCCTTCGGCATCCTCAGCCACTACTACGGTCGTGAAGCGGGCCTGGAACTGCGCGAAGACATCGACACGGTGCTCGAGCCGGGCATGGTCGTTTCCATCGAGCCGATGCTGTGGATTCCCGAAGGTCAACCCGGCGCGGGCGGCTATCGCGAGCACGACATTCTGGTCGTAGGCGAGGATGGGGCCGAAAATATCACCGGCTTTCCGTACGGACCGGAACACAACATCATCAATGCGTGATGCAGAGGGGGCGAGGCATCAGCCTTGCCCCTGTTTCCGCCTGAAACGGGTGTCAGGCCAGGATGGCGTGGATTTTGTCCAGCGTCGCGACGCTGACACCAACCCCGTCCTGGCTGGCCTGCAGGCGCTTGGCGCGCCGACCATCGCCGGGCAGACGCGCTCCTTCCTGATACCGGATCGCCTCGGCCAGTTCCGCGATATTGGCAGCAAACTCCGACCCGGCCGTAGCGCCGGGGTCGATGGCAATGAAGAACTGGCCGGTTTTTGGCGGGCCGCCTACGGTTCCTGAAAAGGGTGAAGCATGGATACCCAAGGTGGCCCCGGTCAATGCGGCGGCCATTACCTCGGTCAGAAGTGCGACACCCACGCCCTTGTAGCCGCCCGAAGGCGCCATCGAGCCCTTGAGGCCCACGACAGGGTCAGTTGTCGGGTTGCCATCAGGGTCCAGCGCCCAACCGACAGGAATCGGCTTTCCTTCGCGGGCTTGCTTCATGACCTCGCTTTTTGCGATCGTGCTGGCGCTTTGGTCGATCAAGACGGCAGGTTGCCCATCAGCACCCGGAACGGCCAGCGAAAACGGGTTTGTGCCCACGACGGGCCGTGAACCACCCGACGGCGCAATAGATGCAGGTGCATTGGTGAACCCCAGACCAACAAGGCCCGCCTGAGCCAAGCGATAGGTGTGATACCCCAGCACACCACAGTTGTAACTGTTGCGGATGGCCAGCGCAGCTATTCCCTGCTCGCGTGCGGCCGGGATCAACGCGTCGAACCCCAAGTCGATCGCCGGGTGCGCGAAACCGGTGGCCGCATCAACGACCACCACGCCCGGTTTTGGGGCGGACATCACCGGCTGTGCTCGCCCGTCTACCTTGCCACACTGTACGTGCTCGCAATAGATCGGGATGTAGGCCAGCCCGTGACTGGCCACCCCATCCGCCTCGGTCGCGGCGGTCGCCACCGCCAATGGCCGTGCATTGCCCTCGGACGTGCCGGCCGCCATCAGAGCGCGCAGCGACAGATCCTCGATTTCGGCAAGGGACAACGTTCGGGTTTCTGGCATCTCGGCCTCCTCAGTCATTATCGGACAAACCAGCACCGGCGCCCAAACGGCGAGACTCCTCAGTTGCGGGGGCATAGGTGCGTTGAGCCAGAGTGTTCAAAAAAGCCAGAGCCGCGGGCGCCGGCAGGGCGCGCGTCTGCTTGGCGCGCAGTTTTTCAGGTGTACCGCCGATCCTTACGATGACCTTTGTGGCGCTTTCCGGCCAAAGATCCGGAGCGTCCACGACCTCCCCATCCGTCGTGGCGCTGAGTTCATCACAGACGACGGTCACATTGGTTTGCAATCGGCGTGCAGCGTTGCCAGCGAACGGCAAGAGCAACAGTGGAACCGCCACGTCATACAGAACGATCGGCCCGCGGCCCAGATGATCCGAACAATCTGACAGCAGCATCCCCGCCCCCAACGGGCACATCTGCCCATGCGCCCGCCAAGGCGCCCCGAGGTCCCGCGGCGTGTGCGCATCAAACCGAAGGGCAAATTCCTGGCGCAGGACCGCTGACAAGGCGGCTGCACCGTCAAAACCTTGCAGACACAGCCAGCGGGTCGCCTTGGCGGCGTCCTCGGCCGGCCCCCAGTGATGACCCGCCCCACGTGCCGCGCGTTTTGCCAGTCCTTCGACCTCGTTCAGCGACAGGTTCATTCCGGCACCTCCGGATAAACCCAGAAATCGGCATTTTCGGGCGAAAGATCCTCGGGGTACGGCGCGCCTGAATACATGCAGATACGGACCCAACGGTCCGAGCGGGGATCGAAATGCGTCGCGCCGAAAAAGGACAGTTTGGCGCGGAGCATGTCGATCGGCAGAACTGATGCACCAATCGTGTTGTCTCGGATCTCGCTGTAGGGGGCCTTGCGGCTGATCTGCGCCCGGCGGATCGTGTGGCGATGTTCGGGATGGCGCAGAAGAAATTCCGCGGTGGTCGCGGCGGTGTCCCAATCGGCCATTGCCGAATATGCCGCTGCCGCATCCCGCGCCGGGGCAAGCGGTTGTTCGTACTCGGCTACCGGCTCATCAAAGCGCTCACCCAGTCTGGGTTCCAGCTTTTCTTCCGATACATACCAGACCCTTGCGCAGGCTTCGCGGGCGCCCCAGTCCAGATCCAGCGCCCAACCGAAACCGTCGCGGATCGCTTGCCGCACATCTGCCAGCGGCATGGCGCCGTCAATCTCGTACATATGCGGGCTTGAATCCGCCATGCATCCTGACAAACCGTCCACCAAGTCTGAATAGGGTTCGAGGATCAGGGAAAGAAGCAACTCCTGCCCCTCCTCGCTCAGCACAGTTTCCGACCACTCCACCAGACGGTTCCACGGTCTTCGGCCCGTAAGATCGTAGTGGCGGAGAAAGTCCGCGATCACCCCGAGGTCTGATTTCAGAGCAGACAGTTTCCGATCTTGTATCGGATGTTCCGAATGCCATTGGCCAATCGACACCAGGCAGCGATCAAACACCGACCGGAATACACTGATTTCTTCTTGGGTCGCGGTTTGCACGGATCGAACCCGGGCGATTGCCTCCTCGCGCGCCATGATCCAGTTGTTCAGCAGGACCGGATGATTGATCAGGAAGGGCGCCATGCCCAGTCCAGTGGAATTCCCGATGCCAAGGCGGCGCGCGATATCAGGGGCCATCTTGACGGCCTTGCTTCCCCCTTTGGCACGCGCCATGTGTTCGACCAGGTCCCGCACGAAGGCGCGTGTGAGGAAGACCGACAGCATCTCGGCCTGAAACGGCCCCTCGGTTTCCGTGCGGTTTGCAAGGTTTTCCCGGTCCGCGGCCCCAAATTTTCCCGATCCGTAAACAGCCGTGGTTCGCATCAGGTAGCCAACCTCTTGGATCTGCTCCAGATCCGGCTGTCGACCGTCAGCCAGGGCTTCGACGACATGCGTCCACAATCGGACCGAACGATTGGCCCGGGATAGCGACAGTTCGGTTTCGCTGATCCGGCCGGCCTCCTGCAGCGGAACATTGCAGGAAAGCCGGTCAAGGTCGGCTTCGGAAGGGATTCCGTCAAATAGGGTGAAGGTCGCGTCCCAAGCATCCGCGATCACCCGGTCCGACCGTTTTTCTGGTGGAAGATCATGGGCGAAGGCCACCAGAGAATACGCGCGTTCGGGTCCCTGTGCGACATAGACGGCCCGTCCGACACCCGCCTCGTCAATCTCGAACACCGGCGTGGAAAACCGCCAGTTGTCGCGTGCCAGGCGGCGGGTCAGAACGCGCATGAAGCTGAGCCTGCACTGGTGCAAAGACCCGAGCCTGCTGAGCCGCATAACGGTTGCCGGATCCCGGCGCGCCATATGCGGCCCCGGTCCGGTCAATTCTGGACCGGTCCGAAGTTATCCGCAAAGAAGCGGTACCAGTTCTGCCCCATGATCCCGGCGACTTCGGTCGAGGTCATCCCAACCGCGAGAAGGCCGGCCTCGATCTTGTCAAAGTCACGATTGTCCCGGAACCATTTTGGCATCGGCGGAAAACCCGGGTTCGCAGACGATCCTTCGCCGTAATCGATTTCCTTGGTCCAGCGACCCACACGCATCCACTCGACAACGCTGTCGGGTTGGTCCTGGCACAGGTCGGTTCCGATCCCGAGATGCTGTGTTCCGTATTTTTCGGCCGTTCGGGCAATCATGGCGCAAAAGCTTTCCAGCGTGCAGTCGGACTTGTCCTTCAGGTGATGAGGGTAGACCGAAAACCCGAGCATCCCACCTCTTTCCGTCACGGCGCGGATGACGGGGTCACGCTTGTTGCGCAGGGCGGGCGCCCAATCATACGGATTGGCGTGGGTGATGGCGATCGGACGCGCGGAAAGGTCGGCTGCCTCGATCGTCGAGCGGTCGGCAGAATGGCTCATGTCGATTACCAATCCCACGCGGTTCATCTCCTTGATCACCTGCCGCCCCATCCGGGTGATACCGGTGTCTTCGGCCTCGTAGCAGCCGGTCGCTAGCAGGGATTGGTTGTTGTAGGTCAACTGCATGAACCGGGCACCGAGATCGTACAGTATTTCAATCAGCCCAATGTCATCTTCCATGGGTGATGGGTTCTGGAAACCAAAGAAAACGGCCGTACGCCCGGTGTCACGCGCGGTGTCGATGTCGCTGGCCGATCGTCCCTTCATGATCAGGTCCGGGAACAACTCGAACCAACGGTTCCATTTCTCGAGGTTCTGAACCGTTTCACGAAAATTCTCGTGGTAGGCGACGGTGACGTGGATGGCATCCACGCCCCCTTCCCGCAATTGCCGGAAGATCTTTTCCGACCAGTTGGCGTATTGCAGGCCGTCAATCCGCATCAGATCGGGGTCCCGGCGCTGATATAGGCGGTTTTGACAGTGGTGTAGAACTCGGCGGCCGCTTTGCCTTGTTCGCGCGGTCCATACGAGCTGTCGCCCCGGCCACCGAAAGGAACGTGATAATCAGTACCTGCGGTGGGCAAATTGACGGTCACGACACCGGTTCTTGCATGACGCCGGAAATGCGTCGCGCGCGCAAGATTCTGGGTTACGATGCCCGATGTCAGGCCGAAATTCGTGTCATTCACGATCGCCAAAGCCTCATCATAGCTGTCGACCTTGAGCACGCTGGTCAGCGGGGCGAACATCTCTTCCCGGTTGATCCGCATGGAGTTGTTCGTGTTCACGAACACGCCGGGCGACATGTAAGACCCGTCATGCTGCAGCTCCAGCCGATGCCCGCCGCACGCCAGCTCGGCGCCTTCGGATTGGCCAAGTTCGACATAGGCCAGGTTTTCTTGCAGTTGCTGCTCGCTGACGACGGGGCCCATCTGCGTGCCTTCCTCAAGGGCATGCCCGACCTTCAGTGCCTTGGCGCCGGCGACAAGTTTCTCGACAAACGCGTCGTGGATCGCGGCGTGGACAACCAACCGCGAAGAGGCGGTGCATTTCTGCCCGGTGCCGCCAAAAGCTCCGCCCAGCGCAAGTGACACCGCCAGATCCAGATCCGCGTCATCCATCACGGCCAACGCGTTTTTGGAGCCCATCTCCATCTGCACCTTGGTCAGGTTCTGGATGGCTGCTGCGGCAATGCCCTTGCCGACGGGCACCGACCCGGTGAACGAAATCGCATCTACCTGAGGGCTCTCAACCAGCCTTTGTCCGATTGCGCCGCCTGACCCCATGACCAAACTGAAAAGACCCCTGGGAATGTCCTGACGCTCGATGATCTCGGTCAACGCCACGGCTGAGGCGGGTGTCAGGTTGGCTGGCTTCCACACTACGGCGTTCCCATAACACAAGGCCGGTGCGATCTTCCACGCGGCCGTAGCTGTCGGGAAATTCCAAGGAGAGATTACCGCGACAACCCCGACCGGTTCGCGGCGCACGTCGATTTCGACGCCCTCACGTACGCTGTCCGCGTTTTCGCCAATCTGGCGCAGGCATTCCGCCGCATAATACGTAAAGAACTGCCCCGCGCGGTAAACCTCGCCCTTGCCCTCGGCAAACGGCTTCCCCTCTTCTCGCGACAACAAGCGCCCCAACTCTTCGGCGCGGGACATCAACTCGGTCCCGATACTCATCAGAACCGCCTGCTTGCGTTCCACCCCATAGGCCGCCCATTCCAGCTGCGCGATACGTGCCCGATCGAGGGTCGCGGACAGCTGATCAGCGCTTGCCTGGGCGAACAGGCCAATCACATCCGTCAGATCAGAAGGGTTGCGGTTCTCGATCGCGGTGTCGCCGGCCATCCACTCGCCGGCAATCAGGTTCAATTTCGTCACAGGGGGCCTCGGATCCGGTACGTTTCACGAACAGAATAGACCTCTGCCCGGACATCAGGCAAACTCAAACAAATTTAATGAACTTCAGGAAATCTGAAATTTGTCACTGAAACTGGAAATGCTCCGCTGCTATTGCACAGTCGCCCAGTCCGGAAATCTTGCCGAAGCCGCAAGCCGTCTGGGTCGCACTCAGTCTGCAGTCTCGATGACCCTGAAACAGTTTGAAGAACATCTCGGCAAACGCTTGTTCCTGGGTGAGCGAAAGAACCAGCTGTCGCCTCTGGGGGCGGAAGTCTTTGCCCTCGCCCAAAATCAGGTGCGCCAATTTGACGACACGGTCCAAAGCATTGAAGCCCTGGCCAAAGCGTCCCAAGGGCTGATCCGGATCGTTTCCGTCCCTTCGGTGGCAGCACTGCTGTTTCCATCGCTGCTTGACCACCTGTCCAGCGCCTTTCCCGGCCTGAAGATCGAGCTGAGGGACACCGACACCCGACAGGTTTTGGACAGCCTCACCGAAGGGCGGGCGGATGTGGGGATTGCCTCGGGCCATCACCCCTTGAACGGAATACGGGCCGAGCCGCTGTTTCAAGACAGGTTTGGGCTTGTGGCCGCCGCTGATCACGCCCTGATCACTGCGCACGAGCCACCAACGCTGAACCAAGTCGCAGCGAAGGGATTCGTGCACAACTCGCTGTGCCAACTCATCGAAAATCCGGGTTTCGAAGACGTTATCGCAGGGTCTGCGATCACGGTGCACAACACTCACTCGTTGATCGCCATGGTCGCAACCGGGCGGTGGGTGACCATACTGCCTGAAACGGTCGCACGGTTTTTGCCGGAAAACACTGCCTTCCGTCCGATCGAGGATTTGTCGGACGTTCGTGATGTCTATCTGTACACCCGCGAGCGAACACAGTTCCCAGAAGTGGCAGAAGAATGTCGCAGCCATATCCTGAATTGGCCTCGCAATTGAGACCTCAGAGACCAACCCTGCCAAGCGCACCCAAGCGAGCGCGATGGAGCAAGTTTAAGAAAGGCGTTTCCTGAAATAGATGGAAAAAAAACGTGCTGCACCGGCGGAAAACCGTTCAGCTTTCAGATCACGACCAACCTTTTGGCGTATTCGGAGAAGATGGTGCCCCCACACGGACTCGAACCGCGGACCTACTGATTACAAATCAGTTGCTCTACCAGCTGAGCTATAGGGGCAAGCATTACGCTTTCAGATACCTTTGCAGGCAAAGGCAAGAACGGGCAACCACTCCCACCTTTTCAACCCTCTGTGATTACATGCCTATCGAAACACATGTAATTTCATTGAGCCGATGGCGCTGTGATTAGGTGAAAGCCTCAATAAAGGCAAGCGGGTTTGCGACGGAATTTTGCAACAACATGCGGAAAATCGGCGCCACATAAAATCGCCTCGATTATCTGCAACACAGACGCCACAGATGGTTACGCGGCAACGACGGTTGCGAAGCAATTCGACCCAGTCGTTTCTGGCGCTGTCCTGTTGACCACAATCAAGTTTCGACGTTCTCAGGCAATCTTTATCATGGCGAAAGAATGGCAGGTTTGACTGTCTATCGTTCAACCTGTAACCCCGAAACGTATTCAATCGAAGGGCAAGGACAGCGGTCGGCATGCATGTGGCCATTCACTCCGGTGTGGTTTTTTCAGACGGGGGGCTCCTGCTCAAATCGCTTCAGGCGAATGCCAGTGTATTGCAGGAAAACGGCATTGTGCTGTTTGGTCCGCGTCGGTTCCGGAAGGCATTCAAGACGCCGCTGAATGCGCTGGACGAAGGCAAGCTGACCCCAGATGCCTTCGAGCGTTTGAGAGCCCAAATTCCTGATGATCCGGAAACCGGCCGAGTGGTCATGAGCACTGTGGACTTCATCGGCGAACTGAACAGCGCCATTAAGGACGGCCAATTCTATCCCCATGCAGGTCGTCGGCTGGCCTTGCTGGATCAGGCTTTCGAAGGACACGAGGTCGAATTGTTTATCGGGCTGCAAAATCCGGGCAGCTTCATACCCAAGGTATTGATGGCATTGCCGGACGAAACCCGCGAGAGCATTCTGGCGTCAACGGACCTGAGCTGCCTGAGTTGGCTGACCCTTATCGAGGATATTCACGATCTTGCCCCCGCCGTTTCCATTACGGTCTGGGCCAATGAGGAGTGCCCACTGATCTGGGGAGACATCATCCGCAGCCTGTGCGGTCTGAGCGCCGACATACCACTGACCGAGGAGTTTTCGCTGCTATCCTCGCTGGTTGACGCAGACGGCAAGCGGGAGATTGAAGCGATCCAACAGCAAGTCGGGCACACGGACCCGGCCCTCCTGCAAGACCGCCTCGCCGCCGTCTTTTCGCAGCACGCCTTGCCGGACAGAATCGAGGAGGAACTGGACTTCCCCGGGTGGAGCGCCGAAATCCACGCGGCGTTTTCCGAGCTTTACACACAGGATCTGGAACGGCTCAAGAAAATGCCGGGCGTGCGGTTTCTGGGTCGCTGACCGAAGCCTCGGAAGGCCCGAGGCTTACATGCCCAGGGCTTCCTTGTACATTTCCAACACCGCTTCTTCTTCGGCGATATCGTCTTTGTCACGCTTGCGCAGCGCGATAACCTTGCGCATCACCTTGGTGTCGTAGCCACGTGCCTTGGCCTCAGCCATCACTTCCTTCTGCTGGTCAGCGATGTCTTTCTTTTCGGCCTCCAGACGTTCGAACCGTTCGATGAACTGGCGCAGCTCGCCTGCTGTCACGCGGTAGTTCGCAGCGGCCTGGTCTTCGGTCATGTCTTCCATATGCGTCTCTCCCAAGTGGAAATTTCTTTAGCCGGGGTCACGGGCAACATGTCGGATACCGTGCCGGCGGGTCAGCCGCAAGCGAACAATAGGGCTGCTTGCCTTGTGCCGCCGGCAACGATCCGCTAAGCGCATCGGCAGCGAAACAGAACGATGCGGGGCGCAATGTTCGACGTGTTCATCTGGGGAGGCGCCAGCCTGTCATTGGCCGGGCTGGCAGGATTGGTCTGGTGCATTCTGCGCGTGATGAAGGCTCGTCGGTCAGACTTGACTGACGACGAATTGCGGGCTGCCGTTCAGCGGGTGCTGCCTTGGAACATGGGCGCGCTGTTTCTGTCCGTCATAGGACTGATGCTGGTTATCCTTGGCATATCGTTCGGCTGACCGCCGGTGTCAGATCGGCATATTGTCGAACTGGGCTTCAACCGCATCTTCGATCAACGCAGCGTCCAGCCGTCGGAAGCGCGATGGTACGCTCATGCCTTGAGCGCGCATGCGTTCAATTACCTTCGTGACGCTGGGCTGCAGTGCCAGCCGGGTCTCGAGATTTGCCCCGTGCAGTTTCCGCTCCAACCGCTCGGCTTCGAAATAAAGCTCGTTCGTGGTCATGGCCATCCTCCCAAATGCTGCCATCCTGCCTGATATAGGTAACAGGATTGAGACCAACACAGGACCCGCCCAAACCCAGCAAAAAATCGCCCGCGCGCTATCCGGCGGCCGGCGCTGGGCCGCGAGTCGATCGAATATTAACCTGATTTCGACCGAACTGCCTTGACAGACATCAATCCGCAAAAGCCGCAGCGCAAGAACGGTCACGCCGTGGAACTGGACAGGGCTGACTCTGCGACCTAAGAAATCGGCATGGAGATTCGACAGATCACGCCCCGCTATTTCGTCTCGCCGCAGATCACGGTCGAGGATGTGCCCGCCATCGTTGCCGCCGGCTTCGTCAAGGTAATCTGCAACCGTCCGAATGTTGAAGTGCCTGCCACCATGCAATCCGAGGTAATCGGCCAGGCCGTGCGGGATGCGGGTCTCGAGTTTGAGGTGCTTGAACTGACGCACCAAACCATGACGCCCGAGAACGTGGCACGGCAGCGCGACCTTGCCGAGTCTTGCGAAGGCCCGGTTCTTGCCTACTGTGCCTCGGGCACCCGCTGTTCTGTCGTTTGGGCCCTTGGGCAGTGCGACAAGATGAGCCCCGATGAAATTCTCGAAGCCACGGCAAAGGCGGGCTACGCGCTGGACGGTTTGCGCCCGGCATTGCTGCAGATGCGGGCGGCGAACACCTGATTTCATACGTCAGTCGTAGGGTCGTTCCGCAGGAGCAGGTAGACCCGCCAATTCGGATATTTCGGACGCGAGGCGGTCGGTGCTTGCTTGCGCGAAGTCTTCATCCACTGCGGATTGCGCATGCGATCGGTCTTGGGCAACGGCGTCCTGACGCGACAAATCAAAATCTGCTGTTTCAGCCGGCGCGTCCCTTCGCTTGTGCTCGACAAAGCTCTGCGCTTCGGGTCGTGTTGGGGCGGGCGGCTGCAGAAACTCGTTGATCCGCACTGCCCGTTGACCGCCACATTGGCCCAGACGTCCCGTAGTGGCCTGGGTCCGATCAATCGCGGCAATGTCGATCCGATCAAGTCGCGCTCCCGCAAGTGGCAGCAGATCCCCGATGCCCAGCTCCGACAGCGTTGTCAGCGGGAGATGCATCCGACAAATCACCGCGTTGAGTTCGGCCCGAACCACGCCTGCGGCTTGCGACAGCGTCTTCAGCGGTTCCAAATCTGCGTGCCCGTCCTGCCCCTCGGCCACTGAAATTTCCGGCAGCAGGATGAGGACCGTTCCCTGCCGTACACCGCCCTCGAGTTCAACCTTGAACTCGAACGCATCATACCCGTCCTCGACCAGTGCCAAAGAAAGCGTCCGCCGATCGACCGCCCGTGAAGCGAACTCATATCCATTCAGGCGGGCTGCATCGCTTTGATCATCGACCAGTTTCCGGGCCCGTTCCAGCATGTCCTCGACCAACGGGGCAACCATTGCCGCATCGGTGTCGGTGAGGGCGCGAGGCTGGGGCGGGTCCGGGAATACTTCGCCCATTGTCTGCTTCTGGATGACCGCCGAGACCAAACCGACGTCCAAGACAACACTGGCTACCCTGCCCTCTTTGGTCGCGAACAGCAGAAACAACTGACCATCTTCCAGCCCGCTCGTGACGACTTCCTGGCATCTTCTGGCCTGTTTCGCGCCAATGACGGATGCTGATAGCTTGAAACGTTCGACCGCGGCGCGGGCAATCGCAAGGCGCAATGCCCGCAGCAGCGCCCGGGATTTGCTACCCGCCCCCTCTTGTCCTGCCGACAATTTGCGCGCCAAGGCCGCGCTGACAGTCTTTGACATCGCAACGGTCCGCCAGTTTCGATTCTGCTCGCTACTGGTCTAGCCCATTGTTCGTTACGAATACCTTTACTTGCCCGCTACTGAGCGGCCTGCCGGTGAGGCAATGGCAGGCTCACGCGGAACGCTGCGCCGCCCTGCCCGGGCAGATAGGTGATTTCTCCCCCAAGCCGGTGCATGATCTCACGGCAAATAGCCAGTCCAAGACCTGCACCGCCCGCCTTGTCAAATCCGACCCGCGCGAATTTCTCAAAGACCATCGACTGGGCGTCCGGCGGGATACCGCTGCCGTTGTCGACAAAGTCGATCACCGCCTGGCCGCCGACATCATGGGCTGAAATCGTCAGGACCGGCTCGGGCGCGTCACAGTACTTCTGTGCGTTCGAAATCAGATTGATGAAGACCTGCCCCAGGCGATCCAGATCGGAATGCAACGCGATGCGCTCGGCAGACAGATTGCGGAGAATGGTCAAAGGGCTGTCTGCCCCTGCCATAGTCGTTGACACGGCCCGATCCAGAACCGTCCGCAAGCTGGCATCACCCATATTCAAGCTGACCTGACCGTTTTCCAGAACGCTCAGGTCCAACAGGTCATCCAGCAGCCGCGTCAGGCGCAGCGCTTCGTCATGGATGATTGTCGCATAACGCCGAGATTCCTCAGCGCTCAGCCCGTCAGTGTCCCGCATGATCTCCGAAAAGGCACGAATGGACGTCATCGGAGTGCGCAACTCGTGGCTGACCTGCCCCAGGAAGGCATCTTTCTGACGCGAGATCTGGGTCAGTTTTTCGTTGGCCTCGCGCAGTTTGCGGGCCGTACGGCTCAGTTCGGCCGACTTCGCCTCAAGCTGGCTGGAGTATTCCAGCAATTGCGCGGATTCGTCGGCCACCGCCAACAGATCCTCGACCGAAACGGACGAACCTCCGACGATCTGCCCGATCATGGCATGAGCCGTGGCCGCACCGACCGAGCCGCTCAATTCGCGTTCCAGCCGTTCCAGAAAACCCGGCGTAGGTTCTGGCCAGCGCCCGCGCACGCCCTGCTTTTCCGCCTCGGCCTGAAAGAAATCCTGAGCGGGACCGGCCCCGAGGATCCGTTGGGTCATGATCATCAGGTCTTCACTCTGGGCAACGGATCCCGTCCACCCCCCGGGCGCGACAGAATGATCAAATACGTTGACGAACTGCGCCCCCTGCAACCGTTCAAGCGGGCTGGGAAAGCTCAGAAGTGACGCTAGGCAAAAGGCCAACGTGTTCAGTGACAGCGACCAAAGCACCGTGTGGGTCATCGGGTCCAAACCATCAAGGCCGAACAACGCCTGCGGACGCAGCCACCCCAGACCGAAAGGACCGTTTTCAATGACCGAGGCGGACATGACATTACCGCCCATTCCCGGCAGTAACAGCGTGTAGATCCAAAGGAAGAACCCCACGCTCAGCCCAACAAGGGCACCTGTCCGTGTCGCCCCGCGCCAGAACAGGCCGCCAACCAGAGCCGGCAGAATCTGCGACACACCTGCAAACGCCACCAGGCCGATCGAGGCCAGCGCGGCGCCGCCACCGGACATACGATAGTAGAAGAACCCCAAGGCCATGATGGCGGCAATCGAAACCCGGCGCGCCATCAGCACCACGTTTCGCACATCGCCTGACATGGAACTGGCGTTCTCGCGCGTATTCAGCCAGATCGGCATCACGACGTGGTTCGAGACCATGGTCGACAGGGCCATCGCCGTCACGATGACCATCGACGTGGCCGACGAAAAACCGCCGATGAAGGACAGCATCGCCAGCCAGTCATTCCCCTGTGACAGAGGAACCGTCAGCACGAAAAGGTCCGGATTTGACCCGGCCGGCAGCAGATCCAGCCCGACGACCGCAATGGGAACCACGAAAAGGCTCATCAAAAGAAGGTAGAGCGGGAAAGCCCAGGCCGCCGTTCTCAGGTGGCTTTCGTCGTCATTCTCGACGACCATGACCTGAAACATCCGCGGCAAGCAGACAAAAGCAGCCGCCGACAGGAAGGTAATGGCCATCCAGCGTCCGGTATCGACGTTCCAACGCCCGATTTCCGACGCGTCGATCCGCTCCATCATGGGCGTGACGCCTCCGGCCACCCCCCAGACGACAAAGATGCCCACCGCCAACAAAGCGAACAGTTTGACGACGGATTCCAACGCGATGGCGGTCACCACGCCATGGTGCCGTTCATTGGCATCCAGGTTCCGGGTGCCGAACAGAATGGCAAACACGGCCAGACCCGCGGCCACCCAGAATACGCTGGCGCCCTCGCGGTAAAGGCCCGAAGGGTCGGCTTCGGCGAAAATCGAGAACGACAGCGTTATCGACTGGAGTTGCAGCGCGATATAGGGTGTGCCCCCCAGCACGGCGAGGATCGTAACACAGATGGCCAAGGTGTTCGACTTGCCATAGCGCGATGAGATCAAGTCGGCGACCGAAGTCACCCTCTGGCTACGGCCCACACGCACTAGCTTGCGCAGCCCCCACCACCAGCTGATCATCACCAAGGTCGGCCCGAGGTAGATCGTCACGAATTCCAGACCGGACCGGGCCGCATTGCCAACCGCGCCATAGAAGGTCCAGGCGGTGCAGTAGATCGACAAAGACAGCGTGTAGATCAACGGTGACCGCAGCCATTTGCCTCTCCCCGCGGCGGCCATTCGATCGGCTGCAAACGCAACGCCGAACAAAAGCACGACGTAGCCCAGGCAAACAAGGATCAGGACGTTCAGCGTGGCCATTGCTCACTCTCTGCCGCGGACCCCTCCGAGGACGACATCCGCCGGGCGGCAAAGCCGAACAGGAGGCTGACCACAATCAGGGCGGCCCAGCATGAAAAGACATAAAGAATGGCCGACGACAACGGGACGCCAGAGTTTTCCGGCCCCGGATCCGGCCACAGCAGCGGGATGCAGATCAGACCCGCGCCGACAAAGGGCAGCATTCGGGCCGCATCGGCCAGCCTGCGGCGGCGGTAACTCTGCCGTTCCAAAAACACCGACGGACGCGGGCCTGTCGGGCGGGCTGGCTCGTTTTCCGGTGTGGTCATGACTGTGACGCCTGCGCGTGCAAATCACGCACAGCCGTCAGCACTTCGGTATTCGAGAACGGTTTCGTCATGAACCGGCTGACGCCTGCCTTTTCAGCCATCTCGCGGTCTCGCGACTGACCGCGAGCGGTCAGCATCAGAACAGGCAAGGCGCGCATCTCCTCGTGCTCGCGCAATTCGCGCAGAACATCCATACCGCTCTTGCCGGGCAGCATCACATCCAGAATGACCAGATCAGGCTGCGCAGACAATATCGTTTGAACCGCGTTTTCACCTTCGGCATGGGTTTCGACCTGCCACCCTTCGCGGGTCAGCAGAAACCTGATTGCCTCCGTGATGTTCGGTTCATCCTCGATCAACAGAACCTTGCGGCTCATATGTTCACTTCCTCCCCAAGACCGGTCGCACCTCCAGCCACCTGCCAAGTGCAGATTAATCGCTGTGTCAGGAAACTGTCAAAAACCTTCACTCAAAATCGACGGCTCCCGCCGCGAGTCGCACGGCTTTCGGGGACAGATCCTGCAGCTCGTGCCGACCTGTAGCGGCAAGTCGGTGGCCACGCCGGGCTCTTCGACCGGCAGCACCAGCATCGCCGATCTGTACACAGGTTCCTGACCGAAGGCGCTGACGGGTTGAGGCCAGGCGATTGCAAAGCAGTCGAAATCCGCCGGCGTCCGGCCCAACAGGGTCACGCGTTTTCGGATCGGCACAAGGGGCCGGTTCAGCGCGCTGAAGACCGGCCACAAAGGACAGGCTTCGCCGTGGCGCGGCATTGCGAAACCGGGGACCGGCTTGAACAGCAAAATGCTTCCTGATGAATCGCATATGACCAACCCGGCCGGACGCGGCATGACATCCTCGGGCAGAAACGCAAGCCGTCGCAGGACTGTCGGAAGGTCAACCGAAAACCGCGCGGCAAGACGCAGAGGATCAACACCTTCGACCTCCAGTGCCTCCGAAACCGCTTCCAGCGGCATGGCCCGGGCATCCGCCGCATAGGCGTCGAGCACCTGACGCGCGACAGATCTTGAGGCGGAAGAGGCCATCTCGGCCTGCGCGAGGGTTACCGGGTCCTGTCCTGTCTCAAGTTCCGGCAAATGAAACCCGCGCTTCTCCAGAAATGCCTCGACCTCCTCCATCGGCAACCCGCGCCGTTCGCCGGTGTCCTCGCTTTCGTCCAAAAAGGCGACCAGAGCTTTTGAGCTTTCAGCCAGACGTTCGGCATCCTGGTGCAAGTTTCGGTGGAATCTGTCGCGCCACTCGGCCTCGATCTCGCCCGGTTCGGCCAGGATGGCGGCTGTCGACCGAATCGCTGCTGCGGCGGACAGGACTTCGTGCATGGATGCCGCAAGGTGCGGGTCATGGGTCAGCCGGTCTGACAGGGTTTCCACGGTACGTTCCAGCGAAACCACCCGACGATGCATCTGTGCCAGTACAGCGGCCCAGCCGGGAAACCGGCCGGCGAATTCATCCAGCGCCTCAACTTCGGCCTTTTGGCCGACCGCATCCGCCGCCGCCTCACGAAGAGCCGCGATCAGCGTCGCCTCGACCCCCTGTGTCAAAACCGAAGGCTCAACGGACAAAGCCGAAGCGATATCGACCAGCAGTTTGCCCCCGATGCGCCGCCGATTGTGCTCGATCAAGTTCAGATATGACGCTGAAATGCCGACCTGACGCGCCAGCTGGGCCTGACGCAAGCCCGAGATTTGCCGCCTTTCGCGGATACGGCTGCCCGTCAATGAATCACGCATGATGCCCCCGCCGAAACGTGTTCGAGTTGCCCTCGAAACAACCCTTTATTTTCTGAATACTTCATGTATTTATACGATTTACGCCGCCCTTTTCAAAGCAGTTTTACAACATTGACAATGTCGTGGCTTTCACCGGGCTCTGATCGCTTTCGGACGCCAAAGCTATCCTGTGCTGCAATGCCCTCTTCAATTCCGGCCGAATTGGCGGCACGATAGGCAAATGAGTGATCCGGCCTTCGAATACGCACCTATCGGGCTTGTCGAGCTTGAAAACCGCATCATCCGGCGGTGCAATTTGCAGTTTGCCCGGACATTCGGGGGCAACGAATCCGACTACCGCAACCTGCCTTTGCTGCACCTGTACCCATCCGTTGCCGATTGGGAGAGAATTGGTGCACGAAGTCTTCAGGTCATGCGGGACACCGGCTACTACACGGACGAGCGGGTCATGCGCCGCCGCAACGGCGACTTGTTCTGGTGTCGCGCGCGCGGCCGGTCGCTGACACCCGATGACCCATTCCGCCATGGAATATGGAGCTTTTCCGACATTTCCGAGGAACGCCCGCTGGTCGAATTGACCAAACGCGAACGTGAAGTCGCGATCCTGTCCTGTCGCGGCCTGTCGGCCAAGGAAATAGGCGTCGAACTGGGGCTCAGCTACCGGACCATCGAAGCCTACCGCGCCCGGCTGCTCGAGAAATTCGGCGCGCGCAAGCTGCCGGAACTGGTCGCCAAACTGTCCGGCACGCCGCTCTGACTGTCGTGGACCCTGCCGATAACGCAGAAACCGGGGCCGAACGGCCCCAGTCGGCGCTTTTCATGGCCGCGCGGTTGCCTTATAACGCAGCGTAATTGACCAGAGCCCGCGCAGATAGACGGGCCAAAGGGGAACCTTCGAGGACACTCATGACAGACAACAGACACGAAGCGGATGTGACGTTCATCAAGGCACTGGCCGAACTCTTGCGCGAAAACGACCTGACTGAGTTGCAGGTGAAACGGGAATATGGCGAAGAAGACAGCCTGAACGTCCGGGTCAGCCGAGTAAGCCCGACAGCCGCGCCTGTGCAAGTTGCCGTCCCGGCACCCGCTGCCGCGCCGGCACCTGTCGCAGCCCCCGCTGCTGCCCCCGCCGAAGCACCCGCTGCCGTCGAGGACCCGGCGAGCCACCCTGGCGCGGTGACCTCGCCCATGGTTGGTACCGTCTATATGCAGCCGGAACCCGGCGCGTCCCCGTTCATTGCCGTTGGCGCATCTGTTTCCGAAGGCGACACGCTGCTGATCGTCGAAGCGATGAAGACCATGAACCACATCCACGCCCCCAAATCCGGCACCGTCAAGCGGATCCTGGTCGGGGATGGCGACGCTGTCGAATTCGGCACTCCTCTGGTCATCATCGAGTAAGGCGGGCCCATGTTCGACAAGATCCTGATTGCCAACCGAGGCGAGATCGCCCTGCGTGTGATCCGCGCCGCGCGCGAGATGGGGATTGCGACGGTTGCCGTGCACTCGACCGCTGACAGTGACGCCATGCACGTGCGCATGGCTGACGAGTCCGTGTGTATCGGACCGGCACCCGGCCCCCAGAGCTATCTCTCGATGCCCGCGATCATCTCGGCCTGTGAAATCACCGGCGCCCAGGCGATCCACCCCGGCTATGGCTTTCTGTCCGAAAATGCCGAGTTCGTTCAGATCGTCGAAGACCACGGCATCACGTTCATCGGCCCTACCGCGGAACACATCCGCATCATGGGCGACAAGATCACCGCCAAAGACACCATGAAAGAGCTGGGCGTTCCCTGCGTACCGGGCTCAGACGGCGGCGTTCCGGATCTTGAGTCGGCCAAGCGCATCGGTGAAGAGATCGGCTATCCGGTCATCATCAAGGCCACCGCAGGTGGTGGTGGACGCGGCATGAAAGTCGCGCAGACCGCGGCCGAAATGGAAAGCGCCTTCATGACTGCGCGGGCCGAGGGCAAAGCCGCGTTCGGCAATGACGAAGTCTATATCGAGAAATACCTGACCACGCCCCGCCACATCGAGATTCAGGTCTTCGGCGACGGCAAGGGCAATGCGGTCCACCTGGCTGAGCGCGACTGTTCGCTGCAGCGCCGTCACCAGAAAGTATTCGAAGAGGCTCCGGGCCCCTGCATCACTCCTGAGGAACGCGCCCAAATCGGCAAGGTCTGCGCGGATGCGGTCGCCAAGATCAACTATATCGGCGCGGGCACGATCGAGTTCCTGTATGAAAATGGCGAGTTCTATTTCATTGAGATGAACACCCGCCTGCAGGTCGAACACCCTGTGACCGAAGGCATTTTCGGCGTCGACCTTGTTCGCGAACAGATCCTTGTTGCGGCCGGAGAACCGATGTCGTTCGGCCAGGATGATCTGGAGATCAACGGCCACGCGATCGAAGTGCGTATCAACGCCGAAAAGCTGCCGAACTTCGCGCCCTGTCCGGGCAAGATCACGGCGTATCACGCGCCGGGCGGCCTGGGTGTCCGGATGGATTCGGCGCTGTACAACGGGTATTCGATCCCACCCTACTACGACTCGTTGATCGGCAAGCTGATCGTGCACGGGCGCGACCGCCCCGAAGCGCTGGCGCGGTTGAATCGGGCCTTGGGTGAATTGATCGTGGACGGTGTGGACACGACAGTCCCCCTGTTTCACGCACTTCTGCAGGAACCCGACATCCACAGCGGCGATTACAACATCCACTGGCTGGAGCACTGGCTTGCGGAGAACATGGCCTAGTATCGACCAAGCCGCGAGAGCACGCGCTCTCGGGCTTGTCGCCGCGGTGTGAGCCATGGGCCTGACGCCTGATCTGCTGTTGCACGGCTATTCCATCGGAATCTTCCCGATGGCCGAACACAGGAACGACCCGGATCTTTTCTGGGTTGATCCAAAGCTGCGGGGTGTATTCCCGTTGGACGGGTTTCACATCTCCCGCAGCCTTGCGCGACGCATCCGGAACTGCGGGTTCTCCGTGACCATAAACCGGGATTTTGCAGCCGTCGTGGACGGATGCGCGGACCGGGCGGACACCTGGATCAATGACGAACTGCGCAGACTCTATGCCCAACTGCACCACTCGGGCCGCGCCCATTCACTTGAGGTTTGGGAGGGCGAGGAGCTTGTCGGTGGCGTCTATGGAGTTGCCTTGGGTGCGGCATTTTTCGGGGAAAGCATGTTTTCGCGCCGTACCGATGCGTCAAAAATTGCGCTCGCCTATCTGGTCGACCGATTGCGCCAGACAGGTTTTCAACTGTTCGACACACAATTTCTGACGGCACATTTGGCTTCGTTGGGGGCGATCGAAATCCCCAGACAGCAATACCGCCAACTTCTGGATCAGGCCACTGCTGCCAGCGCAGATTTCACCGCCGAGGTGTGTCAGACCCCTCAGGGGGTGATACAACGGATTACCCAGACATCGTAGCGCGAGTGATCCAGGGCGTTGAGCGCCGGGGACGTGGCGATCATCCAGCCGTCGAACAGCTGGTCGGCCTTTCCCTTTTCCCAAATCGTAAGATAGGCAAACGCGTCACCGGTCGGGTTTTCAGACGGATACCGGCAATCACCCAAGGCGACATCCAAGCCGAAAACTTCGACCGTATCACCGGTCGGCACCTGCACGTCCACCGTCTGACCGCTGACCTTGTCCAGCCCGCGCAGCATGGCCCCCGGTCCCGAGGAAACCTTCTGCTGCGCGCCGGCCGTCGTCGCGGCCAACAGCAGCGCCATCAGGGCGGCACGCATCATTCGCTGCCATCCCCGGCCACAAACTTGACCAGCAACGAGATCAGGCTGACGGCTCCTTGCGTGTCTTCAATCTGATCGCCCGGCTCAAAATAGAACGGAGAGCCGCCGGGCATGACCTCGACGAAGTTGCCCCCCAGAAGGCCTTCGGACGAGATCACGATCGCGCTGTCGTCCGGGATCTGGATGTTCTCGGCAACCGAAATCGTCGTATCGGCACGGTAGGTTTCAGGGTTCAACTCGACATCGGTCACGGTGCCGATCTTTACACCCGCGAGGCGCACATCCGTGCCCACCGCCACACCCTCAAGCGACCGAAAGGACGCCTCAAGATGATAGCCCCCGTTTTCGCGCGACCAGCCCGTGGACTGGCTGGCATACACGCCAAACGCCAATGCACTGGCCAGCACGACACCGCCGACAAGAACTTCGGTCATGTTGTGGGTCGACATGTGGATCTCGCTTATTCCGGGCTCCAGGCTTCGTAGTCCTTGCGCTCGATCGGGTCGGGACGGCGCAGGGACCCCGCCGGCACATAGGCCATCGCGGTGCCCGTCAGATTTTCCTGATGCGGCTTTTCCCACGCCTTGTGTGGCAGTGGCTTGTCGGTCGGCGGTTCATCCCAGGTGCGGTGCAACCAGCCGTGCCATTCCGGGTCGATCCGGCTGGCCTCGGCCTCTCCATTGAAAATTACCCACCGTTTGCTGTCATCGGCGTTGCGATAAAACACGTTGCCCTGATCGTCCTCACCCACCTTGATACCTTTGCGCGCAGTGTAAATCTGCGTGTTCAGAGTGGCCCCGTTCCACCAGGTCACGGCCCGCAAAAGAGTGTTCAGGATTCCCATCGGCTGCCTCCGGCATTTCTGTCCATGCAGATATGGACCAAAGCCGAGCAGAGGTCCAGAGCCACAAAGAGCGCACCCATTACTTGGGCAAGAATGCGGTGACCTCGATTTCGATTCGGTATTTTGGATCAATCAAGCCGCATTCGATCATCGTCGCAACAGGCGGGTTGGCACCGAACGTCTCGGCCAGGACCGGCCAGCACGCTTCAAATTCGCGGCGATCGGGCAGCATATAAGTCACGCGCACCACGTCGGCAAAAGAGGCGCCCGCCTCTGCCAAGGCGTTGCCTATGATCGTCAGCGCCGAGCGGCATTGGTCGACGACGCCTTCGCCCTGCCCGACCGTTCCGGCAACATGGACCCACCCACCCGCGACAACTGCCCGGCAGTAGCCGACCCTGGCTTCGAACTCACCCCCCGAGGAAATACGTTGGATCGTCATGACACCCTCACATGAAAACGGCGCGGACTTTGCCGCGCCGTATCTGCATTAAATTTCAAACAGTTCAGCCGGCAGATGCCGATTCCGGCGCGGCATCCGCATAGATGATAAGCGGCTGCGCTTCCGACGTCACGGCCTCTTCGTTCACGACCACCTTGGTCACGTTCTTCATGCCCGGCAGCTCGAACATCGTGTCCAAAAGAATGTCTTCCAGGATGGAACGCAGGCCGCGGGCACCGGTCTTGCGTTCGATCGCCTTTTTGGCAATCGCGGCAAGGGCGTCGTCGGTAAAGTCCAGTTCGACGTTTTCCAGCTCGAACAGGCGCTGATACTGCTTGACCAGCGCGTTCTTGGGCTTGGTCAGAATGGTGACAAGCGCATCCTCATCCAGGTCCTCAAGCGTTGCCAGCACCGGCAGACGTCCAACGAATTCCGGGATCAACCCGAATTTCAGCAGATCCTCGGGCTCGAGATCCTGGAAGATCTCGCCCACGCCGCGTTCGTCATTGTCACGCACATCGGCGCCAAAGCCCATGGCCGAGCCTTTGCCGCGCTGCGCGATGATCTTGTCCAGACCTGCAAAAGCGCCGCCGCAGATGAACAGGATGTTGGTGGTGTCCACCTGCAGGAATTCCTGCTGCGGGTGCTTGCGCCCGCCCTGCGGCGGAACGCTGGCCACGGTGCCTTCCATCAGCTTCAGCAGGGCCTGCTGCACACCCTCGCCCGACACGTCGCGGGTGATCGAGGGGTTTTCCGACTTGCGGGTGATCTTGTCGACCTCGTCGATATAGACGATGCCGCGCTGGGCGCGCTCGACATTGTATTCGCTGGCCTGCAACAGCTTGAGGATGATGTTCTCGACATCCTCGCCCACGTAACCGGCCTCGGTCAGCGTGGTCGCGTCAGCCATCGTGAACGGCACGTCCAGAATCCGCGCCAGCGTCTGCGCCAGCAAGGTCTTGCCGCACCCGGTGGGACCAATCAACAGAATGTTCGACTTGGCCAACTCGATGTCACCACCGGCCTTCTGCGCGTGGTTCAGGCGTTTGTAGTGGTTGTGCACCGCAACCGACAGGACACGCTTGGCCCGAGCCTGGCCGATGACATAGTCGTCCAGCACCTCGCAGATATCTTTGGGGGTGGGCACACCGTCCGAGGATTTCAGCCCGCTGGCTTTGGTTTCCTCGCGGATGATGTCCATGCACAGTTCGACGCATTCATCACAGATGAACACGGTCGGTCCAGCAATAAGCTTACGCACCTCATGCTGGCTTTTTCCACAGAAGCTGCAGTAGAGCGTGTTCTTGCTGTCGCCGCCTGAATTCGTCGCCATGTTCTACCTTTCGGGCTCCATCCCTGCGGCCCGGATCCGGACCGCGCTTGCCGCCTGTCCGTGCAGCTTAGGCCAGCACCGGGGCAGCTACAATGTCAAAATCGCACCCCGCACCCGTGGGTGCGGGGTTTCCGCATCACGCTTCGGTCGGTTCGGATTTGGAGCGGCTTTCGACGATCTCGTCGATATGGCCCCACTCTTTTGCTTCTTCCGGGCTCATGAAATTGTCACGGTCCAAAGCCTTTTCAATGGCCTTTTTCGACTGTCCGGTATGCTTGGCATAGATATCGTACAAACGATCCTTCAGCTTCTGCGTTTCGGCCGCGTGAATCATGATGTCGCTGGCTTGACCCTGGTAACCGCCGCTGGGCTGGTGCACCATGATGCGGCTGTTCGGCAGCGAGAAGCGCATCCCCTTCTCTCCGCCCGCCAGCAGGACCGACCCCATCGAGGCCGCCTGGCCGATCACCAATGTCGAACATTTTGGCTTGATGTACTGCATTGTGTCGTAGATCGACAGACCGCTGGTCACGACACCGCCGGGCGAGTTGATGTAGATCGAGATTTCCTTGTTGGGATTCTCGGCTTCCAGATGCAGAAGCTGCGCTACGATCAGGTGGCTCATCCCGTCATGGATCGGGCCATTGATGAAGATGATCCGCTCCTTCAGCAGGCGCGAGAAGATGTCATAGGCCCTTTCGCCGCGGCTGGTCTGCTCAACGACCATCGGGACGAGCGTATTCATGTAGGTGTCAACTGGATCGAACATTCGGAACCTGCCTGCTTTGGTGTGAACCGGGACCATACCCGATGAGAAGTTACACGAGTCTTAGTGTTGCCTTCGGGGGCCTGCAAGGGGCAGCGGACACGCGACATCGATTGAGAAATACGGGTCAGGCCGCATCATCGGGATGCCGCAAGACAGAGCGAACAACCGCGCAGAACGCAAATACCCGGCTGTTTTTGGGCCTCGCCGCCATTCACAGCGCTTTCATCACGCCATTTTGATCCATGCATATGGAAATATCTGATCATTCTGTATAGAGACCCAATTCGCTCAGGCGAAACTAACAAAGGGAACACCTGCCCCACACTCACCAAGGGGCCAACAAGGACAAGAAGATGGCACTTCCCCAACTTTCCGAAGACATCTCGCGCGACGACATGGACCGGATGGCCGCTAACGCAACCCGCGCTTCGAATTTTCTGAAAGCGATCAGCCACGAGGGCCGGTTGATGATCCTCTGTCATCTGGTATCCGGCGAAAAATCGGTGACCGAACTCGAGTCACTGCTGTCCGCCCGACAGGCCGCCGTTTCACAGCAACTGTCGCGGCTGCGCCTTGAGGGGCTGGTCACGCCCCGGCGCGAAGGCAAGGCGATCTACTATCGCCTTGCAGACGACAGGCCTCGCAAAATGCTGGAAACGGTGTACGAGTTGTTCTGCGACGAGGAATAAGTCAGAAAGCCCATAGAATGGCGAAGGGCGCAACAGATCGTTGCGCCCTTCTTTGTTCACGAGGTGCCGCTGCAGGCCTGAAAACTTGCGGCCATTGCGCGCAACAGGTCCGGATACAGGGTTGGACCCGGCTCGAGCGCAACCCCGATCGGGTCAAGCACGAGGATTTGCACATCCATCCCCTCCGTCGCGGCGGAGATCAGACGGGTATCGTATTGCGGCTCGGAAAAAGCGCAATCAATGCCCTCTTCTTCAATCCGGGCCCTGAGCTCGGCCAGACGGGCCGGTCCGGGGGCAGACGCATCGCCAAGGCTCACTGTGCCCGAAGATGCCAGATCGAACCGGCGTTCGAAATACTGGTAGGCGTCGTGAAAGGTGACAAACCGCAGCTCTGACTGCGCCAGATCCGCCCGGATCTCGGCTTCCAAAGCGCTCAGGCCTTCAACCGCCTTGTCCGCGTTGGCTTGGTACCGCGCAGCGTTATCCGGGTCCTTCTCCGACAGAGTTTCGGCAATTGCCTGCACCCAGACGCGCGCGTTTTCCGGGTCCAGCCAAGCATGCGGGTCTACACCGTCGTGGTCATGCCCGTGGTCATGGTCATGTGCATCGTGACCGGCGTGCTCTTCATGTTTTTCATGTTCATCGTGGTCCGCATGGTCGTCGTGACCTGCATGATCCTCGTGTTCATCGTGTGTCGCATGGTCATCATGGTCCGAATGATCGTCGTGCTCGTCGTGGTCTGCATGCTCCTCTTCTCCCTCATGATGATCGGCCACGTCGCGGAAATCGTGCTGCACAGTCCCTGCCACCTCCAGCAAATCAACCTGCGTCGCTCCCTCGGACAGGGCACCAAGTGGTCCCGTCATCCACGGGGTCAGTTCCGGGCCTACCCAAAAAACCACGTCCGCAGATTGCAACGCTCGCGCCTCGGACGGGCGCATGGCGTGGTCATGAGGTGAGGCTCCGGGCGGGATGATCAGGGAAGGCTCGGCAACACCGTCCATGACTTGGGCAACCAACGCGTGAACCGGTGCGATATCGACGGCAACGTTGGGCGCATCGGCCGCCGCCTTTCCGGCCAGCACGACGCCGGCCAGCAACAAGAATTTTCGGGACATGTCACCTCCTGAAATGATATGTTATTACATTGCTGGTCGGCTTGATATTGCCCACGTTATAACATATCAAGTCAAAAATTTCGGAGCGCACATGAGCACAGTAGGCTTCAGGCACCACAATCATAACCACTGCATGAAAACCGCGCTGAGCAAGGCCGAGGAAAAATGCGCCAACCAAAAGCTTCAGTTCACGGCGGTGCGCCGCCGCGTGTTGGAGATATTGTTGGAGCAGCACAAGGCAATGGGAGCTTATGACATTCTGGCTATTCTGTCGGCCGAAGGCATGGGGTCGCAACCTCCGGTGGCTTATCGTGCACTGGACTTCCTGGTGCAGCATGGGTTCGTGCACCGTATCGAGCAGATGAACGCCTATGCGGCCTGCGCCCACCCCACGCACGACCACGTGCCTGCGTTTCTGATTTGCCGGGCGTGCAAGGCCGTGGCCGAAACCGAAACCGAGCTGACTCAGGGCCGGCTTGGTGCTGCCGCTGACACATCAGGTTTCACCATAGAAAGGATCGTGGTCGAGGCCGAAGGTCTTTGCCCGGATTGCATTGGAACGCAGCCATGACGACCCCCCTCATTTCTCTACAGAACCTGTCGGTGCGCCTGGATGGCCGGCTCATTCTGGACAACGTATCAGCACAGATCGCCGCTGGTGAAATCGTCACCATTGTCGGCCCGAACGGTTCGGGAAAATCGACACTGCTGCGCGCCATGATCGGAGCTGTTCCCGCGGCTCAGGGCACTGTTCGGCGCGCCCCGGGTTTGCGGATCGGCTATGTCCCCCAGAAACTTGCGCTGGACGCCGCCCTGCCGATGACGGTGCAACGATTCCTTGGTCTGCCGAAACGGGTTTCGGCCAGCAAGGCCAAAACCGCGCTTGAACTGGCCGGCGTGCCGGACTTGCGTGACAGACAGATGACCCGACTGTCCGGCGGTCAGTTTCAACGCGTCCTTCTGGCCCGCGCGCTGCTGGAAGAGCCTCAGGTGCTGCTGCTGGACGAAGCAACCCAGGGGCTTGATCAGCCCGGCGCAGCTGCCTTCTATGAACGCATTGAACAGGTTCGCACGGACCTCGGCTGCGCCATAGTCATGGTCAGCCATGACTTGCACGTCGTCATGGCCGCGTCGGATCGGGTTCTGTGCCTGAACGGGCATGTCTGCTGTGAAGGGGCACCCCACATGGTCGCAGACGCGCCGGAATATCGGGCGTTGTTCGGCAGCGGAACGCGGGGCACGATGGCCTTGTACCAACACAAGCACAGTCATACCCACGATCACAATCACGCGCAGGATACGTCACACTGATGCTGGACGATTTCATGGTTCGCGCCGCCCTGGCAGGACTCGGTGTTTCGATCGCCGCGGCACCGCTGGGATGTTTTGTCGTCTGGCGGCGCATGGCCTATCTCGGAGAGGCCACCGCACATGCGGCCGTATTGGGTGTAGCGCTGGCGCTCAGCTTTTCTCTGCCGCTGCTGCCCGCAATCATTGCCGCTGCGCTTGCCATGGGCTTGTCGGTCAGCCTGCTGCGCGGTCGCGGTTACGCCATGGACACGCTTCTGGGTGTGATTGCACACACCGCACTGGCCGCCGGCTTGGTAACCGTGGCGTTGCTGTCCGATGTCCGACTGGACCTGAATGCCTTTTTGTTCGGCGATATCCTTGCCGTAACAAAATCCGATCTGGCCACGATCTGGATCGGTGGCGCCACGATTTTGGCGCTGATGGTCTGGCGCTGGTCAGCCCTTCTGGTTTCGACACTCAACCCGGACCTGGCTCAGGCATCCGGGATCGATCCTAAACGAGAAGAACTATGGCTGACTCTGGCGATGGCACTGGCCGTTGCGGTCGCCATCAAAGTTGTCGGAATTCTTCTGATCGCGGCCCTGCTGGTCATTCCAGCGGCCGGAGCCCGCCCTTTGGCCCGCACCCCAGAAAGCATGGCTTTCACCGCTGCGATTATCGGCTCGACGGCGGCGTTGGGCGGACTGGGCGGTGCATATTGGGCGGATACACCCGCTGGACCAAGCATCGTTTGCGCGGCCGCGGTGATCTTTGTCGCGACGGCCATCCTTGGTCCCATCTTCCGCAAAGGCTGATCACCCAAAAAGGTTTGTCTGCATTGCCTGAATGGTGCTACCGATTGGTAGTCGACCAACCAAGGAGATATCGATGATCCGCACTATTCTGATCGGGCTGAGCCTTTTGGCCCTGACGGCCTGTGAAACCGCAAAAGGCGCGGGCAAAGACATCGAAAAAGCCGGCGACGCCATCCAGGGCGCGGCGACGGACGTTCAGGAAAGCCTCTGACACCCGTCAGCATCTAGCGGACAGCGGCGCAGCACTACCAACATATGGTTGAAAGTTCCGGGCGACCGGATTATTGTCCCTGCCACAGGTGCATAGACGCGGTAATGCATTACTGACACGACTGCGGGGTTCTTGTGCAATTGCGCAAGAACCCCGTTCCCGTTCTGACGGGCGGTGAGTGGAAGCCTGTACGAAACCGAAATCGGCAAAAGGAAAAGGCGCCAGGTGCGCAGACGCGGTCTTTGCATGTGCCCTTGCGGACACCCCTGACGCCTTGCCGGGTCGACACGCCCGAGGGACGCCCCGATCCAGTTGCTTCAGCCCCCGAGGGGACCTCGCTGCCGCAAAGCACCTGATGGCGCTCTGCCGCCCGCTTTGGCCTTCTGAGAAGCTGACCGCTCAAGCCGGGCTTGCGCCCCTCCTGACTGGTCACCTACCGGTAAGCCCTTGCAACCCGACGAAAATCCTAAGATCTGCCTGCGGTGCCAGGACCCCCTGACCTTTGCGTCCCGCCTTGGATCGTGATGAACCTTGGCGATGTCTGAACGATGGCACTCGCCCTCACATCCGGCAAGAAAATAGCACTGCAGCATGAAAATTAGCCGGGGATAAGATGTTGATATCCGACTGGAAGACGATGTGGATAAGTCGGGAAATGATGAAATCCGGCTGGGTTGCGCTGGGAAAAGCCGAAGGCCGATTTCTCTCCGTTCAATTGGGCGATTTCTGCGGGTGCAAAGGGAAAATCTCGGCCCTCATGGCGGACCTAACCTGACGCATACGGGCATATCGCTCGAATCGACATCGATGAGTCGCCACACGCAACGGTGAACGAACGTGCAGCCCACGAATTGAGAAGCGTTCCGACCCGGACGAGGCAACCTACTACTCTCCGTCTCCCGCAAAATCGGGCAACGGCAACTACCCCCTACAACCGCCTGGGCCGGAAACGCTTCAGTTCACCTGTCGTTCCAGAACCGTGCTGTAGGTGGTTCCGGTGCGCAGGCTACGGAAATCCGCATAGATCTTGCCGTCCTCATACCGCGCATCGATCAGCGCATTGACGCCGGAGGTCGGGTCAGCAGCGGTTTCAACAATGCCGATCTTGCCCGAGCCATCCTGGCTGATCGAGCCGGTGGCCTCGTACATCGTCCAGTCATCCATGGCATTGCGCCGCCACATGCTGGGCCCCCAGAACACGTTTTCGTGCTGCGCCTGGATCTCGAGCACCCATTCCGAGGTGTTGAACCGCGGCGCGGTGGCGGTGTTGGCGTTCGAGGGCGACACCGTTGTCTGGCTGGCCGTCCACGTGCCGCGCAGGTCGGGCATGGCATCGGCCAGGGCGGCAGAGCCCATCGTCAATGTCGCGGCCACGGCGGCGGCGCTGGCGGTCATGTATCTGGTCATGGGCTCTCTCCCTGTGATCGGCGGGCCTTGCTGGCCTGCTGAACAGATTGGGAGGGCGCGCGGCCGCTACAACTTACCTAAGGGAAACTTCATGAAGGGTTCATGCGGCGCTCACCGACGGGCTCAGGCCCATGCCAACGCGGTGCCCGCGATGACGAGGGCGATGCCCAGCCCCTCGCGGTAGGAAAAGGACTCGCCGAACAGGAAGAACGAGGCGATGGCGATCAGCACGACCTCGGCCCCCAGAATGCCGGTATAGATGATGCCCAGCCGTTCGTCGCGCAGCGCGGCGAGTTCCAGCGTGGCGGCGGCCAGCAAAGTGGCAACGATCAGCAGACCCAACCCGAGGCCGGGGAGTTTCCACCAGAACTTCATCGAGATCATGGCCACGGAATAGAGACCCGCCGATCCAAGCGCGATGATGGGGATCATGGACATGGGGCCTCCGCCGCTGGTTTCCGTAGGGTCAACCTTAGCAGGTGCGGGTCGGTGGGGCTGTGAAGTGGGTTACTTTACGAGGCGACGCCCGTGTCGGAAACGGTCCTGTGGAGCGTTTTTGGGCTGAACAGACGGAGCTCCAGTGCGCAACCGCTGCTGCGGCGGTCGTTCAGCGGGGAGGCACGAGGCGACTGGCCCGAAGCTATATCACAGGTTTTTTCGGCCCGGCCTTGCCCCCGAGGGTGACTTGAATTTTTTGAAGTTTCACCAGCTGGCTGGATTGGTTATTTGTCGACGGAGCCACACACACGAGGGTACAGACCATGGACTCCAGCAACCGGGCCGCTGACTACAACGACCTCATCACCTCATCCAGCTGGAAAGACACTCTTCAGGATCTCAACGACTATATCGTGGATAATCTGGCTCGAGCCGGGGAACCTGCAGTTATTAACGGGAATTTGTTTTATAAACACTTGGAAAGGGACTTTCATAACCTGCCGTTGAATACAGAATTCGAATCCAAACGCAGAAACTTCTTCGAACTGGCCCGGCGATCGACTTGCCTGTTCGAAATTGGAGTGAATGCTGGCCACAGCATGTTGCTGGCGCTTATGGCTAACCCCGAGCTGAAATGCGTAGGTTTGGACGTTTGCGAACGTCTGAACCAGCGTTGGGCGCGCGTGGATATTTACGTACCGGCGGCTTTCAACTGGCTCAGGTACAAATTTAGCGATCGGGTCGAACTAATTAAGGGGAACTCTTTGATCGAAACACCCCGGTTCCAGCTTGAGAACCCGGATGCGACTGTTGATTTTCTTCATCTTGACGGCTCAAAGGACACACACCTTCGGGAAGCCATTGCGATTGGCGGACTGATGCCAACCGATGGGTTTGTCGTTCACGACGATTTCCAGATGCGAAATGTTCGGGTGGCCGACCGGCAACTTAGAAGAATCAATTTCTCAAAACCATTGGACTATCAATCCAACGGGTTAGTAGAGTGTGATTTCCATATCATTCGCGCCAAGGTATGAAATCATCTGAACCGCGCCGACCTTCGGGCAACTGATATCTCTTAGGCAACGAAATTCCTGCGAAGCCTCACCCATCCATCTTCAACGCCGAAATAAACGCCTCCTGCGGGATATCCACCTTGCCGAACTGGCGCATCTTCTTTTTGCCGGCTTTCTGCTTTTCCAGCAGCTTCCGCTTCCGCGTGGCATCCCCGCCATAGCATTTCGCGGTCACGTCCTTGCGCAGCGCGGATAGGGTCTCGCGGGCGATGACCTTGCCGCCGATGGCCGCCTGGATCGGGATCTTGAACATGTGGCGCGGGATCAGCTCTTTCAGCTTTTCGCACATGGCGCGGCCGCGGGTCTCGGCGCGGTCGCGGTGGACCATGACCGACAGCGCGTCCACCGGCTCGTCATTCACAAGGATCGACATCTTGACCAGGCTGTCCTCGCGGTAGCCGGTCATCTGGTAGTCGAAGCTGGCATAGCCCTTGGTCACCGATTTCAGGCGGTCGTAGAAGTCGAAGACGACCTCGTTCAGCGGCAGGTCATAGACGACCATCGCGCGGCTGCCCGCATAGGTCAGGTCCATCTGGATGCCGCGGCGGTCCTGGCAGAGTTTCAGCACGTCGCCCAGGTATTCATCCGGCACCAGGATGGTGGCCTTGATGCGCGGTTCCTCGAGGTGGTCAACCTTGGACATGTCGGGCATGTCGGCGGGGTTGTGCAGCTCGATCATCTCGCCGTCTTTCATGTAGACGTGATAGATCACCGACGGCGCGGTGGTGATGAGCTCGATATCGTACTCGCGTTCGATGCGGTCGCGGATGACCTCGAGGTGCAGCAGGCCGAGGAAGCCGCAGCGGAAGCCAAAGCCCAGCGCGGCCGAGGTTTCCATCTCGAACGAGAAGCTGGCGTCGTTCAGAGCCAGTTTCTCGATCGCGTCGCGCAGGTCTTCGAATTCGGCGCTGTCCACGGGGAACAGGCCGCAGAACACCACCGGCTGCGCGGGTTTGAAGCCCGGCAGAGCGGTTTCGGCACCGTTGCGGTCATTGGTGATGGTGTCGCCCACACGGGTGTCGCGCACCTGCTTGATGGATGCGGTGAGGAAGCCGATCTCACCCGGACCCAGCTGGTCGACCATCTGCATCTCGGGGCGGAACACGCCCACGCGGTCGACATGGTGCAGGGTGCCGTTCGACATGAACTTGACCCGCATGCCCTTTTTCAGAACGCCGTCCATGATGCGGACCAGAACGATCACGCCCAGATAGGCGTCGTACCAGCTGTCGACCAGCATCGCCTTGAGCGGCGCGTCGCGCTCGCCCTTGGGCGCGGGCAGCTTGTGCACGATCGCCTCGAGCGTTTCGTGTATGCCCTCTCCCGTCTTGGCCGAGACGCGGATGGCGTCGGTGGCGTCGATACCGATCACGTCCTCGATCTGTTCGGCCACGCGGTCGCAGTCGGAGGCCGGCAGGTCGATCTTGTTCAGCACCGGCACGATCTCGTGGTCGGCGTCGATGGCCTGATAGACGTTGGCCAGGGTCTGCGCCTCGACCCCTTGCGTCGAGTCCACCACCAGCAGCGAGCCTTCGACCGCGCGCATGGAGCGCGAGACTTCATAGGCGAAGTCCACGTGGCCGGGGGTGTCGATCAGGTTCAGCACGTACTTTTCGCCATTGTCGGCGGAATAGTCGATGCGGACCGTGTTGGCCTTGATGGTAATGCCGCGTTCGCGCTCGATATCCATGCTGTCGAGCAGCTGTTCCTTCATGTCGCGATCCTGCACCGTCCCGGTCTCTTGGATGAGCCGGTCGGCAAGGGTGGATTTGCCATGGTCGATATGCGCGACGATGGAGAAATTGCGGATATGAGCGAGGTCTGTCATAGCGTCGGGATATGGTTCGAAATCGGGCGCTGGTCAAGGTGAGACAGCACGGCGGACGCCCCATATTTCAGCGCGATGAGGCCACGACGCCGCGGCTGGCTCCGTTCCAAGCCCTCAGCTGCATTCAGGCGACCGTACGTAGACAGAACAAGGCCGTGTTGCACCGTCCAAAACGGGGATCGAAGGGCATGCCACGGCCGACCGCCGCGCCAACCGCGGCACTTTCGACTCAGGTACGGAGTTTCTGAAAGCAAATTGTTGAACGGCAGGAAAACTTGGACGATACTGCGCCGCAAGCCGAGAGGGACACAAGACTCCTCCGGGCAGGCAAAACGAGGCATGAGCATGAAACAGTTCCTCATTATCGCGCTATGCGCCACGTCGCTGACCACTTTGGCCCCGGCCACGACCGAAGCGGCGCAGATCAAACGTGCATGTTTGGCGTCCGACCGTTCGGCTGCGACACGCGATAGGTGTAAGTGCATCCAGCGGGTGGCAGATCAGGCTTTGACCAACAAAGACCAGAAAACCGTGGCCAAATGGTTCACGGACCCGCATCAGGCCCAAGAGCTGAAGATGTCGAAATCCGCCCGCGATGACGCGCTGTGGGAGCGGTATCAGAACTTTGGCCGCATGGCGCAGGCGATCTGCAGCTGACGCTGACCGCGATCCTTGACCTGACCCGCCCTGCGCCTCAGTAATGGCGCAGTGAAAGGGAAATCATATGGTGACGAAAGGGTTGACCCTGCGCGGTCTCGAAGTGTTCGAGGCCTTGGCGCGGACCGGTTCGGTGGCACAGGCTGCCGAGATTACCGGACTCAGCCAGCCATCGGTCAGCCAGCAGTTGCGCAATCTCGAGAATGCTCTGGGCACGGACCTGGTGGATCACGGGCGCAGACCCATGCGCCTGACCCAAGCCGGGCGCAGCTTTCTGGCGCGGGCCGAATCCGTACTGGCCGAGTTGCAGATGGCCCAAAGCGAGCTGTCGGTCATGGACCTGGGTCATCTGAGCACGCTTTCGATCGGCCTGATCGACGATTTCGACAATGACCTGACCCCGCGTCTTGCCACGTTGCTGGCCGACAGCCTGACCCGTTCCAAGTTCAAACTCATAACTCTCCCCAGCCTCGAAATCTTTGAGGCGCTGGCTTCGCAACGTCTGCATCTGGCGGTCTCGGCCCATAGCGGCGAGGTACTGGAAGGCGTGGTGGAGTACCCTTTGGTACAGGATCCTTTCATTCTGGTCGCGCCGAAGGGCGGTGTGGCCAATGGGGGCGTAGAGGCTGCTTTGCAGACCCTGCCCTTTCTGCGCTATGCGCGGGAACAGTTGATCAGCAGGCAAATCGAAAGCCACCTGGCGCGGCAACAGCTGCAGTTCGAAGAGCGGTTCGAGATCGGGTCGCACTTGGCCCTGATGGCCATGGTGGCGCGCGGCCTTGGCTGGGCAATCACCACGCCGTTGGGATACATGCGGGCAGCCCGCTTCCACGAAGGCATGGATGTCTACCCGGCTCCGTTCGGAGAGTTCTCGCGCACTATTTCCCTGTTCACTCGGTCTGACTGGTCAGATCAGGTTCCGCGCGAAGTCGCGGGCATGACGCGCCGTTTGATGCAAAGCCAGATGATCGAACCAGCCCTTTCCCGCCTGCCCTGGTTGTCCGGTCAGTTGAAGGTGATCGGCGGCTAGCCGTCCAGATATGCCACCAACCCATCCACGGCGGCTTCGATGAGGTCCAGCGCCCCGTCGAAATCACGGGTATAGTAGGGGTCGGGCACATGATCGGCGCCGGTGTGGGGCGCAAAATCGGTCAACAAGCGTACGGGTGTAGGATTGTCGGCCGGACGCAAAGCCTCGATCTTGGCGATGTTTTCGCTGTCCATACCGATGATCAGGTCAAACCTGTCGAAATCAGACACCGCAAACTGGCGCGCGCGCAGATCGCTCAGCTCCACCCCTCGGTTGCGAGCCGCGTGTTGCATCGGCGCATAGGGTGGATCCCCGACATGCCAGTCGGACGTTCCGGCACTGTCACAGGCATGATGAGGCGCCCTGACACGGAAAACACCTTCGGCAGCAGGGGAACGGCAGATGTTGCCGAGGCAGACAAACAGGATACGCTGTGACATGGCTCGGGTTTAACGTGTGGAGGGCGAATGGAAAAGATCGTGATTTTGACCGGAGCCGGGATTTCGGCGGAAAGCGGATTGGGCACCTTTCGCGATGAAGGCGGATTGTGGGCACAGCACCGGATCGAAGACGTGGCGACACCCGAAGGTTTTGCCCGAAACCCTGCCCTTGTTCATGGCTTCTACAACGCGCGCCGGGTGCAGGCGGGTGGCGCCGACCCAAATGCAGCCCACACAGCACTGGCCCGGCTTCAGCGCGACTGGCCGGGAGAAGTGGTGATCGTAACGCAGAACGTGGACAGCCTGCACGAAGCCGGAGGTGCGACCAGGGTTATCCACATGCACGGCATCCTGTCCGGCGCGCTTTGCGCCTCTTGCGGGCATCGCTGGACTGCGCCAGCGGAAATGTCCGTGGGCGAACCGTGCCCCGCCTGCCGCGCGGCAACCGCCCGACCCGACATCGTGTGGTTCGGCGAAATGCCTTACCACATGGATCAGATTTACGACCATCTGGCACAGGCCGGGATATTCGCCGCCATCGGAACCTCTGGCCAAGTCTACCCGGCTGCGGCCTTCGTGCACGAAGCCATAGCTGCGGGCGCACAGACGGTCGAATTGAACCTCGAGCCTTCGGTTGGTGCATCCAGCTTCGATCAGACGCTGCTTGGCCCCGCCACCCAGATCGTGCCACGCTGGGTCGATGACTTGCTGGGCCGCAGGTGACACGGATCATTCTGCTGGGCTAAGCTGAAAGAACCTGAACCAGGAGAAACAGATGACCGAGCCTGAAGCCCCCCGTGGTGAAATCGTTGACGACGAAGGCATCGACAGCCGCGAAGCGCTGGGCGACACCCTTGCGGATCTGTGGTGGACGTTCCTGCTGCGCGGATTACTTGCGGGGGCCGTTGGTATTGCCGCGCTGTTCTGGCCGACCGGCAGCATCGCACTGCTGCTGCAGCTGGTAGGGGTGCTGCTGATCCTCGATGGCGGTCTGACCTTGCTTGGCTTCGGTCGGCGCGGACTGATCGGAGGCGCGGGTATCGGGGCGGTCTTGATTGGGCTGGTCCTTTTGATCTGGCCGGAAGGCACAGCACGTCTGACGTTCTTCCTGCTGGGCGCGTGGGCGCTGATCATCGGGATCGGCTCGCTGATTTCGCTGGGCCAGATGCATCAGCTTGACCCAGAACGCGCGACCGTTCGGAACTCGGGCATCGTGGCCCTTATCATCGGGCTGGTGTTGATCTTCTGGCCCGGAAGCGGCGTTGTCGCACTGGGCTGGGCAATCGCGTTCTCCGCCTTGGCCTTTGCGGGCGTCATGCTGTTCATGGCCGCACGTTTTAAACGGGCCGGAGAACGGGTTTCGATGCGCGTGGTCAACAAGTGAAGAACAACGCTGATCGGCAGTTGAAACGCGAACAGGCCGGAGCTTGACCCGGCCTGGCGCATGGATGACGGCCGCATCGCGGCCCGAAGACAGGCGTTCTGTTAGTTCGAGTGCTTCATTTGCCCGTGGCCGTCTTTCCGTTCCAGGTCCACGGGAATCTCGACAACGACCTCACCGGCCTGCTCAAAAACCAAAGTGACGGGTATGGTTGCGCCCTGCTCAAACGGCTGCTTGAGCCCCATGAACATCACATGGTCCCCGCCCCGCTGCAGCATATGCGCCTCGCCAGCGGCGATCGAAAAACCTTCCTCGACTTCCATCATCTTGGCCACGCCGTTGTCGTCGATCTTGTGCGTATGCAGCTCGACTCGTGCAGCGATATCGGATTTGACAGCGACGAGTTGATCATCGGTGTCGCCTGAATTGCGGATCATCATGAAGGCCGCACCAGCCTTGGCATTGGCCCCCGAGGATCGGGCGTAGGCATCCTCAACCGAGATCACACTTTCCGCATGGGCGGCGGTGGACATGATTGCAGCGACGAAAATAGCGGGCAGGATTGATTTGAAGGGCATCTCGCCTCTCCTTTTTGACTGTCTGATTGTATTGCGAAGGGTCTCAGACAGGGGCCGGCGGCGCGCGCGCCGGTCGCTGCGGGATCGGAGCCGCAACAAGGCTGTCGGAACGCAACGGTATGTCAGACTTTGCCCGCTCGGGCCCTTTCGGTGCCGGCGGAGGGGCATCCAGAACCGCACCCAGCAAGTTGAGCGCATAGTCGGGACAGAAATGAGGTGGTTTGGTGGGCTGGCCGTGCTCGTCCATATAGACGACGACGGGTCCGTTCCCGGTGCAAAGCACCATTTGACCGACCGCTGCATTCAATCCCCGTGACGCCGCAAAACCCTGGCCTGTCAGAACCAGCATCAGCGACAGCAGCAATGGCAACACGAGGCGATAGGATCGGGTCATCTTGGCAGAGGTTTAGGCCCGATCGGAAACAGACTGCAAGTGCCTTCGTGAACACTGAGACAGATTGGCGCGAACCAAGGAAAAGGGCCGGCCTGACTGGCCGACCCCTGAATTTGTCTTGATCGAGACCTTCAAAGAATTCCGCGATCATCCGGACCGGTGTTGAGACCGGTATGCAGCCGGTTCACCCGCCGCTGCATCCGCGCACAGCTGGAAAGTGACCCGACCAGAAGAGTCGAAAGGAAGGAAATAATAATTGAAGTATTCGCAGACATTACCACACTCCGCCGTAGAATAACCGCATACATAAAACAGATTCAAAACCCTGTATGTGAACAAAGTCACGCAGTCGCGTCCTTCTGCGTTCCGCACCGACACCGCGTGCGACACCAGTCCAACGGCAAAGTGATCGGGACGGTCTGGTTTGGGCGGAAATTCAGGCGTAGATCGTGGTCATGCCACTCAAAGCGCACACAGAAATTCAGTTCCTCAGGCTGCCGCAGATTGAGCCGGCTGAAATCGCACGGCACATGTCTGATCCCCGCGTCGCTCGGCATCTGCCTTTGCTGACGGGGCCCTGGGACATCGCGATGGCGCGGGCTTTCATAGACGCAAAAGAGGCCTGCTGGGAGCGCAACGGGCTTGGGCACTGGGCGATCACGTCCGGCGGTTGCTATGTCGGCTGGGGCGGGTTCCAGCGTGAAGGCAGCGAATGGGATTTCGGCCTGGTCCTGACGGCGGATGCCTTCGGTCTGGGCACGCGCATCACCCGCAAGGCCATCGCATTCGCCCGAGCTGATGAACGTATTCCCCATGTCACTTTTCTGCTTCCACCGTCCCGCCGCAATCTCTCTGCGCTACGGCGCATCGGCGCGCGTTACGTCGGTCCGGTGACCCATTCCGGCGCGCAGTTCCTGAAATACAGGCTTGAGACAGGTTGAGGACCCACAGACAAACTACAAGCCCCTGCACCAACGGGTACAGGGGCCACGAAACAGTCTTTGGGAAAATCAGGCCGAGGCTTGAGCCTTGGCGATTTCCTTTTTCACTTTCAGCGCGTTGGCGGACAGCTCTTCGTCTTTGGCTTTTGCCAGGAACGCGTCCAGACCACCACGGTGATCGACCGAGCGCAGCGCGGCGGCCGAGATGCGCAGCTTGACGCCACGACCCAGGGTTTCCGACTGCAGGGTCACGTCGTTCAGGTTGGGCAGAAAACGACGACGAGTTCTGTTTTTGGCGTGGCTGACATTGTTGCCAGTCATCGGGCCTTTTCCGGTCAGTTCGCAACGGCGCGACATGGTTTCTTCCTTTGTTTCTGGAGGCCGGGCATCAATCCGCAGCCAAATCACAAGGGGCACAACCCGAAGTCGCGCCCGAAAACTGGTTGGATGCGTTTAGTGGGAATCGCCGGAAGGGTCAAGACAGCAGCTGCGAAATCTTTCCTTGCCAATAAATGGTCCTGAAACGGCTCAGACATCAACAAGCAAAGGCCTGTGATTTTTGAGGTGACGAGCAATCAGACGGGTCTGCTGATGGTTTATCGGGATCAACCTTGCGGGTTCGGATTCGTGGTTCTCATCAGCCAGTTCCGGAAAAATCGCAAGGATTTCAGTCCTTGCCGCGGGTCCCAGAGATTTCAGCGCCTCAGGGCCGGTATACAGGCTTTCGGTCGGCGCGGATTCGGCAAACAGGATCTCGTGCCGGTCGAACAGCAGATGGAAATACTCGATGCTGTCGACCGTGCAATCTACGAATATCCCCGGCAGCGCCGTCAGCTTGATCGCGGGAATCAGAACTTGAGACTGGCCGAACATGCGTTGCGCGATGCGAGAACCGACCATCATACGGTGCTGGCGGGAAACCAACAGGTCCCGCGTGGGCAGCCCTGCACCCAAAGCCCCGGCGCAAATACGGACGGGGCGCAGTTTCGGATTGGCCCTCAGATCAACCGCATCAAACCTGCGCCGACCGATCCAGCGTATGGATTGGTTGCCGCTCTCGGCCGTACAGATCAGGTCACCGGTGCGCAGGTCTTGCACCTGTACCGGGCCGCGGTCAGTCAGAATGCTCGTGCCAGCGGTAAAGCAGGGAACACCGGATCCGTTTTCAAATGCGGAATAGGTGACTGTAATACCCGACGGCAGGGTGAAACTGCCGCTGGTCAACGAATAGCTGGTGCCGGCAGACACGGTAAATGTCCCGAATGAGCTGCCGTTGACCACGGTTCCAGCAGGCAGGTTCAGCGTGTCGGTACCACTGCCACCGCGCACGTCGCCGGACACGCTGGTGCTGCGGAAGTTCAGAACATCATTTCCACCGCCCAAACGGATATTGCCAATGACCGAGCCTTGCAGCGTGACCGTGTCGTCATCTGATCCGGCCCTTACCTGACCGCCGATCGTGCTGCCGTTCACCGTGATCGTATCGATCCCGGCATTTCCACGGACACTGCCAGAGATGGTACTGTTGGTGACAGTGATGATGTCGTTGCCTCCGCGCGCGCGGATATCATCAATCGGCGTACCCTGAGGAGTGCCATTCAGCGTACCGTTGTCATTGGTGACATCGATATCGTCGTCGCCGTTTGTCCCAAAGATATCGGGCATAAGAGGCGAGTCCTGTTTCTCCGCTTGGTCACGGCCAGCCAGTTGCGCCCCAGTTTTTCTATGTGCTGGGCGCCACAACCAAGGATTTCACCTGCACTCAGGCTACAGAACTCCTCGGCGTTGCGCCAAGTTTTCCTGTCCGCGCGGGCAACGGTGTTACCCGGATGCAAGAGTCCTCAGCATCCGCTCGGCCGCCACCGAGGGGCTGAGCCGCCCCGACCCGACCTCGGCGCCCAGCCGGTCCATCTCGGACCGGGCCAGCGGGGTCTCCAGCTTGGCGAGCAGCGCATGACGCACTTCCTGGTCGAACCAGTAGCGGGCCTGTTCGGCGCGGTTGGCGTCCCAATGACCGTTCTGTTTGCGCCAGTCGGCCAGGGCCTGCATCTCGGCCCAGGCCTGGTCCAGGCCGTGCTCCTCGACCGCTGAAACGGTCATCGCCTTTGGAAAGCCCTCGGGGTCCTGCGGACGTTTGCGCAGCAGGCGCAGCGCCCCGGCATAGTCGGCGCAGGTTCGGGTGGCGGTGGCTTTCAGGTCGCCGTCGGCCTTGTTCACAAGGATCATGTCGGCCATCTCCATGATGCCGCGCTTGACGCCCTGCAATTCATCCCCGCCGGCCGGGGCCAGCAGCAGCAGGAACAGGTCGGACATTTCCGACACCACGGTTTCCGACTGACCCACGCCCACCGTTTCGATCAGCACCACGTCGAACCCGGCCGCCTCGCACAGGGCGATGGCCTCGCGCGTGCGGCGGGCGACGCCGCCCAGATGGCTCTGGCTGGGCGAGGGGCGGATGAAGGCGTTCGGCTCGCGGCTGAGACGTTCCATCCGGGTCTTGTCGCCCAGGATCGAGCCGCCCGACCGGGCCGAGCTGGGATCGACCGCCAGAACCGCCACCCGCAACCCCTGCCCGATCAGCATCATGCCGAAACTTTCGATGAAGGTGGATTTGCCCACCCCCGGCGTTCCCGACAGGCCGATGCGTAGCGCCTGCCGCCCGGCGCCGGACAGCGCCTCCAGCAGTTGCGCCGTCTGGGCGCGGTGATCGGCGCGGGTGCTTTCGACAAGGGTGATCGCGCGGGCCAGCGCCCGGCGGTCGCCCTTGAGGATCCTGTCGGCAAGCTCGGCTGTGGTCATGGGTGGGGTCCTTCGTCGAAATCTGCCCTAGATGACGGGGATGGGCCGGGTTTGTCCAGTACCGCCGGTCGCGGGATTTGACGCAGGCGTTCTGGACCTTGGCCGAGGCTTTGGCGATAAGGCGGCATGACCCGCCTACCGATCGACGATGCCCTGCCCGACCTGATCGCAGCGCTGCGCACGCGTGGCCGTGCCGTGCTGCAGGCTCCGCCCGGCGCCGGCAAGACCACGCGCGTGCCGCTCGCGATGCGCGACGCCGGCCTGTGCGACGGGCGCATCGTGATGCTGGAGCCGCGGCGGCTGGCCGCCCGCGCCGCCGCCGAACGCATGGCCGAGACACTGGGCGAACGCGCGGGCCAGACCGTCGGCTATCGCGTGCGGGGCGAGGCGAAAGTGTCGAAAGCCACCCGGATCGAGGTGGTGACCGAAGGCATCCTGACCCGGATGCTGCAATCCGAACCCGACCTGCCCGGTGTTGGGGCGGTGATCTTCGACGAATTCCACGAACGCTCTTTGAACGCCGATCTGGGGCTGGCCCTGTGCCTTGAGGTCGCCGGCGCGCTGCGCGACGACCTGATCCTGCTGGCGATGTCGGCCACGCTGGATGCCGATCCGGTGGCGCGGTTGATGGACGCGCCGCTGGTGACATCCGAGGGCCGCAGTTTCCCGGTCCGGACCCGCTGGCTGGACCGCCCGCTGGGCCCGCAGGCGCGGCGGCTGGACGCGTTGGTCGATCTGGTGGGTCAGGCCGAGCGCGAGACCCGCGCCACCGGCGGCGGCATTCTGGTGTTCCTGCCCGGCGAGGGTGAGATCCGCCGCGCCGAGGCCGCGCTGGCCGGGCGGCTGCCCGGCGATTGCGCAATCCGGCCCTTGTTCGGCGCCCTGCCCTTTGCCGCCCAGCGCGCCGCCCTTGCGCCGGCCGAGACCGGGCGCAAGGTGGTGCTGGCCACCTCGATCGCCGAGACCTCGCTGACCATTCCGGATATCCGGGTGGTGGTGGACATGGGCCAGGCCCGCCGCGCGCGGTTCGATCCGGGCTCGGGCATGTCGCGGCTGGTGACCGAGCGCGTCACCCGCGCCGAGGCGACCCAACGCGCGGGCCGCGCGGGCCGCGTGGCCGAAGGGCTGTGCTATCGCCTGTGGTCAAAGGGTGAGGACGGCGCCCTGCCCGCCTTTCCGCCCGCCGAGATCGAGGCCTCCGACCTGACCGGCCTTGCGCTGGAACTGGCGCTGTGGGGGGCCGAGCCGCAGGATCTGGCCTTTCTGACACCCCCGCCCGAGGGGGCGCTGGCCGAGGCGCGCGCGCTGCTGCGGATGCTGGGCGCGCTGGACGGCAAGGGCCGGATCACCGAACATGGCCGCGCACTGGCTGGTCTGCCGCTGCATCCGCGGCTGGGGCACATGCTGGTCACGGCAGGCGCGCAGGCCGCCCCGCTTGCCGCCCTGATGGCCGAGCGCGACCCGTTGAAGGGCGCGCCGGTGGACCTGTCGCTGCGGCTCGAGGCGCTGCGCGATCCGCGCGCCTATCAGCGCAACCGGGTTTGGCCCGCCAATCCCGGCGTTCTGGACCGGATCCGGTCCGAGGCGAAACGGCTACGCGGCCAGATCAAGACCGAAGGCGACCCGCTGAGCCCGGCGGCGATGGCCGCGCTGGCCTATCCCGACCGGGTCGGACAGCGGCGAAAGGGCGACGCGCCGCGCTATGTGCTGTCGAGCGGCAAGGGTGTGGTGATGGACCCCGGCGACCCGCTGGCCGCGGCGCCGTATCTGGTGGCCATCGACACGGACGGCAACCCGCGCGAGGCCCGGCTTCGCATGGCCGCGCAGATCTCAGAGGCCGAGATCAGCGCGCTGTTCGCCGACCAGATCGAATGGGTCGAGACCTGCGCCTGGTCGAAACGGGACCGCCGGGTGGTGGCCCGGCGGCAGGAACGGTTCGGGGCGCTGGTGCTGGATGACCGCATCTGGAAGGGCGTGCCCGACGAGTCCGTGGCCCACGCGATGCTGGACGGCGTGCGCGATCTGGGCCTGCGGCTGGAGGGCAAGGCCGCGCGACTGGCCGCGCGGGTTGAGCTGGTGCGGGCGGCGGGCGTCGACCTGCCGGACTTTTCGGAAAACGGGCTGATGGACACGCTTGAGGACTGGCTGCTGCCGATGCTGACCGGCGTTCGCACCGCTGAGGATTGGAAGCGGTTCGACCTGCTGCCCGCCCTTCAGGCGCGGCTGAGTTGGGACCAGATGCAGGAGCTGGACCGCCGCGCGCCCCCGGCCTTCGTCACGCCGCTGGGGCGCAAGGTTCCGATCGACTATGGCAAGGCGGTGCCCGAGATCGCGGTTCGCCTGCAGGAGATGTTCGGGGTCACCCAGCACCCGATGGTGGGCGGCGAGCCGCTGAAGATCACCCTTCTGTCCCCTGCGCAACGCCCGATCCAGATCACCCGCGACTTGCCGGGGTTCTGGGCCGGGTCCTATGCCGATGTGCGCAAGGACATGCGCGCGCAATACCCCAAGCACCCCTGGCCCGAGGACCCGACCCAGGCCGACCCGACCCTGCGGGCCAAACGCAGGGGTGCTTGAATACCGTCTGTCAGATTGATATCTCTCGCCGTCTGGAAGGCAGAACAACAAAAAACGGCAGGCACCCGCAATGACATGGCTGCACAAATTATGGGAGGGGGTTCTGAAACCCCTGTTTCAGCGTCCGCGCCTCTTGCAGTTCGCGGCGTTGTGTACCCGTGGCGATGGCCCCGATACGCAGGTGCTGCTGGTTACCAGCCGCGACACCGGGCGATGGATCATCCCCAAGGGCTGGCCGATTGACGGACTGAACGGGGCCGAGGCGGCGGCGCAGGAGGCCTGGGAAGAGGCCGGCGTGCGCACCGCCGAGGTCGATCCAGAGCCGGTCGGCAGCTACTGCTACGGCAAGGTCCGCAAAAGCGGCGCGATCGATCCGGTCTGCACCACGGTCTACCGGCTGCGAGTCACCGACCTGGCCGACGAATTTCCCGAAATGCAGGAACGCACCCGCGAGTGGGTCTCGCCGCAAGAGGCGTCTGAACGCGTCCACGAACCAGAGCTGAAAAAGCTGCTGTTGCGGATCTAACCGCCGGCACCGCTCAGCCCTGCCCGGATCTGATCCGGGGTCAGCGGACCGGTCTCGCCCTGCGTGATCAGCCTGGCCACCCGGTCGCAGATCGGGGTCGGTGTGCCGGTTTCGCGGCCCAGCCGGATGATCTCGCCCTGCAGGCTGTCGATTTCGGTTGGGCGACCGGCATCCAGATCATAGGCCATCGAGGTGCGCGCGGCGGGGTCGATCGTCAGCATCCGCGCCGCGATGCGCGAAAACAGCGGCGTGGGCAGGCGCAGGATATGCGGCGTCATCCAGACCGGCAGCGGCGTGGTCGAGGCTACGGGGCGCCCGGAATCCGCAAAAACCGCCAGCGCCTCGGCCATTTGATCGGCCATCAGACGGCGCCAGTCGCGGTTCAAAAGCTGGTCGCGCAGGGTCAGGCCCGACAGCGCGTTCAGCGCGTTGTTGAGGTTGATGACCAGCTTGCCCCATTGCACCGCCTCGATCCCATCGGTTTCGGTGACGGGCAGATCGGGCGAGGACAGGCGGCGGGCCAGCGCGCCGGGGCCGGACTGGATCACGATGTCGCCGGATGTCGCGCGATGCCAGGTGGCCGGACCGGCAGGCACCACGTTGAACGGCACCATCCCGGCGCGCACGTCCCGCCCGGGCAGCGCGGTGCGCAGGGTGCGGGCGTTTTCCATCCCGTTCTGCCACGAAATGACCGGGGCCGCGGCCGGGGCGTGCGCGGCGATCAGGCGGGCCATCTCGGCGGTGGCGCCGGTTTTCACCGTGACCAGAACCAGATCGGCGTCGGACAGGCAGGCAGGGTCATCGGACAGGGTCAGACGGTCGGCGGGGATCGTTTTGCGCAGGCCCGAATAGTCGGTCGCGGTCAGCCCATTCTGCCGGATCGGATCCAGCACCCGCGCCCGGCCCAGCAGCGTAACGTCATGCCCGGCATCGGCCAGCAGGCCCCCGCAATAGCATCCGATGCTGCCCGCGCCCGCGATCACAAGTTTCATGCCGTCCCCTTCCCGTTTGCCGCCAAGGATCGCCGGGATCCCTCGGGCAGGCAAGCCGGGCGAGCGCTGACGTGACGTTCAGCGCGCGCGCCGGGGTTTGGTGCGTTCCAGTTCCGGGGTGATCGGAATGAACTCGTCTTCGTCCCCTGGCGGCAGGTGGAAGGCGCCGTTGGCCCAATCGGCGGATTTCCATTCGCGGATCGCCGTTTCGATCTTGTCCTTCGAAGACGAGACGAAGTTCCACCAGATATACCGATCCTCATTCATCGTGGCCCCGCCCAGCAGCATCAGCCGCGCCCCCGCCGGCCCGGCCGTCACCGACAGCCGATCACCCGGGCGGAAGACCATCATGCGGCCTTCGTCGAACCGGTCACCCGCGATCTCGACCGAGCCCTGGGTGACGTAGACGCCCCGATCCTCGTGATCGTCGGGCAGCGGAAAGGCAGCGCCGGGGTCCAGCTGCACGTCCAGATAGAAGGTTTCCGACAGCATCGTGACCGGGCTGGTTTCCCCATAGGCCGAGCCAAGTATCAGCCGCGCGCTGACACCGGCATCCTGAATATGCGGCAACGCGGCCTGCTTGTGATGTTCGAAATCGGGGGCCATGTCTTCGTGCGCTTCGGGCAGCGCGATCCAGGTCTGGATGCCGAACAGGCTGTGCCGTTTGGCACGGGTTTCGGCGCTGGTGCGCTCGGAATGGGTAACGCCACGGCCCGCGACCATCCAGTTGACCTCGCCGGGATAGATCATCTGATGGGTTCCGAGGCTGTCGCGATGCTCAAATTCGCCCTGGTACAGGTAGGTGACCGTGCCCAGCCCGATATGCGGATGCGGGCGTACGTCGATGCCGCCATCGGTGATGAACTCGGCCGGTCCCATCTGGTCGAAGAAGATGAAGGGCCCCACCAACTGGCGCTTGACCGAGGGCAGCGCGCGGCGCACCTCGAACCCGCCCAGATCGCGGGCGCGCGGGATGATCAGGGTCTCCAGCGCCGAACCTTCGCTGACGCATTCGGGGCTGTGGGTGGGGTTCCAGCTCATGTCGGTCTCCAATCCGGTGCGGCAGGATGTTCACCCTTGCCAATCTAGCGCAAAATACCAGCGGACAAAGTGCATCTACGCACAGACAAGCTGCGCCCCGGATCAGTCCTGTGCGCGGGGCCAGAGTTGCGGAAAAAACGGGCCGGCGATCCGGTCGCCCTCGGCATAGCCGGCGGCCTCAAACTGCGCCCGCTCCTCCTTGGCCCAATCGCCGCGATACCGGATCACCCCGTCCGGCCCGGTCATGCGCAGGGTGAAGCGGCGCACGGTTTCCGTGGGCGTGACCGAGGACAGCCCCCCGTGCAGCGTGCGCATGTCGAAATAGATGCAATCGCCCAGATCCAGGTCCCATTGCAGCAGGTCATAAGCGCCGGGATCGGCATTCACGTCCGGTGGCGGGTGATAGGTGCGGCCTGCAACCTGCGTGGGTTCATAGCTGGGGTGCCCGTCGGCGAAACGCACCCGCATGAACAGCTTGTCCCACAGGTGCGAGCCGCGCACGAAAGCGATCCCGTTGTCCTTGCTGACCGGTTCAAGCGGCAGCCACAGCACGCACATCGAGCCTTCGAAATCGAAATAGGACAGGTCCTGATGGAATGGCGGGCGCGAGGTCGATCCGGCCTCGCGCAGGAACCAGTTGTCCATCACCAGATTGATCGGCGCAGCGCCCAGCAATTCGGACGCGATCGGCGCACAGGGCGAGCTGCGGACGAATTCCTCGAACTGGGGGATCTTGCTCCAGGCCCAGAAATCCTCGAGATAGGCGGGCGCGTCCGGGTCCTTGGTGTGGCGGGTGAAGTTCTCGGTCGGGGTCTGCAGATCGGCGTCGATGCCCGCGCGCAGCAACTCCAGCCAGTCCGCGCTGAATTTCTGGCGCAGCACCACCGCGCCATCGCGGCGGAAGGCGGTGATTTCATCCTTGGTCAGCAGGTTGACATCTGTCATCGGCTTCCCCCTTGGTGACGCAAGGAAAAGGATCGCACCCGAATGGCGCAGGCGTCAAAGATTATTGCCGTCTCGGTCCATTCCACGCGCTTTTGTCTGCAGGTCGGCCGGATTTTGCCCGGAACGCTCGGAATGAGTCGTGATCGTGCTATTCTTCCACTGTGGCGGTTGGAACAGCTGCCGGGTCAGCACAGGAGAGGTTTCGATGCCCGGAGATTCACTGAACCGAAGAACCATGCTGGTGGCCGGCACCGCTCTGGTCGCCTCGGCCGGCAGCGGCCTCATCATGCCTGCGCGGGCCAGTGGGTTGGCGCCGACCCCGTCGATGCGGGGCGGATCGAACAACTACCGCCCGGGCGCGCCAATCGTCGACCGGATCGGCGGCGGCGGTTTCTGGATGACCGGCACAGTACGGCGGGCCGGCGACGGCGCGCCCCTGCCCGGTCAGCGCATCCAGGTCTGGGCGCATACCACAGAAGGCCACGAGCGCGACCCTCAGAGCCACGGCGCCACCCTGACCGATGCGAACGGAGAATTCCGGCTGGAGATGCCGCAGATCGTGCCGGCCTTTGGTCAGCCGCATGGACATCTGGCCTATGACAGCGGCGAATTCCAGACCGTCTTCCTGCGGCCGATCATGTCCAGTGCGCGCGACAAGACCCTGGCCGCGCATTTCGTTCTGCAACCGGTCTGAACCACGTGCCGCGCCCGGGCGTCCTTGCGGTCTGGCTGGCGCTGATCGCCGCCATTGCGGTGCCTGTGGTGGTGGCGGGGTTCAGCCCGTATCTGGCCTGGCGCAGCTCGATCTATATCGCTGCGGGCTTTGCCGGGGTCATCGGGTTGGGATTGCTTCTGGTGCAGCCGCTGCTGGCTGCGCGCATGTTGCCGGGGCAGACCGCGATGAACAGCCGAATGGTGCACCGCTGGGTCGGCATCGCCCTGATCGCCATGATTGCCCTGCATGTGGGCGGGTTGTGGATCACCAGCCCCCCGGACGTGGTGGATGCCCTGCTGTTCCGGTCCCCCACCCCGTTCTCGGCTTGGGGCGTGGCGGCCATGTGGGCAGCGTTCGCCGCCGTGGTGTTGGCCGCGTTGCGCAGCCGGCTGGGATGGCGGTTCCGCCTTTGGCGGTTGGCCCATGCCAGTCTTGCGCTTGTGACCATCCTAGGCACGGTCGTTCATGCCCTGCTGATCGAGGGCGCAATGGAAACCGTCACCAAGGCCACATTGTGCGGGCTTGTATTATTCGCCTGCGTCCGAGCGTTGATCAGATTGCAGGTCTGGGACGTGAAACCGCGGGGTTAAGCGACGGGCGCACGTCAGGTCGCCAGGCGCTTGGCATAGGTGGCGCGGTTCATCTCTACATCCCGTACGGTAATGCTGCCGACCTTCGGCGCCGCGGCGGCCAGAACATCCAGAATGATCGCGTTCAGCTCGGCTCGCGTCCGTTCATCCCGTCCCTGCATCAGCAACAGTGAGGCATGGATGAAGGTCTGCGGCTCGGTCCCGATGAAGGAATACGGGATCGGCATCGCGCGAATTTTCAGCGTTGGTGCGTCAAACTCCTGATGCGCGGCGAGGACCGCATAGAGTTTTTTGCATATGGCTTGAAAATCATGCGATTGCTCAAGTCCGGCTGAAAATTCCAAGACGACGTGCGGCATGGGAGCCTCCGGGATTGAAAGAGAACCAGCGGCTCCCATTGAATGTCAGAGGGGGCTTCAGACCCCCAAACACCAGCGCATCACCGCCTTCTGCGCGTGCAGGCGGTTTTCGGCCTCGTCAAAGATCACCGAGTTCGGCCCGTCCATCACCTCGGAGGTCGCTTCCTCCTCGCGATGGGCGGGCAGGCAGTGCATGAACAGGGCGTCGGGTTTGGCATGGGACATGAGTTCTGCGTTGACCTGATAGGGCCGCAGCAGGTTGTGCCGACGTTCCTTCGCGGATTGGGAATCGTGCATTGAAACCCAGGTGTCGGCCACAACCAGATCGGCGCCGTCGACGGCCTTGTACGGATCGCGCTCGATCACGATCTTCGAGCCCTTCTGGCGGGCGAAACCCATGAACTCTTCCTCGGGGTCGAACTGGGCGGGGCCGGTGAAGGTCAGGTCAAACCCGAACTGGCCCGCCGCGTGCAGGAACGAGGCGCAGACATTGTTGCCGTCCCCCGTCCAGACCACCTTTTTCCCGGCGATGGGGCCGCGGTGTTCTTCATAGGTCAGCACGTCGGCCATGATCTGGCAGGGATGGGTGCGGTCGGTCAGGCCGTTGATCACGGGCACGTCCGAGTATTCGGCCATCTCGGTCAGGATGGTTTCGTCGAATGTGCGGATCATGATCATGTCGACATAGCGCGACAGCACGCGAGCGGTGTCGGCGATGGTTTCGCCATGGCCCAGCTGCATGTCCTTGCCCGACAGCACCATGGTCTGCCCACCCATCTGGCGCACGCCCACGTCGAAGGACACGCGGGTCCGGGTCGAGGGCTTTTCGAAGATCAGCGCCACCATGCGGCCGGCCAGCGGCTGTTCGTCGTCGGGCGCGGCCTTGGGACGGCCCAACCGGGCCAGCTTCATCGCGCCGGCCTGGTCGATCATCGACCGCAGCGCGGCGGCGTCGGTTTTGTGGATATCAAGGAAATGGTTCATGTCGGTTCGCTTTTTCACTGTCGGTTGCCGGGGGGCGTCGCCCCCAGCGCATTCGGGAATAGGAGGCGTCAGGCCGAGGCGAGTTGGCCTTGAACCTGCCTGGCGGCTTTCTCGAGGCGGATCTGGGCCTGGGCGATGTCATCCTCGGTCAGGGTCAGCGGCGGCAGCAGGCGGATCACGTTGTCGGCCGCGGGCACGGTGATGACTTCGTTGTCATAACCGGCCGCGACCACATCGGCATTGGGCGCCTTGCATTTCAGGCCCAGCATCAGGCCGGATCCGCGGACTTCCTCGAACACGCCGGGGTGATCGGCTACAAGGCCCTCGAGCTTTTGGCGCAACAGCCCCGCCTTGCGGTTGACGCCGTCGAAGAAGGCCGGGGTTGCGACATGCTCCAGCACCGCGCAGCCCACCGCGCAGCCTAGCGGGTTGCCGCCATAGGTCGACCCATGGGTGCCCGCGGTCATGCCGCTGGCGGCCGCTTCGGTAGCCAGCACCGCACCCAGCGGAAAGCCGCCACCGATACCCTTGGCCACCATCATGATGTCGGGCGTGATGCCCGCCCATTCATGGGCAAAGAGTTTCCCGGTCCGGCCGACGCCGCACTGCACCTCGTCGAGGATCAGCAGCAAGCCGTTGTCGTCGCAGATCTGGCGCAGGGCCTTGAGCTCGACATCGGGGACGGGGCGGATGCCGCCCTCGCCCTGGATCGGCTCGATCATGATCGCGGCGGTCTTGTCGCTGATCGCGTTGGTCACACCGTCCAGATCGCCGAAGGCGACATGCACGAACCCCGGCAGCAGCGGGCCGAACCCCTTGGTCATTTTCTCGGACCCGGCAGCGGCGATGCCCGCTGAAGAACGCCCATGGAAAGACCCATCAAACGTGATGATCTCCACCCGCTCGGGTTGCCCCTGATCGTAGAAGTATTTGCGGGCCATCTTGACCGCCAATTCGCAGGACTCGGTGCCCGAATTGGTGAAGAACACCGTGTCGGCAAAGGTCAGATCCACCAGCTTGTCGGCCAGCGCCTGCTGCTGCGGAATATGGTACAGGTTCGACACGTGCCACAGCGCGTGCGCCTGGTCGGTCAGGGCATTGACCAGTGCCGGGTGGGCATGGCCCAGCGCATTCACCGCGATCCCCGCGCCCAGATCAAGGAAACGTCGGCCGTCCGCCTCGGTCAGCCAGGCGCCTTCGCCCTTCACGAAGGTCAGCGGAGCACGATTGTAGGTCGGCAGAACGGACGGGATCATCGGATCATCCTTTTTGGAAAACTTGAACCCAGTGACTGAAACACTGAGACCGGGTTCGTCAACAGATTTGGTGAGAGATGCGCGGATTTGGTTCGCGCGCGCAGGATCAAACGGGCCGGTTACGCAATGATGCGTCGGCGTCGGAGCGGCAGGATATGCACGAGTTTGATCATGGGCGCCGGTATAGCGGGGCCAGCCCAGTGTGGAAAGGCAAAATGTATCCGCCCATGGATTTTTTGCAGGCGCGGGTCGGGCGCCTTGCAATTCGGGCTTGTCATTTCTCTTACCCTGGCGCACCGATGGCCCATGTTCTCACCACAAGCCCACAACCCTGCCCTGGCAGCCGTACTTATCTTCTGCGCCAGCGCTTTCATCGCGGGCACGACATTGCTGGCCAAAGCACTGGGCACCGAGACACTGGGCCCGCCCCTGCACCCGATGCAGATCAGCCATGGCCGGTTCCTGTTCGCATTTGTGGTCATCGTGGCAGCGGTTGGCGTTCTGCGTCCCCAACTACGGCGTCCCCACTGGGGCCTGCATGTCGGACGCACCAGCTTCGGGTGGACTGGCATTACTCTGATGTTCGCGTCGGTCGCCTATATCCCCATAGCCGATGCCACGGCGATATCGTTTCTGAACCCTGTTTTCGCGATGGTTCTGGCCATTCCTCTGCTGAAAGAGACCGTGGGGCCTTGGCGCTGGTTGGCGGCGGCGGTGGCTTTGACGGGGGCCATCATCCTGCTGCGCCCGACCCCCGACAGCTTTCAACCCGCGGCTCTGCTGGCCTTGGCGGCGGCGGCAGTGATCGGGATGGAACTGATCTTCATCAAAAAGCTGTCTGGCCGCGAGAGCCCCATCCAGATCCTGCTCATCAACAATGCCATGGGCTTGACGATTGCCAGCATCGCGGTCGCAACCGTCTGGCAGCCACCATCGCCCGCTCAGTGGGCGGCTTTGGCCGGCATTGGTTTTCTGATGGCTTGCGCGCAGGCCTGCTTCGTCAATGGAATGGCCCGGGCAGATGCCTCGTTCGTAGCGCCAATCAGCTATGCAACGCTGATATTCGCCGCGCTTTATGACTTTGCGGTGTTCCGGGTCGTTCCGGATTGGGTCAGTTTGCTGGGCTCAGGGGTCATTCTGACCGGAGCGCTGATCCTTGTCTGGCGCGAGGCCCGAGCCAGACGCCGCTAGAATTTTTTTCTACGGCCTTGTCCGCAGGCGACCCCGATGTCGCAAACTCTCATGAAACCGACACCGCATGACGCACCCTGAATGCGGTTGGTTAGAGAGATTGCCCGATGCACGAACGCCGAATCCCGGAATGGGTCCGTCATGCGCCCGCGCCCTCCGTTCGCAAGTTCGGCCTACTTGCCGGGTTCGAGGCCGTGGTTCGCGGCATCCTGATTTCCGTATTCCCCTTGGTGATGTACCGAGCCATGGGCGACGCCGGGTCCGTCTCGCTCGTTTACTTTCTGGTAGGCCTCGTTTCGTTATTGGCTGGACTGATGGTGCCGTTCCTGATCCGTTATGTCCCGCGACGATGGGCCTACACAGCCGGCTGCGTTATGTTCATCACCGGCGCTCTGCTGGCCATCGACGGCAGCCCCGAGGCCGTGATCGGGGCACTTGCGCTGAACACCGTGGCCGCGGTGGTTACTTTCATCTGCTTCAACGCCTACGTTTTGGACTACATCAGCAAGATCGAGCTCGGCCGCTGCGAAACAAGCCGGATGTTCTACAGCGCGCTGGGTTGGACAGCGGGGCCGATGGCAGGTGTGATGTTGATGGAATTATGGGCGCCGGCCCCTTTCATCATCAGCGCGGCCGCCGCCATTGGTATGCTGATCATGTTCTGGGCCATGCGCCTGGGGAACGGCAAACTGATTACCAAGGCCAGGAGGGCAACGAAAAATCCGCTGTCTTTTCTACCACGGTTCTTTGCCCAACCACGGCTGGTGGCCGGGTATCTGTTTGCCATGATCCGGTCCTGTGGCTGGTGGATCTATGTGGTCTACCTTCCGATTTTCGCCATCGAAAACGGGTTGGGTGAGCAATTGGGCGGCACGCTTTTGTCAGCCACGAACGCCATGCTGTTTGCTGCCCCCCTGATTCTGCGCTGGGTCCAGAGCCGGTCTCTGCGCAGCGCCGTGCGAACGGGCTTTGCCGCCTGCGCCACATGTTTTCTGTTGGCTGCATTTCTCTCGGGCTGGCCGGTGGCATCGGTCGTCGCACTGGTCATGGGGTCAATCTGGTTGATCGTGCTGGACATTTGTGCCGGTCTGCCATTCCTGATGGCGGTGAAGCCGTCCGAGCGGACAGAGATGTCCGCAATCTATTCCAGCTATCGCGACGTTTCGGGAATTCTGACACCGGGCGTTGCCGCCTTGGTGTTGCTGGCGACACCGGTGGCTGGTGTTTTTGCAGCAGGTGGGTTTGCACTGCTGGGCGCCTGGTCCGTGGCCGCGCGACTGCATCCGCGGCTGGGGCGCCCCCGCGTGCCGCTACAGCCCGGTTCGTTGTCCGAAGCTGCCTAGGCCTTCAAACGGTAACCGGTCCGCAGCATTTGCCAGATGACGGCGCAGATCAGCAGGGTCGACAGCAAACAGACGGCCATCCCCAACATCGGGTTGCTGTCCGACACTCCGATCATGCCATATCGCAATCCGTCGATCAGGTAGAAAACGGGGTTCACGTGGCTGATCCTGTTCAGCAACGGCGGCAACGCGTCGACCGAGTAGAAGGTGCCAGACAGAAACGCCAACGGAGTAACGATGAAGTTGGTGATGGCGGCCATCTGATCGAACTTGTTGGCGAAGACCCCTGCCAGTAGGCCCAGCGCGCCCATGAACGCACCCCCAAGAATGACGAAAACCAAGGCCAGCGCGGGATGCTGCGGCATCAGCCCCAAGCCAAGCGCCAGCGCAGCGGCCAGCATCAACGCGATCAGCACACCCCGTGCGATGCCGCCCGCCAGATAGCCCAGCAAAATCTCGAGCGGGGACAGCGGCGGCATCAGGGTATCGACGATGTTGCCCTGCACTTTCGAGATCACCATAGAGGACGAAGTGTTGGCAAAGGCGTTCTGAATCACCGTCATCATCATGATCCCGGGCGCCAGGAATGTCAGGAAGGGCACGCCCATGATATCCGGTCGCCCCGGGCCGACGGCGATGTTGAAGATCAGCAGGAACAGCCCCGCTGTGACCAGAGGCGCCAGCAGGGTCTGCGTCCAGACCGCCAGGAAGCGCAGGGTTTCGCGCTGGGCTAGTGTCCACAACCCCATCCAGTTGACCGCTCCGAAACGGCGCATGTCCTGATCCGCGAGATTCTGCATTCCTGCCCCCAATCTGATTCGATGACCGCTTGTAACTCGGCCCGCAGTGATTAGAATAGGGCGCTGAGACGAATTCCGAAGGCGGCCCGTGACCGAGGCCGCTTTCCCGCTTTTGAAAGGCTACCCATGTCCTGGACAGACGAGCGCGTTGAACTGCTCAAGAAAATGTGGGGCGAAGGCCAGTCGGCCAGCCAGATCGCCAAGGAACTGGGCGGGGTCACCCGCAATGCGGTGATCGGCAAGGTCCATCGCCTGGGCCTGTCGAACCGGACCACCGGCGCCGCACCGGCCAAGGCCGAGCCCAAGGAAAAACCAGCCCCCACGCCCAAGGCCGAAACCAAGCCCAAACCCGCCCCCAAGACCGAGCCGGCCCGCCCCGCGGCAGCCGCGCCGACCGCCGAGGCCAAACCGGCCACGCCGCCGCGCCGCCAGATCATTCCGGCCGGCCAGCCGCTGCCGCCGCAGCCTTCGGCCAATGAAATCAGCCCCGAGGCACTGGCCAAGGTCAACGAGGTCGAGAAGAAGGCCAAGAAGCTGACCCTGATGGAACTGACCGAAAAGACCTGCAAATGGCCCGTGGGCGATCCGGCCACGGATGATTTCTGGTTCTGCGGTCTGCCGGCCGAGCCGGGCAAACCCTATTGCGAGGCACATGTGGGCGTCGCCTTCCAACCCATGAGCTCGCGCCGCGACCGGCGGCGCTGAGGCCCATGCGCCAGGATCCGACAGCGATGGAGGATACCTGGCTGGCCCGGGCCAAACGGCTTTTAGCGCTGGCCGAAACCGGCCAGCATTTCACCACCGATCCGTTCGACCGCGAACGTTATGACGAGATCGCCGGAATGGCCCACGCGATGCTGGCCGACCTGGGTCGGGTGCCTTTGTCACAGATCGAAATGGCGATGCCTGCCCACTCGGGCGGATACTCAACACCCAGCATCGACATCCGCGCCGCCGTAATTCGCAACGGCGGTATCCTGCTGGTACGGGAACGCAGCGACGGGTTGTGGGCGATGCCTGGCGGTTTTGCCGATATCGGCAGCTCTCCGTCGGAGAACATCGAACGCGAAGTCTTGGAAGAAGCCGGTCTGCGTGTCACGGCGCAGACACTCTATGCCGTACGCCACAAGGCACGGCATCCCTACTCGGCAGATCCACGGGATTTCTACAAACTGTTCTTCCTGTGTAGCCCTTTCGATGCCGCCACCCCGATACCGGGCCCCGAAACCAGCGAAGCGGCGTTTTTCGCCCCGGATGCGTTGCCGGACCTGTCCCTGACACGCAATCTGGAAAAAGACATCCACGATGCGTTTCAAGCGAACGGCAAGTCATCCAGCCCGGCGACGTTTGACTGACCGTTACTGCGCCGGGTGCGAATGTGGTCCTGCCGGCAGGTGCACCCATTTGGGCAGTTCGTCGGGCGAAACCGAGACATGCAGGCGTTCGGACGGGTCCTGACCTACGGTGCGATGCTTGCGCAGCAGGAAGATCTTGCCCCACCCCCGCCACGTCCCGACCGACGGTGCATGGGGATCAGTGGGAAAGCGGTTGCGCCAGTCTTCAGGAAGCGGCAGACCATGCAACTCGGCCTTGTCGAGCATCCACACCAACGAAATGTTGGCCAGCGGACGCGCGGGCTCGAACCCGCTGAGTTGCCCCCCGACGTCACCATGCGTGCCGCGGAACCAGACCTGTTCGCAGTGGCCGCGGAAATCCGGCGCGGTCGCCCAAAGAACTGGCGTGAAGACCTCTCGCGTTTCATCCAACGCCAGCGCATGATACCCGTGCCGGGTGGACGGCCCGAGGTGGTGGTTGTGAAATGAATGCCGCTCTTCGGCCATGCGCCACAGCAGCGGCAGGCGCAGTCCCAATGCCTTGACCGTGTCCCAGACGCCGATCATCTCAATTTCGACGCCGTCGTGGCAGAAATTCCGGCGAAAGTCCTGCGCGGCCTGCCCGCCCGGGTTGCACTCATAATGCCGGTAGGCCTGCTTGATGTTGCGCTCGGTCGCATGCTCGGCCTGCAGCAGCCCGATCATATCGATGACGCCGGCAAGGCTGCGCACACCATAGGCGCCGCGGGAATAGCCGATGAAGTAGATCCGATCGCCGGGCTTGTACCGCGAGGCAAGATAGCCGTAGGCCCTGCGGATCTGGCGATTGATCCCCCGCCCCATCATCACGTCCAGCGTGGATTTCCAGCTCTCCCATTGCACGCCCGCTTCATAGAAGACCGAGACCTGATTGCCCATTTCACAGCACAGCCGAAAGGTCTGGCCGGCATGGGTCTCGAAGCCGGGCTCCAGGGTAGACATCGTTCCGTCCAAGATGATGACATGACTGATGGGTTCGCGATGGCGCGTTTCGGCGGAATGCTCGGACCGCAGGGGGCGGCCGAGCCATCCAAGTATCTTCTTACCGAACCGCGACAGTACCATTCGACAACAATTCCCAAACCTTGACCGGAGTGAACGGCATGTCCGCCTGCCGCACCCCATGATCCCAGAGCGCATCCTGCACCGCATTTGCAACCGCGGCCAATGCGCCAACGGTGCCTGCCTCGCCGCATCCTTTCATTCCCATGGGGTTGGCGGTCGACGGAACCGGCGCCGAGGTAAACCTAATCATGGGTATGTCAGTGGCGCGCGGCAAGGCGTAATCCATGAACGTTGCCGTGAGCAACTGCCCCTCACCATCATGCACCACGTGCTCGCACAGCGCCTGACCGATGCCCTGGGCCACCCCTCCGTGCACCTGCCCTTCGGCCAGCATGGGGTTGATGAGATTGCCGAAATCATCGACGACCGTATAGCGGTCGACCGTCGTCGTGCCGGTTTCCGGGTCGATCACGATCTCGGCAACATGGGCGCCGTTGGGATAGCTGCGCGCCTCGAGCCGCGTGCGGGCCTCGTGCTGCAGCAGGTCGGTGCGGCCATCCGCGCGGGCCATTTCGGCCGCTTCGATCAGCGTCGGCGTCAGGTTCGACCCCGGCGCGCGAAAGGTTTCATGGTCGAAGGTCACATCACTTTCCTCGACCCCCATTTTATCCGCCAGATAGGGCGTGAATGCGGCGATCATCTGGTCAATCGTGACCAGCGTCGCCGCGCTTTGCACCGTGACCGAGCGCGACCCGCCGGTGCCGCCGCCCTGCGCCATGCGGTCGCTGTCACCTTGCACGACCCGGATCCGGTCGGCCGGAATCCCCGTCTGATCCGACAGGAACTGGGCATAGACCGTCTCATGGCCCTGCCCGTTCGATTGCGTCCCGACATAAAGGTTCACTGTTCCGTCCTGACAAAATTCGACTTTTGCGCCTTCGGAAGGGTCACCCAGAATGCTTTCGATATAGTAACAAAGCCCCTGCCCCCGGATCAGACCACGTTCGGCGTCGGCGGCCTTGCGCGCGGCGAAACCGGCGGTCTGTTCGGCGGCGCGGGACAGAACCAATCCGAAATCGCCCACATCATAGGTTTCACCGGTGGCCGAGACATAGGGAAAAGCCTCGGGCCGGATGAAGTTACGGCGGCGCAGTTCCCACGGGTCGACGCCCAGTTCCCGCGCGGCGCGGTCCATCGCGCGTTCCAGCACATAGATCGCCTCGGGTCGGCCGGCACCGCGATAGGCATCGACCTGAGTGGTGTTGGTATAAAACCCCTCGACCCGCAGATAGGTTTTCTGCACGTCATAGACGCCGGGCAGCACGCATTTGAACAGGTTGGTCTGGATCGCCTGACCGAAATGGCTGTTGTAGGCGCCCAGGTTGCAGCGGCTGTGGACCCGGTAGGCGGTGATGCGAAGATCCTCGTCAAAGGCCAGCTCGGCCAGCGAGGTCAGGTCGCGCCCGTGGTGGTCGGACAACATCGCCTCGGTCCGGTCCGACATCCAGTGCACGGGCTGGCCCAGTTGCATCGCCGCCACCGCGACCGAGAAATACTCGGGATACGGCATCGCCTTCATGCCGAACCCGCCGCCGACGTCTGGCGTGGTGACATGGACCGCCTGAGGGTCCAGCCGCAGCTTGTCGGCCAGCTGCGCCTTCATCCCCCAGACACCCTGCCCACCATAGCTGAAATGCAGCCGCCCGTCGGACCAGACCGCATTGCAGCCGCGCGGCTCGATCGAGTTCACGATCACCCGGTTGTCGGCCACCTGCAGCGACACGACATGGGCGGCGGCGTCAAAGGCGGCCTGGGTCGCGGCCTCGTCGCCCACCGCCCAGTCTAAGGCGCGGTTGTCGGGGGCCTCGGGGTGCAGCGGCTCACCGCCCGGCGCAAGGTCCAGCTTGGCGGGGCGGTCGGCGGTGTCCATCCAGATCAGCTCGGCGGCGTCGCGGGCCTGCGCCGGGGTCTCGGCCACGACCATCGCCACCGGCTCGCCGACAAAGCGCACCCGGTCGCGGGCCAGCATGTGGCGCGGGGGATTGGCGGCGCGGCTGCCGTCGCGGTTGACAAGGATCGTGGCGCTCAGCACCGGGTCGATTCCGACGGCGATCAGGTCGTCGATGGTCAGCACCAGACGCACGCCGGGCGCGGCGCGGGCGGTGTCGAGGTCCAGCCCGGTGATGTCGCCATGCGCCACAGGGCTGCGAAAGAACACCGCGTGCAGCGCGCCGGGTGGCACCGTATCGTCCATATAGCGCCCCTGCCCGGTCAGGAACCGCTGATCCTCGGTCCGGGTGACCGGTTGGCTCTTGCCAAACTTTTCCATGACGCGCCTCTTTCACTGCCTCAGACCGCGACCCTAGCCTTGATGCGGCGGATGTCCAGTGCGCGAGGTGCTTGGCCCTTTCCCTTCCCGCCGCCATTCGCTATTGCAGGCGCTGACCCAAGATCGATGACGCAGGACGCACCCGATGGCGATGGACAAGACATTCAACGCGGCCGAGGCCGAGGCCCGGATCTACAAGGCCTGGGAACAGGCCGGAGCCTTCAAGGCAGGCGCGAACAAGTCGCGCGACGAGAGCTTTTGCATCATGATCCCGCCGCCGAACGTGACCGGCGCGCTGCATGTGGGCCATGCGTTCAACAACACCCTGCAGGACATTCTGACCCGCTGGCACCGGATGCGCGGGTTCGACACGTTGTGGCAGCCCGGGCAGGACCATGCCGGCATCGCCACGCAGATGCAGGTCGAGAAGATGCTCGCCGCCACGCAACAACCCAGCCGGAACGAACTGGGCCGTGAGAAGTTCCTTGAGAAGGTCTGGGAGTGGAAGGGCGAATACGGCGGCACCATCATCGAGCAGCTGAAACGCCTCGGCTCTTCGTGCGACTGGTCGCGCAACGCCTTCACCATGGCCGGTGCGGCCGGCGACCCGCGCACGGGCCACGAAAACAGCCCCAACTTCCATGACGCGGTCATCAAGGTCTTTGTCGACATGTACGACAAGGGCCTGATCTACCGCGGCAAGCGGCTGGTCAACTGGGACCCGCATTTCGAGACCGCGATCTCGGACCTCGAGGTCGAGAATACCGAGGTCGCCGGCCATATGTGGCACTTCAAGTACCCGCTGGCCGGGGGCGAGACCTACACCTATGTCGAAAAGGACGAGGACGGGAACATCGTGCTCGAGGAAGAGCGCGATTATATCTCGATCGCCACGACCCGCCCCGAAACCATGCTGGGCGACGGCGCGGTTGCGGTGCACCCGTCGGACGAACGCTATGCGCCCATCGTCGGCAAGCTGTGCGAAATCCCGGTGGGCCCGAAAGAGCATCGCCGCCATATCCCGATCATCACCGACGAATACCCCGACCCGAATTTCGGCTCGGGCGCGGTGAAGATCACTGGCGCGCATGACTTCAACGACTATCAGGTGGCCAAGCGCGGCAAGATCCCGATGTACCGCCTGATGGACACGCGCGGCCACATGCGGGCCGACGGCGCGCCCTACGCGGACGAAGCCGCCAAGGCCCAGGAATATGCCCGTGGGCGCGAATTCACCGAGAACGAGATCGACGCGATCAACCTGGTGCCCGACCATCTGCGCGGCCTGGACCGGTTCGAGGCGCGCGCCAAGGTGGTCGAAGAAATCACCGCCGAAGGCCTGACCGTGATGGCCCGTGCGGATGATCCGCGCCTGGGATCGACCGCGCTGAAACCCGATGCCGAGGGCGCCGACGCGCTGGTGCCGCTGGTCGAGAGCAAACCGATCATGCAGCCCTTCGGCGACCGCTCGAAAGTGGTGATCGAGCCGATGCTGACCGACCAGTGGTTCGTCGAAACCTCAAAGATCGTGGGCCCCGCGCTGGACGCGGTGCGCGACGGCCGGGTCAAGATCATCCCGGAATCGGGCGAAAAGACCTATTACCACTGGCTCGAGAACATCGAACCCTGGTGCATCAGCCGCCAGCTGTGGTGGGGGCATCAGATTCCGGTCTGGTACGGGCTGGACCTGTCGGCCGAGGATTTCAAGGATGACGAAAACGACGGCGAGCTGGATCTGGTCGAACTGGGCCGGCTGCTGAACGAAGGCGGCATGCTGCACCGGGGCGCGGTCATGGAGTGCGCCGCCAGCTTCGAGGACATCACCGGGAAATTCCTGGATGACAATGCCGACATTCCCAGCCCGCTCAGCCACGCCACGGTGATCGAGGTGGCCGACAAGTACGAGGCGATCCACCGGTTCGCCGAGAGCCTGGCGCAATACGCCATCGACCGCGATCCGACCAAGCTGGTTTATCCGGTCTGGCGCGATCCGGATGTGCTGGACACCTGGTTCTCGTCCGGCCTGTGGCCCATCGGCACGCTGGGCTGGCCCGAACAGACCGAGGAGTTGCAGCGCTACTTCCCCACCGATGTCCTGATCACCGGGTTCGACATCCTGTTCTTCTGGGTCGCCCGGATGATGATGATGCAGCTGGCCGTGGTGAACGAAATTCCGTTCCACACCGTCTATCTGCACCAGCTCGTCCGCGACGAGAAGGGCAAGAAGATGTCCAAGACCACCGGCAACGTCATCGACCCGCTGGAAATCGTGGACGAGTTCGGCGCCGACGCGCTGCGCTTTACCAACGCGTCGATGGCGGCCATCGGCGGCGTGCTGAAACTGTCGCGCGAGCGCATCACCGGCTATCGCAACTTTGGCACCAAGCTGTGGAACGCCGTCCGCTTTGCCGAGATGAACGAGGTCTTTACCGACGCCGTCCCGCAACTGGACGTGGCCGAGTTGCAGCCCAAGGCCGCCGTAAACCGCTGGATCATCGGCGAAACCGCCCGGGTGCGGGAAGAGGTCGACGCGGCGCTCGAGAGCTATCGCTTCAACGATGCCGCCAATGCGCTTTATGCCTTTGTCTGGGGCAAGGTCTGTGACTGGTACGTGGAACTGTCCAAACCGCTGCTGCAGGGCGACGATGCCGAGGCCCAGGCCGAGACCCGCGCCACCATGCGCTGGGTTCTGGATCAGTGCCTGGTCCTGCTGCACCCGATCATGCCCTTCATCACCGAAGAGCTGTGGGGCCTGACCGGCGCGCGGCCCAAGATGCTGGTGCATGCCGACTGGCCCAGCTATGCCGCCGCCTATCTGGTCGATGCCGACGCGGATCGCGAGATGAACTGGGTGATCTCGGTAATCGATAACACCCGCTCGGCCCGCGCCCAGATGCGCGTTCCGGCGGGCCTGTACGTGCCGATGCTGGTGACCGAGATCGACGCCCACGGCCAGGCCGCCTGGGACCGGAACGAGGCGCTGATCAAACGGCTGGCTCGGATCGACAGCCTGACCAAGGCCGATACGCTGCCCAAGGGCACGATCTCGATCGCCGCGCCCGGCGCGTCCTTTGGTCTGCCGCTGGCCGACATCATCGACATCGGCGCCGAAAAGGAACGGCTGGAAAAAGCCAAGGGCAAACTGGCCAAGGAACTGGGCGGTCTGCGCGGGCGTCTCAACAACCCTAAATTCGTGGCCTCGGCCCCGGAAGAGGTGGTGGAAGAGGCCAAGGCCAACCTCGCCGCCCGCGAAGAGGAAGAGGCCCGCATAAACGAGGCGCTGGCCCGACTGGCCGAGATCGCCTGATCCGTCAGCCCCTCGCACACGCTTGCAGAAGCCCCGCCGCGCACGCCCGGCGGGGTTTTTTGCACCCGACCCTGTTCACCGGGCCAAACGGTTGCTAGCAATCTCGGGACCAATCCACCGAGGCCCCCATGTCCAGACCCTTTCCGCCGATGCAGACCGTTTCAACCGGGCTGGTCGTGGCCGTAGTCGGCTTTTTCAGTTCCTTTCCGATTGTCCTGCAAGGGCTCGATGCCATGGGCGCCTCGGGGCCGCAGGCGGCATCGGGGCTGATGATGGCCGCCCTTGCCATGGGGCTGGCGGCGATCGCGCTCAGCCTGTGGTACCGCCAACCGATCAGCGTGGCCTGGTCTACGCCCGGTGCGGCGCTGCTGGCGGTTTCGGCCGCGCCGGCCGCGGGTTTCTCGGGTGCCATCGGCGCGTTCCTGTTTGCGGGGGCGCTGACCGTGCTGGCCGGAATGTGGCGCCCGCTGGGACGGTTGGCGGCGGCGATTCCCACCTCCTTGGCGCAGGCGATGCTGGGCGGAGTGCTGCTGCCGCTGTGCATCGTCCCGTTTCAGGCCGCGGTCGAGATCCCCTGGCAGGCCCTGCCGGTGATCCTGACCTGGTTCATCGCCGGACGTGTGCACAGACTGCTGGCGGTCCCCGCCGCCGTGCTGGCCGCCGCGCTGGTCGTAGTTCTGTTCTCTGACGGACCGTCGGTCCGCCCCGACCACCTGCTGGCCGCGCCGGTCTGGACCACGCCCACATTCTCGGTGGCGTCGATGATCGGCATCGGGGTGCCGCTGTTCGTGGTCACGATGGCCACGCAGAACATCCCCGGCATCGCGGTCATGCGCAGCTTTGGCTATGCCCCGGTGGCAGGGCGGCTATTCTCGGCCGTGGGCGGGGCCAGCATCCTGTCGGCCCCCTTCGGCGCGCCGGCGACCTGCCTCGCGGCCATCACCGCCGCCATGTGCTCGAACGAGGACAGCCACCCCGACCGGGATCAGCGCTATTGGTCGGCTGTCATGGCCGGGGTGTTCTATTGCCTATTCGGGATGTTCGCCGTGGCCATAACCGGGTTTGCCGCCCATGCCGATCCGATGCTGATGGGCACGTTGACCGGCGTGGCGCTGATCGGGGTCATGGCCAATGCCACCTTCGCCGCGCTCGAGGTTCCGGCCGAGCGCGAAGCCGCGATCCTGACCTTTGCCATCACCGCCTCGGGCATCACCGTGTTTGGCCTGGGCGCGGCGGTCTGGGGTCTGCTGGCAGGCGGCATCGCCTATTGGGTGACGACGCGCCTGCGGGGCTGAGGCCCACCTGGCCGCGGCCCGCGAGTTTACTTGAACTCGGGCTTGCGACCCTGCATCTGGGCCATCACCACTTCCATCTGGTCGGGTTTGCCGATCAGCTCGACCTGTTCGGCGGATTCGGCCAGCAGAACCTCGGCGCGCGACTTGGTTTCGGCCACCTCGATCAGGCGTTTCGCGGCGCGGATGGCCGAGGGGCTCTTGCCCGCAATATCCTCAGCCAGCGCGATGGCTTCGGTCAGCGGATCATCCGACAGGCTGGTGACCAACCCCCAGTCGGCGGCCTGAGCGGCACCGATGGGCCGCGCGGTATAGGTCAGCATGCGCAGCACGTCGGACCGTACCAGTTTCGGCAACAGGACCATGCCGCCCATGTCGGGGATGATGCCCCATTTCATCTCCATCACCGCCAGCTTGGCGTCGGGATGGGCGATCCGGATATCGGCGCCCAGCGCGATCTGCAGACCACCGCCATAGGCCACGCCCTGAATGGCGCAGATCACCGGCACCGGCACGCGGCGCCAGATCAGCGCCAGTTCCTGCATCTCGTTGGCGTCGTCATGGCTGCGGGTCATCAACCACTCGGTCGGGTCCTTGTGCGCCATGGCCGCAAAACTGGCCATGTCGAGCCCCGCGCAGAAGCTTTTGCCCTCGCCCGACAGCACCACGGCACGTGCGTCCGAGGCGGCGACCTCTTGCCCCGCTGCCAGGATCGCCTTGACCATCGCATCATCCAGCGCGTTCATCTTGTCGCCGCGGGTCAGGGTGACATGGGCGATGTGGTTCCTGTATTCGACTGATACGCGCGCCATCTGGGCCTCCGGGTTTGGTGTTCCGGGCAAACCATGCCCCGAAACCCGCAGCCGACGCCAGCCCGACGTGAGGGCAGATCGGTGCGGACGCCCCGGCCCCATGCAAGGCTTGCCCCGGCCATGCCCTTGGGATTATCTGCGCCCATGACCGGACCCAGATACACCCCGCTTGCCCAATCCCTGCCCGCAACCGTGCCCTTCGTCGGCCCCGAGACGCAGGAGCGCCAGCGCAGCGCCCCCTTCGTGGCCCGGCTGGGCGCGAACGAGAGCGTGTTCGGCCCCTCGCCCCGCGCGATCGAGGCGATGCGGCAGGCCGCTGACGGCATCTGGATGTATGGCGACCCAGAGAACCACGATCTGCGCCATGCGCTGGCCGATCATCACGGGATCAGCCCCGACAACATCGTGGTCGGCGAAGGCATCGACGGGCTGCTGGGCTATCTGGTGCGCCTGATGGTCGGTCCGGGCGATGCGGTCGTGACCTCGGACGGGGCCTATCCCACCTTCAACTACCACGTCGCGGGCTATGGCGGGACGATCCACAAGGTGCCTTATGCCAACGATCACGAGGACCCGGCCGCCCTGTTCGCCAAGGCAGCCGAGGTCGGCGCCAAGCTGGTCTATCTGGCCAACCCGGACAACCCGATGGGCAGTTGGCATCGCGGCACGGACATCGTCGCGGCGATGGACGCTCTGCCGGACGGCTCTCTGCTGGTTTTGGACGAGGCTTACGTGGAATGCGCGCCCGTCGGCACCGCCGCGCCGGTCGCGGCGGATGATCCGCGCGTGATCCGGATGCGCACCTTTTCCAAGGTCTACGGCATGGCCGGCGCACGGGTCGGCTATGCGATCGGAGCGCCCGGGTTGATCTCGGCCTTCAACAAGGTGCGCAACCATTTCGGCATGAACCGCATGGCGCAGGCCGGGGCGCTGGCCGCCCTGCACGATCAGGACTGGCTGACGCAGGTACAAGCACAGATCGCCTCGGCCTGCGACCGGATCGGCGCGATCGCGCGTGACAACGGGTTGGCCCCGCTGCCCTCGGCCACCAATTTCGTGGCGATCGACTGCGGGCGCGACGGAGCATTTGCCAAGGCGGTGCTGGATGCGCTGGTGGCGCAGGGGATCTTCGTGCGGATGCCATTTGCAGCCCCGCAGAACCGCTGCATCCGCGTCAGTTGCGGCACCGAAGCCGACCTGAACGCCTTTGCCGCCGCCCTGCCGCAGGCGCTGGCGGCCGCGCGCAGCGCCTAACCCGCCAAAACCCCCGCCGCAGCCTCGAGCGCGCCGGACCCGCGTGGGATCTCCAACGCGGCCATGGCGGTTTCGATGCCGCCCAGCAGACCCATGACCATGTGCCCGTTCAGATGGCCCATGTGGCCCAGCCGGAAACATGACTCCTCGTCCGCCATGCCCAGCCCGATGCCAAGGGTCAAGCCCAGGTGCCGCTCGGTATAGCTGCGCAGGGGCGTGCCGCGACCCTCGGTCAAGCGCAGAGCGGTGACGGCATGGCTGCGATGCGTGCGATCGCCGACGTTCAGGTGCAGCGCCCCGGCCTCGGCCCACTTCTCACAGGCGGCCCAGACGGCATGGGCCAGCTGCGCATGGCGGGCCCAGACCTGCTCAATCCCCTCGGCATGGATCAGATCAAGGGCGGCGCGCAGGCCGTACAGGTGGTGCGTCGGCGCGGTGCCGCCGAAATATTGATAGAACCAGTCGGGCTCTGATCGCGGCTGCCAGTCCCAATAGCCCGAAACGCGCGGCATCGCGGCCCGTTTGGCCTTGGCCCGGTCGTTGAAGAACACGAAGGACATGCCCGCCGGGGTCATCAGCCCCTTTTGGCAGGCGGTGACCATGACATCGACGCCCCAGTCATCCATTTCGAACCGGTCGCAGCCCAGAGAAGCGATGCAATCCGCCATCAGCAATGCCGGGTGGTTCAGGTCGTCCAATAGCGCCCGCAGCGCCGGAATGTCGTTGCGGATCGAGCTGGACGTGTCCACATGCACCGCAAGAACCGCCTTGATCCGGTGGCCGGCATCAGCCCGCAGGGCCTGCGCGATCCGGTCCAAGTCCCAAGGGTCGGACGGACCGAAATCGATCAGCTCGACCTTGACGCCCAGACGCTCGGCCATTTCCGCCCAGCCATGGGTGAACCGCCCCGAAGCCGGAGCCAGCACGGTTTCCCCCGGCGCCAGAACGTTGGACAGCGCCGCCTCCCACGCGCCGTGGCCGTTGGCGATGTAGATCGCCACTTCGTGCCGGGTACGAGCCACGCGGCGCAGGTCGGCCGTCAGGTCGGGCATCATCTCGACCAGCTCACCGGCATAGATATTGGGCGACGGGCGGTGCATCGCCTGCAGCACCGCGTCCGGAATCACGGAAGGGCCCGGAATGGCCAGATAATTTCGCCCTTGGGCGAAGGAAATACTGTCTGTCATGTGGATCAACCTGCCTGCAATGGCGCCCACCCTAGCGCCCGGCCCGGCAAGGTCAATCCATCAGGGCGGCCGCCTCACGCGCAAGGGCTCCGATCCCCGCCCAGTCGCCCTGCGCCACCATCTGTTTCGGCGCGACCCAACTGCCGCCCGCGCAGATCACGTTGGGCAGGGACAGGTAGTCGCGCGCGTTGGCGGGCGACACGCCGCCCGTCGGGCAGAAGGTGATCTGCGGCAGCGGCGCGCCGATCGCCTTGAGCGCAGGCGCCCCGCCCGAGGCTTCGGCCGGGAAGAACTTCAGCATGTCATAGCCCTGCTCGAGCAGGCGCATCGCCTCGGTCGCGGTGGCCGCGCCGGGCAGCAGCGGCAGGCCCTCGGCCTCGCAGGCGGCGATCAGGGCATCGGTGGCCCCGGGCGATACGCCGAACTGCGCGCCCGCCTCTTTTGCGGCGCGGACATCGTCGGGCGTGACCAGCGTGCCGGCCCCCACGACCCCGCCGGGCACCTGCACCATGGCGCGGATCGCGTCCAGCGCCGCGGGCGTGCGCAAGGTCACCTCGAGCGCAGGCAGGCCACCGGCCACCAGTGCCTCGGCCAGCGGGCGGGCATGGGCGGCGTCATCGACGACCAGAACCGGGACGATGGGCGCCAATGCGCAGATCTCGCGGGTACGTTGGGTTTTTGCGGACATAGGTTCAGGCTCCGAAAATGCTGGCACCGGCATCGGCCGAGCCGACGGCGTTGCGGAACGTGGTGAACAGGTCGCGGCCCACCCCGTATTGATGCGCCGAAAGATCGGCGGTGGCGACGGGGCGCTCCAGCACGCCGGGGGTCAGGATTTCAAGCTGGCCCCGCACCGCATCGACCCGCAGCAGGTCGCCATCGCGCAGCTTGGCGACCGGGCCACCATCCAGCGCCTCGGGGCAGACATGGATCGCCGCGGGCACTTTGCCCGAGGCCCCAGACATGCGGCCATCGGTCACCAGCGCCACCTTCTGCCCGCGCCCCTGCAGGATCGACAGGATCGGGGTCAGCGAGTGCAGTTCGGGCATACCATTGGCCTTGGGCCCCTGAAAGCGGACCACGACGATGACATCATCGGTGAACTCGCCCGCCTTGAACGCGGCCTTGACCTCGTCCTGGTCGTGGAAGACGCGAACCGGGGCCTCGACCACCTGGTGTTCGGGGGCCACGGCCGAGACCTTCATCACTCCGGTGCCCAGATTTCCGCTCAGGCGCGACAGGCCGCCGGTGGGCTGGAACGGGTCATTGGCCGGGCGCAGGATCTTTTCGTTCAGGCTGTGGCCTGCGCCGTCCTCCCAGATCAGCGCGCCATCGATCAGCTTGGGTTCTTGCGTGTAATGATGCAGCCCCTGCCCCGCCACGGTCAGCGTGTCGGGATGCAGCAGGCCTTCATCCAGCAACGTGCCGATGGTGTAGCCCAGTCCTCCCGCCGCATGGAAATGGTTCACGTCGGCCAGACCGTTGGGATAGACCCGCGCGACCAGGGGCACGACGCCCGAGATATCCGAGAAATCCTGCCAGTCCAGCACAATGCCCCCGGCACGGGCCATGGCGATCAGGTGGATCAGCAGGTTGGTCGACCCGCCCGTGGCCATCAGCCCCACGATACCGTTCACGAAGGCGCGTTCGTCGAGGATCTGGCACACTGGCGTGTAATTGTTACCCAGCGCGCTGAGCGACAGGGCACGGCGGGCGCCCTCCTCGGTCAACGCATCGCGCAGCGGCGTGTTGGGGTTGACGAAGCTGGAGCCCGGCAGGTGCAGGCCCATGAACTCCATCAACATCTGGTTGGTGTTGGCGGTGCCGTAGAAGGTGCAGGTGCCCGGCCCATGATAGGCGGCCATCTCGGCGGCCATCAGTTCTTCGCGCGTGGCTTCGCCGGCGGCGAATTTCTGGCGCACCTTGGCCTTTTCGTCGTTGGACAGGCCGCTGGTCATCGGGCCGGCGGGCAGGAACACCGCCGGCAGGTGGCCAAAGCTCTGCGCCGCGATCACCAGCCCCGGCACGATCTTGTCGCAGACCCCCAAAAACACCGCCGCGTCAAAGGTATTGTGGCTGAGCGCCACCGCCGCTGCCAGCGCGATCACGTCGCGCGAGAACAGCGACAGCTCCATCCCGGCCTCGCCTTGCGTGACCCCGTCGCACATGGCCGGAACCCCGCCCGCGACCTGCGCGGTGCCGCCCGCGGCACGGGCCGCGCGGCGGATCAGTTCGGGATAGCGCTCGAACGGCTGATGCGCCGACAGCATGTCGTTATAGGCGGTGACGATGCCGAGATTGCCCACGCTGGTCGTGGCCATCGTCTGCTGATCGGCCCCTGCCCCGGCATAGGCATGGGCCTGTCCGCTGCACGACAAGTGCGCGCGCGCCGGCCCTTCGGACCGGGCCTGCTCCATCCGCTGCAGATAGGTACGGCGGGGATCGGCGCTGCGCTCGATTATTCTTTGGGTGACGTCGGTGATGACGTTGTGAACCATCTCAACCTCCGATCTGGCGCCAGCGGCGCCCGTCGCGATGCATCAGCATCAATGCGTCTTCCGGGCCGGAACTGCCCTGATCATAGCGCGAGGGACGGTCGCCGCGCTCTTCCCAGCCCTTGATGATGGGATCGACCCAGGCCCAGGCGGCCTCGACCTCGTCGCCGCGCATGAACAGGGTCTGGTCGCCACGGATCACGTCCATCACCAGCCGCTCATAGGCGTCCTGCGCGCGCACATCGGCACCCAGCGCCTCGGCAAAGCTCATGTCCAGCGCCACGTCCGTCAGGCGGAAGCCGCCCGGGCCGGGATCCTTGATCGTGGTGCGCAGGGTGATGCCCTCGTCAGGCTGCAGGCGGATCACCAGAACGTTGCCTTGCAGCGGGCCGACATTGGGAAAGATCGTGTGCGGCGGGTCGCGGAAAAACACCGCGATTTCGGATTCCCGCGCGCGCAGACGCTTGCCCGTACGCAGATAGAACGGAACCCCCGACCAGCGCCAGTTGCCCACGCGCACCTTCAGCGCGATGTAGCTTTCGGTCAGGCTGTGGGGGTTGCCCACATGATCGACATAGCCGTCGCCGCCCTTGTCCGCCCGGTACTGGCCGCGGGCGATGTCGGTCGGGGCGACAGGTTCCAGTGCCTCGATCACCTTGACCTTTTCACTGCGCACCGCGTTGGGAGAGAAGGTCGAGGGCGGCTCCATCGCGGTCAGGCACAAAAGCTGCACCAGGTGGTTCTGCACCATGTCCCGCATCGCGCCGGACTGGTCGTAATAGGCACCACGTCCTTCGACCCCGACGGTTTCGGCCACGGTGATCTGGACATGATCCACATGGGTCGCGTTCCACAGCGGTTCGAAAAGCGAGTTGGCAAAGCGCAGCGCCATCAGGTTCTGCACCGTTTCCTTGCCCAGGTAATGGTCGATCCGATAGATCTGATGTTCTTCGAAACAGGCGCCGAGACCTTCGTTCAGCGCCTTGGCCGAGGCCAGATCATGGCCGAAAGGTTTCTCGACCACGATGCGGCTGTCGGGCGTGGCCAGCCCGTGATCATGCAGGCGCTGCGCGATGCCGGGAAACAGTTTCGGACCGACCGACAGGTAATAGGCGCGCACCACGTCAGGGCGCAGCGACTTGGCCAGCTTGTCCCAGCCGTTTTCGCCAAGCGCATCGACCGGCACGTATTCGACCCGGGCCAGAAACCGATCCAGCACGTCCTTTTTGAACGACGGCGCGAATTCCTTCATCGACTTTCGCACCTGCGCGCGGAACCCGTCATTGTCCATATCCGACCGCGCGGTCCCGATGATGCGCGCATCTTCGGGCATCTGCCCCACTTCGAACCGATGGTAGAGGCCCGGCAGGATCTTGCGCTGGGCCAGATCTCCGGTCGCGCCGAACAGGACCAGATCGAACGGATCTACCGGGATTACGCGTGAAACCATGGCTGGCTCCCTTCTTCGGACAATCCGGCGCGGTCTGCAGCCAGACACCCTGTTACCGCTAACATTCGTGGCTTGGATAGAAAGACCAAGCCCAAAAAGCAAGCCCGGATTTCGGAATCGGGCCTTTTTTCGCGGTCATCATGGCCTCAGCCGTTGTCGCGCAGATACTCCATGATCGCCGGGCGCACCGATTGTTCGCCGCGATGGCGGGCGTCGGCGATGATCTTGCGGACATCCTGCAGGTTGGACCGCAACAACAGGCTTTTGACCGGGCCGATCGAGGCCGGGCGCATCGACAGGGTGCGGATGCCCATCGCCGCCAGGCACAGTGCCTCGATCGGGCGGCCGGCATCCTCGCCGCAGAAACTCAGCGGCGTGTCGGAAATTCCGCACCGTTCGACGATGCGCTCGATCAGGCTGAGGAAGCTGACATTCAGCGTGTCATAGCGGCGGCGCACCAGCTCGTTTTCACGGTCGGCGGCGAAGAAGAACTGTTTCAGGTCGTTGCCGCCGATCGAGATGAAATCGACCTCGTCAAAGAACTTCTGGGGGGCGAAGGCCAATGATGGTGTTTCCAGCATCGCCCCAACTTCCAGCGTTTCCGGCAGCACATGACCCAAGCGCTTTTCGCGCTCCAGCGTCTTGTTCACTTCCCAACGGGCCTCGCGGTATTCGTCGGCCTGGGCGACAAACGGGAACATGACCGTCAGAGGACGGCCATCCGCCGCGCGCAACAGGGCCTGCAGCTGCATCCGCATCACGCCGCGCTTGTCCAGGCCCACGCGAATGGCGCGCCAACCCAGCGCCGGGTTGGGCTCGGCGACATGTTTCATGTAGGGCAGCACCTTGTCCGACCCGATATCCAGCGTGCGGAATACCACGCGCTTGCCATCGGCCGAATCCAGAACGCGCTTGTACTGCGCCACCAGTTCCGACCGTTTGGGCATCTGGTTGCGGATCAGAAACTGCAATTCGGTGCGGAACAGGCCTACGCCCTCGGCCCCGGACGTCTTGAGCGACGGCAAGTCGGCCATCAGGCCGGCATTCATCACCAGATTGATCCGCTCGCCATCCTTGGTCACGGTCGGGGTTTCGCGGATCGAGGCATAGCGTTTCTGCGCCTCGGCCTGCATGGCCATCTTGTCGCGGAAGGCGCTGACGACGGTATCCTCGGGGCGCAGATGCACGACGCCCTCATCCCCGTCGACCAGAATATGGTCGCCGTTCAAAGCCTCGGTCGTAATCCGTCCGACATGTACCACCAGCGGGATGGCCAGAGCGCGGGCGACGATGGTGGCATGACTGCCGACCGAGCCCTCCTCGAGCACGACACCTTTCAGCGAACGGCCATATTCCAGCAGGTCACCCGGGCCGATATTCCTCGCCACCAGGATCGGATCGGGCGGCAGTTCTTTACCGTTCGACCCGCCCTGCCCTGTCAGAATGCGCAGCAGACGGTTGGACAGATCGTCCAGATCCGCCAGACGCTCGCGCAGATAAGGGTCGGTGACCTGGCTCATCCGGGCGCGGGCCTGCGACTGCTCCTTTTCCACCGCCGCCTCGGCGCTGAGACCGCGGGCGATGTCCTCTTCCATCCGGCGCATCCAGCCCTTGGAATTGGCGAACATCCGGTAGGCTTCCAGAACCTGCAGCTGTTCCGTGTCGCCGCCCCGCGAGATTTCAAGCATCTTGTCGACGCCCACGCGCAGCTCTTCGACCGCCTCGTTCAGCCGCTCCAGCTCGCGATGTGGATCGTCGGCGATCGGGTTGGTGACGACGACACGCGGCTCATGCAGCCAGACATGCCCCTCGGCCGAGCCCTCCTGTGCCGGGCCACCGCGCAGCAATATGGATTGCTGATGCAAAGGTGAAAGGGCGGCACCTTCGCCCACAAACGCACCCAATTCGGCCATTTCAGCAAGGACCATTGCCACGACTTCAAGCGCATAGACCTCATCCGCGGAAAATTCGCGTTGAGCGCGGGACTGGACCACAAGAACCCCAAGCTTCTGCCCCAGCCGCTGAATGGGCACGCCCAGGAACGACGAAAAACGCTCCTCGCCTGTTTCCGGCATGTACCGGAAACCTTTCTCGGAGGGCGCATCGGCGGCGTTGACGACCTTGCCGAACTTGGCCACCCGGCCAACGAGACCTTCCCCCAGACGCATGCGGGTCTGGTGCACGGCCTCGGGGGCAAGACCTTCGGTGGCACACAGCTCTAGGGTTTCGTCGTCGCGGAACAGATAGATCGAGCACACCTCGCACCGCATGCTGTCGGCGATCAGGTGAGTGATCCGGTCAAGACGCTCCTGACCGGCAGCCTCGCTTGCCATCTCCTCGCGCAGCCGCCCCAGCAGCTTGCGGGATTCTGTTTCCATTCCGTCTGCCATCGCCCGATCTACTCTGCGGTGTCAGGCGGGACCTTGGCCGAGATGCTCAGGCCGCCTTTTCCAGTTCAAAGGCATCATGCAGCGCCTGAACGGCAAGTTCCATGTATTTCCGGTCGACGAGGACGGAAATTTTGATCTCGGAGGTTGTAATGACCTTGATGTTGATCCCCTCATCCGAGAGTACCTTGAACATCTTGGCCGCCACGCCCGACTGCGAGCGCATGCCGATGCCCACCACCGAAACCTTGGCCACATCGGTGTCGGCGACCAGCTCGGCATAGTTCAACTCGCCACGCTCCTTGACTGCCAACAGCGCCTTTTCGGCGCGCGCCACCTGGTTGGTGGGGCAGGAAAAGGTCATGTCCGTGCGCCCCTCGTCCGAGATGTTTTGCACGATCATGTCGACGTTGATCCCCTCATCGCTGAGCGCGTTGAAGATGATCGCGGCGATGCCGGGGCGGTCGGCGACCGACACGACGGTCATCTTGGCCTCGTCCCGCGAATAGGCCACACCCGAGACTACATTGGATTCCATGATTTCCTCCTCGTCGACGACCAGGGTTCCGGCCTCGTCGGACTGTTCCTCGAAGCTTGAGAGAACACGCAGTTTCACCTTGTACCGCATCGCCAGCTCGACCGAGCGGGTCTGCAGCACCTTGGCCCCCAACGAGGCCAGTTCGAGCATTTCCTCGAACGAGATCTTGTCCAGCTTGCGCGCCTTCTCGCAGATGCGCGGATCGGTGGTATAGACGCCGTCCACATCCGTGAAGATGTCGCAGCGTTCGGCGTCGAAGGCGGCGGCAAAAGCCACGGCAGTGGTGTCCGAACCGCCCCGGCCCAACGTGGTGATCCGCCCCTCGGGGCTGAGACCCTGAAAGCCTGCCACCACCGCGACCTTCATGCCCTCGCCGAACTTCTGGTTGATGTTGTCGGTCGGAATATCAAGGATCCGCGCCGCCGAATGGGCGCCATCGGTCAGCAGCGGCACCTGCCAGCCCTGCCAGCTGCGGGCGGGGATCTCCATTTCCTGCAGCGTCAGCGCCATCAGACCGGCGGTGACATTCTCGCCCGAGGATACCACGGCATCATATTCGCGCGCGTCATACAGCGGCGAGATCTCGTCGACCCAGCCCACCAATTCGTTGGTCTTGCCCGACATGGCCGACACGATGACGATGACGTCATAGCCCTTGGCCACTTCGACGCCGATGCGCTTGGCCGCGCGGCGGATGCGGTCGAGGTTGGCGACGGATGTGCCGCCGAATTTCATCACGAGTACGGGCATGGGGGCAAATGTCTCCGCGCCTTGGATTTCCGGTCCCGAGCGTCTTATGCGAGGCAACACACAAGAGCAAGGGCACATAGAACGGCAGGACACTGCAGCGCAACGCTTTACAAGGACCGGCAGCAATGTCAGCGTATCGTCAAGGATTTAAACCATGAGGAATACCATGCTGCGTTTTGTTTTCGCCTGTGCGCTGATGTCCGGCCCGGCTCTGGCCCAGGTGGCTTCACTGTCCGGAACGGACGGCCAGAACGCGTTGGGAACGGTCCCCTGCGCCGCGTTGGCGGGTCAGCCATTGAAAAATTGCCCTGCCGAGTTGAGGCGCAAGGACGATGGCACTGCAACCCTGGCGGTTCAGTTGGATACTGGGGAAGTACGCCGCATCTATTTCACCGATGGAAAGCCGGATTCCAGCAGCTCGACGTCGAAGATCACTTCGGAAACGCGGGGCGAAATTCTGGTGATCTTCATCGATCCCGGTGAAGTCTACGAGATCCCCAAGGCAGCGCTTGCCGCTCAGTAAGGATGTGCCTGCCCGTCCCAGGTTTCAAAGCAGCCGGTGGAGTCCAGGCTCAGTGCATCGAAACGCTCGGTCAACCCGGCAACGGCCTGTGACACGGTGATGTCGGCGGCCCGGCCGCCCATGTCCGTCTGCACCCATCCCGGGTGATAGATGCCGACGGCGATGCCATCGTCCTTGAGATCCACCGCCAGGTTGCGACCAAGGTTCAGCACAGCCGCCTTGGAGGCCCGATAGATATAGCTTCCCCCGGGCGCCCGCGTGTGCGAGGCCATCTGCGACGAGATGATCGCGATCTTTCCGCGCGCCGCACGCAGATTGGGCAACAAGGCCTGAATGGTCAGAAACACCCCGGTGACGTTGGCCGCAAAAGTCTGGTCCCACATCTCGGCCGGGTAGCCGTCGATTGTCTGGCCTTTGTCCAAGTAGACACCAGCGTTGCAGATCAACAGATCTACGGGCTGGCCATCCAACTTGCGCGCCATCTGCGCCTGTTGCGCCGGGTCGGTAACGTCCAGACGAATATCGGCGGAATCGTCCCGTGCGGTGCCGGTGACAGTATCGCCTCGGCCACGATAGCACTCAGCAAGAGCGCGCCCAATGCCGCGATTGGCGCCGGTGATAACAAGATGCACGGTTCAGTTCGTCTTTCGGCTTGGAATGAACGGTAGAGGGGCCACCGGAACCCCATCTTCGATCAGGGCCTTGGCCTCTTCCGGCTTGGCCTCGCCGTAGATGGCGCGCTCCGGGGCCTCGCCCAGATGTATCTTGCGGGCCTCGCGCGCAAATTCGCGGCCGACATAATCGGAATTCGCCTCGACCTTGGCGCGCAGGGCGTTGAGAACACGCTCAATCTCGGCCTTGGTCGGTTGGCGCTGGACTTCGGGTCGATCACTGTTCTCCGCGCGCGGCATTGCAGCAGATGAGCGCGCAGACTGGACCCGCGGCGTCATGATCGCCTTTTCGACCTGGGTGCTGCCGCAAGTCGCGCAAGAGACCATTCCAGCCTTGGACAGCTTGTCGTAAGCGTCCGCAGACTGGAACCAACTGTCAAACGCGTGACCATTGCAGCATTTCAGTGAATATTGAATCATCTGTCGCCCAAAATGTCGGTGGTCCAATAGATACTGACAGACATGGCAATATCAAGTCTTTACAGAGGCGGTTCAATGAGGATTGAGCGCATTTGACCGCAACAGCCCGGAAAGCCCGCCGATCGAAACCGCTTGTGCTGCTTTTTCCGGCAGCATCCATCTACGCCGCCGTTCTGCGACTTCGGGGAACCGATCCGCCGTCTTGGTAACAAGCAACGGGTAGACATCAACGACGCATGTCACCCGCCCCAGATCCCGGTGGTGTTTGTCGAAAGAGAACTGCCCGATACTGCGCGTCTCACAACGGCCTGTCACACCGGCTTCTTCCCAAGCTTCCTGCGCTGCGGTCTCAGACCCGCTAAGGCCGTCGATCATGCGGCCTTTGGGGATGATCCACCGCCCCGACCCCCGGGTCGTGATCAACAATATCTCAGGCACCCCGCGCCGAAGCCGGTAGCATAGAGCCGCAGACTGCGGCAGAACCGGAAATGCCCCGGTTTCGGACAGAATGTCTGGTGACAGCCCTGCGCTTTTCACGCTGCCCCGCCTCTTGTTTTGTTCTTCTTGCCTGTTTTCGGCCACTTATCTTGCGGGCCAATTAGGTGCAGGATACCACATCCTGCGGTTCTGTCCAATTTTGAAACTGTGGGTCAGGCCAACATGCGACGTTGCAGACGCTGCACAAGCTCGTCATGCGGAATATCGGCATCGATCGCCAGACGCCGCAGGCCGAAATGCACACGGGCAATCTGCTGATAGTACCGGGCGTAGAGGTAGTTCGCGCCACCTCCGGCCAAGGCCCCCAATACCGGAACGGTCTGAGCCGCCAGTTTCTGCCCCAAAACGACCGACAATCTCGGCGCGACGGCGGCAATGATCTTTTGCAGAGCGGGGCCCGTCACGGTCAGTCGGACTGAAAAGAACCCCATGTCTGCGCCGTCGTCATGCGCCAAGGGACCTGCCGCCGACAAAACGCGGATGCAATCGAACTGCACGTTCCTTGCCGAGGGGTCAAAACCTTCACGCGATGCGGCACCCTGTATTGAGCGCAACAACATGGCCGTGGTCGCCGGAAGCTCGATCAACGCCGTCGTCAGGCCGCCAGCCCCACCCGCGGCGCCCATCGTGGTCGATATGGCGGTGTTGACCCACGGCTTCTGGTCGGGAACCGCGCGGCGCGATCCGTCAGCGGCACGAACTGCAAGCCACAAGGCCTGCTCGGTTGCACCGGTCAGCCCATCGCGCACCGAACCGGGCAGCTGTTCCAGCAGCGACTCAGCCGATCCACCCAGACGATTGAGCAACCTGATACCGCTGCCGCCCGCGCTGCGGTAGTGGCTTGCCAGCCGGTCCAACTCAGCGTCGGGGTCGATTTCTCCGACGAGAACGACGTCATTCATTCGGTGTCCTCCTGACCCTGAAACATTGGCATTTCACAACGCCGTTTCAATAGATCAGCGCGTCCAGCGGGTCACCGAACCACTCACTCCGTGCCATGCGCCGGTGGTCAAATCCAGCCCGAGAACCCGATCCGGGTTGGTTGGTGGGGGCATCTCAACACCCTCGAGCCGGGCAAACCCAAAGCGTGAATAATAGGGCGCGTCACCGACCAGCATGACCCGGTCCCACCCTTTGGCCCGCCCGGCTTCGATACCTTCGTGGATCAGAAAACCACCCAAACCTTCCCCCTGGTGGGTCGGGTGGACGGCAACGGGCCCCAGCAAAAGCGCGTCGTGTGCGCCAACATGAACCGGCCAGAATCGGATGGCCCCAGCCAAGATGCCCTGCCCGTCACGGGCAGTCATCGACAGGCCCGGCACTGGCGGAACATCGTCGCGCAAGCGGTAAGACGACAGCGCCTCGCGCCCCGGTGCAAAACACAGGTCGTAGAGGGCTTCGACTTCCCACCAATCCTCCGGCTCTTCCGGCCTGATCCCGAACTGCTGCACCGCGGCCCTCTTTTCGACTCTGGCAATCGCCCTAGCACTTCGCTAGGCCTTGAGCAAACGCTTGGAGATCAGATGTTCTATCGCCCCGAAGACGGTCACGGTTTGCCGCACAACCCGTTCAACGCCATCATCACGCCGCGCCCGATCGGATGGATCTCGACCCGCAGCGCCGATGGGATCAACAATCTGGCGCCCTATTCATTCTTCAACGGGGTCGCCTATACGCCGCCGCAGGTGATGTTTGCCTCCACCGGCACGAAACACGACCAGGACCGCGGAAAGGACAGCATCGCCAATATCGAGGCGACCGGCGTCTTTTGCGTCAACGTGGTGGCCCACGCCCATCGGGACGCGATGAACGCAAGCTCGGCCAGCCTTCCGAAAGAGGTGGACGAGTTCGCCCACGCCGGCCTGACACCTGTGGAATGCGAAACCATCCCATGCGCTCGCATCGAAGGCGCCCCCGCCGCGCTGGAATGCAAACTGACCCAGATCGTCACGCTGCCCGGCCAGGCCAACCGGGTGGTTTTCGGAGAAGTCGTCGGCGTGCACCTGCGCGATGACTGCCTGAAGGACGGCAAGTTCGACGTCACCACCTTTCAACCCTTGTCGCGGCTTGGGTATCGCGACTACTCGGTGGTGACGGAGTTGTTTTCCCTCAATCGTCCAGACGATTGAGCCGGGTTTGGGGGCTCAATGGCCGCCCAGAACGCCGGTTCGAACAGAATAGTCGACCGCAAGGCCGTAATCCGGGTCATCGTCGCTGTCGACCATCAGGTGACCTGCTTTCTTGAGCAGCTTGTGGCAATCCCGGCTGAGATGGCGCAGCATGACGCGCTTTCCTGCCGCCTCGTATTTCGCGGCGATGTTTTCGATGGCCTGCAGGGCCGATTGGTCGACCACACGGCTGTCGGCGAAGTCCACGATCACCGTTTCCGGGTCGTTCTGGACATCGAACAGTTCGACAAACCCCTCAGACGAGCCGAAGAACAGCGGCCCCTTGATCTCGTAGACCTTGGCGCCTTTCTCGGTTTCCGAGTCGCGGGTGACCGCGTGGATGCGCTTGGCGTTGTTCCAGGCATAGGCCAGCGCCGAAACGATCACGCCGACCACGACGGCCACAGCGAGGTCTTCCATCACGGTGACGACGGTGACCAGAACGATGACGAAGGCATCCGTCAGCGGCACCTTGCGCAGGATGTTGAACGAATTCCAGGCGAACGTGCCGATCACCACCATGAACATCACGCCAACCAGCGCGGCCAGCGGAATCTGTTCGATCAGGGGTGAGCCGACAAGGATGAACACCAGCAGGAACAGCGCGGCAGCGATCCCCGCGATGCGCGTGCGGCCGCCGGACTTCACGTTGATCATCGACTGACCGATCATCGCACAGCCGCCCATGCCGCCAAAGAACCCGGTCACGACGTTGGCGGTGCCCTGCGCGATGCATTCCTGCGACGCACCACCGCGCTTGCCGGTGATCTCGCCCACCAGGTTCAGCGTAAGCAGAGATTCGATCAGGCCGATGGCGGCCAGGATGACGGCGTAGGGCAGAATGATCTCAAACGTCTCCCAGGTCAGCGGAACCATGGGGATGTGGAATTTCGGCAGGCCGCCCTCGATCGAGGCCAGGTCTCCGACGCGCGGGACATCCAGCCCCATGCCGATCACCAGCGCAGCCACCACGACGATGCCCGCCAGCGGCGCTGGCACAATGCGCGTGATGCGCGGCATCACCCAGATCACCGCCATGGTCAGCGCGACCAGCCCCAGCATCGTATAGAGTTGCATCCCGGACAGCCATTCACCACCGCTCATGCCGTGGCCGGTGTTTTCCATGGTGCCCGGCACCTTGAACTGGCCCAGTTGCGCCAGAAAGATCACGATCGCCAGGCCGTTGACAAAGCCCAGCATCACCGGATGCGGCACCAGGCGGATGAACCGGCCCCAATGCATGGCCCCCGCGATAATCTGCAGGATGCCCATCAAAACCACTGTGGCGAACAGGTATTCGACCCCGTGCTGCGCCACCAGCGCCACCATGACGACCGCCAGCGCACCGGTTGCGCCCGAGATCATACCCGGACGACCCCCGATCAGCGCGGTGATCAGCCCCACGAGGAACGCCGCATACAGGCCTACCAGCGGGTGAACCCCGGCGACGAAAGCAAAGGCCACCGCTTCGGGCACCAGGGCCAGGGCGACGGTCAGGCCCGACAAAAGCTCGATCCGCAGGCGGGCGGGGGTCAGCTTTTCGTCCGGCATCCAGCTCAGATCGGGAATGGCGAGGCGATTGGCAAAGCTTGCCAGCAAGGCTCGGGGCATGAATTGGTCCTGTGGGTCAGAATGTTCGCGCGAAGGCGGTCGTATACCCGCCTTCGGCGCTGTCTGCTAGCCCATCGATGGCAGGCTGTCATGCAAAAACTGCAAGGCGACGCCCCTTGTGGCGCCTGTGCGGCGCAATAACACCGGCAAGCCTTGCCAAATGCCCGACAAGCCCGCAGATATTCCCTCAGGCAGGTATCGCAGCGGAGAACGAACGTGGCCCAGACAAAAATTGCCGTCATCGGCGGATCGGGAATTTATGACATCGACGGGCTGGAATCGCCGCAATGGGTCACCGTGGAAACGCCTTGGGGCGCGCCTTCCGACCAGATCCTGACCGGGACACTGGACGGCATCGAGATGGCCTTTCTACCCCGCCACGGGCGCGGGCATGTGCATTCGCCGACCGAGGTGCCCTATCGCGCCAATATTGACGCGCTGAAACGGCTGGGGGTGACCGATGTGATCTCGGTTTCGGCCTGCGGCTCCTTCCGCGAACACATGGCGCCGGGCGATTTCGTGGTCGTCGATCAGTTCATCGATCGCACCTTCGCCCGCGAGAAAAGCTTTTTCGGCACCGGCTGCGTCGCCCATGTCAGCGTGGCCCATCCGACCTGCCCGCGCGTGGGCGATGCCTGTGAATCCGCCGCCCGGGCGGCCGGCATCACCGTGCACCGTGGCGGCACCTATCTGGCGATGGAAGGGCCGCAATTCTCGACGCTGGCGGAATCGAAGATGTACCGCGAGCAGTGGGGCTGCGACGTGATCGGCATGACCAACATGCCCGAGGCCAAACTGGCCCGCGAGGCCGAGCTTTGCTATGCCTCGGTGGCGATGGTCACCGACTATGACAGCTGGCACCCCGATCACGGCGAAGTGGACGTGACCGCGATCATCGCGACGCTGACCGGCAACGCCGAGAAGGCGCGCGCCTTGGTCAAAGGCCTGCCCGCCATGCTGGGAGCGGACCGCGCGCCCTGCCCGCATGGCTGCGACCGTGCGCTGGACCACGCGATTTTGACGGCCCCGGAAAAGCGCGACCCGCAAGTGCTGGCCAAGCTGGATACGGTGGCGGGCCGGGTATTGTAGGCGGCCTTGACGGCCACGTGTTTTCTTAGGCTAGCTGCTGCGGATTTGACGGAGTTGGATGATGGATTTTGAACTTTGGCTGGCCTTTGTCGCAGCCTCGACCGCCCTTCTGCTGATCCCGGGACCGACGGTTCTGCTGGTGCTCAGCTATGCACTGTCCAAAGGGCGCAGCGTGGCCGTGGCCTCGGCCACGGGGGTTGCGCTGGGGGACCTGATCGCCATGACCGCTTCGCTGCTGGGGCTTGGGGCGCTGGTGCTGGCGTCGGCCACGCTGTTTTCGGTGCTGAAGTGGGTGGGAGCCGCCTATCTGGTTTGGCTGGGCATCAAGCTGCTGCGCAGTGCGCCGTCCGGCGGGATGCAGGCGGTGGCCACCGGGCGCGACGTCACCGCGCGCGGCGTGTTCGGCCATGCGGCCGCCGTTACTGCCCTGAACCCGAAATCCATCGCCTTCTTCATTGCCTTCGTGCCGCAATTCCTGCGCCCGGCCGAGCCGTTGGGCCCGCAGTTCGCCATATTGATCGCCACTTTCGTTGGGTTGGCCGGGCTGAACGCGCTGGCCTATGCGCTGTTGGCCGACCGGCTGCGCCGCGTAATCGGCCGCCCCGGCATCATCACCGGCATGACCCGTTTCGGAGGGTTGACCCTGATCGGAATGGGCGTGGCCACGGCGGTACTGCGCCGCCCGGCCTGAAGGCAGTCAGGTCCCGGCGTTCTCGGCCATGAACGCGCGAATGAACTTGCGGATCTCGCGCGCGGCCGAGGTGTCGAGATCGCGGCACAGCGCAACGAACGCGTCGCGTTCGTCCTTGTCCAGGCGCAGAACCAGCTGGCTGTTCTTTTTGGTGGATCCCTTGAGGTCGGCCTTGGCCACTGCTGTCATCCTTGTTCTGGGCCTGCATCAGCGCGTGGCACCTTGTATAGACAAAGCGCATCGCTTGTCGATACCCGCAGCCCTCCAAGGGCGGGTGGTCCGGGCGCATCTGTTCCGCAGCAAATACGCGCAGGAAGGCAGCCGTGGCTTGCATGACTGGCCGTGATACGCCAAACACCGCCGTGTTTTGACGCAAGAAGGGTTGCCCCATGTCCAGAAGCAAAACGGTCAAGGATTACATTCGGACCATCGTCGATTTTCCCCACGAAGGGATCATGTTCCGCGACGTGACGACCCTGTTTGCGGATCCCCGCGGGTTTCGCATGGCCATCGACCAGATGCTGCACCCCTATGCCGGCGAGCGCATCGACAAGGTCGTGGGGCTTGAGGCGCGCGGTTTCATCCTGGGCGGCGCGATCGCTCACCAGCTGAGCGTGGGCTTCGTTCCGATCCGCAAGAAGGGCAAGCTGCCGGGCACCACGATCAGCGAGGAATACAAGCTGGAATATGGCGAGGCCATCGTCGAGATCCACGATGACGCGATCCAGCCCGGTGAAAAGGTTCTGGTCGTCGATGACCTGCTGGCCACCGGCGGCACTGCCGCGGCAGGCATCAAGCTGATCGAACGTCTGGGCGGCGAGATCGTCAGCTGCGCCTTCATCATCGACCTGCCCGAGCTGGGTGGCCGGAAGGTGCTGGAGGAGATGGGCATGGACGTCCATGTCCTGTGCGAATTCGAAGGGCTGTGAACAGACAACGGTCACGATTTCGTGACTTGCCGCTGGAAACGCCGCGCGCTTAGCGCGGCGTTGTTCGTTTTCCAGTCGGTTTTTTGCCCCCGACGCATGATCTCCTTCCGGCATGTCACCGTATCGCCCCTGATGTCGCCGATGACATCCTCAACAAGGGAAGTAGATCATGTTTCGCAAATTCGCTGTTGCCGGTGTCGCCAGTATCCTGTTTTCGACCGCTGCCATGGCCGACGGCCACGGCAAGGACATTGTGGACACCGCTGTCGGAGCCGGCAGCTTCAACACTCTGGTCGCAGCCGTGCAGGCTGCCGAGTTGGTTGACACGCTGAAGGGCGAAGGCCCATTCACCGTTTTCGCGCCCACGGATGAAGCCTTTGCTGCTCTGCCCGAAGGCACCGTGGAAACGCTGCTGAAGCCCGAGAACAAGGATCAGCTTGTTGCGATCCTCACCTATCACGTGGTTCCGGGCAAAGTGATGTCGGGTGATCTGTCCGACGACATGACCGCCGCCACCGTTCAGGGTGGAGAGATCACAATCGATCTCGACAATGGTGTCATGGTCAATGACGCAAATGTCGTTCAGGCAGATATCGAAACCAGTAATGGCGTGATCCACGTCATCGACAAGGTTATCCTGCCGGCGTCGTAAACGACGCGCAGCTGCGGCCCGGAGCGTCCGGGCCGCACTCACTCACCTGACAGGACGGCGCCCGGGTTCATGATCCCGAGCGGGTCCAAGGCAGACTTGATGGCGCGCATGGCCGTCAGTTTGGCCGGATCACCGTAGCGTTCCAGATCACCGGTCTTGAGACGGCCCACCCCATGCTCGGCACTGACCGATCCTTCAAATTCATGCACCAGGTCATGAACCGCGCGCTTGATCTCGCCGCGTCGGTCGTCGAACTCGCCCCGGTCGTGGCCTTTGGGCGGAAAGACGTTGTAGTGCAGGTTGCCGTCCCCCAGATGACCAAAGCAGTTCACCCGGAATGGCCCAAGGGCCGCAATCGCCTCGCCGCCTTGCCGGATGAAATCGGGGATACGCGAAATCGGAACCGAGATATCGTGGCTGGACACTGAACCGATCAGCCGGTTCGCCTCGGGGATGCGTTCGCGCACTGACCACAGCCCGTCGCGCTGCGCGGCGCTTTGGGCGATGACGCCGTCCGACACCTGACCACGGGCTTCGGCAGCGACGAACAAGGACTCCAGCGCCGCCTCGGGCTCGTGCCCGGCCGGCAATCCCAGCTCGATCAGGACCGACCAGTCCGGCGGTGTGTCAAAGGGTTGCCGCACGTCCGGCAAGACCTCGGCCAGAAAATCCAGCCCCTGCTTGTGGATCAGTTCGAACGCGCTGACGGTTTCGCCCAAATGGTCGCGGGCCAGGGCCAGCAGGTCGATCGCCGCTTCGGGGCTGGTGACCTGAAAGATCGCCGTGCCCAGCCCGGCAGGACGGGGGAACAGCTTGAGCGAGGCGGCGGTGATGACCCCCAGCGTGCCCTCGGACCCGATCAGCAGGTTGCGCAGATCATAGCCGGTATTGTCCTTGCGCAACCGCCCCAGCCCGTGCCAGATCTCCCCGTTGGGCAGAACCGCCTCAAGCCCCAGGCACAGATCCCGTGCATTGCCATAACGCAGGACGTTCACGCCCCCGGCATTGGTAGCGAGGTTCCCCCCGATCCGGCAGGACCCCTGCGCCGCGAGCGACAGCGGAAACAGCCGGTTGGCCGTCTCGGCCGAGGCCTGAATGTCGGCCAGCACAGCACCGGCCTCGGCGATCAGGATGTTTTCGGTCGGGTAGACGGCCCGGATCGCGCGCATCCGCTCAAGCGACAGGATCAGGGGCGCGGGGCCATTGGCCATGACCTGTCCGCCCACAAGACCGGTGCCGCCGCCGTATGGCACCACCGGCACACGGGCCTCGGACGCCAAACGCACCAAGGCTGCGACCTCCTCAACCGTGCGGGGCAAGGCCAGCAGACCCGCCTGCCCGGCGAAGCGGCGGCGCGGCTCTTCCAGATAGCGCGGCTCGACCGGGCGCAGAACATCGTCACCCAGGCGGGCGCGGATGGTTTCGGCAAAGGTTTCATCGGCAGGGTTCAAATGCATACCCTCTGCATGCCCAAGCCCGAGGCGCACGGCAAGGCTTATTCCAATTCCATGAGGTATCGCGGCTCGAGCACCACCACCGTCGGGCGGTCCGGCAGGGTCCGCAGCGATACTTCAATTTCCGAAACCCCGTCCCGGCGCACCGGGAAATCGGATCGGATATCGGCCAGGAACCGGTCCAGCGAATATCCCGAGAACCAATGCATCGGAATGATGACCGAACTTTTCAGCCGCTGCAGCACCGAGATCATCTCGGGCAAGGGCATGGTCGTGCCACCGTCCACCGCCGCCATGACCACGTCCAGCCGCCCAAGGGCCGCGAACTGCTCGTCGCTGGGGATGTGGTGCAGATGCCCCAGATGGCCGATGCAAAGACCTTCGACCTCGAACACGAAGATCGAGTTTCCGCGCTCTTCCACCCCGCCATAAGCGGACCGGATGTCGGTCGATACGTTGCGCACCAGCAATTCGCCCAGGTCGAGGTGGTGTTCGATGCCCTGCCCGAACTCGCCCCACCCCGGCAGCACATGCGGGATGGCCGGATCGGGATAGGCGGTCCAATGGGTGTCATGGGCGTGGTTCATCGTCACGATGTCGGGGATCAGATCCGCGCCGCCGATGAAGCCGGTATAGTCGGTCACCGCATTCAGCCCGCCGGGTGTCTGGATCAGAAAGGACGCATGCGCGACATAGCTGATCCGGACCGAGAATTCGGGCACCGGATCCTGCCACGCCGCCTTGTGCAGATACTGGATTCCAGGGGTGTTCTGGGCGATGGCGATGCAATGGCTCGGCCGACGCTCCTGCGCCGCCGCCGTCCCTGCCAGCAAGATCAGACCCGCCAAAACACTCCGCATGATCGGAAGTCTAGCGCATCGGCGCCTCGAGTCACGTCACTGGGCCCAAATTTCGGAAACAGTCCCGCCCACATCAGGTCCGAACGGGCGCCCTAGCCCGCGTCCGTCCGCCCGCGCCGGTCCGAGCGCAGCGACGCATAGAGCACATGCGTCCGCCACCGCCCGTTGATCTGCAGATAGGATTGCGCCACGCCCTCGTATTTGAACCCCGAGCTTTCCAACAGCCCGCGAGAGGCGGCGTTTTCCGGCAGGCAGGCGGCCTCGATCCGGCTCAGGTCCAGTCGGGTAAAGGCGTAATGCACCACGGCGCCGATGGCCTCGCGCATGTAACCCTGCCGGGCAAAGGCCTGCCCGGTCCAATAGCCCAGCGTTCCGGCCTGCGCCGGCCCCCGGCGGATGTTGTCCAGCGTAATGGCGCCCACCAGCATGTCATCCGTTCTGCGGAAGAGGAACAGCGGAACCGCCGTGCCATTGGCCACCGAGCGTTGCGCCCAGTAGACACGGTTGGTGAACGATTTGCGGGTCAGATGATCCTTGGCCCAGATCGGCTCCCACGGGGTCAGATACTCGCGCGAGGCCAGCCGCAGCGCGGCCCAGTCGTTGAAGTCGGAATGCACGGGCGGGCGCAAGCTCAACCGCTCGGTCTCGAGTTTCAGCCTGCGTCTGCCCAACAGCATCACGCCGCGCGCCTCTCCTGCAGCCTCGCCAGTGTCGGCGCACCACCCACAGGTCCGTAGAGCGCCAGTGCTGCCGGGGCCTGAACCGCCATCTTTTCGGCAAAGGCCCGGACGTCGGCGGTGCTGACCGCGTCGATCTTGGCCACGGTTTCCTCGAGCGGCGGAACACGGCCCCATATCTGCACCAGCCGGGCCAGACGTTCGGCCCGGTTCGAGGGGCTTTCCAGCCCCATCAGCATCCCGGCCTTCATCTGTGCGCGGGCGCGGGCAACCTCCTCGGGGCTCATGTCCTCGGCGGCGCGCTTCATCTCGTCGATGGTGATGGTGGCCAGCTCGCCCACCTGATCGGCCGAAGTGCCGGCATAGATCGTGGTCGTTCCCGTGTCGGCATAGGCGCCGGTCTGGGCAAAGATCGTATAGCACAGCCCGCGGGTCTCACGCACTTCCTGAAACAGGCGCGAGGACATGCCGCCGCCCAGCGCGGTCGAATAGATCTGCGCGGTATAGATCTCGTCATTGCGATAGCCCGGGCTTTCCAGCGCCAGGGCAAAATGCGCCTGCTCCAGCGCCTTGTCCCGCCGCGCCTCGCCGCCGGTGAACCGCGCAGGTTCCGGTAGCAGCCCCTTGCGGGGTTGCAGATGGCCGAACATCTCTTCGGCCAGTTTCATCAACTGGTCATGATCGACCGCGCCCGCCGCCGACAGGATCATCTGATCGGGCGCATAGTGCTCGGCCACGAAGGCCGACAGGTCGTCGCGCGAAAAGGCGCTGACCCGTTCGGTCGGCCCCAGAATGGTGCGGCCCAGCGGCTGGTCGCGATAGCTCTGTTCCTGCAGCCAGTCAAAGATCACATCGTCGGGCGTGTCATGCGCCTGTCCGATTTCCTGCAGGATCACGCCGCGCTCAACCTCGATCTCGCGCGGGTCGAAGACGGGGTTCAGGACAATGTCGCCGATCACGTCCATCGCCAGCGCCACGTCATCCTTCAGCACCCGGGCGTAATAGGCCGTCACCTCGCGCGAGGTATAGGCGTTGATATAGCCGCCCACATCCTCGATCGCCTCGGCGATCTGCAAAGCAGAGCGCCGCTCGGTGCCCTTGAAGGCCATATGCTCGAGGAAATGCGCGATGCCGTTCTGTTCGATCCGCTCGTGCCGCCCGCCGGCGGTCACCCAGATGCCGATGGCGGCCGATTGCAGCCCCGGCATCTGTTCGCTGACGATCCGAAAGCCGTTTGTTAGTTGGTCCAGTCTGACAGTCACTCAGCAATATGCCTTTTGATATGATCCTCGATGGCGCCCAGATCGTTGGCGATGCGGGTCACCCGTTCCGGACGTTCATACAGATCGGACATGCGCGAGGGAAGAGGCGGATGCACACCGCTGGCCTGCTCGACCGAGGCGGGGAATTTCGCCGGGTGCGCGGTGGCCAGAGTAACCATGGGCACATCGGCGGCGCGGGTGTCTTCGGCCACCTTGATGCCCACGGCGGTATGCGGGCAGACCAGCTCGGCGCTGTGTTCCAGCGTGGATTTGATCGTGGCCAGCGTTTCCTCTTCTGACACACGGCCCGAGTCGAAGCTTTCGCGCAGGGCCTCCATCGCGCCCTGGCTGACGTAGAAGCCGCCCTGTTTCAGCTCGTCCATCAACTGCGCCACGGCCCGCCCGTCCTCGCCATAGGCATAGTACAGCGCGCGCTCGAAGTTCGAGCTGACCTGAATATCCATCGACGGGCTGATCGAGGGGATGGTGTCGCCCTTGAAATAGCCCTGCCCGGACAGGCAGCGATGCAGGATGTCGTTCTGGTTGGTCGCCACCACCAGACGGTCGATGGGCAGACCCATCCGCTTGGCGATATAGCCGGCGAAGATGTCGCCGAAATTGCCGGTGGGCACCGTGAAGCTGACCTTGCGGTGTGGCGCGCCCAGGCTGGTCGCGGCCGAAAAGTAATAGACCACCTGCGCCAGCACCCGGGCAAAGTTGATCGAGTTCACCCCCGCCAGCTTGACCCCGTCGCGGAAGTCGAAATCGTTGAACATGTCCTTCACGGCGGCCTGACAGTCGTCGAAATCGCCATCGACGGCCAGCGCGTGCACGTTGCTGTCGGCGGGGGTGGTCATCTGGCGGCGCTGCACCTCGGAGACGCGGCCATGCGGGAAAAGGATGAACACATCGACCGCATCCAGCCCCCGGAAAGCCTCGATCGCGGCCGATCCGGTGTCGCCGCTGGTGGCGCCCACGATGGTAACACGTTCGCCCCGCCGCTTCAGCGCCACCTGGAACAGCTGGCCGATCAACTGCATGGCGAAATCCTTGAAGGCCAGCGTGGGCCCGTGGAACAGCTCCAGCAAAAAGTGGTTCTCGTTCAGCTGCTTCAAAGGCGCGCGAGCATTATGGCCGAACCCGGCATAGGCGCGGGCGATGATCTCTTTGAATTCGTCCCCGGCGAACGAGCCGCTGACATACGGCCACATGACGCGGAACGCGATCTCTTCATAGGGCAGCCCGGCAAGCGCGGCGATCTCGTCCTGACTCAGAACCGGAATCTCGGCAGGCAGGTACAGGCCGCCGTCGCGGGCCAGACCGGTCAGCATCGCCTCTTCAAAGCTCAGTTCGGGCGCCTGCCCGCGGGTCGAGATATATTTCATTGCGCGTCACTTTCTGATGGGGCGCGGCCGCGCCACAGGAAATATCCGGTCATTGCGGCCCAGACCAGCGCCAGGCCGAACCATGTCACCGCGTATTGCAGATGGTCGTTGGGAATACCCGCCGTATCCACCGGCAGCGGCGTGATGGCGGGATCGGTCTGGCTGCGGGCAACCAGTAGGATCGGTTCGGCCCCAAGCGCATCGGCCAGCGCGGGCACGTCGCGGGCAAACCAGATGTTGCCCGCCGGGTCCGGTTCGGGGGTATAGCCGTCGATCTCGTCCGGCCAATGCAGATTGCCGACAACCTTCATGGGGCCGATCTGGCGTTCGGCCTGTTTGGCCGTTGTGGGCACAAAGCCCCGATCCACCAGGATCATGCGGTCACCGGTTCGGAACGGCGCGATGATCCGATAGCCCGGCCCGACCTGTTTGACGGAAACCAGTACATGGATTTCGCCGGGCAGCATCTCGCCCGATACCTCTATGGGCAGATAGCGATCGGCTTCAGGGTCGACCGCCTCGGGCAGCGGCACCGGATCGGTGGCGATCCGGGCTTCGATGTCGGCCAGAATGCCCTCTTTCCAGGCCAGACGCTGAACCTGCCAAGTGCCCAGAGACACAAGAACCGCCAGCCCGGCGAGTCCAAAAATCAGCAGAAACAGGATGCGGCGCATGTCTGGCCCTTGTTGCGTATCATAGCGGCTCGGGGTCAAGCCGGCGTCTTGTTACGGTCTGTGCGCAAGGAAATGCAACCTTGCAATTGTACGGGGCGCAATCCCTTGCGCCCCTGATCGAGAAAAAGCCGCCCCGAGGGGCGGCTTTTGCAATTCGGCAGCCTCGCGGGGCGTTACATCAGCGGTGCCTGACCCCAGATGTAGACTGCGAAGAACAGGAACAGCCAGACAACGTCGACAAAGTGCCAGTACCATGCGGCCGCCTCGAACCCGACGTGTTTCTCCGGGGTAAAGTCGCCACGAAGCGCGCGGATCAGACAGACAGTCAGGAAGATGGTGCCGATGATCACATGTGCGCCGTGGAAGCCGGTTGCCATGAAGAAGTTCGAGTAGAACTGATCGCCGCCGAACTCCCAGCCTTCGTGGGCCAGCAGTTCATAGTATTCGAAGGCCTGCAGGAAGGTGAAGGCGATACCCAGGACGATACCGATCGCGAGACCCTGAATCAGCGCCTTGCGGTCGTTGTCGTGGACCAGCGCGTGGTGCGCCCAAGTGATCGCACAGCCCGACAGCAACAGAACCAGAGTGTTGATCAGCGGCAGGTGGAACGGGTCCACCGCGTGGATGTCAGGCTGGATGTATTCGGTGCCGGCATAGTCGTACATCGGATACATGCGATGTTTGAAGAACGACCAGAACCAGGCGAAGAAGAACATCACCTCGGACATGACGAACAGGATGAACCCGTAGCGCAGCCCGATCCGGACGACCGGAGTGTGATCACCCGCGCGGCTTTCGGCCACGACCTCGGACCACCAGGCAAACATCGTGTAGAGAACTGCCACAAGACCACCCCAGAACACGAAGGAGGTCATGCCGTGCATCCACAAGACGGCTCCGAACAGCATGACGAAGCCACCGATCGCGCCGATCAGCGGCCAGATCGAAGGTGCCAGAATGTGGTAATCGTGGTTTTTTGCGTGTGCCATCAGCGTCCCTCACCTACAGGCGTTAGTTCGTGTTTGTTTCTGCCTGCGCATCCAGGGCGGCATAGCCCTCGGGCAGGTCTATTTCATAGAATGTATACGACAGCGTGATCGTATGAACATACTGTGCTTCGGGGTCTTCCACCATTTCGGGGTCGACGAAGAAAGTTACGGGCATCTCGACGCGTTCGCCGGGCTCCAGAACCTGCTCCTCAAAACAGAAACATGCGATCTTCTGGAAGTATCCGCCGGCGGAATAGGGCGTCACGTTGTACGATGCCTGTCCCGCAACCGGCTTGTCGGTCGGATTGTATGCTTCGTAAAAGGCCAGACCGGTCTCACCGATACGCACCTTCATCTCTCGCTCGACGGGTTTGAATTCCCACGGCATGTCCTTGGCCTTGGAGGCGTCGAAGCGAACGGTCACCACCCGGTCGAGGATATCGTCGGGCGTGGCCTCGGCAACGCCGGTGGTGCCCCCGAACCCGGTGACCCGACAGAACCAGTCGTAGAACGGCACGGCCGCCCAGGCCAGGCTGCCCATCAGAACAACCAGACCAACGGTCTGTGCAACGGTCTTCTGCGGTCCGCTCAAAGCCATCAGTTCTGAACCTCCTCGCTGGGCACGCCGAAATCGCTGCCCGAGACCTTGACGATGGTCAGGCCGAAGATGATCACGATGAACGCCGCCAACGTCAGCCCGACACCCAGGTTGCGGCCGAAGCGACGCTGGTGCAGCTCATGGCTTTTGCGCAGGCTCATGACCAGCCTCCCAACCCGTAGGGTTTCAGCAGCGCCTCGGCGAGGATCGCGCCGAAATGCAGGAACAGGTACAGCAGCGACAGCTTGAAAAAGCTGCGCTCGACCTTGAAATTGTCCGCCTCCGCGTCGTCTTCGGTGCGGCGCGAGATGGCCCATGCCCCCCGCAGGAACAGAGCGTTCAACACCACGGCAACAGCGAGGTAAATCGGCCCACCGATGCCCGAGAACGCCGTGCCCACGGCCAGCAGAGCCAGCAATGCGGTATAGACCAGAATATGGGTCCGCGTGGCGCGGCGTCCATGCGTTACGGTCAGCATCGGCACGCCGGCGTCGTCATAATCCGAGCGCATGAACAGCGCCAGCGCCCAGAAATGCGGCGGGGTCCACATGAAGGTCAGGGCAAACATCAGCCACGGCTCGAGCGTCATCGAACCCGTCGCGGCAACCCAGCCGATTACCGGCGGGAAAGCGCCCGCGGCGCCTCCGATCACGATGTTCTGCGGCGTCAGGCGCTTGAGCCACATCGTGTAGATCACGACATAGAAAAAGATGGTAAAGGCCAGAAACGCGCCCGCGAACCAGTTGGTCGCCAAGCCCAGCATGATCACCGACAGACCCGACAGGGCCAGGCCCAGTGCCATCGCCTCGCCGGGCTCGACCTTGCCCGACGGGATCGGACGGCCCTTGGTGCGCTTCATAACCTTGTCGATATCCGCGTCCCACCACATGTTCAGCGCGCCCGAGGCGCCGCCACCTATGGCGATGAACAGGATGGCGCAAAAGCCGACGAACGGATGTACCGGCACAGGGGCGGCCAGCAGACCCACCAACGCGGTGAATACGACAAGCGACATCACCCGCGGCTTGAGCAGGGCGAAATAGTCGCCAAAGCCGGCCTCGTCCGCACGGGATTGTGCGGCAAGTGTGCTGGCATTGATGCTCGCGTCGGTCATGTCAGGTCCTTGTGGTGCGAAAGCTGCGCGAAACCCGCGCAGCCTGTCCCTGGTTTCGATCGGGCCTCAGGCCCCGGGATCGTCAGTTCGAGGCGATCTGGAACGACGCCGGCTGGCCGGCGTATTCGTCCAACGCGCCCTGCAGCCATTCCTGATAGGCTTCTTCGCTGACGACTTTGACGGTAATCGGCATGTAGGCGTGGTCCTTGCCGCACAGCTCGGAGCACTGCCCGAAGTAGATACCTTCCTTGTCGGCCTGGAACCACAGCTCGGCCAGACGGCCCGGAACGCCGTCCTGTTTGACGCCAAACGCCGGGATCGTCCACGAGTGTATCACGTCGGCCGCGGTGACCTGCATCACAACCACCTTGTTGACGGGAACCACGACGGCGGTGTCGGTGGCCAGCAGCCACTCATCCTCGCTGTAGCCGGCATCGGCCAGCTTGGCGCGCATCGCATCGTCCAGAACGAACGGGGTCACATCCGCATCGGCGGGGCGTGCACCTTCGTCCAGGGTGGCCGGGTGACCCAGCAGGTAGCTGTCGAACGCAAAGTTGTGATCGACATACTCATAGGTCCAGTACCACTGGTTGCCGGTCACCTTGATGACGACATCACCCTCGGGGATTTCCTGCTGTTTGAACAGCACCGGCAGCGAGAACGCACCGATGAAGACCAGGATCAGGATCGGGCCGATGGTCCAGGCAATTTCGACCGGGGTGTAGTGCGAGAACCGCGCCGGGGTCGGGTTTACACGCTGGTTGTAGCGCACGATGCAGTATACCAGCAGGCCTGCGACCAGCAGACAGATCGCAGTGATGATAACCAGAATCATACCATCAAGGCGGTGAATCCCTTCGGCCAGGCTGGTGGCCGCCGGCTGGAAGCCCATGCCGCCGTCGACCGGCTTGCCGATGATCTCAAGATCCTGAGCCATGGCGGGAAGGCTGGAGAGGGCTGCGAACACCCCCGAAAGCATCAAAGCATTCTTCATTTTCTGTCCTGATCGTTTGATCTTTGCGTCTCTGGCGAACAGGTGTGAATCGGTCACACCTCTCCCGTTGTCTTTGGCCGCGTTAAAAACCATATTCCGGGAGGTAGATAAAGCAAAATGCTTGCGTCAAACAGACGCTATTTTTGATCTGGATCAAACGCGAAAGGCCGCAACCCATGACTCAAGCCCCGTTTCGCCCGTTCGAGACCGCATTGCCGCATGACGAGGCACTGGCCGTACTGCGCTCGGCCACCGCCGGGGCCGAAGACGGCGAGCTGTTTGTAGAGCGTCGGAAATCCGAAACACTTGCATTTGACGATGGACGCCTGCGCACCGCATCTTACGATGCGTCCGAGGGATTCGGGCTGCGTGCCGTGCAGGGTGATGTGGCCGGTTATGCCCACTCGACAGATGTATCAATGCCCTCGCTGAAACGTGCTGCGGAAACCGCCCGGCTGGCGGTTGGTGACGGAGGAGGCACTTTGGCCGACGCGCCAAGGCGCACAAACAAACAGCTTTATACGGATGCAGACCCGATCGAATCCGCCAGCTTTCCGGTCAAGGTCGAGACTCTGCGCGAAATCGACGGATTTGCGCGCGATCTGGACCCCAGGGTGGTTCAAGTCAGCGCCGTGATCGCCGCGTCCGTGCAAGAGGTCGAGATACTCCGCCCCGATGGCACCATGGTACGCGACGTTCGTCCGATGACCCGCCTGAACGTGTCGGTCATCGTCGAACAGAACGGCCGGCGCGAAAGCGGATCGGCCGGAGGTGGTGGCCGCGTTGGTCTGGACGGCCTGATTGACCCGTCCGATTGGCAGGACAAGGTCCGAGAGGCGCTGCGCATTGCTTTGGTCAACCTTGACGCCGTTGCCGCTCCGGCCGGCGTGATGGAAGTCGCACTGGGCCCCGGCTGGCCCGGCATCCTGCTGCACGAGGCCATCGGGCATGGGTTGGAAGGAGACTTTAACCGCAAGGGGAGTTCGGCCTTTGCCGGGCTGATGGGGCAGCGGATCGCCTCCAAGGGCGTGACCGTGGTGGATGACGGGACGATCCCGGATCGTCGCGGATCGATCACCGTGGATGACGAGGGGACACCGAGCTCGCGCACCGTGCTGATCGAAGACGGCATCCTGACTGGCTACATGCAGGACCGGCAGAATGCGCGCCTGATGGGCGTGTCCCCCACCGGCAACGGGCGCCGGCAAAGCTATGCGCACAAACCGATGCCACGCATGACCAACACGATCATGCTGGGCGGCGATGCCAACCCGGCGGATCTGGTGGCCGAGATCAAGGACGGCATCTGGGCCGTGGGTTTCGGCGGCGGCCAGGTCGACATCACCAACGGCAAATTCGTGTTCAGCTGTACCGAGGCCTACCGGGTCGTGAACGGCAAAATCGGCGCGCCGGTCAAGGGCGCAACGCTGATCGGCGACGGTCCTTCAGCGTTGAAACGTATCCGGGGTCTGGGCAACGACATGGCCCTGGATCCCGGCCTGGGAACCTGCGGCAAGGACGGTCAGTGGGTGCCCGTGGGTGTGGGTCAACCCACAGTGCTGATGGAGGGGCTGACGGTCGGAGGATCGGCCGCCTGATGCGAATCGCGCGCCTTCGGCCGGCATCATGGTTAATCCGTGCTGCCGGCCACAAAAGGAATGAACCGTAGCGCATCGAAATAGGCGGCCTGAGAAAAGTTATTACTTTCAAATATTTGCGCGCCCATTCCGCGAAACCCACACTGGAACACGCTAAAATTTTCTGCGATTCACAAGCTGTTAACCCGTCACGCCGTAAACCAGTTCTGCAATCAGGCGGAGCGACGGATGACCGAAGAGCAGCTTTCTTCCAATCACCCCCCACTCCCACCCACCACGGAAGAGGACCGGTTTTCCTGGCTTCGCCTGTTGCGCTCGCGCAAGGTTGGCCCGGCAACGTTCCGGCGCCTGATGCACGAACATGGCTCGGCGCAGAATGCGCTGGCCGCGTTGCCGGAATTGGCACGCGCTGCCGGAATTGAAGGGTATGAAATATGCCCGCCCGGCGTCATCGAGGCGGAACTCAAGGCCGCAAAAACCGCCAAAGCGCGGCTTTTGTGCCTTGGGGCCGCCGACTATCCAATGGCACTGACCGATCTGAACGATGCCCCTCCTATGCTTTGGGCAATAGGCGACGTTTCGATGCTTCAGCGCCCTATGATCTCGCTTGTTGGTGCCCGCAACTGTTCGTCCTTGGGAACCAGGATGGCGCGGGTTCTGGCAGGGGGGTTGGGTGAGAGTGGATATGTAGTCGTCTCCGGCATGGCCCGCGGTGTCGACACTGCCGCGCATCTGGCCACGCTGCAAACGGGAACCGTTGCGGTCATGGCAGGTGGCGTCGACATCATCTATCCGGCGGAAAACAAGGAACTGGCGCGCGACATCGCGACCAGAGGATTGCGCATCTCCGAACAACCACTGGGCGTGACCCCGCAGGCCCGCCACTTTCCTCGCCGCAACCGGATCATATCGGGTCTGTCTCAGGCCGTCGTCGTCGTCGAGGCTGCCGCCAAGTCCGGCAGCCTCATCACGGCGCGCGACGCACTGGACCAGGGACGCGAGGTTCTTGCCGTGCCCGGCCATCCGTTCGACGCCCGCGCCGCCGGCTGCAATCTTCTGATCCGCGAAGGCGCCACACTTGTGCGCTGCGTGCAGGATGTAATCGACGCCCTGCCACCGCAGCCGCGCAGAGCGCCCGAACCTGCCCCCGACACGGCGCCCGTCGCGCAGACAATCACTCATCCCGAGACGCTCCACGCCCGAATCCTGGAACGATTGGGGCCTTCGCCCTTGGCCGAGGACCAGTTGATCCGGGATGTCGATGCGCCTGCCAGCGTGATCGGCCCCGCTTTGACCGATCTGGAGCTGGATGGATTGATCCGTCGCCAGCCGGGCGGGTTGCTGAGCCTCGCCGTCTGATCTGCCGAGGTGGTTCCAACCCGGGCAAACGGTCTCAATTAGGCCGGATTTCGGGCCTTTCAGACTGTGCATTGACAAATCCATCTTGCCCTACACATTTTGCACGGCCATAGAAGGCGCCCAATCCGTCGAGCGAGGTTTTTAACTAAATGCCTGTAGTTGTTGTAGAATCCCCGGCCAAAGCAAAAACAATCAATAAATACCTTGGCCCCGACTACACGGTCTTGGCCTCTTACGGCCACGTTCGCGACCTTCCTCCGAAGGATGGATCGGTGGATCCCGACCACGAGTTTTCGATGACTTGGGAGGTCGGCACGGACAGCCGCAAACACGTCAAGGCCATCGCCGACGCGCTCAAGGATGACAACGCGCTGATCCTGGCAACCGACCCCGACCGCGAGGGCGAGGCGATCAGTTGGCACCTGCAGGAGGCGCTGACCAAACGCCGCTCGATCAAGAAGGATACGGCCGTCAGCCGCGTGACGTTCAACGCCATCACCAAGGATGCGGTGACCAAGGCCATGCAGAACCCGCGCGAGGTGGACATGCCGCTGGTCGAGGCGTATCTGGCCCGGCGCGCATTGGATTACCTGGTCGGCTTCAACCTGTCGCCGGTTCTGTGGCGCAAGCTGCCCGGCGCGAAATCGGCCGGCCGCGTGCAATCGGTCTGCCTGCGCCTGATCGTCGAGCGCGAGATGGAGATCGAGGCCTTCAAGCCCGTGGAATACTGGTCGGTCAAGGCGCTGTTCGAAACGCCGCGCGGCCAGACCTATGAGGCGCGGCTGGTCACGCTGGCCGGCAAGAAGCTGGACAAGCATGACATCGCCAACGCCACCCAGGCCGAACTGGCGGTGCAGGCCATCACCAGCCGCGCACTGAGCGTGACCTCGGTCGAAGCGAAGCCAGCCGCGCGCAATCCCAGCGCCCCGTTCATGACCTCGACCCTGCAGCAGGAAGCCAGCCGCAAATTCGGCATGGGCGCCCGCCACGCGATGCAGGTGGCGCAGCGTTTGTACGAGGCCGGGCACATAACATACATGCGAACCGACGGCATCGACATGGCCCCCGAGGCCGTCGCCGCCACGCGGGACGCGATCAAGGACCGGTTCGGTACCGAATACGTGCCGGACAGCCCGCGCATGTACAAGAACAAGGCCAAGAATGCGCAGGAAGCGCACGAATGCATCCGGCCCACGGACATGACCAAGGATGCGGCCGCCCTGAAACTGTCGGATGACGATCAGCGCAAGCTGTACGATCTGATCTGGAAACGTACGATCGCCTGCCAGATGGCCGCTGCGCGGCTGGAACGCACGACCGTCGAAATCGGCAGCGATGACGGTCAGGTGGGGCTGCGCGCCACCGGTCAGGTCGTGCTGTTCGACGGATTCATGCGCGTCTACGAGGAAGGCCGCGACGATGTCGAGGACGAAGATGACAAGCGCCTGCCCCAGATCATGCAGGGTGATCCGGCGCGCTTTGCCAAGACCACGCTGAAGGATCAGTTTGACAAGGCCACCGCCGACGGCGCGGACAAGAAGGCCATCCTGTCGGAAAACCAGGCGGTTCTGGCGCTGCAACACCACACCCAGCCGCCGCCGCGCTATACCGAGGCGACCCTGGTCAAACGGATGGAGGAGTTGGGCATCGGGCGACCCTCGACCTATGCCTCGATCGTCACCACGATTCAGGACCGCGGTTACGTCCGCAAGGACAAGAACCGCCTGATCCCCGAGGAAAAGGGCCGGATCGTCACGATCTTCTTGCTGAATTTCTTCCGCCAGTATGTGGGATACGAATTCACTGCCAACCTCGAAGAGCAGCTGGACGAGGTGAGCGCCGGCGCCCGCGACTACAAGGACCTGCTTTCCAAGTTCTGGCGCGATTTCTCGGCCGCGATCGCCGAGACGTCAGAGCTGCGGATTTCGGAAGTGCTCGACAAACTGGACGAGGCACTGGCCCCGCAGTTGTACCCCCCGCGCGAGGATGGCTCGGATCCGCGCATCTGCCCCAAATGCGGGGTCGGACGGCTGCACCTGAAAACCTCGCGGACCGGCGGATTCGTGGGCTGCGGGAACTATCCCGAATGCACCTATACCCGCCCCATCGCCGGTGAAGGCGCCGAGGGCGAGGAACGCATGCTGGGCATGGGTGGCGAGGATGAGATCTGGCTGAAATCCGGACGCTTCGGCCCCTATGTCCAGCGCGGCGAAGCCACGCCCGAGAACAAGAAACCGCCGCGCGCCTCTTTGCCCAAGGGTTGGAGCAAGGATGACATGGACCTTGAGAAGGCGCTGACCCTTCTGAGCCTGCCGCGCGAGATTGGCGAACACCCCGAGGGCGGTATGATCAGCGCCAATTTCGGGCGCTTCGGTCCCTATATCATGCATCAGCTGCCGGATGAGGCAAAGCCGGTCTATGCCAACCTCAAGGATCCCAACGACGTGTTCGAGATCGGCATGAACCGCGCCGTCGAACTGTTGGCGGAAAAACGCGCCAATCCCGGGCGGCGCGGACGGGCTGCGGCCAAACCGCTGAAGGAACTGGGCGAGCATCCCGACGGCGGCGCGATCCAGGTTCTGGACGGGCGCTATGGGCCTTATGTGAAGTGGGAAAAGATCAACGCGACCCTGCCCAAGGACATCAAGCCCGAGGACGTGACGCCCGAAATGGCGGTGGAACTTGTCAATGAGAAGGCGGCCCAGAAAGGCACCCGCAAAAAGGCCGCGCCCAAGAAGAAAGCCACCAAGAAGAAAGCCGGCTGATCCCGGCCCCCGCGGGCGGTTAGGTAGAAATACCACCTGCCCGCAGGTTTCATTGACTTCCCAATGACGCGGCGGCACAACCTGCCCATCACCATGTCATTGGGGGAGTTTTCCATGAAGAAAGTCTATGCCAATGCCACCGAGGCCCTCGATGGGATACTTCGGGATGGCATGCTGATCGCGGCCGGCGGGTTCGGCCTGTGCGGCATTCCCGAATTGCTGCTGCAGGCGATCAAGGAATCTGGCGTGAAGGATCTGACCTTTGCCTCGAACAACGCAGGCGTCGACGATTTCGGCATCGGCATCCTGCTGCAGACGCGGCAGGTCAAGAAGATGATCAGCTCGTATGTCGGCGAGAACGCCGAGTTCATGCGCCAGTACCTGTCGGGCGAGCTTGAGCTGGAATTCACCCCGCAAGGCACCCTGGCCGAGCGCATGCGCGCCGGCGGCGCGGGCATCCCGGGCTTCTACACCAAGACCGGCGTCGGCACCGTGATCGCCGAGGGCAAAGAGCACAAGGAGTTCAACGGCGAGACCCACATCCTCGAGGAAGGGATCTTTGCCGATCTGGCCATCGTCAAGGCATGGAAGGCCGACGACACCGGCAACCTGGTGTTCCGCAAGACCGCCCGCAACTTCAACGTGCCGGCCGCGACCTGCGGTAAGATCTGTGTGGCCGAGGTCGAAGAGATCGTGCCGCGCGGTTCGCTGGACCCCGACTGCATCCACCTGCCCGGCATCTATGTGCACCGGGTCATTCAAGGTCAGCACGAGAAGCGCATCGAACAGCGCACCACCCGCAAGAAGGAGGAAGCGTAATGCCCTGGGACCGCAATCAGATGGCCGCGCGTGCGGCCGAGGAACTGGAAGACGGCATGTATGTGAACCTCGGCATCGGGATTCCGACGCTGGTGGCGAACTATGTGGGCGACAAGGACATCACCCTGCAATCGGAAAACGGCATGCTGGGCATGGGCCCCTTCCCCTATGAGGGCGAAGAGGACCCCGACCTGATCAACGCCGGCAAGCAGACCATCACCGAACTGCCCCGCACCGCCTATTTCGACAGCGCCACGTCCTTTGCCATGATCCGCGGCGGCAAGATCGCGGCGGCGATCCTTGGCGCGATGGAGGTCGACGAGAAAGGCGATCTGGCCAACTGGATGATTCCGGGCAAGCTGGTCAAGGGCATGGGCGGCGCGATGGACCTGGTGGCCGGCGTCGGACGGGTCATCGTGGTGATGGACCACACCAACAAGCACGGCGACAGCAAGCTGCTGAAGGAATGCACCCTGCCGCTGACCGGCAAGGGCGTGGTTGACCGCATCATCACCAACCTGGGCGTGCTGGACGTGGTCGAAGGCGGGTTGAAGATCGTCGAACTGGCCGATGGCGTCAGCGAAGAAGAGATGCGCGCGGCGACTGAGGCGACCATCGCCGGCTGACTTCTGAGCAAACACAGAAACCGAAAGGCCCGCCAATCGGCGGGCCTTTTTTAATTCATGGACTGAAAGACGCACCCGTCGGAAATCAGCATAGGCGGAGTGGCACACAACGCTCGGGCCACCTGGAAGGCGGCAAGAACCTTGGGGACATAGTCGCGCGTTTCAGCATAAGGCGGAACGCCATTGTGCTTTCGCACCGCGCCTTCACCGGCGTTGTATCCCGCCAGGACGAGAATCGGGTCGTCGTTGAACTCACCCATCAGCCAGTCCAGGTATTTCACGCCGCCGGCGATATTCTGTTCCGGCAACATGCTGTCGGTCACGCCGAACCGCTTGGCCGTGGCAGGCATCAGTTGCATCAAACCCTGTGCTCCAGCGGAGCTGACGGCAGTGGGGCGACCACCTGATTCAACGGACATGACCGCAAGGACCAGCGCTGGCGACACTTTTGTTCCTACAGTCGTACGGAGAATATCGACCCCGCGCTGCTCGACGATCTTCTGAAGGTTCTGCAGCCGCGGAGATGAAATCTGGGTCGCCGCCAAAGCCTGCAGGGCTTCGTCAAGGCGGCCTGGGCCGGCTCGGGTCATATCTGGCGATACCTTGTCCCAGAACGCCTTGTACGCGCCCACGGGGGTCTTTTTCTTCATTATGTCCGGAAAGGCCGCCGGAGGGACTTTGGTCCGGGCTATGATATCGGGCACGACCAAATCGGGGCCCGTGCTGGGCGCTGAAGGTGTTGATGCGTGTTCTTGCGGACTGATCTGTACCGTCACTCGCGGGCGTTCCCCCGCTTTGGGAGCCTTGATCCGTTTGTAAACGCCGCGTGGCTCGATGTCCGCAGCAGGTGCCGGAGCCGCCACGGCAACCAGCAACGCCAAAACGCCGGCGCATGTCAGTGCGTCCCGGAAAACCATTTCTGCCTGCCTCATCTGTTCTTTTGAGTTGATTTGATACGCGAATCTTCCCGCAAGGCCAGAAAAACAAAGCGAATTGGGGCGGTTTTGCCTCATTTGGCGCAATTTTGCACCGCCGAAACAGCGTGGCGGGTTAGTGTCAAAAATTTTTTATTTTTTATTTCAATAGGTTACCAGATTAGTGACCAAAAAGTTAAGCCTGAGGCAAAAAATTCGTTGTTTGGCCCAATTCCTGCCACGCACGAGGGGCAAACATAGTGCCATACCGAGACGGTCATGAGCCGACTGAGAGATGAAGCTCTGAAAGACCCCGAGGTTTTATTGACTTTTTGATCCTTTAGGAGGGACGTAACATGATCAAGTTCATCAAGAACTTCCGCAAAGACGAAGACGGCGCCGTAACTGTTGACTGGGTCGTTCTGACCGCAGCCGTTGTTGGCCTGGCAGCCGTTGCTTACCAGCAGATCGAAGGCGGCGCGACCGGCCTGGCAACCGACGTTTCCAGCGCCCTGACCAGCGCAACGATCAGCACCGGTTCGAACACGGCAGCTGGTGGTATCACCACCGCTGGCAGCAACTAAGCTGACTTCATCCCAATCGGGATACAAGGCCGCGCCTGAGGGCGCGGCCTTTTCCTTTTAAGCAAGACAGACGCTGCGCATCGGATTTCGGGCGCCGGGCCAAGCATGGCCCACGTTTGGCCCAATTTCCGCCACGGAGACCGCGTTTAAGTCTTTGATAACTAGTATTTAGGTGCCCGCGAGAATTCTGGTCGCCATCAGAAACCGGAACTGGGCGGAATCACTCTGTCAGGAGGGACGCGAAATGATCAAGTTCATCAGGAACTTCAAAAAAGATGATAGCGGTGCGATCACCGTCGACTGGGTGGTCCTGACCGCAGCCGTCACCGGCCTGGCAGCGATTGCCTACGCTTTGATCCAAGGTGGGACCGAGGGCTTGGCTGACGATGTTGAGGCGGCCCTTTCCGACTCGGCAATCAGCATCAGCACCGGCGACAGCAACACGGCCGTTGGTGGGATCATCACCGGTGGATCGAACGGATCCGGCGGCAACTGATTTTCGGGAACTTGGCCGACCGGCCACATGACAACCGCGCCAGCCGGGCGCGGTTGTTCACGTTTGCCCCCTGCCTTCTCCGCACCGCGCAACCCATGCTGGGATACAGCAGACGCCACGTCACGAGATGCTCGTTCGCAACGCTCTGTGCCAATAAAACAACGAAAAATATCCATTTGTCCCACATTTCGACACAATTCCGATTTACGAAATATGCTGTTTCAATGTCCTGCCCGGACCGATACAGGTCCGGCCAGAGCAATAAAGAGGTATACGCATGCGAGCTGTATTTGGTCTTGTCCTGATCGTCGGGGTCGCCCTGGCTGGCGGTGCGGTCTATATGGCCCGCAACTATATTGCCGAGTATCAGAACGCCCTGGCGCGTGAACGGCAAATGGCCGAAGAGGCCCTTGCCAACGCCAAGGTCGACGTCGTTCCGACCGTCGGCGTGATCGTATCTGAACGTCCGCTGAAATACGGCGAACGCCTGACCCAGGAGGATGTGCGCGTCGTGGAATGGCCTGAGAATGCGGTTCCGGAAGGTTCGTTCACCGATATGACGGTTCTGTTCCCGGAAACCGGCAACAATGAACGCTTTGTTCTGCGCACCATGGAAAAGGACGAGGCCATCATGGAGGTCAAGATCACCCGACCGGGTGAGCTGGCCGGCCTGACCTCGCGTCTTGAAAAAGGTATGCGCGCGTTCGCCATCAGTGTTGATGTTGCCTCGGGCGTTTCGGGCTTTCTTCGCCCCGGCGACGTTGTTGATGTGTACTGGACCGGATCGCTGCGCAGCGCGGTCGAGGGGGCAAACGGCGAAATCACCCGCTTGATCCAGACCAATATCGAGTTGATCGCCGTCGATCAGACGGCAGGATCGGATGTGACCGGCACGACCATTGCCCGGACCGTCACCGTTGCCGCCACGCCGGAACAGATCGCGGCCCTGGCGCAGGCGCAAAACACCGGACGCCTGTCTCTGGCCTTGGTCGGGGTTCAGGATGAAACCATCGCAAGTGCGATTGAAGTTGACCAACGCAAACTGTTGGGAATCGAAGAAGCAGCCCCCGCACCGAAGAAAGAGGCAGAGAAGGTCTGCACCATCCGGACTCGCCGCGGCGACCAGATCGTCGAGACCCCGATCCCCTGCACAAACTGACGCCCATTCAGAGCGTTACCATGCCCGAGCCGCGCATAATGCGCGGCTCGTTTCGTTTGGGTTGTTGCGCATTGTCCACATAAGGAAAATTCCAGAAACCCTTGATTATTGCAATAAATCCGGAATTCGCGCAGAGTTCGTCACCATAGGGCATAAGACCCAAAAAAATAGAGTGGTGATCGGAGAGGCAGGTCACATGACAATACGTTCCTTGATTGGTTCGACCCTTTTGGGGTTGGCCCTAGTTCTGAGCCCGGTCGGCGATTCCGCCTGGGCCCAAAATCTTCGCGTGGTCAAAAAAGGCACGGCGGAAACGCTGGATGTGCCCATGAACCGCGCCATCGTGGTTGAAAGCGAACAGCCGTTTGCAGAGCTCAGCATCGCGAATGCAGGCATTGCGGACATCTCGTCGCTCTCGGACCGCACAATCTACGTCTTGGGCAAGGCACCAGGCATGACGACGCTGACATTGTTTGACGGCGCCGGAAACCTGATCACGAACGTCCGCGTTCGCGTTGCGCCCGATGTGACCGAATTCAAAGAGCGCCTGCGCCAGATTCTGCCAAATGAGCGAATCGAAGTGCGTACCGCCAATGACGGCATCGTTCTCTCGGGCACGGTCTCCAGCGCAGCCAAACTGGCACGTGCTCTGGAACTGGCCGAGCGCTATGCTCCCGAGCGTGTGTCGAACCTGATGAATGTCGGCGGCGTACAGCAGGTCATGCTGAAGGTCCGCTTTGCCGAGATGAACCGGTCGGTCGCCAAGAACCTGTCCGCCTCGCTTGGTTTTTCCGGCGGTGACGCGACCGGTGGTATCAACACGCTGAACAACCAGTTGTCCCTGAGCAACGCGTTGGCCAACAACATCCCGGCGGTTCAGTCGAATACTGGCGCGATTCTGTTCGGCTTTGGCGCAGGCTCCACCCAGGTCCGGCTGCTGCTGGAAGCGCTGGAAGCCAAGGGCCTGGCCCGTAGCCTGGCCGAGCCCAACTTGTCGGCATTGTCCGGGCAGGAGGCAACCTTCCTCGCCGGTGGCGAAGTGCCGATTCCGGTTCCTCAGGATGACGGTGTGGTTGCCATTGAATACAAGGCTTTCGGTGTCGAAATCGACTTCGTTCCGCGCGTCGTCGACGGTGACCTGATCAACCTTGAGATGGCGGCAGCGGTGTCCAGCATCGACACCAGCTCGAACTTCACCATCAACGGTGACACGGTCCCCAGCTTCATCACGCGCCAGACCAGCACAACGGTCGAACTGCGAGATGGTGAGAGCTTTGCGATCGCCGGCCTGATTCAGGACGACTTTACCGACCTGAGCAACCAAATCCCGTGGTTGGGTGACGTACCTGTTCTGGGTGCATTGTTCCGCAGCGCGGAGTACCAGCGCGAGCAGAGCGAACTGGTGATCATCATCACCGCGCATCTGGTTTCCCCGACCCGTGGCGAAGCCCTGGCGCTGCCGACCGACCGCGTGAAGCCGCCCAGCGAATTCGACCTGTTCATGAACGGCAGAACTGCCCGGACGGAACGGGTTGGCAATGGAGCCGCATCGGAAGTCGCCAAGCAGGACTTTGGCAATTCCTACGGCTACGTCCTGGATTGATAGGGAGGACAGACCAATGCAGAAGTGGATCATCACACTGGGTCTTACAGTCGCTGTCGCCAGCTGTACCCGTGAGGCCGGCTATGAAGTGGACCAGGGCGCGTTCGGCAACGCAACGCTGAACAACATCCAGGTCATGAATGGCGAGTTGACCTATGGCCAGATCCTGGCGCAGCGATTCGCTGCCGAGGTTCCGACCCAGATCAACTTTGCGTTCGACAGTGCGCAGCTGGATTCGGCAGCACGCCAGATTCTGCTGTATCAGGCGAACTGGATCAAACAGTTCCCCGAAGCACGTTTCCGCGTGTACGGCCACACCGACGCCGTCGGATCCCAGTCCTACAACAACAGTCTGGGTCTGCGCCGTGCGCAAGCGGTCGTCAACTTCTTCGCGCAACAGGGTATTTCCCGCTCGCGTCTGGAAGCCGTTGTTTCGTATGGCAAAACACAGCCACTGGTGGCCACGCCCAATCGGGATCGCCGCAACCGCCGCACTGTTACCGAGGTGTCGGGTCTGGTCGATCGCCATCCCAACATCCTGGATGGCAAGTATGCTGACTTCGTTTATCGCGAGTACATCGAAAGCGCGACATTCAAAAGCCAGCTGCGCCGCGAAACGGCTATCGGCGAAACCAGCGAACAATAATCAGAAATTGGGCGACATCGTCGCCCAATTCCCTACAATTGGTTTTTTTGCGCCCAATTCTTGCCCCACTTCCACGCAACATTGTGAACAATTGGGTGACCTGCGGCCAGAATTGACCGCTTAGGGCGACAGCAAGCTGAAACACGGACTGGTATTGTATCGACGTTTGCTGCGCTCTCACGACGAGGATTGTGTTAATGACGAGCGCAACGCCGCAAAACGACGACACCGGCATTCTGGCCTGTACCATCAGCCGAGATGTCCAGAACTTCGACCTGCTGATCGAGGACATGGAAGCCGCTTTGGGCGAGCGCTGGGGTGACCTTGGCTTTGCCGAGGCCCTTGCCTTTTTCAGCCAGCCTGAAGCTGAGTCTCTTCAATTCGTGGCCCTCGCGATCGACGGTGAGGACGAGGACAATCTGACCTTGATGGGTGAGATCATCACCCAGGCCAAGGAAAAGAAGATCAAAGTCGTCCTGATTGCCGAGGACGTGACCCCCGCCGCTCTTCATCAGTTGCTGCGAAAGGGTGCCGATGAATTCGTCCCCTACCCTCTTCCCGAGAACGAACTGCAGGAAGCGATCGACCGCATGAATGCGCCAGAACCTGTCGTGACTCCGCAACAGGTTTCCGTCCCGCTGGCCTCAGGAGCTTCGAAAGAAGGCGCTTTGTTTGTTGTTCAGGGCTTGGCCGGTGGTGTCGGTGCAACGACTCTGGCCGTGAACCTGGCCTGGGAATTGGCCACCGTATCGCAAAAGGATGCCCCAAAGGTCTGCCTGATCGATCTGGATCTGCAATACGGCACCATTTCGACCTATCTGGACCTGCCCCGCCGTGAAACCGTGTTCGAAATGCTGTCGGACACCGTGGCCATGGATGACGAAGTGTTTGGGCAAGCACTGCAGACATTCGACGAGAAGCTGGATGTTCTGACGGCCCCTACCGACATGGTGCCTCTGGATATTCTCACGCACGAAGACATCCAGCGGGTGATCGACATGGCCCGCAAGCACTACGACTATGTCGTGGTCGACATGCCGAAAACGCTGGTGCACTGGTCCGAGACCGTTTTGCAGGCTGCGCATGTCTATTTTGCTCTGATCGAACTGGATATGCGGTCCGCTCAGAACGCGTTGCGTCTGAAACGTGCCCTTCAAGCCGAGGAATTGCCGTTCAACAAACTTCGCTTTGCTTTGAACCGCGCACCCAAGTTCACGGATCTGAGCGGTAAAAGCCGCGTCAAGCGCATGGGTGAAAGCCTGGGAATCTCGATCGACCTGCAACTGCCGGACGGCGGCAAGCCGGTCATGCAAAGCGGCGACCATGGTCTGCCTTTGGCCAGCTCGGCCGGCAAAAACCCTCTTCGCCGCGAAATCGCAAAGCTGGCTCAATCCTTGCACAGCCTCGGCAGCAACAGCGCCGAAGCGGCATAACAAAGGCTATTAGGGGGAGAAACCGCCGTGTTCTCACGTTACAAAAAACCATCAGGTGCGCAGCCGGTTGCGACCCCTGCGCAAGCCCCCAAGGCCGCCGAAGCCCCAGCTGCTCCGGCAGCGGCACCGTCGCCGTCCACCGCGATTGCCCGCAAACCGGTGGCCAAAACCGCCGCGGAAGCCAAGGGCAACGACCGCGAACGCAAGCGCAAGGAACGGCTGAGCGAAATCAAGATCGAGCTGCATCGGGAACTTCTGGAAAACCTGAACCTTGCGGCTCTGGAAAACGCGGCCGAAGCCGAACTGCGCACCGAAATCAGCGCGATTGCGGGCGAGGTTCTGGAAGCCAAGAACATCGTTCTCAATCGCGAAGACCGGACCCAGTTGAACAAGGAATTGTACGACGAAGTCACCGGTCTGGGTCCACTGGAAACACTGCTTCAAGACGACTCGGTCAGCGATATTCTGGTCAACGGCCCGCATCAGATCTTTGTTGAACGCTTCGGCAAGCTCGAATTGAGCGACGTATCGTTCAAAGACGAAAAGCACCTGATGCGGATCATCGACAAGATCGTGTCCGCCGTTGGTCGACGGGTCGATGAATCCAACCCCTATGTTGACGCCCGTCTGCGCGACGGGTCTCGTTTCAACGCCATGGTTCCGCCGATCGCGGTGGACGGGTCCCTGGTTTCCATCCGGAAATTCAAGAAAGACAAGCTTGGCATCGACGACCTGGTCAATTTCGGGGCGTTTACCGAAGAAATGGCCGCGTATCTTCAGGCCGCCGTCTCCACTCGTCTGAACATCATCGTGTCTGGTGGTACGGGTTCGGGTAAGACGACCACGCTCAACGCGCTGTCCAGCTTCATCGATGACGCAGAACGCATTCTGACCATCGAGGACACGGCGGAACTGCAGCTGCAGCAAACCCATGTGGGTCGGATGGAAAGCCGCCCGCCCAACGTGGAAGGCAAAGGCGAAGTCAGCCCGCGCGACTGTCTGAAGAACGCTCTACGGATGCGCCCTGACCGCATCATCGTGGGCGAAACGCGCGGCGCCGAGGTGATCGACATGCTGCAGGCCATGAACACTGGCCATGACGGCTCGATGACCACGATCCACGCCAACTCGGCCCGCGACGGTATTTCGCGTCTTGAAAACATGATCGCGATGGCCGGGATCGAAATGCCGATCAAGGCCGTGCGCAGCCAGATCGCAAGCGCTGTGAACCTGATCGTCCAGGCCAGCCGCCTGCAGGATGGTTCGCGCCGCATGACCTCGATCACCGAGATCACGGGAATGGAAGGTGACGTAATCTCGATGCAGGAAATCTTTAAATTCCAACGAGTTGGCCTGACGCCCGACAATAAGATCATTGGTCATTTCACGGCCACCGGCGTTCGCAGCCACTATTCCGAACGGTTCCGTCTGTGGGGGTATGACCTGCCCGCATCGATCTACGAACCGACGACAATGTAGGAGATCAGGGCATGCAACTGCCAACCGAGGCGCTCATCTATGTCGCGATCTTCGTCGGGGTTCTGGCGCTGGTCGAAGGTATCTATCTGGTGGCTTTTGGCAAATCCATCAGCCTGAACAGCCGCGTCAATCGCCGTCTGGACATGATCGACAAAGGCGTCGGGCGCGAACAGGTTCTGGAGCAGCTGCGCAAGGAAATGCAGCAGCACATGAAGTCGCAGAGCATTCCGCTCTACTCGCTGTTGGCCGACAAGGCCCAGAAGGCGGCGATTGCCTTCAGCCCGCGGCAACTGGTCATGATCATGGCGCTGGTGTCCATGGTCGCGTTCATGGGCCTGAGCATCGGCACCAGAACCGACACCATCCTACGTGCGGCTCTGTCGATCGCAATCGGTGTCGGCGCTGTCTATGCCTGGGTCAATCACAAGGCCAAGAAGCGGATGGGCATGCTTGAGGAGCAGTTGCCCGATGCAGTGGAACTGATGGTGCGCTCACTTCGGGTCGGCAACCCTTTCGTTTCGACGATCCAGATCGTCGCGAACGAGGTGCAGGATCCGCTTGCGACCGAATTCGGCGTGATTGCCGACGAATGCGCCTATGGCCGTGACGTGGGCGAGGCGTTGAAGGACATGGCCGAACGTCTGGACATGCAGGATTTGCGCTTTCTCGCGGTCGCCGTTGGCATCCAGCAGCAGTCGGGCGGCAACTTGGCCGAGATCCTTGATGGGCTTGCCAAGGTGATCCGTGCACGGTTCCGTCTGTTCCGCAGGGTCAAGGCGATCACGGCCGAGGCGCAGTGGTCGGGCAAGTTCCTGTCGGGGTTCCCACTGTTTTGCCTGGTTTTCATTCTGGTCAAGGACCCCGGGTATTATGACTCGGTTCTGGACCACAAATGGTTCATTCCTGCCTGTTTTGTCGTGGGGATCATGCTGACGCTGAACCTGATCGTCATGCGCATTCTCACCAACATCAAGGTCTGAGGGCACGACCATGGAATTTCTGACCCAAATCAACGACATGCTGACGGATCAATTGGGCGAGTTCGGCCCGCTGATCGTCGTCGGCGTGCTGGGATTGTTCATGGTTCTGGTGACCATTCCGATCCTCTTGAACCAGCCGGAAGATCCCTTGAAAAAGCTGCAGCGTGCAAATGCTGCACCCAAAAAGGAAAAGCGCGGCAAGAAGGATCAGCTGCGCAACTCCGGCCGGAACGAACAGCTTGAAAAGTTCGCGACCTTCCTCGAGCCGAAAGATGAAGAAGAATACTCGGCCATGGAGCTCAAGCTGCGCCAGGCCGGTTACCGCTCGAAAGACTCTGTTCGGTTCTTCCACTTTGCGCAATTTGCGTTGGGGATCACCGGGATCGTTTTGGGTGTTCTCCTGGTGACCGTGTTTTCAAACGGGCAGGAATTCACCGGCCAGCAAATGATGATCCGCGTTCTGGTACCGGGTGCCATTGGATACTACATCCCCAAATACTGGATCACGCGCCGGATCGAAGAGCGCAAGGAGAACATTACCGCGGGCTTTCCCGACACGCTTGACCTGATGCTGGTCTGTGTGGAAGCCGGTCAGTCTCTGGACCAGGCGATCGTGCGTGTGGCCGGAGAGATGAAAGCCTCCTACCCCGATATTGCCCAGGAATTCGAGATCGTCGCCTATGAGATGAAGGCCGGCAAAGAGAAAGATCAAGTTCTGCGCGATTTCGGGACGCGCTGCGGTGTCCAGGATGTGAGCTCTTTCGTGACGGTGATGATCCAATCGGCCACATTCGGTACGTCGATTGCCGACGCCCTGCGGGTTTATGCCGGCGAGATGCGCGACAAACGCGTCATGCGCGCCGAAGAAGCCGCGAACAAGTTGCCAACGAAAATGACCCTTGCCACAATGATGCTGACGGTGCCGCCGCTGCTGATCATTCTGGTCGGTCCCTCGGCAAAAGGCATCATGGAGTTCGGTAACAGAGGCCAATAAGCCCATGCCCTCATGCAACCGGTGCGCCCGCTTCGGGCTCCACCGCCTGATGATAGCCACCGCGGTTCTTGCCGTGGTGGCTTCGTGTACGGACCCAAGTCTTTCGAACGGGCCTTTCGCCCCCGGCGTCGACCCCAAAGGTGGGCCGATTGACGAAATTGCTGTCGGGAACCGATTGATGGCAGCCGGAGAATACGAACTGGCCATGGAATCGTTCACCCGCGCGGCCCTGACGGAAGGGATGACCCCGGAAATCCTGACCTCGATCGGAACCGCCAATCTCGGCCTCAGGCGGCTGGGACAAGCCGAACCCCTCTTGCGACAAGCGGTCGAGGAAGACCCGGATTGGTCGGTTGCGTGGAACAATCTCGGCGTTCTGCTGATGGAAAAAGGTGAGTATGCCGAGGCCGCGCAGGTCTTCCAAAGGGCCTATGCGCTGGACAATGGCGAAAGTGACGCAATCCGTGACAATCTTCGCTTAGCGCTCGCAAAAATGGAAAATCCTGTTAATAATACACCACAAGAACAAGAATATACGCTGGAGCAGCAAGGGAACGGAGCTTTCCTGCTGCGGAAGAACCAGTAACAGAGGCAAGAGCAGTAAGGGACGCAAAAATGCGCCAACAATTCCTGATTCCGACAGTCGTCGTGTGCGGGCTGATCCTGTCTGCATGCGCAAAAGAAACCGAAGAGGAAAAGGTCGAACGCACGTTCCAGGAAGTGAACGTCATCGATGAGACGAACCTCAACGACGTGATGCTCAATGCGGCTGACCCGAACGAGGCAGTGACCTATTTCCGTGGAGCAGCCGGCAAGAATCCAGATCGGATCGATTTGCAGCGCGGCCTTGCCATTTCGCTGACTCGCGCCAAGCGCAGCACCGAAGCATCGGCCGCCTGGAAGCGCGTGACCGCGATGTCCGGTGCAACGAACGCGGATCGCGTCGATTATGCGGACTCGTTGGTCCGCAGTGGTGATTGGAAGGCGGCAAAGGCAGCGCTGGACCAGATCCCCCCGACCTACGAGACGTTCAAACGCTATCGGCTTGAAGCCTTGGTGGCAGATGCCAGCAAGGATTGGAAGCGTGCGGACCAGTTCTATGAAACCGCAATCGGGCTGACCACACGGCCGGCCGGCGTGATGAACAACTGGGGGTATTCCAAGTTGACCCGCGGCCAATATTCCGAGGCCGAGCGCCTGTTCACCGAAGCCATCCGACAGGACAGTTCACTGTTCACGGCAAAGAACAATCTGGTTCTTGCCCGCTCGGCGCAGGGGAATTATTCCATGCCGGTGATCCCGATGTCCCAGACCGAACGTGCGGAACTCTTGAACACGATGGGCATCTCGGCCGTGAAGCGCGGTGACATCAACACTGCCAAGAACCTGTTCCGAGAAGCCATCGCCACCCATCCGCAGCATTTCGACGAAGCGGTCCGGTCGCTCCGCGCGCTCGAGGAAGCATAAGGCATGGCAATTCCTGCAGTGGCAGCCCTGTGGTTTCTACCATTTGTGCTGCCCATCTGTTTCTATGTCGCGTTCACCGACATGCGGGAAATGAAGATCAAGAACCATGCGGTCACAGCTCTGGCGCTGGTTTTTGTGGTGGTCGGGCTGATTGTGCTGCCACCTTGGTCGGGCGAATGGGTTGGGGCCAGCATCGGGCCCTTGCAGTTTTCTCTGCCGGTCTATGCCTGGCAGCTGTTCCATCTGGTGGTCGTGCTGTTTTTTGGCATTCTTCTCAATGCCGCAGGCGCCATGGGTGCGGGCGACGCCAAGTTCTGCGCGGCTGCGGCTCCGTTCGTATGGGTTGGTGATTTCTTGCTGGTGATGGTGATTCTGATGGTCACGACGCTGGCCGCGTTTGCCACCCATCGGCTGGCCAAATACTCTCGCCTGCGCCAGATCGCTCCGAACTGGGAAAGCTGGGATCAGGGCAAGAATTTCCCCATGGGGCTGGCCTTGGGTGCGAGTCTTGGCATCTATTTGATTTTGGGCGCAATTAACGGCTCGTAAACCATCATGTCTGCGCCTTGCCCGCGCCTTGGTCCTGCCACAAAGCTGCGCCAGATTTTCCGCAAGTGGTCCCTTTCGGGACACAAGGATTGACAACTGGATATACGAGCCGCGCTCATGAACATGCAGACCTCATCCGTTATGGCTCCTCCTGCCCCGAAGGGTCTGGGGGAAATGCAGCTTCCGCTTGTTATGATGCGGGACATCCTTCTGAAGACCGTTTTCCGCAAGAATGTGGACACGGTGAGCGAGATCGCCGCCTCGATCTGTCTGCCGAGTTCGGTGACGCAGGAATTGGTCGACATCGCCCGCGAACAGAAGCTGCTTGAGGCGACTGGGACATTGAACGCCAACAGCGGCAACGAAATGGGCTATCAACTGACCGACGCCGGCAAGGCACGGGCGTTGGACGCGCTGAGTCAATCCGAATACTTTGGCGCCATGCCCGTTCCGCTGGAAGTCTACCGCGAGCAGGTCAAACGACAGTCGATCCGGAACATCCAAGTCACGCGCGATCAGCTGACCGGCGCCATGGGGCACCTTGTCCTGCCGGACAGCCTGCTTGACCACCTGGGCCCTGCGGTCAGCGCCGGTCGCTCGATCCTGATGTACGGCCCGCCGGGTAACGGTAAGTCTTCGATTTCAAACGGAATTCGGGATGCGTTGGGTGACAACGTCTTTGTTCCGTATGCCATCGAATATGCCGGTCAGGTGATTACCGTGTACGACCCGATCGTGCACACAGCGATCGAGCAAGAGGCTGACGACCCGAACAGCCTGCGCCGCCGCAAGCGGTTCGACACGCGGTACGTCCAGTGTGAACGCCCCACGGTGGTCACGGGTGGTGAACTGTCGCTGAGCATGCTGGACCTGGTCTACAACCCCACGGCGCGCACCTATCAGGCGCCGCTGCAGCTGAAATCGACCGGCGGCATCTTCATCGTGGACGACCTTGGCCGCCAGGCCGAGCCGCCGCAGGCCCTGATCAACCGGTGGATTGTTCCGCTGGAAGAGGGCAAGGACATTCTGGGCCTTCAGTCGGGTGAAAAGTTCGAAGTTCCCTTCGACACGCTGGTCATCTTCTCGACCAACTTCCACCCGAACGAGATCTTCGACCAGGCCGCGCTTCGCCGGATCTTCTTCAAGATCAAGATCGACGGCCCGAACCAGGAAAACTTCCTGAAGATCTTCGCCATGGTGGCCCGCAAGCGCGGCATTCCGTTGGACGAAGCCGCACTGGTACATCTGTTGAAGGTCAAATACCCGACCATCAACAATGTCTATGCGAACTATCAGCCGATCTTCCTGATCGATCAGATGATCTCGATCTGCGAATTCGAGGGCATCCCCTATCAAATGAGCCCGGAATTGATCGACCGCGCCTGGGCGAACATGTTCGTCAAGGACGAGGAAATCGTTAAGTAAGACGGGCCCAAACCGCATTCCGCTTTGTCACCGGGCGGGCTAGTCTGCGCATATGACGCAGATTCCCGCCCGGATTGACACCTGGTTTACCGCCAGAGGTTGGTCCATCCACCCGCATCAACAGGCCATGATCGACCGGGCGCGGGCCCCGGCGACGCTGTTGATCGCGCCCACGGGTGGCGGCAAGACGATGGCCGGGTTCCTGCCCTCGCTGATCGAACTGGCCGAGGGGCGGCACGCGGGGCTGCACACGATCTATGTCTCGCCGCTCAAAGCGCTGGCCGCCGACATCAAGCGCAACCTGCGCGGCCCGGCCGACGAGATGGGCTTGCCGATCCGGATCGAGGATCGCACCGGCGATACCACCCCCACCCAGAAGAAACGCCAGCGCGTCGACCCGCCGCATATCCTGCTGACGACCCCGGAAAGCCTGGCGCTGCTGACGTCCTACGAGGACGCGCCGCGCATGTTCCAAGGCGTCCAGCGCGTGATCGTGGACGAGATACACGCGCTGGCCGAAAGCAAGCGGGGCGACCAGTTGATGCTGGCCCTGGCCCGCCTTCAGACCCTGTGCCCCGATCTGCGGCGCGTGGGCCTGTCGGCGACGGTCGAGGACCCGAACGCCATCGCGCGCTTTCTGGCCCGCCACCCCGACCCTTGCGACATCGTTCTGGCCGACCCCGGCCCCGACCCCGATATCGCCATGCTTCAAACGGCCGAAATGCCGCCTTGGGCCGGGGGCGGCGCGGCCTATGCCATTCCGGCGGTGCTGGAGCAGGTCCGGCGGCACAAAACGACGCTGATTTTCCACAACACCCGCGCTCAGGCCGAGATCTTCTTTCACAACCTGTGGCTGGCCAATGACGAAGGCCTGCCCATCGGCATCCACCATGGCAGCCTCGACCGGCAACAGCGCGAACGGGTCGAGGCGGCAATGGTCCGTGGCGACCTGCGCGCCATCGTCTGCACCGGCAGCCTTGATCTGGGAATCGATTGGGGCGACGTGGACCTTGTGATCCAGATCGGCGCCCCCAAAAACGTCAAGCGCCTGGTCCAGCGGATCGGGCGGGCCAACCACCGCTACAACGCGCCGTCCAAGGCCCTGCTGGTGCCTGCCAACAGGTTCGAGGTGGTCGAATGCGTCGCCGCGCTGGAGGCCGCGCGCGCGCACGATCTGGACGGCGAGCCGCGCGGCCCCGGCCCGCGTGACGCTTTGTGCCAACACATCCTGATCGCGGCCTGCGCCGGACCGTTCGATGCCGATGCCCTTTATGCCGAGGTCACCTCGGCCGGTCCCTATGCCGATCTGTCCCGCGCGGCCTTCGATGCCTGTCTGGAGTTCTGCGCAACTGGTGGCTATGCGCTGCGGGCCTATGACCGCTGGCAGCGCCTGCAACAGCGCCCCGACGGGTTGTGGCAGCTGCGTGACCCGCGCGCGGCGCAACGCATCCGCATGAACCTGGGCACGATCCAGGACAGCGATACCCTGAAGGTCCGGCTGAAACGCAACCGGGGCGGCAAACCCTTGGGCGAGGTCGAAGAGGCCTTTGCCGCATCGCTGACCCCCGGCGACACCTTCCTGATCGGCGGTCAGATCGTGCGCTATGAAGGGCTGCGCGAAACGGTTGTCGAGGTCACGCGCCGTGCGGACAAAAAGCCCAAGATCGCCACCTTCTCGGGCACCAAGTTCGCCACTTCGACCCAGCTGAGCGACCGCATCCTGCGGATGTTCGCACAGCCCGGCTGGCCGCAACTGCCCGAACATACGGGTGAATGGCTGGAACTGCAGCGCCGGATGTCGCGGCTGCCCGGGCGTGACCGGCTGTTGATCGAGAGCTTTCCCAATGACGGCCGCGAAAACCTGTGCGTCTACGGCTTTGCCGGACGCAACGCACAACAGACGCTGGGTCTGCTGCTGACCAAACGTATGGAGGAAACCGGGCTGGCCCCGCTGGGCTTTGTCGCGACCGACTATGCCACGCTGATCTGGGGACTGGACGCGGTCACCGATCCCAGCCCCCTGTTCCAGATCGAGGCCCTGCGCGACGGGTTGGACAACTGGCTGGCGGGCAACGCGGTGATGAAACGGACCTTCCGCGCTTCGGCCACCATCGCCGGGCTGATCGAGCGCAACACAGGTGGCCAACGCAAAAGCGGGCGGCAGGCGACCTTTTCGTCGGACATCCTGTACGACACGCTGCAGAAATACGACCCCAACCACCTGCTGATGCAGATCACCCGCGAAGAAGCCATGCGCGGGCTGGTCGATTTCGGACGGATCGAGGCCATGATCGCGCGCATCGGCGACCGGATCGACCTGATCCGGCTGGACCGGGTGTCACCACTGGCGGCGCCCTTGCTGCTCGAGGTGGGAAAGGTTCCGGTCAAGGGCGCGGCCGAAGAGCGGCTGCTGGCGGAAGAAAGCGCCCGTCTGTTGCGCGACGCTGGCCTGGAACCCGCCTGAAGAAACGACTTGCAAATCACGGCCCGACGGGCAAAGAACGGACCATGAACAGCCTTGAATTTTCGTTTGCGGGTGCCCGGCTGCACGCCATGGGATCGGGCGCGCTTTGGTGGCCGGCGCACGATCTTCTTTGTGTTTCGGACCTGCACTTGGGCAAGTCATCTCGGATCGTTCGGCGGGGCGGACCGGCCCTTCCCCCTTATGACAACCGAGAGACACTGTCCCGGCTGGCCGCCGATCTGGACACGACCGGCGCCAAGACGGTGGTATGCTTGGGGGACAGTTTCGATGATCTCGAAGCCTCGGAAACGCTGAGCGATGCAGATCGGCTCGAGATTTCTGCGCTGCAGGCCGGGCGGCTGTGGATCTGGATAGAGGGCAACCATGATCCGGGTCCCGTCGCGCTGAGCGGCACCCATCTGGCCGAGTGGAGCCAAGACGTGCTGGTCTTCCGCCATATTGCGGAACCCGACGCGCAAGGCGAAGTTTCAGGGCATTTTCACCCCAAGGTCCGGCTCAATGCGCCGGGCCGCATGATCTCGCGCCCGGCATTTTTGTTTGACCGGTGTCGGGTGATCATGCCGGCTTATGGGACATATACTGGAGGGCTGCGCAGCTCGGATACCGCGTTGTCTCAGTTGATGCAGCCGGACGCCCGTGCCATTCTGACCGGCCCGCAGCCACAGCTGACGGTGATGCCGCGTTAGCCGACAGCTGGTTCAGATCACACCGTCTTCTTCGAGTTTGGGTTTGTATTTGCGGCTGACGGGAACCAGATCATCGTTCCGAAGGCGCAGGTAGGTTTTGCCGTTGTTTTTCCGAATTTCCAGAATGGCCGCGTCCGTAACCCAATGGGATCTGTGGGTACAATGGCCCGAAATCGGCTCCATCTCAGCAATCGCGTCAGTAAAGCGCGACCGGATCGTATAGGTTCCGCTGGTGGTCACCACATCAACGTAGTGATCCCGGACCGCAAGCCGCAGGATATCACCACGAAACCCGTCCGGCAGGCGGCTCACCAAACGGGGTTGGGGTGCTTTGATGACTTCGTCATTTTCAGGCGGGGCTTCGCCTTTGCTGACCAGAACCAGACCTGTGCTAAACAGCGCACCGTAGGTGCCAACCGCCAGCAAACCGGGGGCATCGTGGCCACTGGCAGCGCACAGGATCCACGTCAGGATCCACAACGCAGGCGTGAACAATACAAGGATCACCAAGGCAAACGCCACGTCCCGAACCGTCAGTCCGACATGGTCCAGACGATCCTTCACCAACTGCCGAGACCCCCACGTTGCCACAACCGCCAGAATCATCACTCCTGCCCAGAACGCCAGACGTACGGAAAAGGGTAGATCCATTTCTCGGAACGGTGGAAAAGCATAGGCGAGCAACGGGACGAACAGAATACCGGCGACCACCCTCTGAGGCGTGCATTCTGCAATGAATGGGCTCAGTTTTGACAACATATCAAAATCAATGAGCAGCCTTTCGGGACCCAGCCCTTGTCCCTCAGACGCCCACTTATTCACTTCGTAACCGGCTGGAAACTCAAGCTTATCACGAAATGTCAGACAATCAAACACGTTTGCGGCGTGCTAGTGGGGGTCGTTTCATCCCCACGTTGGCCCCGGGGCGGACGCTCCGCCCCAGGGCCGCCAGTGGTCAGGCCGTCAGGCCTTCGGGCTCGGGCAGGCCGTTCGACCGGCAACAAGCCGTCAGAGTGTTGGCCAACAGGCAGGCGATGGTCATCGGACCAACACCACCGGGAACCGGTGTAATAGCGCCTGCGCGCTCGGCCGCGCTTGCATAGTCCACGTCGCCGACCAGCTTGGTTTTTCCATCACGCTCGATCCGGTTGATGCCAACGTCGATGACGGTGGCACCCTCCTTGATCCAGTCGCCAGGTACCATCTCGGGGCGGCCCACCGCGGCCACGACGATATCGGCGCGACGCACGACATCGGGCAAGTCTTTGGTACGGCTGTGCGCGATGGTCACGGTGCAGCTGTCGCCCAGCAATAATTGGGCCATCGGCTTACCCACGATGTTCGACCGGCCGATCACCACCGCATCCATGCCGGACAACGAGCCATGATGATCGCGCAACATCATCAGGCAGCCCAACGGCGTGCAGGGAACCATGGACTTCTGACCGGTGCCCAACAGACCAACGTTCGAGATGTGGAACCCGTCGACATCCTTGGCCGGGTCGATCGAGTTGATTACCAGGTCCTCATTCAGATGTTTGGGCAGCGGAAGCTGGACCAGAATGCCATGCACCGCGGGATCGTTGTTCAGCTTCTCGATCAAGGCCAGCAGATCTGCCTCGGACGTGTCGACATCCAGCTTGTGCTCGTATGAGTTCATGCCCACTTCGACAGTCATCTTGCCCTTGGAGCGGACATAGACCTGGCTGGCCGGATCTTCACCGACCAGGACTACTGCCAGACCGGGGGTGATGCCGTTTTCTTCCTTGAGTTTTGCAACCTGGTCGGCGACTTGCGCGCGGACCTTGGCCGCAAAGGCCTTGCCGTCGATGACTTGAGCTACCATCCTTTGATCCCTTCTTTCAAAAAGCGGATCGGGCGCGAAGGGCGCCCGGTCATTCAGTCGGGGCCGAGCACGTTCTCCTCGCGCGCAATCGACCAATCAATCAAGATGCGCCAAAGCCTTTCGGTCAGATCGGGGTCCATGCCCACCTCAACCGAGTTTGAACGCACCTTTTGCACCACATCCTCGACACGCTCGGGTATACGGGCCGGCAGGCCCTCGCCCGGTTTCAATTCGGACGCGCGATCGATGTAGGTTGCGCGCGTCGCCAACAGTTCGATCAGTTGGCGGTCCAGCTTGTCGATCTGAACCCGCAATTCCTGCATGGAATGACAGTCCTGCGGCAGTGTCAGAGTGGGCATCGCAATCTCCTCATGGCCCGGGGATTCCCCGGACCACGAGATGTCTTATTCAGCGGCTTAGAACAAGCCCTCGATCTGCCCTTCGTCGTTGAGGCGGATTGTCTCAGCCGCCGGTTTGCGGGGCAGACCGGGCATGGTCATGATCTCACCGCAGACCACCACGATAAAGCCGGCACCCGCCGACAGGCGCACCTCGCGCACCGGAACCGAGTGGCCGGTGGGCGCGCCGCGCAGCGACGGATCGGTCGAGAAGGAATACTGTGTCTTGGCCATGCAGACCGGCAGATTGCGGTATCCGGCGGCTTCCCATTCCTTCAACTGGTTGCGGATCTTGGCATCGGCCAGAACCTCGTCGGCGCGGTAGATGCGCTTGGCGATGGTCTCGATCTTCTCGAACAGGGACATTTCGTCGGGGTAGATCGGCGCAAAATTCGCGGTACCGGCATCAGCCAGTTCAACGACTTTTTTTGCCAGATCTGCAGATCCTTCCGAGCCCAGTTCCCAATGCCGCGACAGAACCGCCTCAACCCCATGCTCGGCGCAGTAGTCCTTGACCGCCTGAACCTCGGCATCGGTATCGGTGACAAAGTGGTTGATCGCGACGACGACCGGCACGCCGAAGGATTTCACGTTTTCGATGTGGCGGCCCAGGTTGGCACAGCCCGACTTTACCGCGTCGACGTTTTCCGCGCCCAGATCGGCCTTGGCCACGCCGCCATTCATCTTCATCGCGCGAACCGTTGCAACCAGCACCACGGCCGACGGCGCAATGCCTGCCTTGCGGCACTTGATATTCATGAACTTCTCCGCGCCCAGATCGGCCCCGAATCCGGCCTCGGTCACGACATAGTCGGCTACCTTCAGCGCGGTCTTGGTCGCGATGACCGAGTTGCAGCCATGCGCGATGTTGGCAAACGGGCCGCCATGCACGAAGGCCGGGTTGTTTTCCAGCGTCTGCACCAGGTTGGGCTGCATCGCGTCTTTCAGAAGAACGGTCATCGCGCCTTCGGCCTTGATGTCGCGGCAATAAACCGGGGTCTTGTCACGGCGGTAGGCCACGATGATGTCGCCCAGGCGCTTTTCAAGATCCTTCAGGTCGTTGGCCAGGCACAGGATCGCCATGACCTCGGACGCAACGGTAATGTCGAAACCTGCTTCACGCGGGAAACCGTTCGACACGCCCCCCAAAGAGGCCGTGATCTGGCGCAGGGCGCGGTCGTTCATGTCGACGACCCGGCGCCAAACGACGCGGCGGGTATCGATTTCCAGCTCGTTGCCCCAATAGATGTGGTTGTCGATCATCGCCGACAGCAGCGAGTGGGCCGAGGTGATGGCGTGGAAGTCACCGGTGAAGTGCAGGTTCATCTCTTCCATCGGAACGACCTGCGCATAGCCACCGCCCGCGGCCCCCCCCTTCATGCCGAAGTTCGGACCAAGCGAGGCCTCGCGGATACAGATCATCGCATTCTTGCCGATCCGGTTCAGGCCATCACCCAAACCGACGGTTGTGGTGGTCTTGCCCTCGCCCGCGGGCGTCGGGTTGATTGCAGTCACAAGGATCAGCTTGCCATCTTCGCGGTCCTGGACCGAGTTGATGAAATTCTGGCTTACCTTGGCCTTGTCATGGCCGTATGGCAGCAGGTCGTCGCTCGAGATGCCGATTTTTGCACCAATCTCCTGGATTGGCTTCTTGTTCGCCTCGCGAGCGATTTCAATGTCGGATTTGTAGCTCATTGGGCAAGATCCCTGATTGAATTCCGTGCAAAACCGACGCCGCGCGTCGGTGCTGCCAAATCCATACCGTTGTGTACGGTTTGAATGGATGTGGATTCCGACATTTTCAGGCCGCGAAACGGCGTAGGACTTGTTCGGACGTATCTAATCGGAAACCGCCGTCTGTTTTGGGTTCCATGCGCGCTGATCGGGGACGTAAAGGGTCAGACTGTCTCCGAGCCTCAGAAGCCCCGGCCGTTCGATCCAAGCAGTCACCCCGCGCCGGCCCTGTGCGGCCGGTTTGAAGCGGGCGCCGTGCCCCGGTGACTCTGCTTCGATTTCACGTCCGGGCAGGACACAAGGGCGGTTCTCCATATCGACGGTCAGGGTCAATCCCGTATCCGCCTGCAGCCGAGACGAGGGCGGAACATGCGTGAAATCCGGAATGCCCTCGACAACGATACTTGCACCCAAAAGGGCCGGATCCAGCCGGTCCACGCCCATGTCAGAAGCAATGGCCGCCATTTCCTCGGCAGCCAGGATCGTCAGCTGTCGCACGTTACGGATTTCGGTGCCTTCCGGGTACAGGTTCTTGACCCGCACGCAGGATGGTCGATTGAGTCCTTCATGACGCGCGCCAATGTCGCCCGAGAACCCAAGGTCGAGCTGCGGCACCGGCTGAGCCCGCAGGGATTGCCCGGCGGGAACGTGGCCCAACCAGACGACCCGGGCCTTGAATTCGGTTTCACGCAGGACAGGCATGCCATTTCCTTTCGACAGCGGATCAAAGTTCGCTGCAGCCTAACGCTCGCTGCCCTGATGAAAAGGCCGAAAAGAAAAGACCCGGCTCTGGGGCCGGGTCTCTTGCGTCATGCCGAAGGTTCAGGCTCCATCCCGCCCTCGGGCGGGGTCTTCTTGACCTTGGTCTTGGGAATCGCCGTCACGCTCGCGGCATTGCCGTGATCGGACTTGTCGCTTTCGTCGTCACTCTCATTCGGCGGTTCGCCATTCATGACGCGCTTGATTTCGTCACCCGTCAGAGTTTCGTATTCAAGCAGACCCTGAGCCAGACGCTCCCATTCTTCCTTGTGTTCGGTCAGGATCTGATGGGCGCGGTCATATCCCTGCTGGATCAGCCGTTTGACCTCTTCCTCGATCAGTTCCTTGGTATGGGCCGAAACCGAGAACCCGGCCGTGTTGCCCTGATAGCCTTCATGCGCCTCGGCATAGTCGATGTTGCCGACCTTGTCGGACATGCCCCAACGCATCACCATGGCCCGCGCCAATTGGCTGGCCTGCATGATGTCGCCGGCCGGGCCGTTCGAGACGTGGTCTTCACCGTATTTGATGACCTCGGCCGCCTTGCCCGCCATGGTCATGGCCAGCTTCTGCTCACATTCGTCCCTGTGATAGTTCAGCTGGTCCATTTCAGGCAGGCTTACCACCATGCCCAGCGCGCCGCCGCGCGGGATGATCGTGGCCTTGTAGACCGGATCGCACAACGGCAGGGTCATGCCGACCACGGCATGGCCGGCCTCGTGATAGGCGGTCTTTTCCTTCTGGTCCTGGGTCAGCACCATCGAGCGGCGCTCGGCCCCCATCATCACCTTGTCCTTGGCGTTCTCGAAGTCTTCCATGGTGACAAAGCGCCGACCGACACGTGCGGCCATCAGCGCGGCTTCGTTAACAAGGTTGGCAAGGTCAGCCCCCGAGAAGCCGGGTGTGCCGCGCGCGATGATGCGCAGATCGACATCCGGACCCAAAGGCGTCTTGCGGGCGTGAACGCCAAGAATCTTTTCGCGACCTTTGATGTCCGGGTTGCCGACGGTCACCTGACGGTCAAAGCGGCCCGGGCGCAGCAGCGCCGGGTCGAGCACGTCCTTGCGGTTGGTTGCAGCCAGGATGATGACGCCCTCGTTTGCCTCGAACCCGTCCATCTCGACCAGAAGCTGGTTCAGGGTCTGTTCGCGTTCGTCGTTGCCCCCGCCATATCCGGCACCACGATGGCGGCCAACGGCGTCGATCTCGTCGATGAACACGATGCAGGGCGCGTTCTTCTTGGCCTGTTCGAACATGTCGCGCACGCGGGACGCGCCCACACCCACGAACATTTCCACGAAGTCCGAACCGGAAATGGTGAAGAACGGAACGCCGGCCTCGCCTGCAATCGCACGGGCCAGCAGCGTCTTGCCGGTGCCCGGAGGGCCAACCAGCAGCGCACCTTTCGGGATCTTGCCGCCAAGGCGCGAGAATTTCTGCGGGTTGCGCAGGAATTCGACGATCTCTTCCAACTCTTCCTTGGCCTCGTCGATGCCCGCCACGTCGTCAAAGGTCACGCGGCCGTGCTTTTCGGTCAGCATCTTGGCCTTGGACTTGCCAAAGCCCATGGCACCGCCTTTGCCACCGCCCTGCATCCGGTTCATGAAATAGACCCAGACACCGATCAGCAGCAGGAACGGCAGCAGCGTGATCAGGAAAGACTGGAAACCCGATTGCTGTTGCTTTTCCGCCCGCACGGGGATGTCTTTCTCGATCAGCAGCTTGGTGACTTCGGCATCACCGGGCTTGATCGTGACGAAATTCCCGCCGGAACTGGTTGTGTAACGGATCTGCTCACCATCCAGCGTCACGCCTTTTACGTCGCCTGCTTCGACGGCGCTTACGAAATCCGAATAGGTTTTTTCATTGCTCTGGAGGGTTCCTCCCGGTCCGCTGAACAGATTGAACAGTGCAAGGATCAACAGGAAGAGAACGACCCAGAAGGCTATATTGCGAGCGTTGCCCAAGAAAATTCTCCCAAAAGACATCGGCAGATGAGGCGCTGCCGGGTTGCCTCTTAAAATAGAGATGATTGAAGCAGGTTCAATGCGATAAAAAAGAAGCCGAAAGCTCGGGGAATTTCGGGTCCATTTCAAACGTCCATCCGTTCAAAAAACCGGCAAATGGCGCGGACACGATTTGGTCGCCCAGCCAAACGGCGGGCGTGGCCATCAGCACCATGCGCGGCACCCCTGTCGCGCGCCAGTCGGGTACTTGTGGCAACCCGGTCTCGCCAAGCGCACGGATCTGTGCTCCGGGCGTGTCCGGCCCTGTCGCGATCCAACGCCCATCCCAGAGTTCGGCCGGTCGGGCCACGCATGCCGAAACGGCGGTCAGCTCTCTGCAAAACCACGAACTATTCCCGTCCGTCAGGATTTGACAACCGCTCAGCGTCGACGAACGTCCCGCAATAACGGCCTGTACGACCTGCTCGACTTTGCTTTGCCGCGGCGGGTACCCCGGACCCGTGATCCGCTGGAGGATCCCGACAACAAGCCGGCGCTGTATTTCTTCAGGCAGCGCGCCAAAACCGGCGCGATCCACACGCACCGCACAGGCTTTCTCTTTCGCAACACGGCGGGCGGATTCCTGCGCAAAATGCTCAAGCGCCCGGTTCGCACGCCCGAGGTTCGCGGCAACGCGGGACAAACGTTCAGCCGTGATCCCCAAGCCGGACAGATGGCCCAACGCCTCGCGGGCCTTGATCCGGTCAAAGCGCAAGTCCTGATTCGAAGGGTCTTCGATCCATCGCACCCCCTCAGCCTGTAGGTAGTCCCGCAAGGCGGTGCGCATTTCGCCCAGCAAAGGTCGCCAAAGCGTGACACCCTCCAGTTCGCGCGCGAAAGACATGGCCGACAATCCGCGCACGCCAGCGGCGCGCCCTAGACGCATCAACACGGTTTCCGCCTGATCATCTGCGGTATGGCCCAGAGCGACCGCAGGAATGTCCTGCGACACCGCCCAGTCCCGCAGCAAACCGTAGCGCGCCTGCCGAGCCTGATCCTGCAGGTTTCCCGACCGGTCCCATCCCGTCCATTTCAGAGTGACATGGGACACGCCCAAATGTGCACATGTCTCGGAAACACTGGCGGCCTCGGCGGCCGCATCCGGCCTCAGGCCGTGATCGACAGTGGCCGCAAACAGCCGAACATCTTCATCCCGGGCGATCCGGACCAAAAGATGCAGCAATGCAAGCGAGTCGCTTCCACCGGACACGGCCACGCCCAGTCGCGACGGAAGCGTTTCGGGCAACAGCGCCCTGACGCGCTCCGGAAGGATGTCGGCTGGTGAGTTCAAGAACAGCTCAGCGACGCCATTTCCTCGGTTGCCGTGGCCACAAAGGCCGACGACGGGAACCGGACGCCGACTTCTCCAAGCGTGATACAAGCCTGCTCAACCTGGCCCAACCGACCCAATGCTGCCCCAAGTTCGTACAACGCCTCGGGGGCCACCGGCCCTTCGGAATCGCCGGTAAAGCTGGCAAGGAAGGCCCGGGCCGCTTCGCGGGTATCACCCAGCCCTTCCAGGGCCTGTCCTCGCCTCAGGTTGGCTTCGGGGGCCAGCGGGCTGCCGGGATACGCGCTGTCAAATTTCGCAAAAAGATCGGCCGCCGTCTGGAAATCTCCGTCCGCAAGGGCTTGCGACGCGGCATCAAAATCGGCTTGTTCACCTACGGCCAGTTCGACCTGGTCGCCGCCGGCGGCCTCGCCGGGCGTCGTCACCGGAGCGGTGATGGCCGCTGTGTCGCTATCTCCACCCAATGTCGGTGTGTCTTCGCCCGTGAACTCGCAACCGGGTTCCAGTTCGCAGAGACGGAATTCCAGATCTCCGATCCGGTTGGTTCCGTCCGTCACGACATTCTGAACACGCTGATTCAGTTGCTCGGTCTGCCGAGTCAGCCTCTGCAACTCGGCCTCAATGGCGTCAACGCGTTCCAGAATCGAACTGCCGGACAGGTTCGGCGCGGGCGAGCCTGTCGTGGAAAACTCGCGCTTGAGCCGTTGGATTTCGACATGCAGCACCGTCAGCTCCTGGCGAATATCGGCCAGAGTCTGCTGATCCTGCGCTTGCGCGCCGCTGGCAAGGGTCAAAGCCGCCGCCAGAACCAATCCCGCAATTCTCATCCTGTTACCCCGTTGTGGAACCGGTCAGCACGGTGACCGCGCGGCGGTTCTTGGAATAGCATTCCTCAGTGCTGCAGATTTCGATCGGGCGCTCCTTGCCATAGCTGATCGTCTGCAGACGGTTTCCGGCCACACCGCGGGAAATCAGGTATTCACGCGCCGCATTTGCCCGACGGGCGCCCAGCGCAAGGTTGTATTCCCGCGTGCCCTGTTCATCCGCGTGACCTTCGATCGTGGCGACGTAGTCGGTATTGGCCAACAGCCACTGGGCCTGCCCCTGAAGGATCGTCTGCGCCTCGGGCGAGAGCGTGGACTGATCCACGGCAAACAGGACCCGGTCACCGATCGCCTGCTGGAAATAGGCGGGCGAACGTGGGTCGCTGGGAGAACCCGGGACGATTGCGCCGTTGCCGCCGGCGCCACCGCCCAAAGCCGAGGGATCGTTGTTGGTACATGCGGCCACCAGCGCCAGCGCGCCCAGAGCCGCAAACTTGCTCAATACGTTCATTTCTGTTGCCTCTTGTCCCGTTTGTTTATTGACGTCTGTCTATCACAGCCAGCCTGCCTTGTGAACTTCGGCGCGACCGGCGGTCTCTTAATTCAACAGTGGCCCCCAGGACGGGTCACTGCCACCGTCCGGGGTGCGTACGGGGCGCAGGTTTCGGCCCGAAATGTCGACCGAGTACAGGGTCGAACGCCCGCTGGCGCCCTGGGTTTCCCGCGCAAACATTATGACCCGGCCATTGGGCGACCATGTGGGCCCCTCGTCCAGGAACGAGGCGGTCAACAGCCGCTCCTCGCTACCGTCCAGTCGCATCACGCCGATATGGAACCGGCCCTTGTTCTGCTTGGTAAAGGCCACCAGATCTCCGCGTGGTGACCAGACGGGCGTCCCATAGCGCCCTTGGCCAAAGCTGATGCGGGTCGCCTCACCGCCATTTGCCGGCATGATATACAACTGAGGGCTGCCTGACCGGTCGCTCTCGAAGACGATCCGCGATCCGTCAGGCGAATAGCTGGGCGCGGTTTCAATTGCGGGCGTATTGGTCAGGCGCACGCTTTGCCCGGATGCCAGATCCATTTTCCACAGATCCGTATTGCCGCCCTGCGTCAGCGAGTAGACGATCGAGCGTCCATCAGGCGAAAAGCGCGGCGAGAAACTCATCGTACCTTCCTGAGTCTGCAATTCCTGCCGCTTGACCCGGCCAACATCCAGAACGTAGATCCGCGGACGGCCGCTTTCATAGCTAGTGTAGAGCAACCGGTCGCCCGTTGGCGAAAAGCGCGGGGCCAGAACGATCGCGGCACTGTCGGTCAGGTACTGAACATTCGCCCCGTCATAATCCATGATGGCCAGCCGCTTGCGGCGCTGATCCTTTGGGCCGGTTTCCGAGACAAAAGCCACTCGGCTGTCGAAATAGCCTCCTTCACCGGTGATGCGGCTGTAGACCTGATCAGCCACCTTGTGCGCCATTCGGCGCCAGCCCTCGGTTGTACCAGCAAATTGCAGGCCGTTGCCCAATTCCTGACCCGAGAATACATCCCAGACCCGGAACCGGACGGACAGGGTATTGCCCGAGACATTCACCGCGCCGGTGACCAGCGCATCGGCATTGATCGCCTTCCAATCCGCAAATTGGACCGGCGCTTCGAAACTGCTGACACGGCTGATGAATGCATCCGGCGAAATCTCACGGAACAGGCCGGTTCCGGTGAGGTCCTCGGCGATGACGCGGCTGATGTCGGCCGCAAACTGGCTGGCCGCCGGACTGTCCGGTACAAAGCTGGGCACCGCAAATGGCAAAGGTTCGATGATGCCTTCATCCAATTCCAGCCGAAGTGGGCCGGTTTGCGCAGACACGGGGGCCGACAGAAGGGTCAGGCCAACGAAGAGGCTGGTCAGAAGTTTCATCATTTGATCCGCATCCTCTCGGGATTGAAGGTGATCTCAATATCCTTCCAATGCTCGTATTTGTCAGCAGGAAGGTCATATCCTTTTGCTCCACAGCGCAAAATCGCACGCCGGGCGGCCTCGTATGCCTGTTTTGCGGCCCCGTCCGAGCCACCGGAGCTGTCCAGAAGCTGCAGGCTGCCGGGAACGATCGAGCCGTCGCGGTTCAGCGAGAAACCGACCACCACAACGGTCTTGAGCGCATCGGTCGACAACGAGCCCACGTTCCAGCACCGCGAAACAGCCAGACGCATCGCATCCTTTTCACCGCCGGTGAGAGGCGGACCGGACGGCTCGGACGCCCCGCCCAAGGCCTCGGCCAGCGCGTCATTGATCGCGGCCTCGTCGGGTTCCGCAGCCTGTTCGACAGGCTCGGCGGTCGCGGTCTGTTCGGTTTCCGCGGGCTTGGGCCGATTGGGCCGAACCCGGGGACGCGGCGAGCTTTGTGGCGACAGGTCCTTGGCCTCTTCCGCCTCGGTCACGATCTGGTCCGTGGCTTCCTCGGGCGCGGTCTGGTCTTGCTGCTCCTGCTGGATCTCAGCCCCTTCATCCAGCGAAACCGCCGGTGTTTCGATATCGTCCGGCTTTGCATCCAGTGGCGGCGGAGCGATGGGTTCGGGGGCCACCTTGTCCGCCGGGCGGGGCTGGGACTCGGGCAGCGCCGGCAAAACCGCAACCTCGGGTTCCGGTTCATCCAGTACCGGAGGCTGCTCGATCACGTCGGGTTCGGGTGGAGTCTCAACTGCCTCGGGTTGCGGCTCGGGCTCCGGTTCAGGTGGCGTGACCGGCTCGGGGCGCGGCTGTTCTTCGACCGACGGCTCCGGCACTTCGGGTGCCGGGGGTTGCACGATCGGGTCTTCCAATGCGTTGGGGGGCGTCGGAACTTCGGGCGCATCGCTTTGCGCCGTCAGGGCAGCGAATTGCTCAGCCGAAACCACCGACACCTCCTGCACTGCAAAAGGCAGCGGCTCGGATCGGAACGTGCCGCCGAACAGGGCCCATCCGATCAATGTCACATGGGCAATCGCCGAAATCTTGGTGCCGGTATCCACCGCGCAGCCTCACTCTCCGCCCGCGTCCAGCGCCGGCCCGCCAGTATCGGTGACAAGGCCCACATTCGAAAACCCGCCGGCATTCAACGCACCCATGACCTGCATGACCTGCGCATAAGGAATGGCGCCATCGGCCCGCAGGTAGACGCGGTCGCTGCTGCGCTCGGCAGCAATGGCGCGCAGCTTACCGATCAACTCGTCGCGGGACACCTCGGTGGTCTGTATCTGAACCCGCCCTTCGGCTGTCAGCGTGACGGTCAGCGGTTCCTCGTTGTCGCCGGGCAGAGCGCTGGCGGCAGTTTTGGGCAGATCAACCTCGACCCCCACGGTCATCAGCGGAGCCGCGACCATGAAGATGATCAGCAGCACCAGCATCACGTCGACAAAGGGTGTGACGTTGATTTCACCCATCGGCTGCGCACGCCCGCGCCGCCGCCCTCGGCGTCGTCCGTTGCCGCCAGACGATTGCTGGATCGCCGCACCCATGTCAGCTGTCCAACTGGCGGGACAGAATGGTTGCGAATTCGTCGGCAAAAGCCTCGTATCCGCCAACGATGTGATCGCTGTCCGCGCTAAGTTTGTTGTAGAAGATCACGGCCGGAATTGCGGCCAGCAGGCCAAGCCCGGTCGCCAGCAAAGCTTCGGCGATGCCCGGCGCCACGACGGCCAGGTTTGTGTTCTGCTGTTCGGCGATTTCGATGAAGGCGTTCATGATGCCCCAAACCGTACCGAACAGGCCGATGAACGGCGCGGTCGAACCCACGGTCGCAAGGATCGAAAGCCCTTTTTGCAAGCCTTCGGCCTCTTTTGCGATGGCCACATCCATCGAACGATCGATCCGGGCCTGTGCGCCGGCTATGAGTCCACCGTCGGCGCGGTGCGAGCGGCGCCACTCGATCATGCCGGCTGCGAAGATCTTTTCGGAACTGCCATCCGGCTGCGTTCCGATCTGTTCAAACAACTCGTCCAGCGGGTTGCCCGACCAGAACGCCTCGTCGAACACCTGCGCTTCGCGTCGCGCGCTGCGATAGGTGATGAGCTTTTGAATGATGATCGACCATGACCAGAAGGATGCGACCACAAGGATCAGCATCACCACTTTCACGATGAATGTCGCACGGGCGAACAGCCCCCACATGGAGAAATCGATCTCCTGCGCCAGCGCCAGCGTTTCAGCTTCCATGAACCTGCTCTTTGTTTTGCCTGACAGCCGTTGATTGGCCTTGTTTTGCCAAACGCTAGCGTAGTTAGGGGCAAATTGCCAACAGAACCACAGGGGCTGAGCAAATTGTTACAGCAATGCGCGAATCTCTGCCGGGAGCCGGATCGGCCGGCCATCCTGATTGACGCAAACGGCCGTCACGGTCGCGCGGAAGACTTCGGTCTCGCCGCGCCGGATGAGTTGAGCCATGGTCAGTCGCACGCCGGAAATCGCGACGACCTCGGTTTCGACCAGCAACTCGTCGTCGAACCGCGCAGACGCCAGATAGTCGGCCTCGACCCTTCGCACGACCCAGATGATACCAGCCTCGCGCATTGCGTTCTGGTCATTGCCCAGGTTGCGCACCCAATCCGACCGGGCGCGCTCGATATAGCGCAAATAGTTGGCGTGATAGACCACGCCCCCCATGTCGGTGTCCTCGTAATAGACCCGGACGGGAAAGACATGCTTCATTGCGTCGGCTCCATGCGTGCGAACAGCCGCAGCGCATGGGACGGGTCCCGCGCCACCGCCGGCAAAACCGGATCATAGGCTGCACGGATCAGCGCGGCAATGTCGGGCCGCAGGATCGTCGTGTCTCCCGCCACGGCCAGGGGCGAGCGCTCTCGGAAGGCTGTATCCGACCACAAAAGAATGGTCTGAACGACCTGCGACAACGCCAGCGTTTCGGCCGAAACTTTCGACAGCTCACTGTCCATCCTCACAAAGACAAACGCAGCACGGATCGCGCCGTCCGGATCGAACCTGAAGGCTCGATACTGGTTGGCTCCGCCAGCATCGAGCCGCTCGACCAGTGGCGCGAGGTCCGGGATCAGCCGGTCAAGGTCAGGCACTTCAAGCAGCTCGGCCCAATCGCGAAAAAAGAACACCATGCAGTTGGCGCCCAACTCGGGGTCGGTCTCGGCCATCTTATGGCCGGCCAGTGCCACGACCGCCTCGAACGCGCCTTTGACCGTTGCTAGCGTCTTGTCTTCCACACCAAATACGATCGGCACGATGGGCCGTCCCCAACGTGCGAAAAGATAGTTCCCGTCCGCGCGGCAAAACAACTCGGCAACACCCTCAGGCGTCATTGGCAATTCCCTCTTTTTTCAGTCTCGGGGCCGTTGTTTACTGTCGCAAACAAAGATATGCCCACGACAAACGCCATGTTGCCAGGCGTTACCGACACTACCAGAACAGACGGTCTCGGCCATCTCTGACAAGGACGAAACATCGACCCAATGCTTTCCTGGATCAGAAGAAATCCGCCACAGCACAAAGGACGGCTAACTCCTGAATTTGACCGCGTCTACCATTATCACATCAGAAAAACAGCCGGCTCTTCGGTGAATGCGGCGTTCCTGTCGGCGTTCGCCGGCAAGCGTGTGACAGTGAAAGCTCTTGCGGGCGCCCCCAAACACCGAATTGCCGGCGAGATCGGACCTGCGGTCGGCTGGAACGAGCGGCTGATAAAGGCGGGCAGCTTTGCCTACGCGTTTTCACATTCGCCGTTCCATTCACTAAAGGTGCCTGCCAAGACCTGCACATTTACTGTGTTCCGCGATCCGGTCGAGCGGGCCTACAGCCACTTTTTGATGCTGAAAGGGTATATTGAAAACGGCGTCGATCACCCCTGCCTGGCATCCGAAGGCGATTGGGCGAAGGGCGACTTTGCCGATTTCATCGCATCCGCTGACCGCGATCACCTGCTGCGTCAGCTTCTTATGTTCAGCGAAAACTTCGACGTGGACGAGGCTGTCGAGGCTGTGTCCTCTCTAGATCAAGTCGGTTTCTTTCACGAACTCGGCAATTTGCTTGAAAGCGCCCAGGCGTTGTTCTCGGTGGACTTGCCTATGCGCCACGAAAACAGGTCGTTGTCACGCAAAAAGCTGTCTGCGGAAGAATTGGCCGCATTCCGTCCTCATTTCGAACCCGAGTACGAGATGCTGGTGAAAATCCGCGAGCGTAAAGGCTGATCTACAGTCGTCAGCCAAACAGGTCGCTCTGTCCCTTGGGCGCGGCCATGCCCAAATGCGTCCAGGCCTTCTGCGCCAGCATCCGGCCGCGCGGCGTGCGTTGGATCAGGCCCTGTTGCAGCAGATAGGGCTCGATCACTTCCTCCAGCGAGTCGCGGCTCTCGGACAAGGCGGCCGACAAGGTCTCGATCCCTACCGGGCCACCGCCATAATTTTCGGCGATCAGTTTCAGATAGCGGCGGTCGGCGCCGTCCAAGCCCAGATTATCGACGCCCAACCGCGTCAGCGCGCCATCGGCCAATTCGCGCGTGATGCGGCCGTCGCCCTCGACGATGGCGAAATCCACGACCCGCCGCAGCAGCCGCCCGGCGATACGGGGAGTGCCCCGCGACCGGCGCGCGATCTCGCGCGCACCGTCGTCATCGGCCGGCGCGCCCAGCTTGCGGGCGTTGCGGGTGACGATCTCATGCAGTTCGTCCACGGTGTAGAATTGCAGCCGGGTGGGAATGCCGAACCGGTCGCGCAGCGGGGTGGTCAGCAGGCCCATCCGTGTGGTCGCCCCGACCAGGGTAAAGGGCTGCAGTTCGATCCGCACGGTACGGGCCGCGGGGCCCTCGCCGATCACCAGATCCAGCTCGAAATCCTCCATCGCCGGATACAGCACCTCTTCGACTGCCGGATTCAGGCGGTGAATCTCGTCGATGAACAGCACGTCGCGCTCTTCAAGGTTGGTCAGGATCGCCGCGAGATCCCCGGCCTTGGCCAGAACCGGCCCCGAGGTCATGCGGAAGTTCACCCCAAGCTCGCGCGCCATGATCTGCGCCAGCGTCGTCTTGCCCAAGCCCGGAGGGCCGTGGAACAGCGTGTGGTCCATCGCCTCGTTCCGCTGGCGGGCCGACTGGATGAAGATGCGCAGATTGGCCCGCGCCTCGGCCTGGCCGATGAATTCGTCCAGCCCCTGCGGGCGCAAGGCGCGGTCGTTGTCCTCGGGCAGAGGCTGCGGGCGCAGGGTCGGGTCGGCATCAACCATTCATTCAGCCTTTCGGAGCCAGCAGTTTCAACGCCGCGCGGATCAATTCGGCCTCGCCGGCATCGGGCAGGTTGGCGGCGGCCTCGGCCACGGCCGATGCGGCCTCGGACGGGCCATAGCCCAGGTTTGTCAGCGCCGACAAAGCACCCGCCGATGCCGCACCCGCGCCGGGTTTCGGGCCCCGCACCGGGGCCGGCGCCGGGTCTGCGGGTTCATCCACCTCGGCCACGGGGCCGTCCATCGCCTCGGTCACCGAGCCGCCCATCGCCATGACGCCGGGCGCCTTGTCTTTCAGGTCCAGCACGATGCGCTGCGCGGTCTTGGGCCCGACGCCTTTGGCCGCCTTTACCGCGCCCCAATCGCCCAGCGCGATGGCCCGGCTGACCCCGTCCGGCCCCAGCGCGCCCAGTATGGCCAGAGACACCTTGGCCCCTACCCCTTGAACCGAGCAGAGCAGCCGATGCCACTCTTTCTCGACCAAAGACAGAAAGCCATAAAGCTGCATCAGGTCCTCGCGCACCACCAGATCGGTGTACAGCGAGACCGCCTCGCCCACCCCAGGCAGGGCCGCCATGGTGCGGTCCGAGCAATAGACGATGTAGCCGACCCCGCGCACGTCGATCAGAAGGTGATCCGCCGCGCGGTAGTCGATGCGTCCGGTCAGTTTGCCGATCATGTGGCCACCTGCTTGATGCGCGCCTGCGGTGTCGCACCGTAGAACGCATGACAGATCGCGATCGCCAGCGCATCCGCGGCGTCGGCCCCCTTGGGCTGGCATCCCGGCAGTTGAAGTTTGACCATGTGCAGAATCTGTTCCTTCTCGGCGTGCCCCACGCCCACCACGGTTTTCTTGACCCGGTTGGGCGCGTATTCGCCCACCGGCAACCCAGCCTGCGCCAAGGTCAGCAACGCCACTCCGCGCGCCTGACCCAGCTTCAGCGTCCCGGCGCCGTCCTTGTTGACAAAGGTCTGTTCGATGGCTGCCTGGTCGGGCTGATGTTCGGCGATCACCTCGACGATCTGGTTGTGCAGCGACAAAAGCCGCTCGCCCAGATCATCCCCGTCGGATTTGCACAGGCCGTTGGCAACATGGCTCAGTCGGCTGCCATGTGATTCGATGACGCCCCACCCCAGGGTTCGCAGCCCCGGATCAATGCCCAGAATTCGCATGTTGTGCCTCGGCCTGCTCGGGTTTTCATTGTCTTTTCTCTCGATTAGCACGAAGCGTGAACATTTTCCAAGAAAATTGATCCGGCACCCAAATGCGACACGCCTGTTCCGTCCGCGACAACTCGGACGCATTGCGACCCTAGAAAGTCTGAAACCGACACATTCCCAAAGCAGTTTTCACCAATAATTTAAGGGACTTTCATCATTTTCGAAGCATTGCAAAAACTGCATAGGACACATGCAGTTTCAGCACTTGCAAGGTCAATCCGACATCACTAACTGGCCCGAGAATTCGACATTCAAACGTCAACACTGAACAGAAGGAAGCAGGATATGGCTGCAATTGACACAACCCGCGCCTCGATTGGCTCGTTTGGCCTTGTCGGCCGTATCGGCGCCTTTCTGGCATCCGTCGTGAACGCCGTTGTCGCCTGGAACGACGCACGCGTGACGCGCAACGCATTGAACGGTCTGAGCAACCGTGAACTGGAAGATATCGGCCTGTGCCGCGGTGACATCGACGAAGTCGCTGCGGGCCGCCGCCGTCTGTACTGAAACCACCCACTCTCGCCCCTATCCTCCCTCGGGGCAGCACAGAAACACCGCGGACCGAAAGGTACGCGGTGTTTTTGTCTTTTGAAGGCTCTTTAGGAGAGAGAGTTCAGTAGAGAATCTTGTTCAGCTGTGTCGAAAGGGCCTGCGACAATGGATCGATCTGCATGATCCACGCGCCCGCCTGTTCAACCGATGTCCCTTCGTTCAGGGCATCCACCCGATATTGGTATCCGGTCGGACCGAGATTGGACAGCAGGAACGCTTTGAAAGCAAAAAATCCGCACAGGCACAGCAACAGAACCTTGGCCGGAACCGCCGAGCGTACCCGCTGGGGTTTCATGACGACCAGACCATCTTTGCGCATGGTCGCGCGATAGCCACGGCTCATCTTGTTGTGTTTCTTTGTCAGCCGATGAACGCGCTGATCGAATTCAAGTTGTTTTCCTGTCATGGCAGCCTCCAAAAACCGCCCCCCAAATTCATTGGATGACGGTAGAAAGAGAATGCGTCAAAACCGTGGCAAAAATCCACAAAACTCCTGCAAATGGTCTAATTTGCGCCCTGTTTGGTTAAGACTAGCGTCGTCCATTCACCAATCATTGACCGATCCATCGTATTGAACCCGTTTCGTGAATAAACTGATTCCACTTCGTCGGCCTGCTCGTTGAGGATTCCCGACAGGATCGCATGTCCGCCTCCGCGCAGATTCTGCGCGATTTCCGGGGCAAGGGCCACCAACGGTCCCTTCAGAATGTTGGCGAAAATCAGATCGTAAGGCGCCGCCGCCTGGAGGTCAGGATGGTCAAATCCGGCAGCCTCGACACAACGGACGGCCCCGGCCATGCCGTTGGCCTTCAGGTTGGCCTCGGCTACGTCGACGGCGACCTGATCAATGTCGCTGGCCAGAATGTCACCGTCCCAGACCCGCGCCGCCGCCATCGCCAACACCGCCGTACCGCAGCCGATATCGGCGACCTTGCTGGCCTCGAACCCAGTCTCAATCAGCTTGTCCAGCGCCCGCAGACACCCCAGCGTCGTTCCGTGGTGCCCAGTGCCAAAGGCCATCGCCGCCTCGATCAGCAGCGGAATACGCCCCTCGGGCAGCTTGTCGGCATCGTGGCTGCCATAGACGAAAAACCGCCCGGCCTCGACCGGAGCCAGCTCGCGCCGGACATGGGCAACCCAATCGGTTTCCGGCAACTCCGACACCACGAAGGGCTTGGCCTCGAAGGCCGCCGCCAGCAGGGCCAGGGCGGCCTCGTCGGGGCTTTCGGTGAAATAGCCGCCGACCTCCCACAGGCCCGAGCCGTCCTCGACCTCGAAGACACCCACGCCGGTGGGTTCGGGCTCCAGACGCTCCATCGCTTCGCCCAGGCTGTCGGCCGCGGCTTTGCCTTTCAGGGTGGTCAGGGCGGTGAATGTGGGCATGGGAACCTCCTGCAGAAACCGCCTTTGCGCCTAGGGCCGTCAGCCGCCGAGGTCAAGCGTCGCGCGTGTCATTCGGCCGGTGCGGGCGCGTATTTCGAAAAGATGGTCTCGTTCCCCGGTTCGGGGTGGCGCGGGATCAGAAGCGACAGCGCCAGAGAGATCAGCGCCATACCCGCCGCCAGGCCGAACACCGTCCCCGGCGACACGACCCACAGCAGCCCCAGAAGCGCCGGCAGAAACACCGCCGCGATGTGGTTGATGGTAAAGGCCACTGCCGCGGTGGGGGCAATATCGGCCGGATCGGCGATTTTCTGGAAATAGGTCTTGAGCGCCAGAGCCAGCGCGAACAGCACGTGGTCGATGACGTAGAGAATGGCCGCCAGCAGCACGCCCCAGCCAAACCAGTAGATGCCGCCATACGCCGCAAATACGATGGCAAGGCCCAGATACTCGAAGATCAGAGTACGCCGCTCGCCAAACACCGCGACGGCCTTGCCCAGCAAAGGGGCGGCGGCCATGTTGATTATCAGGTTGATGAGGTACAGGCTGGTCAAGTGATGCACTTCGAAGCCGAAGCGCTCGACCATCATGAACCCGGCGAACACGACAAAGATCTGCCGCCGCGCGCCCGCCATGAACTGCAGCGCGTAATACAGCCAGTAGCGGCGGCGCAGCACGATCTTCTTGGTCTGCGGTGTCGGCGCATCGAATTGCGGATAGGCGATCAGGCAGAACAGTGCGAGTACCGCGGTCAGCCCACCAGCCGCCATGAAGACCGTGTTGTAGGACAGATCGAACCGATCCCACGTCAGCACGATCAGCCCATAGACTACCAGCGTCGAGGCCGACCCCATCGCCACCAGCCAGCCCAGCACCTGCGGGGCGCGGTCCTTGGGCAGCCATTGCAGCTGAAGCGACTGATTCACCGTTTCGTAGTAATGAAACCCGATCGAGCTGAACAGGGTCACGAACAGCAGCCCGCCGAGGCTGGGAAACCAGGCCGTCACCGCCGTGGCGACGCCCAGCAGCATCAGCGAAATCATGGCCAGCACCTGCTCGCGCACGAAAATTATCACCGCGATCACGCCCACGGCCAGAAAGCCCGGGATTTCTCGCACCGTGTGTAGCAGGCCGATGTCTGCCCCGTCGAAATCCGCGACTTCGATCACGAAGTTGTTCAGCAGTGCGCTCCATGCGTTGAAGGCGATCGGCATGGTCAGCGCCATCACGAACAGCAACGTGACGGGGCGGCGCCAGAACGGCAGGCTCTGGGCCTGGGACAGGGGCATCGGTTTCAGCATGAGAGTTCTCTACGCCCAATCCGCCCGGCTGGCGAGAGGAAATCCCCCGTGCACATGGGGTCTGCGCTGATGCAGAGTCAGTAGAAGCTCTGCGGGTCGATATCGACGGTCAGGCGGATGTCGCCCTTCAGGCGCAGAGGTGCGATCCAGCGGGCGATGGCGTCCTGGATCGGTGCCCCCTTGGGCGCCTTGACCAGCAGCCTTACCCGGTGCCGCCCGCGGATACGGGCAATCGGTGCCGGGGCAGGCCCAAAGACCTGTGCCCCGATCTGCCGCAGCGGCGCGTCATTGCGCGCCAATACGTTGCCGATGTCAAAGACGGGCCCGACCTCGGGGCCGGACAGCACGATCCCCGCCATCCGGCCATAAGGCGGCACCCCGGCCGCCTGACGCCCGGCGGCCTCGGCACGCCAGAACCCTTCCTCATCCCCCGACAGGATCGCGCGGATCACCGGGTGTTCGGGCTGAAAAGTCTGCAGCAGCGCCGTCCCCGGCTTGTCGGCCCGCCCGGCCCGGCCCGCCACCTGCCGCATCAGTTGAAAGGTCCGCTCGGCAGCGCGCAGGTCGGACCCGTGCAGGCCCAGATCCGAGTCGATCACCCCGACCAGCGTCAGGTTCGGGAAATTGTGCCCCTTGGCCACCAGCTGCGTGCCGATGACGATATCTGCGTCACCCTCGGCAATCTCTTCGATCTTGGCCTTCAGCGCCCGGGCCGAGCCGAACAGGTCGGAACTGAGCATGGCGATGCGGGGGTCGGGAAAGGTCGCCTCGGCCTCTTCGGCCAGACGTTCGATGCCGGGGCCGACCGGGGCCAGCTTGCCCTCGACCCCGCAGGCGGGGCAGGCTTCGGGCATGGGCTTGGTCTCGCCGCACTGGTGGCACATCAGACGTTTGAGGAACCGGTGTTCGACCATGCGCGCATCGCAGTGGTCGCAGGCGATCTGTTCGCCGCAGGCCCGGCACAGCGTCACCGGCGCATATCCCCGGCGGTTGATGAACAGCAGCGACTGTTCGCCCTTCTCGATCCGCGCCTGCACCGCTTGGCGCAGACTGGGGGAAATCCAGGTGCCCGGCTGCATCTTCTCGGCACGCATGTCGATGGTCTTCATGTCCGGCAGCACCGCCGCCCCAAAGCGCGCGGTCAGGTCCAGCCGGTCGTACTTGCCGGCCTCGGCATTGGCCCAGCTTTCCAGCGACGGCGTGGCACTGGCCAAGATCACGCGCGACCCGCAGATCGCCGCCCGCAGCACCGCCATGTCGCGCGCATTGTAATGCACGCCGTCTTCCTGCTTGTACGAGGTGTCGTGTTCCTCATCCACCACGATCAGGCCCAGATCGCGGAACGGCAGAAACAGCGCCGACCGCGCGCCCACCACCATCTGCGCATCGCCCTGCCCGACCATGCGCCAGACCCGGCGGCGTTCAGTCATCGTGGCACCGGAATGCCATTCGGCCGGGCGCGCGCCGAACCGCTCCTCGACCCGTGTCAGAAACTCGGCGGTCAGCGCGATCTCGGGCAGTAGCACCAGCGCCTGCCGGCCCATGCGCAGTGCTTCGGCCACCGCTTCAAGGTAAACCTCGGTCTTGCCCGACCCGGTCACGCCCTTCAGCAGCGTGGTGCCATAGGCGCCGCTGCGCAGCGCCGCGCGCAACGTGTCGGCGGCAGCAGTCTGGTCTGGGGTCAGCGCCTTGCCCGGCCGGTCCGGGTCCAGATGCGGATAAGGCAGGTCGCGCGGGCTGTCCTCCTCGCGCACGGCGCCCTGCTTGACCAACCCTTTGACGACCGACGAGGTGACCCCGGCCATCTCGGCCAGTTCCTTCAGGGTAAAGGCCAGCCCGCCATACTCACGCAGCACCTCCAGCACCCGGGCCCGGGCATCGGTCATGCGGTCGGGCATGCCGCTGCCCAGCCGATAGATCTTGCGCATCGACAGCGGGTCGCCCAGACCGGGCGCGCGGGTGGCCAGCCGCAGCATGGCCGGCATCGGCGTCAGCGTGTAATCGGCCGCGCGCTGCAGGAACAGGCGCATCTCTTCGCGCATGGGCGCCACGTCCAGCACCCGTATGACCGAACGGATCTTGCTGCGGTCGAAATCTCCGCGCCCCGCGCCCCAGACCACACCCAGAACCTTGCGCGGGCCCAGCGGCACCTCAACGAAGGCCCCCAGGAAACACCCCCCCTCGGGCGCCTTGTAATCCAACGTCCGGTCCAGCGGCTGGGTCGTCAGAACCGCCACCAGCTCACCTTGGTCGAAATGCACCGGGTCGCTCAATGCGCGCCTTTCTTCAGCAGGGGTTTCAGCACGGGTCTCTTTGAGGTAAAGGCATCCGCGAGCAAGGCCAACCCATCAAAGGACTGCCCCGATGAAATTCTTCGTAGACACAGCCGAAATCGACGCCATCGCCGAATTGAACGACCTGGGCATGGTGGACGGTGTCACCACCAACCCCTCGCTGATCCTGAAATCGGGTCGCGACATTCTGGAGGTGACCAAGGAAATCTGCGACCTGGTCGATGGCCCGGTTTCCGCCGAAGTCGTCGCCACCGAAGCCGAGGACATGATCGCCGAAGGCCGCAAGCTGGCGCAGATCGCACCGAACATCGCCGTCAAGGTGCCGCTGACCTGGGCCGGTCTGAAAACCTGCAAGACGCTCAGCGACGAAGGCCAGATGGTCAACGTCACCCTGTGCTTCTCGGTCAACCAGGCGCTTCTGGCGGCCAAGGCGGGCGCGACCTTCATCTCGCCCTTCATCGGACGTCTGGACGACATCAACCTCGACGGCATGGACCTGATCGCAGACATCCGTCAGGTCTATGACAACTACGGGTTCGAAACCGAAATCCTCGCCGCCTCGATCCGTAGCGTGAACCATGTGGCCGACAGCGCCCGCATCGGCGCCGACGTGATCACCGCCCCGCCTGCCGTGATCAAGAAGCTGGCTGATCATCCGCTGACTGACAAGGGGCTCGAGGCCTTCCTGTCGGATTGGGCCAAGACCGGCCAGAAGATTCTGTGATCCATTGATCCCAAGTACAACCGCGCGGCCCGCCCGGGGCCGCGCCTGGCCCAACTGCAGTGGGCCTGATCTTTGATCAGAAGCCTGCAGGCGGGAGCCACGCCCCCACACACGGCGCCTAATCCACCTAAACGTGCATTTTTCCCAAGGTATTTCCGGGCACCCGTGCTATAACGCCCCTAACAAAAAAAGACCGGACAGGATATGAGCAGCAATCCCAAACTCGAGGACAACCTCCGCGCCGCGATTCTGGCCGAGCCGGACGCCGTGCTGGACGACAAGGATTTGATGCAGGCGCTGGTCGCCGCAAACGAACGCGCCCGCGGAGACAACATCATCGACCTGCGCGGCATCGCCATGCAACGGCTTGAGGCACGGCTGGACCGGCTGGAGGACACTCACCGCTCGGTCATCGCAGCTGCCTACGAGAACCTCGCCGGAACCAACCAGGTTCACCGCGCCATCCTGCGCCTGCTCGAGCCGACGGAATTCGAGGACTTTCTGCGCGTGCTGGGTACGGAAGTTGCCGAAATCCTTCGCGTCGACCGCATCACGCTGGTCCTGGAAACGACGATGGTCCAGCAGGACCCAAGCATCGACCGGCTGGACGGTGTTCTGGCCGTGGCGGAACCGGGTTTCGTGCAGTCCTACATGGACAACGCACCGAACCACCCCGCACGCGAGGTTGTCCTGCGCGAAATTCGCCAGCCCAACCGCAGAGTGCACGGGGATCAGCTGGACCAGCTGCAATCTGAGGCGTGTATGCAGCTGGATCTCGGCAAAGGGCGTCTGCCGGGCATGATTGTTATGGGGGCGCGCGACCCAAGGCACTTCTCGCCTCAATTGGGCACTGACCTGCTGGCCTTTTTTGCATGCGTATTCGAACGGTCGATGCGCCACTGGCTGTCGTGAGCCTGATCTCTCCAGCCTGCCGCGATGCGTTGCAGTTGTGGCTGGAGGGGTTGACCGCTTTGGCGGGCCGTTCGGAAAACACCATCAACGCCTATCGCGGGGATGTCTCGGATTTCCTGTCTTTCATGACTTTGCATCACAGCGAACGGCAGGGGCTGGCGGCGCTCGAGCGCATCACCGTTTCGGACATGCGGGCCTGGATGGCACAGCAACGCGAATCCGGCGTCGGGGCGCGGTCACTGGCGCGAAAACTGTCCGCCGTCAAAAGCTTCTATCGCTGGCTGGCCGAACGCGAGGGGTTCGAGCCCACCGCCGTACTGTCCACCCGCGCCCCGAAATACACCAAGAAACTGCCGCGCCCGCTGGCCGAAGACGCCGCCCGCGCCATGATCGAGACGGTCGAGCTGCAATCCGGATCAGATTGGGTTGCCGCCCGCGATGTTGCCGTCGTGACCCTGCTGTATGGCTGCGGCCTTCGCATTTCCGAAGCCCTGTCCCTGACCGGCGCGGATGCCCCCCTGCCCAACACGCTGAGAATTGTCGGCAAGGGTGACAAGGAAAGGATCGTTCCGGTCATCCCCGCCGCGCGCCAGGCGGTCGACCGATACCTTGAGTTGTGCCCACATCCCCAAAGCCCGACCGCACCATTGTTCCGCGGCGTACGAGGCAAAGCCCTGAGTCCGCGGGCAATTCAGGGCGTCATGGCCAAAGCGCGTATGCAATTGGGTCTTCCGGCAACGGCCACTCCACACGCGATGCGGCACAGCTTTGCCACCCATCTTCTGTCGGCCGGCGGAGACCTCCGGGCCATTCAGGAACTGCTGGGTCACGCGTCCCTTTCGACCACACAGGCCTATACCGCCGTCGACACTGCGCGCCTCATGGAGGTGTACAACCGCGCGCACCCCAAAGCCTGAGACGCTGCGGAATTGCAGCAACCACATTTCGGCGCCGATACCGGGGGCTTTTTGCTTTGCATCTCGGGCGCGCATCGTACATGACACGGGTCATGACACTCAGATTCAAAGCCTTAGCCGTTCACCTGTTCACCGCGACCGGAGCCGTATTTGCGATGCTGGCCATGCTGGCCGCGGTCGAGGAAAAGTGGAGCCTGATGTTTCTGTGGCTGGTCGTTTCGTTCATCGTCGACGGAATCGACGGCCCCTTGGCCCGGCACTATCACGTCAAAAAGAACGCACCCGAGTTCGACGGTGTTCTGCTGGATCTGATCATCGACTATCTGACCTACGTCTTCATTCCGGCCTATGCGCTGTTCAAATCCGGTCTGATGGACGGCTGGACCGGCTGGTTCGCGATCATCGTCATCACATTCGCCAGCGCGATGTATTTCGCTGACACGCGGATGAAGACCAAGGACAATTCCTTTTCCGGTTTTCCGGGCTGCTGGAACATGGTCGTGGTGGTGATCTTTGCGCTGAAGCCCGACTTCTGGTTCAGCCTCGTCCTTGTGGCGTTGCTGGCCGTTGCAATGTTTCTGCCCCTGAAATTCATTCACCCCGTGCGCACCGAACGCTGGCGCAACCTGTCCCTGCCCATGGCCTTCGCCTGGACTTTTTTTGCCGGATGGGCCGCTTGGGTGGATTTTCACCCGCAAAGCTGGGCGCATTGGGGTCTGGTGGTGACCAGCCTGTATCTGGTCTCGGCGGGGATCGCCCAGCAAATCATGCCGCCGAGCCGCGATTGAGACGCGGCCCGAACGGGCGAAAATCACAGATCAGAGAATTTCCCGAATCTCGAACTCGGTGCCATTATGGGTGAAGACGTCGCCCTTGCGCATTCCGGCCATGGCCAGATAGATCGGGCTTTGGGTTGAAATCCCCATATATGTTTCGCCATCCACGTCGAACTTGGTGGTCGACACGCAGACGACGAAATGCCGATCGCCCAGCCAGACTACGGCGCCCGGCTGCACTGTATCCGTCAGGCTGAAATCGGTGTTTTCGATCACGTCAATCTTGGCATGATGCGCATGCACCGGCCCGTCAAACGCGGCGGCCAGATCTGCGCTTTCGCGCGATGCCGCGATATCATCCTTGTCGTGGCCTTCCCGGTCATCCAATTGGGACTCTTTCTGAAAGGCATCGTGGTGCGCCTGCGCCGTCGCCAACTCCTGTGCCTCCAACGCCATCAATTGGTCAATGATGGCCTTCTTCCGGGCGGCGGGGTCAATTTTCGCAGTCATGAATTGCAGTCCTTCGGGTTCGAAAACTGTCTCAGGTTGGGACGCTTTGCGAAAGATTGCAACCGGATTCCGGCGGTCAGATCAACAGACTGGCAGCGCCCTCGTGACGCAACAGGGCAACCTTGCCCTCAACCCCGCCCTGCCCCGAGAACCCGCCAAGGCCGCTTGCCGCCAGAACGCGGTGACAGGGAATGATCACCGGAATCGGGTTGGCGCCACAGGCCTGCCCGACAGCTTGCGCCGGACATCCAAGATCCTGCGCGATATCACCGTAAGTCCGCGTGTCACCGAAAGGAATCGCGGACATCAAGCCGCAGACCTGTTTCTGGAATTCGGACCCAACGACACGCAGTGGCAAGTCGAACTCTTGCAACCGGCCCTCGGCATAGGCCCTGATCTGTGATGCCGCTTCGATCAGCAGCGGAGTCGTCTCACCCGTTGTGTGACCGTCCCACACCAGACTGGTGATGGCACCGTCCTCTTCTTCGATCCCGAGGCATCCGAACTGGGTTTCCACTGCAATCATCGGCATGGGCGCAGAGTTTCAGATCGGCGAGTGCGTCGCAAGCCGCAAGAAAAACCCCCGCGCGATGGCGGGGGTTTCAGGGATCATTTTCAGCTCAGCGCCGTATCGCATCGGCCGCAGACGCCGGGATGGGCGTGGCGTCCCACATCCGGCAGGATCTTCCAGCAGCGCTGGCACTTGGCCCCTTCGGCCTTTTCGAACACAACACCGACGCCCTCGATCTCGGGCAGGCGGAACGCTTCGGCCGGGGCCGGGTCGGCGGTGACGGTCAGGCCCGAGGTGATGCACAGATCATCTACGTCGAAGGTCGCCAGCAGGTCGCGGGTTTCCGCATCCTCGACATGCACGATCGGCGCGGCTTCGAGGCTGGAGCCGATGACCTTGTCGCGGCGCTGCACTTCAAGCGCGGCGGTCACCGCACGGCGTACACGGCGGATCTTGGCCATGTTCGCCTCGAGCTCGGCATCGCGCCAATCGGCAGGCGTGTCGGGGAAGTCGACCAGATGCACCGAGCTGTCCTCGCCCGGGAACCGCTCGAGCCAGACCTCTTCCATCGTGAAGACCAGAATCGGCGCCAGCCAGGTAGTCAGACGGTGGAACAGGATGTCCAGCACCGTGCGCGCGGCCCGGCGGCGCGGGGTGTCCCCGTCGCAATACAGCGCATCCTTGCGCACGTCGAAATAGAAGGCCGACAGGTCGACCGTGGCAAAATTGAACACCGCGCTGAACACGCCTTGGAAGTCGAACGCGGCATAACCCTTGCGGACCTGCTCGTCCAACTCGGCCAGGCGGCTGAGCACCCAGCGTTCCAGACGCGGCATCTCGGCCGGATCGATCCGGTCGGCCTCGGTGAAGTCGGCCAGCGAGCCCAGCATGAAGCGCATCGTGTTGCGCAGCCGGCGATAGCTATCGGCGACCCCTTTCAGAATTTCCGGCCCGATCCGCTGGTCGGCGGTATAGTCGGTCTGGGCCACCCAAAGGCGCAGGATGTCGGCACCGTATTGCTTGACGACCTCTTCCGGCACGATGGTATTGCCGAGCGATTTGGACATCTTGTTGCCCTTCTCGTCCAGCGTGAACCCGTGCGTAACCACATTGCGATACGGCGCGCGGCCGATCGTGCCGCAGGCCTGCAACATCGAGGAATGGAACCATCCGCGATGCTGGTCGGTGCCCTCCATGTAGACATCGGCAATGCCGTCGTCGGTGCCATCTTCACGGTCGCGCAGAACGAACGCATGGGTCGAGCCCGAGTCGAACCACACGTCCAGTACGTCGAACACCTGGTCATAATCGTCGGGGTTCACGATGCCATCCAGCACCTGCTGTTTGAAGCCGTCGGTGTACCAGACATCGGCGCCGTATTCTTCGAACGCGGCCTTGATGCGGGTGTTCACGTCCGGGTTGCGCAGCAGATAGTCCTGGTCGGTGGGCAGAGCGCCCTTCTTGGTGAAGCACGTGAGTGGCACACCCCAGGCACGCTGGCGCGACAGAACCCAGTCGGGGCGCGCCTCGATCATCGAATACAGGCGGTTGCGGCCCGAGGGCGGCGTCCATTTCACCAACTCGTCGATCGAGCGCAGGGCGCGTTCGCGGATAGTGCCGCCCATTTCGTCCATGCCATCGTCCAGCTTTCGGTCGACGGACACGAACCATTGCGGTGTGTTGCGATAGATGATCGGCGCCTTGGACCGCCACGAATGCGGATAGCTGTGCTTGATCTTGCCACGCGCCAGCAGCCCGCCGACCTCGGCCAGCTTGTCGATCACGGCCTTGTTCGCATCGCCCTCGCCGCCCTTGCGCGACAGGATGTACTTGCCGCCGAAGAACGGCATGTCAGCGCGGAAGCTGCCGTCGTCCATCACGTTGTAGGTGATGACCTGTTCCAGCATGCCCAGATCGCGGTACAGCTCGAATTCCTCCATCCCGTGCGAGGGCGCGCAATGGACGAAGCCGGTGCCTTCGGTATCGGTCACGAAATCGGCCGCGCGGAAATCGCGGATGTCGTCCCATTCGCCGTTGGACCCTTCGGCCCCGGCCAGCGGGTGCTGCAGCTGGATCTTGGCCAGATCGTCCTGCGTGACGTCGCACAGGCGGCGGTACATGGTATCGTCCAGCCGCGCCCGCGCAAACACGTCGGCGGCCAGACTGTCGGCCAGCAGGTACCGGTCACCGATCCGGGCCCAGCAATCCTCGGGGCGGCCGGTCACTTCGTACAGCCCGTACGAGATGTCCTTGCCGTATACCACGGCCTTGTTCGACGGCATGGTCCAAGGCGTCGTGGTCCAGATTACCACATAGGCGTTGTCCAGCGTGGTGTCGCCGGTGTTCACCACCTTGAACTTCACCCAGATGGTGAAGCTCTCCTTGTCGTGATATTCGACCTCGGCCTCGGCCAGGGCGGTCTTCTCGATCGGCGACCACATCACCGGTTTCGAGCCCTGATACAGCGTGCCGTTCATCAGGAACTTCATGAACTCGTCCGCGATCACCGCCTCGGCGTGATAGTCCATAGTGACGTAGGGATCGGCCCAGTTGCCGGTGATGCCCAGGCGCTTGAACTCCTCGCGCTGGATGTCGATCCAGCCTTCGGCGAACTTGCGGCACTCCTGGCGGAAGTCGATGACCGGAACCTCGTCCTTGTTCTTGCCCTTCTTGCGGTACTGTTCCTCGATCTTCCATTCGATCGGCAGGCCGTGGCAGTCCCAGCCGGGCACATAGCGCGCGTCAAAGCCCATCATCTGGTGGCTGCGCACGATCATGTCCTTGATCGTCTTGTTCAGCGCGTGGCCGATATGCAGGTGCCCGTTGGCATAGGGCGGGCCGTCATGCAGCGTGAAGGGCTTGCGACCCTGTTTGTCGCGCAGGCGGTCATAGACGCCGATCTTTTCCCAGCGGTCCAGCCATGCGGGCTCGCGCTTGGGCAGGCCGGCGCGCATGGGGAATTCGGTTCGGGGCAGATTCAGCGTGTCTTTGTAGTCGGGTGTCTGGGTCGTGTCGGCGCACATGGAGAGGCGTCCCTTGGATGATCTTGGCGTGTTTGGATCGAAGCGGTCGGTGCGATGAACTCAAGCACCTTTGCCCGGCGTCTCGGAAACTCAGAGCGCCGGGGAAATAATTCGAATGATAATGGCCAAAACGTCTTGCATGGCCGGGCTTATAGGCCGGTTGCGCCTATTGGTCCAGAGCTTCCGGCCCCTGCGGCGAATGGCGCAGCTTGGCCCAGCGGTTCAGCCAGGCCAGACCCGCCAGCGCCAGCCCCAAGGCCAGCAACGAAAACACCCGGATCAGACCGCCCAGCCCCGAGATGTCGATCAGGAACACCTTGGCCACCGCCAGCCCGATCACCGCCAGCCCGGCCTTGCGCATCACGTCCGACCGACGCGCCAGCGACTGATAGAACAGCGCTCCGCCGATCAACAGCAGGGCGAGCGTATAGGTATAAAGCTCGGGCTGGGATACGCCGTTGCCTTCATACATGCCTGCCGCGCCCTGCCAGAAATGCCGGATTGTCAGGCCCAGCCACAAGGCGCCCAGCGCAACGGACACCCCCTGACAGGCCAGCCGCAACTGCGCCGACATCTTGGGGGTCCGCCACGCGGACAGGCCGATGACGAGGGCCGGCAGCAGATAGGCAATGGCAAGCGTGTTCAAGACTGGAGGCCCCAGAACAGGATCTGCCCCAAAACGCAAAACAGGGTTGGCCACTGTCGCAGCCAGCGCCAGCCACAACAGGCCATGCGCGGCGAAGAATACGCCCAATGCGACCCGCACCCAGTTCAGTCGCCCGCCCAGCGCAAAGCGCTGCACCTGCGCAAAGGCCAGCAGCAGCCAAATGGCCGACAGCAGGCCCAGCCCCCAATGGCTGTCGTCGGCACCGCCTTCGCCGAGCCCTTCCAACCAGCGCAACAGCAGCAGAGACACCAGAACGCCGCCCGTCGCCCACGCTGCGCTGTCCAGCATGACATTGGCGACCGGGCGGTCCAACGGGCGCAGCATCCACCATGCGGCAAGATAGCCTGCAACCGCAGCTCCATAGACCAGAGACATTTCCGGAACCGGCGCGTGCAGCGCCCAGTCCAGACCCGGGTTCAGGATCAGCCGGAACGTGACGGTGACGACTCCGGCCCAGATGAACCAGCTCATCGGTGGCAGGTTGAACCGCCGGTCCAGCGCCGCCGCCGCGATGATCGTGACCACGAAAGCGATGGTCAGCGCCGCCGAGCTGAGCACGATCACGCAGCCGAAGGTCAAGCAGGACAGGGCCGACAGCGTGGCCAAAGCCGGACGCATCCGGGCCTCGCCATCCACGCGGGCAAAGCGCTCGGCCAGTACCACCATCAGCGCTGCAAGCGCGACCGCATGCAGGGCCCAGGGGTAAGCGCCGATCACGCTGGCCGGGCGCCAGCCAAGCTCAAGCGCGATGGCCAGCGCCGGGGCGTACAGCGCGGCGGCACCGGCCCAGACCAGCGGGTACCGCCCACCCCGGAACGACCGCCATGCCGCCAGAAGAGAGATCACCGCGCCCAACGCAACCAGCCAGGTCACGGCCAACGGAAAATCGGCCTCGGGCGTTTCGGAATAGGTCTGCCAGAACCCACGCGCCACCGCGCCGTCATCAAATCCATGCGTGAATACGAAACCACCCAGCCCCAAGGCAGGCAGCGCGGTCATGTCCTGCAGGGCCGGCGCGTCCTTTGCCCAGATCAGCAGGGCGAAAGTCAGCCCGGCCAGCAGGATCACAGCCAGCCAGAACTCACCGCGCGTATCGGCCCATTGCAGCGCCAGAATGGCCGAGCTTGCCAGCACCGCCCCAAAGGCCAGGCGCGTCGGAAATTCGGGCCACGGACCACTGGTTTTTCTGACTAGGAGTTCGCTGAACATCGCGCCGTCGTGATCGGGCCAGATCCGGCGCACGGGAATGGCAATGGCGATCACGGCAATGGCGGCCACGTAGACGAGGAAAGCCGGTTCCGTGATCGGCGAACCCGTCACCAGCAAAAGGCCCGCCAAATAGGCGCCCACCAGCGACAGCACCGACACCCAGGCCCAGCGCCGCACCGTGTCGATCCCAAGCCCCAGCCCGGTGATCACGAAGAAATATCCGTACAGCCAAGACGGGTCAGCCGAATCGCCACCCACGACGAAAGGTGCAGCAAAGGCTCCGATCAACCCGATCGCCGCCAGCAGCGGGCCGTGGAACCAGCCCAGAACCAGCCCGACAAGAGCGATGGCGATCATGCCCGCCAAGGCCGCCTCGGGGCCGATCAGGTCATAGAGCTGGCGCGCCGCCAGAACGCCGCCAAACAGCGTGACCAGCCCCGCGCCGGAAAACACCGAAGGCAGATAGGCAGTCGCCGAGGACTCGTCATCGCCGTATCGGCGCCGGACGACCTCTCCGGCCACGATCAGCAGCGCGCCGAAACCCAAGGCCGCCAACACGCGCGCGGTGGGCGGCAGCAACCCGTTTTCGACCCCGTATTGCACCAAGAAAATCCCCGCCAGCGCCAGCGATAGGGCGGATACGGCATAGAACCAGTTCTCGCGCAGCCACGCGCTCAGATCGTCAAACCGCTCGGCGCGGAACACCACTGCGGCCGGAGGCGATGCACTCTCAGTGACAGTTGCCGATTCTTCAGCGTCAGGCCGTTGGTCCGGCGTCGGTGGGCTTTCCTGTTTCGGCGGGCCCCAAGGGGCCGGTCGCGGTTCAGGCGTCGGTGCTTCGATTGGCGCGGACTGCGTCTGTGGTGGCCGCTCCGCGTCCGGTTGCGGCCCGGCACCCAACCGACTCTCCAACTGCTCGACCCGCCGCCGCAGACGGGCATGGCCGACCAGCAAGACGACAATAGATACCGGCATCGCCAAAACGACCAAGCCAACAAGAACAAGCAGAGATTCCAAACCGCACCTCCGGGCAACTCTGCATTACAGGCTATCCTGTGCAGGCGCGGTAAGACAGTCGGGAAATCCCGAATGGTTTCAGCCTGTTGCGATCTGACGCCAGTGATCTAGGGATGGAACATGGACCCGACGAGATAGGCAATTGCCGCCGCCGCACCACCGATCGCCAGCGTCTCAAGCCCCGAGCGCCACCAGGGCGCCAGCGACCACCGGCTTTTCATCGCGCCGATGGCAAAGAACACGCCCAGTGTCATCAGGACCGAGGCTGGAAACGCGCCCTCGACACCCAACAGGAACGGCACGAGCGGAACCATGCCGGCCACGACAAAGGCCGCGAAGGTGGCCGCGGCGGCCTTGAGCGGATGCGGATCGACGCTGCCCAGCCCGTATTCGCCCTCGATCATCAGGTTGATCCAGGTATCCTGATCGGCGGTGATCGCATCGGTTGCCTGTTCCAACACCCGGCCCGACAAGCCCTTGCGGGACAGGATCTCCAGCACCTCGCCGCGCTCGCCGTCGGGGTAGAGGCGGATGTGGCGCTCTTCGATGGCGCGGATCCGTCGGATATTGTCCAGCTCGGCCTTGGTCCCCGAGTAGTTGCCCGCCGCCATCGAAAACCCGTCGGCCAGCACGTTGGCCAGGCCCAAGGCCACGATGACGAAGGGCGACAGCCCGGCCCCGGCCACGCCCGCCACGATGGCCAGCGTGGTCACCGAACCGTCGATCCCGCCATAGACCACGTCACGCAGGAACCCGCGCCCGGGTGGGGCGTCGATCCGGTCTGCGATTTCCTGTTGGCTGTGGCCGTGATCTGCCATGGCTGGTCTCCCTTCCGGGAGATTGTGCCCTGCGCAGCGGCCCGTTGGCTTTGCGGCAGATCAACCCTTGGAAAACAGCCCGCTCAGCGCGCGCGAGATCATGCCGCGGGTCGACGGCCTGTGGCGGTCCGAGAAGGGCAGCGGTCGGCAGACCTCCATCGCGGCCACGCCGACGCGGGCGCTGAGGGCGCCGTTGACCAGCCCCTCGCCAAAGCGGCGCGACAGCTTGCTGAGGACCGACCCGCCCAGAACCGGTTCGAGCAGGTCGTCACCCACGGCCACCGCGCCCGTGGCCACTAGGTGAACGAACACTGCTCGGGTCAATCGCCAGCCCCCCAGGAATCCGGCCCGCCCGCCATAGATTTCGGCAATCCGGCGGATCATCCGCAAAGAGGCCAGCAGCGCCGTCGCCACATCGGCCAACGCCAGCGGCACCAGCGCCGTCACCGTCGCGACCTGGCGCGCGGCGGCCTCGACCTCGCGGCTGGCGGCGGCGTCGAGCGGGGCCAGCAATTCATCCTCGACCAGTCCCAGCAGGCCCGAAGCGTCGAACTGGTCCTCGATCCGTTCGACCAGACGGTCGCGGCCCCAGCGCGTATCCTCGCGCCCGCGATAGAACGCGATCAGGCGCTGCGTCACGGCCCGGGCCTGTGCCAGATCGGCATCGGCCAGCGCGGCATCGGCGGCGCGGCGCATCCCGTCCACCCGCGACAGCCGGCCCAGCGCGGCCAGTTCGCGCAGCGCGATCAGCAGGGCCACCAGCACTAGCGCGCAAATCATGCCGGTCACGATCCAGCCCAGCACCGGCACGCTGGCGATCAACGAGGTGGCGAAATTCCATGCGACGACAGAGACCGCCGCCCCCACGACCGCAACCGCCAGCCCCCAGAACCACCGCCCAAGAATCGACGGCTTGCGCGCGGCCAGCCGGGCCGCGGCCTGCATCGCCTGCCCCTGGGGCGGCGCGATATCCGGTACCGGCGCGGCCTTCGACACGTCGGCGGACGGGGCATCCTCGTCAAGCTCGATCAGAACCGGACCCTTGGCCATGCGTCACTCCTTTTTCCGCCATACGAACCGAATGTCCGGCAGTTGTTCATCATTGTCGGCCCCGTCGCTGCGGGCCACTTCTATAAAGCCGTGCCGTTCGTAGAACCGGCACGCGCCCGTGTTGGCCTGAAACGCATACAGCGCCAGTTCTCGCCGACCTGCCTTGGCGCTGTCCAGCAGTTCTGTGCCGATCCCCTGATTCCGCGCAGGGGGACTCAGGTACAGGCAATGAACCTCGGTTCCGTCCATGGCCAAAAAGCCTGCGACCTTGCCGCCCTGTTCGGCAACTGTGACCCATCCTTTGTCGATCATCTGCCCACAAAAAGCGATGGCTTCAGCCCCCGAATGCAGCTCGGGCATCCAGTCGTTTTCGCGTGCAAAGCCGTGCAGGATCTCTCCGACCGCCCCAGCGTCGAGGCTGCGCGCGGGCCTGAGGGTGACGGTCACAGCCGGTCTCCGATCAGGAACTGCGCGGCGCGGTCCAGCCGGATATGCGGCGGGCCGTCACCGGGGCGCAGCGACAGATGCGCCGGGGCAAAGGTCATGAACCCGTACTCCTCGCCCAACCAGGTGTCGGCCCCCTTACGCGCAGGATTAAGCAGATGGGCGGGGTCTTCGGGCAGCTCTCCGGGGTAGAAGGCCGCCTGTTTTCCATTCTCCAAACTACCGCGCACGCAGGGCAGTTCGACGCCGTTGTGATTGCGGATCTCTTCGGTCGTCACGCGCAGCGCGGCGATGGACATGGCGGCGGTTTCGGCCCCGGCGAACCTGGCGCGGTCGCGCGCCTCGCGGGTCAGGGCCTCCATGATCGCGGTCAGGCGCGGGTGCTGCAGGTGGTGCAGGTGATCGGCCTTGGTGGCCGCGAACAGGATGCGTTCGACCCGCTTGCCCAGCAACATCTGGCTGAGCCACGCATTGCGGCCGGGCCGGAAGGCCGACAGGATGTCGCCCATGGCGCGGCGCATGTCCTCGACCGCCTGCGGACCCTTGTGAATCGCGCCCAGCGCGTCTACCAGCACCACCTGCCGGTCGATCCGGGCGAAATGATCCCGGAAAAAGGGCTTCACCACCTGCGATTTGTAGGCCTCGAACCGGCGCTCCATCTCGCGGTGCAGGCTGCGGCGGCGCGCGGCGCTCTCGACCGGCAACGGCGCAAAGGTCAGCACCGGCGACCCGGCCAGATCGCCCGGCAGCAGGAACCGGCCCGGCGTGCAGTCATAAAACCCCGCATCCCGCGCGGCAGTCAGATAGTCGGCAAAGCCCCGCGACAGGGCCTGCGCGGTGGGTTCATCATGGGGGTCGGCCGGATCAACGGATTTGACCTGGGCCAGGAAATCGGCGGCTGCCGGACGCTGCGCGATCCGCTCCAACGTTTCGCGCGACCAGTCGTCATAGGTTTTTTCGAGCAGTGCCAGATCCAGCAGCCATTCGCCGGGATAGTCGACGATGTCCAGATGCACGGTGCGTGGCCCCTGCAGGCCAGCCAGCAGCCCGGCAGGGCGGACCTTGAACGACAGGCGCAGCTCGGACACGGCGCGGGTGCTGTCGGGCCAATGGGGCTGAAGCCCGGTCAGTGCCGACAGGTGCGATTCATAATCGAACCGGGGCACTGTGTCGTCGGGCTGCGGCTGCAGGTAGGCGGCGTTGATGCGCCCCTCCTGTTGGGCGACCAGGCCGGGCATCCTCCCCCGGTCCAGCAGGTTGGCCACCAGCGACGTGATGAACACCGTCTTGCCCGACCGCGCAAGACCGGTGACGCCCAGCCGCACGACCGGTTCGAAAAACGTCTCGGACACGCGGTCGCCGACGGATTCGACGCCGCGCACAAGACTGTCTGCCAGTGATGAGATGACCAAACCGCCGCCCCGCATTTCTTGTTTGTCCCAAGATAGGTAGCCGCTGCCCCGGTTGCCAGCGCTTTTGCCGCCTGCCCTTGCCCGGGCGCGCCCGGCAGGGTACCAGCAGCCCATGCCCAGATACGCGTTGAAAGTCGAATACCAAGGTGAACGGTTTGCCGGATGGCAGCGGCAGAAAGAGCTGCCCTCGGTCCAGGGCGCCATCGAGGCAGCCCTATCGAAACTGCAGACCGGGTCACACACGATCGCGGCCGCGGGGCGCACGGATGCGGGCGTTCACGCGCTGGGGCAAGTGGCCCATTGCGACCTTGAAAAAGATTGGGACCCGTTCCGCCTGTCCGAGGCGCTGAACTATCACCTCAAGCCGTTGCCGGTGGCGATTCTCAAGGCCGCGCGGGTGGCGGATGACTGGCATGCGCGGTTCTCGGCCATCGAGCGGCAATACCTGTTCCGCATCCTGGTCCGCCGTGCGCCCGCGACCCATGACAAGGGCCAGGTCTGGCAGATCGGGCATCCGCTGGATGTCGCCGCGATGCAGGAAGGGGCCGACATGCTGATCGGGCGGCACGATTTCACCACCTTCCGGTCCTCGATCTGCCAGGCGGCCAGCCCGGTCAAGACGCTGGATGAACTGCGCGTCGAACAGGTTCAGGGCTTTTCCGGCCCCGAGGTGCATTTCCACGTCCGCGCCCGGTCCTTCCTGCACAACCAGGTGCGCAGCTTCGTCGGCACGCTGGAACGGGTCGGCGCGGGTGCCTGGACACCGCAGGACGTGCGCGATGCGCTCGAGGCTGCCGACCGCGCGGCCTGCGGGCCGGTGTGTCCGCCGCAAGGTTTGTACCTGGCGCGGGTGGGCTACCCCGATCCTGTTTTCGACTGACGTCAGAGCGCGCGCAGCAGCAATCCACCGGCGATCACCGCGATCAGCAGCCCGGCCACCAGTTCGATCGTGGGCGCCAGCACGGCCGCGAACCGCGTAGCCGAGGCCGAGGCCAAGAGCCCGCCCCGCAACCCGAACGACGTCCAGCCAACCAGGGTGGTGACGGTCGCGGTGCCCAGCGCCATGGCAAAGGCCCCGGCGATACCGACCATCGCGATGCCCATCTGCCAGGTCAGGATCAGCACGAACAAAGCTCCGGTACACGGTCGCGCGGCGATGCCGGCGATCAGGATCAGCGCCTCGCGCAGGCTGCCGACCTGGGCCACCTCTTCCGCGGTGGGGCCGTGACGATGCCCGCAATCGGAACAGACCTCACCGTCGTGGTGGTGATGCCCGTGATCATGATGATGGTGATGGTCATGCGGGGCACTGTCCGCACGACCGCGCCGGGCGAAACTGCGCAGCGACCGCAGAACCAGCCACAGCCCGATGGCCGCGATCGCGCCATAGCTGACCGGGGCCATGATCTGCTCGGTGACGCCGACCAGGCTTTGCCGCGACATCTGGAACACCAGAACGCCTGCATAAACCAGAACGATGGCCGTCACGGCCTGCCCCAGCGAGGACAGCACGCTGATCGCCGACAGGCGCAGAAAGGCGACATTGCGGCCCAGCCCGTACCCTCCGATCAGCACCTTGCCATGGCCCGGCCCCACCGCATGGAAGAACCCATAGGCAAAACAGACGGCCAGCAGCGTGGCCACGGCCTCGGGCTGTTCGGCCCGCGCGGCCCGAAGGGCTCGGGCGATCTGGTTCTGGAATTCCCGCTGCTCGCCCGCGGCCCAGGACGCTAGGCTGTCAAAACCACCGCTGCCCCAGAACCACAGCAGCAGCGCAATCGCCAGACCGACCGGCAGGATCAGGTAGCGGGACATGAAACGCGGATCTCGGTGGCAAAGCGTTCACCGACCAGAGGGATGTCGTTCTCCTCGAGGTCATAGTCGGCGTCCAGTGTCAGCAGAAAGGCCTGCATCTGGGCCAGTTCGCCGTCGATATCCGGCTCGAACCTGTCGATCCGGCAGGTTTCAGGCCCGGAAACGGTGACCGGGCGCGTCACCTCGTAGGCGGTATAGAATGTCTCGTCATAGGGTTTGGCCGATAGGCTTTGGGCAACCACCGGGTCGCCCTCGACCTTGCGCAGATGGGTGGTCACGATGCGGCCATCCTCGGTCGTGGCGCGTGGCTCCAGCGGGCCGGACAAGGCAACCGGCTGATCGGCAGCCAGGATGACCAGATCGCCGTTGTATCCTTCGACCCACTGCGCGTCGAAACCGGCGAGGCGCTGCTCCTCCGCCTCGGACAGTACGCCGTCGCCGTCCTGATCCAACCTCATGTCTTCGAGCACAAGCAGCGAGTAGAACTCGTCATAGGCCCAGGTGACGCGGACATGGGTCAGGTTGCCCGACTCGTCCACGATGAATTCCAGCCCGGTGTCGATGAAGACATGCGGGTGCGCCACCGCGGTAAACGGCAGGCAACAGGCGAACAAGGTGGGTATCCAGCGCATGAACGCGAAGATAGGGTGCCCGACCGGCGCTGGCAACGCGGTTCGGCGGTAAGCACGGATTTTGCCGCTCATTTCGGCGGAAACAGGACCAGCGTCTGCAGCGCCGTGCCGATCGGGCCTTGAGTATCGTACAGAACCGACTGCGACATCCCGATGCCGCTGGGCTGCCAGTGCGACACGGAGTCCGAGGCGAGCCAGTCGGACGTCGGCTCGCGGTGGATCTGCACCGTCAGGTCGGTGTTCATGAACCCCATTTCCGAAGTCGGCGCATTCCACGAAATTCCGTTGCCGCAATCGGCCAGCGGGCACAGCGACTGGATCGGAGAGGGGGTTTCACCCTCGAGCAGAGGCGGGGTGCGCATCCAGATGGTTTTCGGCCCCGCCCCCTGGTTGCCGCCTTTGGGATAGGCCACTTCGGAATGATGGGCAAAGCCGGGCAGGTCATGCCGCATTTCGCCGATGGGAAACGGGCCGTCTTCGATCTGCGACAGGTCGGGGCCTTGGATCGCCACATTCGGCACCGGCCCCAGATCCCGGCGCGCCAGATGCATCGTGGTGGCGGTCGCGCACAGCGTATCGTCCAGGTCATGCACCGTGACGCGCGTGGTGGCCAGCGTCTTGGTGTGGCGCACGGTCTCGGCGGCCACGCGAAGACCGGACAGAGGCAGCGGGCGCAGCAGATCGACCGTCAGGCGGGTCAGCATCTTGTCGGGGCCGACCTCGATCTCGGCCGCGCGCACGATCAGGCCCGCAACCGGGCCGGCATGACAGTGGTCGGCCGACCACGGCCCGCGCGCCGGGTCATTTCCGACAAAGGCCCCGTCGGGCGCGACCCGGAAATAGGCGGTCTCTCCCACCACTGGCTGCATCGCCGCGTCCTGCATCTCAGATCTTTTCCTGGGTATGCTTTTTCAGTTCGGCCCGCGCCACCTGACGGCGATGCACCGCATCCGGGCCATCGGCCAGCCGCAGCGTGCGCACATGGGTCCAGGCGGTGGCCAGCGGCGTATCCTGGCTGACGCCCTGCCCGCCGAACATCTGCACCGCCTCGTCGATTACCTTCAGCGCAACGCGCGGTGCCACGACCTTGATCTGGCTGATCCACGGGGCCGCCGCGCGCGCATCGCCCTGATCCATGTACCACGCGGCCTTCAGACACAGCAGGCGGGCCATCTCGATCTCCATCCGGCACTCGGCGATGATGTCGAAATTGGCACCCAGTTGCGCCAGCTTCTTGCCGAAGGCTTCGCGCTGCAGGGCGCGTTTGCACATCTGCTCCAGCGCCATCTCGGCCTGGCCGATCGCGCGCATGCAGTGATGGATACGACCGGGCCCGAGGCGCCCCTGCGCGATTTCGAACCCGCGGCCCTCGCCCAGCAGGATGTTCTCGGCCGGCACCCGGACATCGGTAAACCGAATATGCATGTGCCCGTGCGGCGCGTCGTCATGGCCGTACACTTCCATCGGGCGCAGGATCTCGATTCCCGGCGTGTCGGCGGGCACCACGATCATCGACTGGCGCTTGTGCTTGGGCAGGTCGTCGCCGCCGGTCTTGACCATCACGATGTAGACCTTGCAGCGCGGATCGCCCGCGCCGGACGACCACCATTTCTCGCCATTCAGAACATAGTCATCCCCGTCCCGCACGCAGGACATCGAGATATTCGTGGCATCCGACGAGGCCACATCCGGCTCGGTCATCAGATAGGCCGAGCGGATCTCGCCCTCGAGCAGCGGCTTGAACCACTGTTCCTTCATCGTCTCGGTGCCGTAGCGCTCGAACACCTCCATGTTGCCGGTGTCGGGGGCGGAACAGTTGAACACCTCGGCGCCCAGCGGGGTCTTGCCCATCTCTTCGGCGAAATAGGCGTATTCAACCGTGGTCAGGCCGAACCCCTTGTCGCTGTCGGTCAGCCAGAAATTCCACAGACCCGCCGCCTTGGCCTTGGCCTTCAAGCCTTCAAGGATCTCGGCCTGGCGTTCGGTGTACTGCCAGCGGTCGCCCTTGTTGATCTCGGCCTGGTATTCCTCTTCCAGGGGCATGATTTCGTTGCGGATCATGTCGCGGACCCGCTCCAGCAGCGCCCGGTTCTCCTCGCGCAAGACAAATGACATGTTCATGAAGAATCCTCCGTAGATCCCGGAACCGGGCTTTACCTTTGCGCCGAGGATGGCTTAGCTGCGGCAACTGTGTCCAGCCGCGTGACGGCACGTCACTTGCAATCAATTTGAAACGGAAGAGGGGCGCAGATGGCGTTGTTGATCGATACCGGGCTGTCCGACTGGATGAGCGATGCCGAGATTGCCGAAGAAGTACGGCAACATGCACCAACGGCCGATGTGCGCACGCCAAGCACCATTGGTGACCCGGCCGAGGTCACCATGGTGGCCGTTGTCGGCCTGCGGGACGATCACGCGACCCGCCTACCCAATCTGCAGCTGGTGCAAAAGTTGGGCGCCGGAGTCGAGACAATCGTGTCGAACCCCGCCCTGCCCGCGCATGTCCGCGTGGCCCGCCTGAAACCGGACGCCCCGGCGCAAGGCATCGCAGAGTGGTTTCTGGCCTATATCCTGTACGCTCACCGGAACATGGGCTTTCACGCGGACGCTCAGCGGCGGGCCGAGTGGTGGCCGAAAGCGCCGATGCTGACATCTGACACCGTAGTCGGAGTTCTGGGGCTGGGCCATATCGGCAGCCGTACTGCCCGCATGCTGCGCGATGTCGGGTTCCAGGTCATCGGCTGGAGCCGGTCGCCCAAGCAAATCGAAGATGTGACCTGTCTGCACGGGCAGGATGCTTTGCCGGGAATGCTGCGCGGTTGCGACCATGTCTGCGCGATCCTGCCCTCGACCCCCGAAACCATCGGCTTGTTTGACGCAGAAATGCTCGGCGCGATGAAGGACGGCAGCCAGTTGTTGAATGCGGGACGCGGCGACCTGATCGACGAGGAAGCCTTGATCGAGGCACTTGACCGGGGTCGTCCTGGGCGCGCGGTTCTCGATGTGACCGCACAAGAGCCGTTGCCCAAAGACAGCCCCTTATGGCGGCACTCGGCGGTCACGATCACACCGCATGTGTCGGGATGGCATCTGGGTGATGCGTTGGCGGATGTTGCCCGGAACTTTCTGCGGCTGAGTGCAGGTCAGCCCCTGCTGCACGAGGTGGATCGCAGCCGCGGCTACTGATCCGCGATTACGGCGTCAGAATCCAATTGCCGCTGGCATCCTTGCACTGACGGGTGCGGATTTCCGGGTTGGGCGCCGCCCCGGACGGCTGGACAAAGTGCTGGAAGTGAACGCAATTGTCCTTCACGTCCCGTATCCTGACCGTGCCTTTGGTGCCCGTTTTCTCGTTGACCCAGTTCCGCTCCTGCCCGACGCTTGGGTTCCCGCCTGCCAGCATCGAAGACGTCGTCGCGTCCAGAACCTGATAGTCGTCCGGGCTCAGCCCCATTTCGGCGATGATCCGGGACAGAGGCTTGGCATCGACCGCCCCCACGACACCCGACAAAAACAGCGCAAACAGGGCAGCAGGCAACCGGACAGTCATGCGAAACTCGCTTTCGTGAAAATTGATCTGCACCAAGAATATACATCCGAGCAATCAGGGCCAAGCCCCCGCGGCCGGACCTTCAAATAATGCCGAACAAACCTATCGGACTGCCGGCGCTATCGGCCCGCCGCTGATGCGACCATAGTAATCGCAAACCAAGCTTGAGGCACAGGAATGGCTCATCAAAATTACTACGCGCCCACCGGCGGGCTTCCGGACCAGACTCAGCTGCTGACCGACCGCGCCATGTTCACTGACGCCTATGCCGTCATCCCGAAAGGCACGATGCGCGACATCGTGACCAGCTTTCTGCCGTTTTGGGAACAGACCCGACTGTGGGTCCTTTCGCGCCCCCTCAGCGGGTTTGCCGAGACGTTTTCGCAATACATCATGGAGGTCCAGCCGGGCGGCGGCAGCGATACGCCCGAGACGGACCCGAAGGCTCAAGGCGTGGTCTTCGTCGTCGAAGGGTCGGTTACCCTGACCCTTGCGGGGCAGGTCCACGAGCTGGACACAGGGGGCTATGCCTACATTCCGCCCGGGTCCGATTGGACCTTGCACAACCGCTCTGACGCCGTGGCCCGGTTCCATTGGGTACGCAAGGCCTATGAGGCCGTACCCGGATTGCCGGCCCCCGATCCGATCATCACCAACGAACGCGACGTCGCCCCAACCCCAATGCCCGGCACCGAAGGTCGGTGGGCCACCACGCGCTTCGCGGACCCAAGTGATCTGCGCCATGACATGCATGTGAACATTGTCACGTTTGAACCAGGCGGGGTCATCCCCTTTGCCGAAACGCATGTCATGGAGCACGGGCTTTATGTGCTTGAGGGCAAGGCCGTCTATCGACTGAACCAGGATTGGGTCGAGGTCGAGGCCGGTGACTACATGTGGTTGCGCGCGTTCTGTCCTCAAGCCTGCTACGCGGGCGGGCCGGGGCGATTCCGGTATCTGCTCTACAAGGACGTCAATCGGCACATGCCGTTGAAACTGTCCACACGATGACCAGCAAAAGGTTCTGAAAACGGGCTTTTGCGTCGGCAGGGGTTCACAGGGACGGCGGAATTTGCTGAAATTAGAGGTGATTTCGTTTTGTTCATTCGTGGAGATTGGTCGATGAAACTGCGCGCCCCTCTGACGGCACTGGCCATGATCGGCCTCATGGTCGCCGTCGACACCGCCCCGGTCGTGGCGAAGGAAGCGACCAAAACCGTATCCGTCATGAGCCGCACATGGGCTGTGACGCAGGTTGCGGATGCCCCTGTCGTGTATCGTGCGACCCGCGACAACAACAACCTCAACCCGTTCGGCCCGCCGCCGCGCCTGCGCACTGTTCAGGCCATTGCGGCCATCCAGCAGGCAACCGGGTGCAAGGTGATCCGGTCAAGCATGTACCAGAATATTTCGGGCCAGTTCTTCTCGCAGGTCAGCTGCGGATAGCGGCGACGCCATACGGGCATTGAGGTCGGTCAAACGGCCTGCCATAGCTTGCGCATGAAACTCGCAATCAACGGATTCGGCCGCATCGGCCGCACGATCCTGCGGCAGGTCATGGCCCTGCCAGCGGGTTCGGATGTTCAAGTGGTACTGATCAACGACATCGCACCGCTGGAGACCTGTGCCTATCTGTTCAAGTACGACAGCACGTTCGGCCCCTATGCCGGTTCGGTCGAAACCAGCGCCGGGTCCTTGCAAGTGGATGGACATTCGATTCCACTGAGCCACAGCGACGACCTTGCCGATGTCGATCTGTCCGGCGTGGACGTGATGCTGGATTGCACGGGTATCGCGCGCAGTTCGGATGTCGCAATCCGGGGCCTGCAGGCAGGGGCTGGCAAGGTGCTGATTTCCGGCCCGTCCCCGGCCGCCGAGACAACGATTGTTCTGGGTGCCAACGAAGACATGCTGGGCAATGCCCGGATTGTATCGAACGCGTCCTGCACCACCAACGCGCTGGCGCCGCTGGCCAAGGTGATCGACGAGATCGGAGGCATCGCCTCAGCGCACATGACCACGATTCACTGCTACACAAACAGCCAGCCGATGGTGGACGCCCCGCGCGGCGACCTGGCGCGGTCGCGGGCCGGGGCCTTGTCGATGGTACCCACAACGTCAAGCGCGACCCATCTGATCGACGAGGTTCTGCCCCATCTGGCCGGACGTATTTCCGGTGCGGCGGTGCGGGTGCCCACTGCCAGCGTCTCGGCCATCGATCTGGTCGTGACCCTGCAAAATGGAATGGATCCGGAGCTGTTCTCTGCCGAATTGCGCCGCGCCGTCGAGGCATCAAAGGTGCTCGGCTGGATCGACTTGCCGCTGGTCTCGTCCGATCTGCGTACGCGACCGGAATCGCTGGTGATTGCCGGACCGGAAACACGAGTCGTCGGGCAAAATCAGGTCCGGGTTTTCGGATGGTATGACAATGAGTGGGGTTTTTCGGCCCGTATGCTCGATGTCGCCGGTATGATGGCTCAGACGGAATAGCCCGCAGCGCGCTTGGCGCTGCAGGGCTGAGTTACAGGTTTCAGTCGTGCGGCAAACTGCCAGCGCCGTGACCGGCCATTCCGCCCGAGACCTCTTCGGTCGACTCCTCGGCCAGTTCATGCGGCAGAATGAGGTTCAGCACGATGGCGATCAGCGCCGCAGGCAGCAGTCCGCTTGTCATCAGGATGCGGATTGTGTCCGGCAAGTGCTGAACCGCGCCGGGCTCCAGCTGCAAACCAAGCCCGATCGACAGCGAGATTGCGAAGATCACCATGTTGCGGCGGTTCCAGTCCACGTCGGACAACATCGAAATGCCGGCAGCCACCACCATGCCGAACATGACGATCACACCGCCCCCCAGAACTTCGATCGGAACAGTGCGTATGATGGCGCCGACCTTGGGAACAAGTCCGCACAGGATCAGGAACAGCGCACCAATCGTGACGACATGGCGGCTCATGACTCCGGTCATCGCGATCAGGCCGACATTCTGACTGAACGAGGTATTCGGCAAACCGCCAAACATACCGGCGACGGCCGTGCCAACACCATCTGCGTAGGTCGCTCCCGCGATCTCTTTGTCCGTGGCCTCGCGACCCGCGCCGCCTTTGGTAATGCCCGAAACGTCACCGACGGTTTCGACCGCTGACACGAAAGCCATGAGGCAGAACCCGATCACCGCCGCCAGCGAGAATTCGAACCCATATTTGAAGGGCACCGGCAGCGCGAAACCAGCGGCCCGCGACCAGCTTGTTCCAATGGCTTCAAACGTCACCATTCCGACCATCAGGGCGTAGACATAGCCGACAGCCAATCCGACCAGAACCGCAGACACCGACAGCATTCCGCGGGCAAAGAACTTGAGGCCCAGCGTGACGATCACGACGACCAGTGCCGCAGACCAGTTGAGCAGCGATCCGTATTCCGGCGTACCGATCGCAGGGACACCACCCGCCGCATATTGGATGCCGACCTTGACAAGTGCCAATCCGATCATCGTCACAACAAGGCCCGTGACCAATGGCGGCAGAGCGAAGCGGATCTTGCCAATGAACATCCCAAGGCAGGCGTGAAAGATGCCGCCGATCAGAACGCCTCCGAACAGCGCGGCAAGGGCCTCAACGCCCTTGCCAGCCACCAATGGGATCATGATGGGCAGGAACGCAAAGCTTGTTCCCTGAACGATGGGCAATGCCGCACCAACCGGGCCCAGTGTGATGGTCTGCAACAAGGTCGCCAGCCCTGCAAACAGCATCGACATCTGGATCAGATACAGCAGCTCGGGAAAATCGGGCGAGTTCGGCCCGAAGCCAAACCCGGCCGCACCGGCCACGATGATGGCGGGGGTCACGTTTGACACAAACATTGCCAGAACGTGCTGAATCCCAAGTGGTATCGCCTTGTGCAGCGCAGGCGTGTAATTCGGATCCCGAAGCTGATCGGGTGTTCCTATCGAAGTTTCGGCCATGATCTCAACTGTCTCCCTGTTTTCTCATGGGGGTCTTGCCGCTTCTCCGGCAGCTTCAAAATTGGCTTAGCGTTCAACCACCTCGTAAGGGGTATCGAACCAGTGCTCCTCGAGGTTTGCGCCTGAACCGATACGGTCGACTACCGCGAAAAGGCCTAGCGCGTGCAGTGGCGTCAGCACACCGTGCCACGTGCCCCTATGGTAGTTCACAGCCTGCCCCGGCTGCGTCACGAAGGCCAGCGGCCGGCCGGGAACGCCATCCTCATCCGGCGCGACGATCACCAGGAACGGCTGGTTGGTCATGGGAACGAAAGCCTGGCTGCCTTGGGGGTGACGTTCGACCATGTCCAGTTGATAGGGCAATGCCCGCGGATTGGCATCGAACAGGCTGATCCCCGCGCGCCCATCCGCGAAATCCAGAACCGCCCGGTCATGGTATCGCCCGCACTGACCCTGGTTGATGATCTTGTCCGGCGTGCCCGAAACCTCAAGCACATCGCCGAACGGTGCAAAGGCTTGGGCCGTCAGCGGCGCGATAGGAATGATCCGCGTCATGAGGGCAGCACGTCGCGCAGCCGGAACTCGGCGATGCGCTCGACCTGACGGCAAGCCTCGGCGAGTTCGGTCTCGCGGTCATTCTCGATGCGTCGCTGGAACGCCTGCAGGATCGAGGCCTTGTCGTGGTCGCGCACGGCGATGATGAAGGGGAAGCCAAATTTCTCGGTGTAACGCGTGTTCAGATCGGTAAAGGCGTCGCGCTCGGCGTCGGTCAGGGCGTCCAACCCGGCGGAGGCCTGTTCCGAGGTGCTTTCGGCCGTCAGGCGTTTGGCCTGCGCCAGCTTGCCCGCCAGATCCGGATGCGCGGTCAGAACGCCCAGCCGTTCCTCGGGCGAGGCCGAACGGAACACCCGTGCCAGCGCGTTGTGTAGCCCGCCCGCCGTATCATGAGCGGGGCCCAGTTCCAGCGCGCAGGCGCGCTCGGCGATCCAGGGTGAATGTTCGAAAATACCGCCATAGGCCGCCACGAAGGCGTCGCGGTCCATCTGCGAGGGGCGCGGGCGGTCCTGCGGCGGATGATGCGCGGCCCAGTGTTCGGCAATCTGCAACCGGGTCGCGAACCACACATCGGAAAAGCCGCGCGCATAGTCCAGAAACCGCTTCAGCGCCATCACCCGGCCCGGCCGGCCGATCAGGCGGCAATGCAGACCGATCGACAACATCTTGGGCGCGCCCGCCTGCCCCTCGGCATAGAGCGCATCGAAGCTGTCGCGGAGATACGCAAAGAACTGGTCGCCCGAGTTGAACCCCTGCGGCGTGGCAAATCGCATGTCGTTGCAGTCCAACGTATAGGGCACGATCAGCTGGTCGCGCCCACCGGTATGCATCCAATAAGGCAGATCGTCGGCGTAGGTGTCGGCCACATAGGCAAACCCGCCTTCCTCGGCCACCAGCCGCACGGTGTTGTCCGAGCACCGCCCCGTGTACCAGCCGCGCGGACGGTCTCCGACCACCTCAGTGTGCAGGCGGATCGCCTCGGCGATCTGGGCGCGCTCTTCGTCTTCGGGCATATCCTTGTGTTCGATCCATTTCAGCCCGTGGCTGGCGATCTCCCACCCGGCGGATTTCATCGCCGCCACCTGATCAGGCGAGCGCGCCAGCGCGGTGGCCACGCCATAGACGGTCACCGGCAGGTCGGCCATCAGGCGATGCAGCCGCCAGAACCCGGCGCGGGCGCCGTATTCATATATGGATTCCATGTTCCAATGACGCTGGCCGGGCCAAGGCGCGGCACCCACGATTTCGGACAGAAATGCCTCGGACGCAGCGTCGCCATGCAATACGCAGTTTTCGCCGCCCTCTTCATAGTTCAGCACGATCTGCACTGCCAGCTTGGCTCCGCCCGGCCACTGGGCATCTGGCGGGTTGGCTCCGTATCCAATCATGTCGCGGGGGTATCGGGGGGGCTGCATTCTGCTTTCCGTCTTCAATTTCAAGCTTCCATTCGGTTTATCCCATAAAACCGTGATGGATTATCAAATCAATCCGAACGCTGTTTCCGGTTGTTTCGGCGTTCCCTGCGCCATGGCCTTTGCCGCAAGGTGGGCAATGCAAACCGGATTGCTCAAAATGGCATCCGAAGACGAAACGTGCAGACAACAGCAGGAGCAACTCGTGGCAGGCTATCTGACGACCCATGTTCTGGACACGGCGCGGGGATGTCCGGCCGAGGGGCTGAAAATCGCGTTGTACCGCGTGTCCGGCAATTCGCACCGGAAACTGGTTGAGATGGAAACCAATGCGGACGGGCGCACCGACAGTCCGATCCTGCCGGAAAAGACTTTCAAGACCGGTATCTACGAGTTGATCTTCTTTGCGGGGGACTACTTGCGGGCCTCCGGGCAAGCCGTTGAAGACCCTCTTTTCCTTGATCAAATACCGATCCGGTTCGGTATGTCCGACCCCGAGGCGCATTACCATGTGCCGCTATTGCTGTCGCCATTCGGGTATTCGACCTACCGGGGCAGCTGACCCCTCAGACCTGCGACGTCCGCACCACGTCGCCGATCCGCGAGATCATGAAATCCATGAACAGGCGCGCCTTGGGGTCCTGATGACGCCGATGCGTGTAGAGACACGCCATCTGGACCGAAACCGGTGGCGTGTCGACGGCAACAGGCACCAAACGCCCGGCCTTGAGATGCTCGGCCACTTCAAAAACGGGTTTCATCGCGATCCCCTGCCCAGCCAGCGCCCAATCAGTCAGAACATCGCCATCGTCGCACTCGAACCGTCCGGACACCGCAAACCGTTTGGATCCTTCGGCTGTCTGCAGCAGCCATTGGAACTCGGTCGCCCCGGGGAATCGCAGGTTCAGGCATTCGTGCCGGTCCGAGATCAGCTCCGCCCCGGTCCGGGGCATGCCTCGGCGCGCGACATAGTCTGGCGCAGCACACAGGACACGCTGGCAATCCGCGATTTTGCGAATCCGCAATGTGCTGTCTTCGGGTTGACCGATGAAGAACGCCAGATCCAGCCCTTCGGTCGTGAGATCAACAGACCTGTCCGTCAGACGCAGCCGCACGTCAATCTCGGGGTAGTCGGCAAGAAATTCAGGCACTTGAGGCGCCAACAGCCGTCGCCCGACCCCCAGTGGAGCCGCTACGAAAAGCGATCCCCGGGGCGCTTCGGTCAGGTGCACGACCTGCGCTTCGGCCTCGTTCACGGCATCCAGAACCGCAACCGCACCGGGGTAGAACGCCCGGCCCTGCTCGGTCGGGCTGAGGTTTCGGGTCGTACGCTGGAACAATCGCACACCCAAATGATCTTCGAGCTGGGAAATCCGCGCCGAAGTCACCGCTGGCGAGATTCGCAGATCGCGCCCGGCCGCGGACATGCTGCCAAGATCATAGACCCGGACAAAGGTACGGATATTGTCGAGATAGGACATCTTTTCGTTTTTTTTGATACAGTTTGACAATATACGGGAATACCGAAGAAAACCCCGTTTGCCTAGTGTGTCGGCAAGCAATCGGAGAGCTTTGCATGTATGAATTCGCCGTGTTCTGGGACTGGATGGCATTTGCGGTGCGGTGGCTGCATGTCATCACGGCAATCGCCTGGATCGGATCGTCATTCTATTTCATCGCGCTGGACCTCGGCCTGAACCGCGACATCCCCGGTCCTGCGGATGGCGAGGAATGGCAGGTGCATGGCGGCGGCTTCTACCATATTCAGAAATACCTTGTGGCGCCCGAGCGGATGCCCGACCACCTGACCTGGTTCAAATGGGAAAGCTATGCAACCTGGCTCAGCGGTGCGGCCCTGTTGATGATCGTCTATTGGGTGGGCGGCGAGCTGTATCTGATCGACGCACAGAAGGCCGATCTGGCGCTGTGGCAGGGCATCCTGATCTCGGCGGCGTCGCTGACAGTAGGCTGGCTGATCTATGATTTCCTGTGCAAATCGGGTCTGGGCGAGCGTCCGACCCTGCTGATGCTGCTGCTGTTCGTTCTGCTGGTGGCGATGGGTTGGGGATACAACCAGATCTTCACCGGACGGGCCATGATGCTGCATCTGGGCGCCTTCACCGCCACGATCATGACGGCCAATGTGTTTTTCATCATCATGCCCAACCAACGGATCGTTGTGGACGACCTGAAAAACGGCCGCACCCCGGACCCGAAATACGGCAAGATCGCCAAGCTGCGCTCGACCCACAACAACTATCTGACTTTGCCGGTGGTCTTCCTGATGCTGTCGAACCATTACCCGCTGGCCTTTGCGACCGAATACAACTGGATCATCGCGGCGCTGGTCTTCCTGATGGGTGTCACCATCCGGCACTACTTCAATACCCGCCACGCCCGGACCGGCAACCCGACCTGGACCTGGCTTGTGACGGCCCTGCTGTTCATCGCCATCATGTGGCTGTCCACTGCGCCGATGTACAAACCGCTGGAAGAGGCCGAGGCGCAGCCTCTGACCCAGTTCGAGGAGCGCTTTGTGCAGGCCAGCGGCTTTGAAGAAGCCCATGACGTAGTCTTGGGGCGCTGTTCGATGTGCCACGCGCGCGAGCCCGTCTGGGATGGAATCCTCTGGGCCCCCAAGGGTGTTCTTCTGGAAACCGAAGGAGACATTGCACGCAATGCCGAGCAAATCTATCTGCAGGCTGGAGTCAGCCACGCGATGCCGCCGGCCAACGTCACCTATATGGAACCCGAAGACCGCGAGGCCATTATCCGCTGGTTCCGAAACGCGGGCCTGTAGCGGCAGCTTTTCCACAACTTCGCATGGGAACTGGGAAAACCGCGTTTATTTCTTTGCCTGAGCGGTTTGAGATGGTCTAACTGTTTTCCAAGGGATCGCGGCGCCGCGACAAGCAGCGCAAATCAATGCGGCCCGGGACAGGTGGAGCCATTTGATGCAGGCGAGCAGACGTAAGGGCGGTCTGAAGAACTGGTGTGCGGGTGTGTTTTTTGCCCTCGCCCCGACCTGTGCGATGGCACTGGAAACATCGCTTGCAGCGCCAGGATTGTCGGACGACTTGAAAAAGCAGATTGAGGAAACGTCCTCGGTCATGACTGCCGACAACCGGGGGCTGGACACGCCGCTTGAAGTTCTGTCAGCCGCGTTGTCGGATTACCGAACGATCGTGCAAATTCTCTATGATGCAGGATATTTCGGCCCGTCGGTCAGCATCAAGCTGGACGGGAAAGAAGCGGCAGATCTCAGCTCGCTGAGCGTTCCTGCGCAGATCAATCGGGCAACGATCACCATTCGCCCCGGCAAAGCGTACAATTTCGGAACCGCAGTCGTTCAGCCTTTGGCCCCCGATACGGAATTGCCCGAAGAGTTTGCCCCCGGCAAGCTGGCCACGACCGGCGCCATTCAACAGGCGACTTCGGCCGGGATTCAGGCCTGGAAGGACGCGGGCCACGCCAAAGCGAAACTGCGCGATCAACAGATCATCGCCCGGCACGCACAGGCCCAGCTGGACGCCCGGATCGACCTGGATCAGGGGCCGCGCCTGAAGTTCGGCAAGATGTATATCGAAGGCGGCACCGATGTCCGCCACAGTTCGATCGAGAAAATCGCCGGTTTTCCGTCGGGCGAGGTCTACTCGCCCGAAAAGTTGCAAAAGGTCGGCACACGGCTGCGGCGGACTGGTACGTTCAGCACCGTCTCGATCCAGGAACGGGACACGCCGAACCCGGACGGCACGCTGGATTTCGACGCCACCTTCGAGGACTTGCCCAAACGCCGCCTGACGTTTGGTGTCGAACTGGCCTCGCGCGATGGCTTGGACCTGACCGCGACCTGGACCCACCGCAACGTGTTCCGGCGCGCCCAGCGGCTACGCTTTGAGGCCGCCATCCGAAATATCGGCGGGTCTGAGGATATCGACGGGCGGTTGGGTCTGCGTCTGGATCAGCCCGGCCGACTGGGCCCCGACGACAACACCTTCTGGAGCGCGCTGCTCGAGCGCCGAAATACCGACAATTACAGCGTGTCGGTTGCCTCGCTGACCTATGGTGCGCGGCGGACGTTCTCGGACGAGTTGTATGCCGAGGCGGCTGTGGGCTTTTCCATCTCGAACGCTGACGACGCCTATGGTGACGGCCGCAAGTTCAGATATTTCATCATTCCGTTCCGGTCCGAGTGGGACAAACGCGACAGCAAGGTCAGCGCCACCCGCGGGTATTACCTGGACAGCCAGTTCATGCCCTTTGTCGGCATCTCGGGCACGGATACCGGGCTGCGCCTGTTTTTCGACGGTCGCGCCTATACCAGCCTGGGCACTGGCGGCCGGATCGTGCTGGCCGGGCGGGTACAACTTGGATCGATACTCGGCCCCCCGGCGGATGGTGTCACACCGGATTTCCTGTTCTTCTCCGGCGGCGCGGGCACCGTTCGCGGTCAGCCCTATGAAAGCCTTGGTGTCCCCGTCGGCACGGGCATTGCCGGCGGCAAGTCCTTTCTTGGCCTGTCGGGCGAGGTGCGCGGCAAGGTCACTGAAAAGCTGTCTCTTGTTGGGTTTTACGACTACGGTATCGTGGACACGTCTTCGTTCATTGGCAGTGGCGCCGAGTACCACGCGGGCGCGGGCCTTGGCGTTCGGTACGATCTGGGCGGCTTCGGCCCGCTAAGGCTGGACCTGGCGGTGCCTGTGCAAGGTGACACGGGCAACGGGCTGCAGTTCTATATCGGGATCGGGCAAGCATTTTGAGGCGTTACCTTTCATATCCTCTGGCGGTCGGGGCAACCGCCTTTGCCCTGTCCGGCCCCGTGGCCGCGCAAGAGGAAGAGAGCGGCGGTCTGCTGACCGATTTCCTGCAGAACACGTTATCCGGAGACAACCGAAATATCCGGGTCATCGGCTTGGAGGGCGCGCTGAGCTCTCGCGCACGCATCCAGGAGATCACGGTGGCCGACGACGAAGGAGTCTGGCTGACCATCAAGAACGCCGAGCTGGATTGGAACCGGCTGGCCCTGATCCGCGGCCGGTTTTCCGTGAACGCCCTGACCGCCGAAGAAATCGACATCGCACGCGCACCCGGCAAGACCACCACGGACGAACCGGCCGCCACCGCCGAGACCGAACCCTTTCAACTGCCAGAACTGCCCGTGGCGATTGAGATCGGTGAACTGCGCGTCGACGAGTTGTCCCTGGGCGAACCGCTGATCGGCGTTGCAGCAGACCTTTCAGTGGACGGAAACCTGAATCTTGCCGATGGCGCGCTGGACACCAAGCTGGATATCAATCGGTTGGACCGGGCCGGCGATCAGATAAATCTTGTGGCCGGTTTCCAGAACGAAAGCCGGCAAATCGACCTGGACCTGACCGTCTCCGAGGCGTCAGGTGGGCTGATTTCGACCGCATTGAATATACCGGACAGCCCACCCATCGGCCTGACGGCCAAAGGGTCCGGTCCGATCACCGACTTCACGGCGGATATCGGGCTGAGCAGTGACAATGTCGACCGTGTCTCGGGCCAGGTGCGTCTGCGCGGGATCGAGAAGACCGAAGGGGCGGCAGACGAAGGCATTGCCTTTACCGCCGACCTAGGCGGCGACCTGACCCCTTTTCTGGCCGCCAACATGGATACCTTCTTCGGTACGGATACACGTCTGTATGTCGATGGCCGTACCGGAGCCGAAGGTGCGCTGGAGATTACCGAGGCGGACATCACGTCCGAAGCTTTGAAACTGGAAGCGCAGCTCAGCCTTGGAACAGGCGGAGCGCTGCAACTGGCAGCCGTCCAGGCACGGATCTCGCCACCGGCTGGGGACGACGTGGTCCTGCCATTCGGTGGAGGAGACACATCCGTCAAAGCCGCACAGCTCTCTGCGCTTTTCGACCACGAAAACGGCAATCATTGGGACCTGAGCCTGACGACCGAGAATGTTGTCACACCCCAAGTCCAGATTGCGCACACGCGGTTGACCGCACAGGGCACCCTGACTCAGATCGGCGGTCTGGACCTGACCGGAGACCTTCAAGCCTCTCTGGACGGTTTGGACTTGGCTGATCCTGCTCTGAACACAGCGGTGGGCGATCGCATTACCCTGGATGGCCAGTTCGAATACGGACGGGACAAATCGCTCCGACTCTCGGGTTTCGAACTTGGGGGAACCGACTATTCGGCGACCGCCGATGCGGTCGTCAGCGGGCTTGAAAGCGGTCTGAAGATTGACGGATCGGCAACAGTGCAGGCGTCCGATCTGTCTCGTTTCTCTGAGGTCGCCAAATTGAATCTGGGCGGCCGGGCATCGGTCCGGGTCGAGGGGGCGGGCTCGCCGTTGGAGGGCAGTTTTGACGGCAAGCTGGCCGTTTCCGGACAAAACCTGTCCACTGGTCGGGACGATATCGACCCCATCATCGCGGGCGAGACGGACATCACGCTGGACGCCAAGAGGGATGCAAACGGCATCCTGATCCGCGCTTTCACCATCGACGGCGAAACCCTGAACGCACAGGCGGATGGCGCGGTCACAACTCCGAACGGCAATCTGACCATCGACGGCCAGGCCCGCGTCAATGCCTCGGACCTCTCTGTATTCTCCGGCCTTGCCAAGCGCGACCTTGCGGGGGCCGTTCAAGCCCAAGCGGATGGAAAAGGCACCGTGCAGACCCTAGAGTTTGATGGCACTGCGCAGGTGACGACTACAGACCTGCAAACCGGGCTGGATCAGGTGGATCCGCTTGTGACCGGCCGCGTTGTCCTGAACTTCGACGGGGCCCGCACCGGCGACCGGATCGAAATCCGAAAAGCAACCGTTGACGCAGCCGCGCTGAGTGCCCAAGTCGCGGCAACCATCGACGATCCGACCGGAAACCTGGCCTTTGACGGTCAGGCGCAGGTCAATGCCCCCGACCTGTCCGTCTTTTCCGGACTGGCAGGCCGTACGTTGGCGGGCGCGGTCACGGCGGATGTGACCGGTCGAGGGGCCCGTGGCAGCAAAGTCTTCGACGTGCAGGGCAAAATCAATGCAGAGGACATCTTGACCGGAATCGATGCCGTGGATGCGCTGATCCCCGGACAGACGACACTGACAGTCGACGCATCGAACGGCGACGAAGGGTTGAACATTCGCAACTTCCGGCTTGCAGGGACAGCCTTGTCCGCTAACGCATCCGGCATCTTGAGCCGCGAAAGCGGAGGGCTGAGCTTCTCCGCCGCGTTGGACGACCTCGCCCGGGTTTCACAGACCCTGACGGGACCGCTGAAGGTGAACGGGAATGTGGCCCCCACATCCAGCGGTGTCGAGGGCACGGTCAGAGTGACCGGCCCGGAGACGTCCTATGCCAATCTTGTCGGCAGCGTAAATACGGATGGCTCGGCCGACCTGGACTTTGACGCCAAGTTTGATCGGGTCGAACGTTTTGCGCCCGAGTTTCCGGGCAGCTTGACGGCGAAAGGCAATGCAACGCGCCAGAACGGCGTGTGGACCATTGATGCCAATGCCGCCGGACCGGCCGAGATCAGCAGTGCAGTCAAGGGAACCTACGACGAAGCCTCGGGCAATGCCGACATCTCCGCACAGGGCGGCGTCAATTTGGGCATTGCAAACATCTTCATCACGCCCAACAAGATCGACGGATCGGCCCGGTTCGACCTGGCGTTGAAGGGCAAGCCGGCGCTGGAGTCGCTGAGTGGTCGGATCACCACCTCAGGCACGTCGATGGCGATCCCCAGCGTTGGGCAGACCATCACCGATATCGGCGGAACTGTAGACCTTGCCAACAGCCGAGCAACGATTTCGATGCGCGGCGGCATGCGCGCCGGAGGCGGATTTACGGTCAGTGGCCCGGTCGACCTGACACCGCCTTTCAACGCGCAGATCACAACTGCAATCAACAATCTCGTCCTGACCGACAATCTTCTGTACGAGACCACGTTGAACGGCCAGATCGCAATGACGGGCGCCCTGGCAGGGAACAGTTCGCTGGCCGGGCAGATCACGTTTGGCGAGACCAATATCAACCTGGCCGCGGCATCAGGCGCGGTGGGGGCCGCGCCGATCCCGAAGATCGAACACGTGAACGAAAGCAATGCCAGCTACGTCACTCGGGAACGGGCGCAGCTGGTAGAAAAAGAGAAAACGTCGCAATCGGACTCTCGCATATCTCTCGACATCAGCCTGTTGGCCCCCAAGGCGGTTTTCGTGCGAGGTCGCGGTGTGAATGCTGAATTGGGCGGTGCGATCTTCATCAAGGGCACCACCAAATCCGTCATCCCATCGGGCCAGATCGAACTGATCCGCGGCAATCTGGACATCCTTGGCCGGAGGCTGGCGCTGACCAAAGGCGTGGTCAGCCTGCAGGGCGACCTGACGCCGTATATCGAATTCGAATCCTCGGCCAGCACTTCGGATGGAACCGCAACGTTGGAAATCGCGGGCCCTCTGGATTCTCCGACAGTCGATGTGTTCTCGGACCCCGAACGCCCCGCCGAAGAGGCGCTGGCCATGCTGCTGTTCGGCAACCGCTTTTCCGAACTGTCCCCGTTTGTCATCGCCCAGATGGCCGCGTCGCTGGCCCAACTGAGCGGTGCCGGTGGCGATGCCACCAAGGGCGTTCGGGACGCCACGGGCGTAGATACCGTCGACGTCGGCGCGACCGAGGGCGGCGGCGGGCGTCTGGGCGCCGGCGCTTATCTGAGCGACAACCTGTACACCGATTTCACCGTGAACACCGAAGGCGACACCGAGGTGAACCTGAACCTGGACGTCAGCGACAGCGTGACGGTGCGCGGCACCGTAGATGGGCGCGGCGATACCGGCATCGGGATTTTCTTCGAGCGTGACTACTAGGGTTGGGCGGGACCGCCACCCTAGACCTCTTCGACGGACAAGACCCCATCCAGTGATTTGATGGCACCCTTGATCTGGGGATTGATCGGGAATTCCTGCCCCAAGTCCATCTCGACCTCTCCCGGCAAGCCCGGATTCAGCAGACACAAATGGATCGGCCCTTTCGAGGCGTTCTTGGCCGCTCCCGCAGCATCCGCAAGAACGCTGGCGACCGTCGACAGCGCCTGTGATTGGTCCAAAAAGATGCGAAGCCCGGTCGCGCCGGCCTCGGCCACGACTGAATCCGCCGGCCCGACCGAGCGCGCCAGCAGCTTCAGCTGGTCGGCCTCCATCGTGGCTTCGGCCGTCAGCACGACCTGCGCGCCGGTTTCCAGGTATTCGCGTGATTTCTCGAGGGTTTCCGAGAACAGCGTCACCTCGTACGCCCCCGTCGGGTCGGACAGCTGTGCAAAGGCGAAACGGTTCCCCTTGGCCGATTTCCTCTCCTGTCGCCCGGCGACCACACCGGCCATCTTGGCGATCAACGGACCCGAGCGTGCCTTTTCGGTGACCTCGTCCAGCGTCATCACCTGCTTGCGTTTCAGCGCGGGCATATAGTCGTCCAGCGGGTGCCCGGACAGGTAGAACCCTATCGCCTTGAACTCTTCGCTCAGCCGTTCGGCGGGCAGCCAGTCGGGCGATTTCGACAGGCGCGGTTCGGGCAGATCGTCGCCCGCCTCGCCGAACAGCGACACCTGGTTCGAATTCTTCTGCTCGTGGATCGCGGCGGAATACTGCACCAGCTGTTCGAGGCTTTCGAAGACCCGGCGGCGGTTCTTGTCCAGTTCGTCAAAGGCCCCCGCGCGCGCCAGCATCTCCAGCGGCCGTTTGCCGACCTTCTTCAGATCGACCCGGCGGGCAAAGTCAAAGAGGTTGACGAACGGCTTGTCGCCCCTGCCCTGCACCACGAGGTTCATCGCCTCGACGCCCACGTTCTTGAGCGCGCCCAGCGCATAGACCAGCTTGCCATCCACCACATCAAACGTTGCCTGCGACCGGTTTATGCAAGGCGGCACGTAGGGCAGTTCCAAACCCTTGCGGACCTCCTCGAAATAGATCGCCAGCTTGTCGGTCAGATGGATATCGCAGTTCATGACACCGGCCATGAATTCGACCGGGTGGTTCGCCTTCAGCCAGCCGGTCTGATAGCTGACCACCGCGTAGGCCGCCGCGTGAGATTTGTTGAAGCCGTAGTTGGCGAATTTCTCCAGCAGGTCGAACACCTCGGACGCCTTCTTGGCATCTACCCCGTTCGCGGCTGCCCCGGCCTCGAATTTCGGGCGCTCGGCGTCCATCGCCTCTTTGATTTTTTTACCCATCGCGCGGCGCAGCAGGTCGGCGCCGCCGAGGCTGTAGCCCGCCATGACCTGCGCGATCTGCATCACCTGCTCCTGGTAGACGATGATGCCTTGCGTTTCTTCCAGAATGTGGTCGATCAGCGGGTGGACCGAGGTGATCTTGCGCTGGCCATTCTTGACCTCGCAATAGGTCGGGATGTTCTCCATCGGGCCGGGACGGTAGAGCGCGACCAGCGCCACGATGTCCTCGATGCAGGTGGGTTTCATGCGCTTGAGCGCATCCATCATGCCCGAGCTTTCAACCTGGAACACCGCCACGGTCTTGGCAGCGGAATAGAGCTTGTAGGTGGCCGGGTCATCCAGCGGGATGGCGTTGATCTGGTTCTCGGCCCCCTCGGCCGGCTCATAAAGCTGCCGACCGTCGGCCGCCACGTGCAATGGCCGTCCGGACTTGAAGATCAGGTCCATGGCGTTCTGGATGACCGTCAGAGTCTTGAGGCCCAGAAAGTCGAATTTCACCAGGCCGGCCTGTTCGACCCACTTCATATTGAACTGGGTGGCAGGCATGTCCGAGCGGGGGTCCTGATAGAGCGGCACCAGCTCGTCCAGCGGCCGGTCGCCGATCACCACGCCAGCGGCGTGGGTCGAAGCGTTGCGCAGCAGCCCCTCGACCTGCTGGCCATAAGTCAGAAGGCGGTCGACCACCTCTTCGTTGCGGGCTTCTTCGCGCAGACGCGGTTCGTCTTTCAGGGCCTTCTCGATCGACACCGGCTTGACGCCTTCGACCGGGATCATCTTGGACAGGCGATCCACCTGGCCGTAAGGCATCTGCAGCACCCGCCCGATGTCGCGCACCGCGGCCTTGGACAAGAGCGCGCCGAAGGTGATGATCTGGCCAACCTTGTCGCGGCCGTATTTCTGCTGAACATACCGGATCACCTCTTCGCGGCGGTCCATGCAGAAGTCGATGTCAAAGTCGGGCATCGACACCCGTTCGGGGTTCAGGAAGCGTTCGAACAGCAGGCTGTAACGCAACGGGTCAAGGTCGGTAATCGTCAGCGCATAGGCCACCAGCGAACCCGCGCCCGAGCCACGGCCCGGACCGACGGGGATGTCATGATCCTTGGCCCATTTGATGAAGTCCGCAACGATCAGGAAGTAACCGGGGAACCCCATGCCCTCGATGATGTCCAATTCGAAATCCAGACGCTTCTGGTATTCCTCAGGTGGGACAGCGTGCGGGATCACCGCCAGTCGGGCCTGCAGACCCTCGTTGGCCTGGCGGCGTAGCTCCTCGACCTCGTCATCGGCGAATTTCGGCAGGATCGGATCCCGTTTGTAGGCCATGAAGGCGCAACGTTTGGCAATCTCGACCGTGTTTGCGATCGCCTCGGGCAGATCGGCAAAGAGCGTGGCCATTTCCTGCGGAGATTTGAAGTAATGCTGCGCGGTCAGGCGGCGACGACCTTCCTGCTGGTCGACATAGGCACCCTCGGCAATGCAGATCAGCGCATCATGCGCCTCATACATATCCGAGGTCGGGAAATAGACGTCATTCGTGGCCACCAGAGGCAGGTTCTTGGCATAGGCCATTTCCACATGGCCGCGCTCGGTCAGGCGCTCGGCCTCGGGCTGGCCATCCTCGCCGGGATGACGTTGCAGTTCGATATAAAGCCGATCGGGGAACATCGCGGCCAACCGATCTACCAGCAACTCGGCCGCCGGACGCTGGCCCTGCTGCAACAGGCGGCCAACGGGGCCGTCCGGTCCGCCGGTCAAGCAGATCAGCCCATCGGAATGCGCAGCCAACTCCTCAAGCGTGACCTGCGGCAACTGCCCGCCCTTGTCCACATACAGGCAAGAGCTGAGCTTCATCAGATGCTCGTACCCCGTCTCAGACTGTGCCAGCAGTACAATCGGCGCAGGGGGCTTGGGTTTTTCCCCCGGCTGCGCCTGAACATACGCCAGATCAACCTGGCAGCCCATGATCGGCTGCACACCCGCACCGCTTGCGGTGACCGAGAATTCCAGCGCCGCGAACATGTTGTTGGTGTCTGTCACCGCAACTGCGGGCATGTCCATCTGCTCGCACAGCGTTGGCAGTTTCTTCAGGCGCACCGCCCCCTCAAGAAGGGAGTATTCGGTGTGAACTCGGAGGTGGATGAATCGAGGAGTACTGCTCATACGAGGCAGGCTATCGCACTCGCGACCCGGGAAAAAGCCGGAACAGTTAGGGCTGATTGCTGAAAAAATAGTCGCGCATTATTCGGAGATTCCAGAAGGTGCTTCAGTCGACGCCGCCGGAGTTACACCAAAATCTCTTTCAATTCAGATGCCTAGATAATAATGACGTGGTGCATATCAAGGCATGGGATCGGGAATGGTACATTCGGCAGGCAGTTTTTCTTGCCAGCGCGCACAGGCTGTTTCTAACATCTTCAGGCAAGCTACAAGCCCGCTTCTTTCTCTACGTCGCATCGAGACAGGAGCACCCATGGGCGCAACCGGGTAAGGCGACGGGTTTCAAGAATGAACATCACGTTTCTTCTGAACGGAGAGACAGTGGAGCTGGCGGATGTCGATCCGACGGCCACATTGCTGGATTGGCTGCGCGAGGATCGCGGTCTGACCGGCACGAAGGAAGGCTGCAACGAGGGCGATTGCGGGGCCTGCACCGTCATGGTGACGGATGAGGCCGGCGCCAAGGCGCTGAATTCCTGCATTCTTTTTCTGCCTCAACTGCACGGCAAGGCAGTGCGCACGGTCGAGGGGGCGAGCGGGCCCGACGGCGAGCCGCATCCCGTGCAGCAGGCGATGGTGGACCTTCATGGCTCGCAATGTGGATTCTGCACACCCGGTTTCGTGATGTCGATGGTCGCCAGCCACACGAATGGCGCGACGGATCATGACACGCAACTGGCCGGCAACCTGTGCCGCTGCACCGGCTATGCGCCGATCATCCGCGCGGCAAAGGCCGTCGAAGACCAGCCGGTGCCGGTCTGGGTCAAGGACAAGCCGGTTGCGGCCAAGCCGGCCTCGCCCCTTCTGCCGAAGTCATCCGACGAATTGGCCAAAGTATTTGCCGCCCATCCCGTTGCAACTTTGATCGCGGGCGCCACCGATGTCGGCCTTTGGGTCACCAAACAGCTGCGGAACCTTGACCCGGTGATCTTTCTGGGCGGCTGCGACGATCTGAAGGAAATTTCGATCACCGAAGACGAGGTCCACATCGGCGCGATGGTGGACATGAACCGCCTGGGCGCGGCGATGGCCGATCTGCATCCGTCCTATGCCGAGATGATCCGGCGCTATGCCAGCGTTCAAGTGCGCCATGCGGCCACGGTGGGCGGCAACATCGCCAACGGCTCGCCCATCGGGGACAACCCGCCCGCGCTGATCGCGCTGGGGGCCACGCTGCATCTGCGCAAGGGCGACGAGCGCCGGTCGATCCCTCTTGAAGATTTCTTCATTGACTATGGAAAGCAGGATCGCGCGCCCGGCGAGTTCGTGGAAGCGGTCAGCTTTCTGCGTCAACCCGATCGGCTGAAATGCTACAAGCTGAGCAAACGGTTCGATCAGGATATTTCGGCCGTATGCGGCTGTTTCAACATTACCGTTTCTGACGGCGTCGTCTCGCAAGCCCGGATCGCCTTTGGCGGAATGGCCGGTGTGCCGAAACGCGCGACTCAGGTTGAGGCCGCGCTAACCGGTCGCCCGTGGACGGCGGAAACCGTTCAAAGCGCTTTGCCGGCCTTTGCCGAGGACTATTCCCCGATGAGCGACATGCGTGCCTCGGCCCGCTACCGGCTGGAGACCGCAAAGGCCATGCTCGAACGCTATTTCCTGGAAGATCAGGGCGAGCTGACCAATGTGCTGGAGGTGTCGGCATGAGCGTGACCAAGCCGCTGTCCCATGACGCCGCACCCCTGCATGTGTCCGGCGTCGCCCGTTATGTTGACGACATTCCGACGCCCAAGGGCACGTTGCATCTGGCGTTCGGCCTGAGCCCGATCGCCAAGGGCCGGATAACGGCGATGGACCTGTCAGATGTCCGCGCGGCCCCGGGGGTCGTGATGGTGATAACCGCTGAGGACCTGCCCTTTGCCAATGACGTCTCGCCCTCGATCCATGACGAACCATTGCTGTCCGACGGCACCGTGAATTACGTGGGCCAGCCCGTGTTTCTGGTTGTCGCCACCAGCCACTTGGCCGCCCGCAAGGCCGCGCGGTTGGGCAGAATCGGCTATGCCGAGGAAACGCCGATCCTGACGATCGAAGAGGCTCTGGCCGCAGACAGCCGGTTCGAGGACGGCCCCCGCATCTATGCGAAAGGCGATGCAGAAGCCGCCATCGCGCAGGCGTCGCATGTGGTCGAAGGCACGTTCGAGATCGGCGGGCAGGAGCATTTCTATCTGGAAGGTCAGGCCGCGTTGGCGGTGCCGAATGAAGGCAGCGACATGCTGGTGCATTCCTCGACCCAGCACCCGACCGAGATTCAACACAAGGTGGCCGACGCTTTGGGCGTTCCCATGCACGCGGTACGGGTCGAAACCCGGCGGATGGGCGGCGGGTTCGGTGGCAAGGAAAGCCAGGGCAACGCGCTGGCCGTGGCCTGCGCAGTTGCGGCACGGGCAACCGGTCGAGCCTGCAAGATGCGCTATGACCGGGATGATGACATGACCATCACCGGCAAGCGCCACGCCTTCCGCATCAGCTACAAGGTCGGCTTTGACGAAAACGGCCACATTCAGGGTGTTTCTTTCCTGCACTACGCCATCTGCGGTTGGGCGCAGGACCTGTCGCTGCCGGTCGCCGACCGGGCGATGCTGCATTCCGACAACGCCTACCTGCTGCCCAATGCGCGGATCGAGAGCCATCGGCTGAAGACCAACACGCAGTCCGCAACCGCCTATCGCGGCTTTGGCGGACCGCAGGGCATGGTGGGGATCGAGCGGGTGATGGATCACGCGGCGCATGTGCTGGGGCTGGACCCGGTCGAGCTGCGGCGGCGGAATTACTATGAACCGGCGCACGCAAGCGTTGAAGAACCGGTGCGGGACAAGCCGCTGGGCCACCCAGATCCGCATGAAGACCTGACCAGCCGCGGCGCGGTCGAAACCGGCCGCTCGGTGCTGCGCCCCGTCCCCGCGGGTGGCAACACCACCCCCTACGGCATGGAAGTCACCGATTTCGAGCTGCATCCCATGACCGAAGCCTTGCTGGAGTCCTGCGATTACGCAACCCGTAAGGCGGCGGTCGAGACGTGGAATGCCCAGAACCGCGTGATCAAGAAAGGCATCGCCTTTTCGCCGGTCAAGTTCGGGATTTCCTTCACGCTCACCCACCTGAACCAGGCCGGGGCGCTGGTGCATGTCTATCAGGACGGCTCGGTCCATCTGAACCATGGCGGCACCGAGATGGGCCAGGGCCTGTTCCAGAAAGTGGCGCAGGTGGCGGCCGCGCGGTTCGGCATTCCGCTGGAGATGGTCAAGATCACCGCGACCGATACCGCCAAAGTGCCCAACACCTCGGCCACGGCGGCCTCGTCCGGCAGCGATCTGAACGGGATGGCGGTCAAGGCCGCCTGCGACACGATCCGCGACCGGATGGCCGCCTATCTGGCCGAGCGGCATCAGACCGATCCATCGGCGGTCGTCTTTGCCGATGGCCAGGTCAGCCTGGGCGAGGAAAGCTACAGCTTTGCCGAAGCCGCGGCGCTGGCCTATCAGGGGCGTGTCAGCCTGTCGGCAACCGGGTTCTACAAGACCCCCAAGATCGAGTGGGACCGGATCGCCGGACGCGGGCGCCCGTTCTTCTATTTCGCCTATGGAGCTTCGGTGACCGAAGTCGCCGTGGACACTCTGACCGGCGAGAACCGCATCCTTCGGACGGATATCCTGCATGATGCGGGTGCTTCGCTGAACCCTGCGCTGGATATCGGGCAGGTCGAGGGCGGCTATGTGCAAGGTGCGGGCTGGCTGACGACCGAGGAACTGGTCTGGGACGACAAAGGCCGGCTGCGCACCCATGCGCCATCGACCTACAAGATCCCCGCCTGTTCGGACCGACCGGGTGTGTTCAACGTTGCGCTTTGGGATGGTCAGAACCGCGAAGACACCATCTATCGCTCAAAAGCAGTGGGCGAGCCGCCTTTCATGCTGGGCATCTCGGCCTGGCTGGCGCTGTCGAACGCGGTTGCGGCCTGTGGTGACGGGTATCCGGCGATCAATGCCCCAGCCACCGCCGAAGAGGTCTGGACCGCCATTCAACGCATGCGTGGAGGTACCTGATGGGATTTGACCGGGAGACTTTGAGGGAGGCGGTCAAGACGCATGGCAAGGTGACCCGCGTGGTCATTGCCGCAATCCGAGGCTCGTCCCCGCGCGAGGTCGGCGCCGCGATGCTGGTCTGGAAGGGCGGGCAATCCGGCACGATCGGGGGCGGCACGCTGGAGTATCAGGCGACTGAGGCCGCCCGGGTCCAGCAAAGCCCAACCTGCTTGTCCCGCCATGCGCTGGGTCCCGACCTCGGGCAATGCTGCGGCGGCGCCGTAACGCTGTTGAGCGAGGTCTATGACCTGAAATCCATCGAGGCCCTGGGCGATACCGTCATCGCACGCCCGACTGCCGGTGGTGACATGCCATTGTCGGTCAAGCGGCTACTGGCAACCGCACGCGCACAGGGTATTGCGCCTGAACCCCAATTGCTTGACGGCTGGATGATCGAGCCGGTGCACGCACCGACCCGCCAATTGTGGATCTGGGGGGCCGGTCATGTCGGACGGGCGCTTGTGGATGTGCTGTCGCCTCTCCCCGATCTTGCCGTCACCTGGGTGGACACCGCCGCCGACCGGTTTCCGGCTGACATCCCAGCAGGTGTAACCGTGGTTCCGGCAGCAAACCCGGCCGACCTCGTGCACCACGCACCGGTTCAAGCCGAGCACTTGGTGCTGACTTATTCACACAATCTGGATCTGGAACTGTGCGACCGGCTATTGAAGCACGGTTTTCACTTTGCCGGGCTGATCGGCTCGGCTACGAAATGGGCGCGATTCCGCTCGCGCCTGGCTGCGCTGGGTCACTCACCGGCTCAGATCGCCCGGATCACCTGCCCGATCGGTGACCCATCGTTGGGCAAGCACCCGCAGATGATCGCAGTTGGTGTGGCAGCGCAAATCCTGCGCCCCGCCCGACAGAACGACTTGAAGAAGGACCAGAGCGCGTGACCACTCCACTACTGAGCTTGCAGGGGCTGACAAAGGCCTATCCCGGCGTCGTGGCCAACGACCACGTGTCCTTTGACATCGGTGAGGGCGAAGTTCACGCCCTGCTGGGCGAAAACGGCGCGGGAAAATCCACGCTGGTGAAGATGATCTACGGGCTGGTCAAGCCGGACAGCGGCACGATGCTGTTGCGCGGCCAACCCTATGCGCCGGCCGAGCCGCGCGCGGCCCGTGCCGACGGCATCGCCATGGTGTTCCAGCATTTTTCGCTGTTTGACGCGCTCAACGTGGCCGAAAACATCGCCCTTGGTATGGAAAGCCCGCCGCCGATGGGTGATCTGGCATCGCGCATTCGCGAGGTCTCGGAGACCTATGGCCTGCCGCTGGATCCGTATCGTCGGGTTGGTGACCTGTCCGCCGGTGAACGCCAGCGGGTCGAGATCATCCGCTGCCTGCTGCAGGACCCAAAGCTGCTGATCATGGACGAACCGACCTCGGTCCTGACCCCGCAGGAGGTAGATATCCTGTTCGAAACACTGAAAAAACTGCGGTCGGAGGGAACTTCGATCCTGTACATCTCGCACAAGCTGGAAGAAATCCGCACGCTGTGCGACCACGCCACCATTCTGCGGCTGGGCAAGAACGTGGGTGAATGCACACCCAGCGAAACATCCGCCCGCGACATGGCCGAAATGATGGTGGGATCAGCCCTTCAAACTCCTGAACGGTCCGGGCGCGAGTTCGGACCCGTCGCGCTGGATGTTTCCGGGCTTTCGGTTCCGTCCCCTTCCGAATTCGGGACCGCGCTGAAGAACGTGCACCTGACCGTCCGCAAGGGCGAAGTCCTTGGCATCGGCGGCGTGGCCGGCAACGGTCAGGACGAACTGCTGGGCGTTTTGTCCGGTGAAATCCTGACGGACGCTGATGCGATCCGCTTCAACGGCCAGCCGATCGGCAAACTGGGCCCGACGGCCCGGCGCAGATTGGGTGTGCTGACGGCCCCAGAAGAGCGGTTGGGACATGCCGCGGCGCCGGACATGAGCCTGACGGAAAACGCTCTGCTGACCGGCTCGGTGCGCGAGTCTCTGGAGAAGAACGGTTTTTTGAAATGGGCCGACACCCGCGTGTTTGCGGAGAAGATCATTCAGGCATTCGACGTGCGGACCCCGGGGCCGGAAAACGCCGCGCGGTCGCTGTCGGGCGGCAACCTGCAGAAATTCGTCATCGGCCGGGAAGTCCTGCAAAACCCCGAAGTGCTGGTCGTGAACCAGCCGACCTGGGGCGTCGACGCCGCCGCAGCCGCTGCGATCCGTCAGGCCATTCTGGACCTTGCGGCCAAGGGAACGGCGGTGGTCTGCATCAGCCAGGATCTGGATGAACTGATGGAAATTTCCGACAGTTTCGCCGCCTTGAACGAAGGGCGCCTCAGCGCTCCGCGACCCACAACGGGCCTGACCGTCGAAGAAATCGGTCTGATGATGGGCGGCGCGCATGGGATGGAGGTGGCCCATGTGTAGCCTACACTGCCGCCTCTGGCGCAAGAATCCAAAAAAGACGAAGACTTTGGGGGGATGAGCAAATGATAGTGTTGGAGAAACGGCCACAGCCGTCCAAAGCGTGGTCTTATGCCACCCCTCTGGTCGCAGTGCTGGCGACCATGGTCTTCGGCGGGTTGCTGTTTGCAATTCTGGGCAAGAACCCGGTCGAAGCAATCGGAACCATCTTCTGGGAACCCCTGTTCGGCGAGTTCTCATTCTACTACCGACCGCAACTTCTGGTGAAGGGCGCACCGTTGGTTCTGATCGCCATCGGTCTGTCGCTGGGCTTCCGCGCCGGCATCTGGAATATCGGCGCCGAGGGCCAGTACATCATGGGCGCTATCTTCGGCGCCGCGGCCGGCTTGGCCTTCTACCCGCTGGATGCGTGGTACGTCTTTCCAATCATGGTGATCGCCGGCGCGTTCGGCGGCTGGATCTGGGCGATGATCCCCGCCTTGCTCAAGGTTCGGTTCGGCACCAACGAGATTCTCGTTTCCCTGATGTTGGTTTACGTGGCCGAGCAGTTTCTGGCCTCGATGTCGCTGGGTCTGCTGAAAAACCCCGAAGGATTCGGATTTCCCGGCTCGCGCAACCTGCAGTCCTATGAAAGTGCCCACAATGCCGAACTGTTTGCCGGAACAGGCATGCACTGGGGCGTCGTCGCGGCCTTTGTCGCGGTGATCTTTGCCTATGTCCTGCTGAACCGGCACATGCTGGGGTTTCACATCCGCCTTACAGGCGAAGCTCCGCGCGCGGCACGATTTGCCGGCGTGAATCCCCCCCGGCTGATCCTGTTTTGCCTGGGGCTGTCGGGCGCGTTGGCCGGTCTTGCCGGAATGTTCGAGGTCTCGGGCCCGTCCGGCGTGGTCAGCATCGACTTCAACGTGGGCTACGGCTTTACCGCGATCATCGTGGCGTTTCTGGGCCGTCTGCACCCGGTGGGCATCCTGCTGGCCGGCGGCCTGATGGCGCTGACCTATATCGGTGGCGAAATCGCACAATCCCAGCTGGGGCTGCCCGCTGCGGCCATCCAGGTGTTCCAGGGAATGCTTCTGTTCTTCCTGCTGGCCTTCGATCTTTTGACCAACTACCGCATCCGTGCGGCCCGTAGCGAGGTGGCGTGACCATGGACCTTGGAGAAATTAATCCTGTTCTTTTGCTGGCCTCATTGATGGTTGCCGCAACACCGCTTCTGCTTGCGGCGATCGGAGAGCTTGTCGTCGAAAAGGCCGGCGTTCTGAACCTCGGCGTCGAAGGCATGATGATCGTGGGCGCAATCAGCGGATTTGCGATCTCGGTCGAGACAGGCTCGCCATGGCTGGGTTTCGTCGCGGCGGCCGTTGGCGGTGCACTGCTGTCGTTGCTGTTCGTTCTGCTGACCCAGTTCGCGCTGGCGAACCAGGTGGCCAGCGGTCTTGCGCTGACGCTGTTTGGCTTGGGCTTCAGTGCACTTCTGGGCCAAAGCTATGTGGGCATCAAACCGCCCAGCATGGGGGACATCCATATCCCGCTGCTCAGCGATATTCCGGTCATCGGCCCGATCCTGTTCCAACATGATCCGATCCTCTATGTCGGGATCGCGTTGACGGCAGCGGTATGGGCCACTCTGAAATACACCCGCGTCGGGCTGATCCTTCGTGCGGTGGGTGAGAACCACGATGCCGCGCATGCTCTCGGCTACAAGGTCATCAAGATCCGCATTATGGCGATCCTGTTCGGCGGGGCCTGTGCGGGGCTTGGCGGTGCATATATCAGCCTGATCCGGGTCCCTCAGTGGACCGAAGGCATGACCGCCGGAGTCGGCTGGATTGCTCTGGCTCTGGTGGTGTTTGCCAGCTGGAAACCGTGGCGTGCCTTGCTGGGTGCCTATTTGTTTGGCGGAATCACGGTCTTGCAGCTTAATCTGCAGGCAGCGGGCGTTGCCATACCTGTCGAGTATCTGGCAATGTCGCCCTACATCATCACGATCCTTGTGCTTGTGATCCTTTCGGCCGACAAGAGCAGCGCACCTGCCTCACTGGGCCGGACCTTCCACGCCTCGCACTAGAGGCCAACTGTACCAACTTGGGGAGTAACTAAATGAAATTCACTTCACTTCTGGCAAGCGCCGCCATGGCACTTGGCCTTGCCACGGGCGCCGTGGCCGAGGACAAGACAAAGGTCGGTTTCGTCTATGTCGGCCCGGTGGGCGACGGCGGCTGGACCTATGAACACGACAAGGGCCGTCAGGCCGTCGAGAAGCACTTTGGCGACAAGGTCGAAACCGTGTACGTGGAATCGGTGCCCGAAGGCCCGGATGCCGAGCGCGTCATGACCCAGATGGCGCTGGAAGGCGCTGACCTGATCTTCACCACCTCGTTCGGCTACATGGACCCGACCATCAACGTGGCCAAGAAATTCCCGGACGTGAAATTTGAACACGCCACGGGCTACAAGACCGCCGACAACGTGTCGGTCTACTCGGCGCGTTTCTATGAGGGTCGCGCTGTCCAAGGTCATATCGCCGGCAAGATGACCAAGTCGAACATCATCGGCTACATCGGTTCGTACCCGATCCCCGAAGTGATCCGCGGCATCAACTCGGCCTTCATCCACGCCAAGAAGGTGAACCCGGATGTCGAGTTCAAGATCGTCTGGGCCTACACCTGGTTCGATCCGGCGAAAGAGGCCGACGCGGCGAAGGTTCTGATCGAACAGGGCGCAGACGTGATCCTGCAGCACACGGACTCGACCGCACCACAGGCGGCCGCACAAGAAGCCGGCAACGTGATCACTTTCGGCCAGGCCTCGGACATGAGCGAATATGCTCCGATGCCGCGCGTCAGCTCGATCATCGACAACTGGGCGCCCTACTACATCGCGCGCACCCAGGCCGTGATGGACGGCACCTGGGAGTCGGTGAACACCTGGGACGGCATCAAGGAAGGCATGGTTGAAATTGGCGAGATTTCCGACGCCGTTCCGGCCGACGTCAAGGAAGAGGCGCTGGCCCTGAAAGCCGCGATTGCAGATGGCAGCTATCACCCGTTCACCGGGCCGCTGAACAAGCAAGACGGCAGCGCCTGGCTGGCCGAGGGCGAAGTGGCCGATGACGGCACTCTGGCCGGCATGAACTTCTATGTCGAAGGACTGGAAGGCGACATCCCGCAATAAGCGGGACATGTACTGTCAACAAACCCAAAGCCCGCCGGAAACGGCGGGCTTTTTCAGTTCCCGGAACGGTTGCCGAAACTGCGCGCTGCCAACACGATCCGGGATGTGGCGGTCAGGAAACACAAGCTGCCGAATATCCACGCCAAGGCGGCAAACGCATCTGGCACCAGACACACAAGAACAAGGAAACCAATCGTTTCGGCCCCCTCCAGCAACCCACCGGAAAAATACAGGGCCTTCTGCCCTCTGGCGTCGGTCTTCAAACCGTGCCGATCGGCCAGCAGCGAAAAGCCCAGGAAACTGGTGCCGTTGAAATAGAAGGACAGCAGAAGGAAAGCACCGGCCACGCCATTGGAGGCCGGGTCAGCCAGAATAAATGCGAAGGGGATCGCGCCGTAGAACAGAAAGTCGCAGGTGATATCCAGATAACCACCGAAATCGGTGCCGCCCCGGGCACGCGCAACGGCACCGTCCAGGCCATCCGCGAGGCGCGACAGCAGCAAAGGCACCAACGCCCAGTACGTCGCGCCAGCCACGATCAGGCCCGCTGCGACCAAACCAAGAGCCAGCCCTATCAGCGTCACCTGGTTTGCCGTAAAGCCCAACCGCGCGAGAAAACGGCCCTGAGCGTTCAGGGCCGGGTCGATAATCGGGCGGATTTGCGCATCAAACATGTGCGGCAGTTAACCGGGGACAGGCGCCATTTCCAGACACAATAGCGCGAGAGCACTCACGTTCGCGCCATCAGTGACCGCTTAGAACCAGCGTATTCACCGGCATCAGGATCAGACGCAATCGCAAGCCTGCCGCATGAACCACACCGATCGTGTCCACGACATGCAGGAATGCCCTTTCCCAGAATCCCAGATCTTCGTGTTCAAGCCTGTCGTGATTGTCGGTGTAGACATTGGCAAGACAGTTGCTGCCCGGGGGGACCTTGTCGGCCAGCCCTTCATAAAGCGGCTCGAGATACACGAGGATTGATCCGGGGGTTGTGTTCTGTTGAACGTCGCGCAATTCGTCGGTGGGCCGGATCTGCCCCGAAGGGATCACATCCTGCACCTGGACCACAACGACCGGAATCACCGTGAATGGCCGTGTCATACAGCCCAGCTCTCCGATCATTCCCGGTTTGATCACCTGCGCAGACATCTGGTTGAAAGCCGCCTGAAACCGGTCGCGGCCGGAATCCGTCGGAACCAGAATCCCCGCCGGGCGCATCAGCGGGCTGACAAAATCGCCGACCCGCAGCCCGAACTGCTCGACCCGGCCCGTCACACCGGCGCTGATTGTCGTCTTGTCCAATTCGGCCAGAGCGGCATCCAGCTGCGCCTCTGCGCTCGCCAACTGGGCAGGGATCAGTTCTTCGATCTTCTGAACAACGGCCGCCTTTTGGGATTGCGCGGCCAGAACCTTTGCCTCGCGCTCGGCGACAAGGTTCTCCAGTCGCTCGATCTCGGTCAGGCGGACTGCGCTGGATCCCTGATCGCGCAGGGTGGTGTTGCGCTCCAAATCCTCGAGCGCCTGCGCCAGCGCCGCCTGCGCGCCTGCAATGCCGGCTTCGGCCTCGGCCAGATCCGTTTGCGCGACCTTCAGCGAGGCCTGTATCTGAGCAATCTGGGCATGTGCGGCTTCGACCTGCGCGCGCTGGGTGAAATCCTCGATACGAAAGATCGGCTGACCCGCGGTGACCATCTGGTTGTTGGTGACATAGACCTCGGAAACGCGCCCACCCAGTTGCGGAAGAATCGTCACGGTCCGGAAATAGGACGCCGCCGTTTTGCTTGCCGGATGGAAGTAGAACAGCGTGGTAATCACCGTCAGCGCAAGGATCGCGCAGGCGGTCAGCCCCCAGCGCAGTTCGTACCACATGGTGAACAGCGTGATTTCGTGGCCTATCCGTTTTCCCTGAACGAAGCGTCGGAACAGAAAGTCGGGCAGAACGGTGACCAGTGCGCACAGAAATGTTTCGATCATGCGTCAGTGCTCCTGCGGAGCGGTGGGCTCAGGGTCCGGCTCGGCGGGCGGAGGAGACGCCCCGGGTGCCAGTGACCGAATTGCATCTGCAATCGCGCGCAGGGGCGCAGCAAAGTCAGGAAACTGAAAACCTGCAACCAGGATGGCGGCAACCCAGAATAACCCGTTGTGCGTAAACAGGGCCAACAACGCCAGGATACCAACCAACTGAAACTGCGGGTGGTTGTTTTCATGGGCCATCTTCTCGGGGATCGAGTGCAACGTAAAATACGCGACACCGATCAGCAGGATCAGACCAACCGTGAAGATCACCATGAAATTGAAAAGAAAATCGCTGCCATCCGCCTGGGTCACATATGACGGAATGTGCCCTGTGGCCATTGGGTGTAGGTCTGCGGTGGTCACCCTGCCCTCCTGCATTTTTGGTTGTGAATGTTTGGAAGGGTTGATGCTCAAATTCAACCCTGATTAAAACTTGGGACGACAATTGATCAAAGACCCCCGTTCGTCGGGCTCATTTCAGGCACTCTCATGACACTCAGGCTTTCCAATCCCGACGGCACTGACATTGGCCGTTTCACCTTTGGCACGATGCAGTTCGGGGGCCGCGCCGATGCCGAACAAAGCCGGGCCATGTTCGACGCCTGTCGCGCGGCCGGCATCACGCATTTCGATACAGCTTATGTCTATACCGACGGTACGTCGGAAACGTTGCTGGGCCAGATGATCGCGTCTCAGCGCGAGCAGCTGATGATCGCCACCAAAGCGGGCTACACAGGCGGCGCCGGCGCGGCCAACATCCGTGCGCAGTTCGACATGTCCCGCAAACGTCTGGGTCAGGACATGGTCGACCTGCTGTACCTGCACCGGTTCGATCCGGACACCGATCTTGCCGAAACGATGGAGTGTTTTGCCCAGCTCAAAGATGCGGGCAAGATCCGCTATGTCGGCTTGTCCAACTTTGCAGCCTGGCAAGTGATGAAAGCCGTGCGCGTCGCCGCGGATTTCGACCTGACCATCGACGCGCTGCAACCGATGTACAGCCTCGTCAAGCGGCAGGCCGAGGTCGAGATCCTGCCAATGTGTGCGGATCAAGGCATCTCGGTTTTTGCCTACTCGCCGCTGGGTGGCGGATTGCTGACCGGAAAGTATTCCCGTGGCAGTGCAGCCGGCCGGCTGTCCGAAGATGACCGATATGCCAGCCGCTATGGAGCTGAGTGGATGGCCGAAACAGCTGCCGAGCTGGCCCGCTTGGGACATCAGGCTGGCGTGGATCCGGCGACGCTTGCCGTCGCTTGGGTTGCCGCCAGCCCGTTTGCCCCGTCGCCGATCATATCGGCCAGATCTGCCGAACAGCTGGCACCGTCGCTGGCTGCTCTGACGTTCGACCTACCGGCCGAGCTCTATGCCCGCATCACGGCGCTCAGCCAGACACCGCCACCGGCGACGGACCGGCTGGAGGAGGTCCAGTGATTGATTTTCTGATCATCGGCGGCGGCATTGCCGGCCTAAGCGCCGGCGCGCGTCTGTCCGAGCATGGATCGGTAACCGTACTCGAGGCCGAGGACGCGCTGGGCTATCACGCCTCGGGGCGATCGGCGGCATTGTTCGAAAAAGGTTATGGCCCACCTTCGGTCGTGGCTCTGAACAAGGCCAGCGCCGAGTTCTTTTTTTCGAACGAGTATCTGACCCCGCGCGGGTTGATGCTGGTGGCCAAAAGTGATCAGGCCGACCAGTTCCGCAAAGACCTGAGCGAGCTGGGAATGGCCGAAATCTCGGTCGCCGATGCGTTGGTGCGTGTTCCGGTCCTTAACCCGGAAACCGTCGCGTACGCGGCGCTGAGTGGGGGCGCGTATGACATCGACACCGACCGAGTGCTGCAGGATTTTGCCCGCATCATTCGCGCCAATGCGGGATCGGTACTGACCCGCCAAAAAGTGACGCGGATCCGCAAGGACGGCAATTGGCTGGTGGAAGCGACCGAGGTCTTTCAGGCGCGCACCATCGTCAATGCCGCTGGTGCCTGGGCCGACGAGGTCGCAACGATGGCCGGGATCGCACCGATCGGGATCACGCCGCGCCGCCGTTCCATGGCCCGACTGCCAGCACCCGGGGGCCATGATGTGAAAAACTGGCCGATGATGCTGGGCGCGGGTGAGACCTGGTACGCCAAACCGGATGCCGGCAAGCTGTTGGTGTCACCGTCCGAGGCCGACCCGGTCGAACCGCATGACGCCTATGCCGACGATATGGTGCTGGCCAAGGGCCTGGCCCGGTACGAAGAAATGGTGACCAGCCCGGTCACCCGTGTCGAGACCAATTGGGCCGGGCTGCGCAGCTTTGCCCCGGATGGCACGCTTGTTCTGGGTCCCGACCCGTCGGATGAAAGTTTTGTCTGGTCTGCCGGTCAGGGAGGGTACGGGTTTCAAACCGCCCCGGCCGCGTCGCGATTGGTTGCTGATCTTGCGCTGGGCCGCGCGCCCGAGTTGGATGCCGCGATGGTCTCCGCGCTTTCCGTGTCCCGGTTACGCTGATGGGCGGGCGGAAACTGCCTCCGACGGCAAGCGTCGCCTCTCAGGGTGACGGCGCCAAGATGATCGCTCCTGCGGCCAGCCGAAATACGGACGCCTTGTGCGCGTTGCTGGCTGAGATGCCCATCGCAACTGGAAACGCATTGGAACTGGCCAGCGGTACGGGCCAACACGTCGCCGCATTTGCCCGTATCTTTCCCGACCTCACTTGGCAGCCGAGCGAGATCGATCCCGCCCGCCGGGCCAGCATCGACGCCTATGCGGAGGGCCTGCCAAACATCCTTCCCGCCGTCGAGCTGGACGCAACCCTGCCCGGGTGGCACCAAAACTTTGGCAACCAGAACCTTATCATTCTGATCAACCTGCTGCATCTGATCAGCTGGAAAGAAGCCCGGAATGTTCTGTCCGAGGCCGCATTGGCCCTTTGCCCCGGGGGGCGGTTCGTTCTCTACGGACCGTTCATGCGCCAGGGCAAGCTGATCAGCGACGGCGACCGACGCTTTCATGCCGACCTGACCCGGCAAGACCCCGAGATCGGCTACAAGGACGACAGCCAGATCAGCAACTATCTGGAAAGCACAGGGCTGCGGGTTGTCGGAGTGGTTCCAATGCCTGCGAACAATCTGGCTTTTGTCGCAGAAAAGCCCTCGATCTGATCAAGATCAAAGCCGTTCCGACGCCGCTGATACATATGCAAGATGCAATATGTAAAAGAGGCACAAGACATGACCTGGTCAGACAAGCTTGCTGAAACGCGCAGCGGATTGCGAAACCTGAACGGAGCCATACCGGATACCGCCCGCGCTTTCGGCGCGCTCGGGAAATCGGTCAAGGAAGGCGGAACACTGGACTTCAAGACCAAGGAGTTCATCGCCTTGGGCATGTCCATCGCAGTACGGTGCGAACCCTGCATTTCGTTGCACACCGAAACACTGGTCAAGGCGGGCGCTTCGCGTGAGGAATTCTCGGACGTTCTGGCCATGGCGATCCAGATGGGTGGCGGTCCGTCGATGATGTACGCAGCCAAGGCGCTGGAGTGCTTCGACGAACTCAGCGCATAGCCAAAAAAAGGCCCCGGAGTTGTCCGGGGCCTCTGTCCGATCAACCGTCCTTGCGGATGGTCTCGTTCTTGGGGTCATAGGGGCTGTCGCACGTCACGACCGCATCCCACAGCTGGTCCAGCATTTTGACCTTCAGTTTGGTGCCTTCCACGGCCAGATCGGGCTTTACATAACCCATGCCGATGGATTTCTCGAAAGCCACCGAATACCCGCCCGAGGTCAGACGCCCCACGCGCTCACCTTCGGGCGTATACAGCGCCTCGCGGCCCCACGGGTCGGCATCCTCGGGCCCGTCGATCAGCAGGGTACAGCATTTCACCCGTACGCCGGTTTCGATCAGCTTGTCCTTGCCGTGGAACTCCTTGTCCAGATCGACGAAACGCGGCAGGTCGGCCTCGAGCGGGGTGGCGTCGCGGCCCAGTTCGGTGCCGAAGGCGCGATAGGATTTCTCCTGCCGCAGCCAGTTCTGGGCGCGGGCACCTACCAGCTTCATGCCGTGCTTCTCGCCGGCTGTCTCCAGAAGGTCGAACAAGTAGTTCTGCATCTCAATCGGATGATGCAGTTCCCAGCCCAGCTCGCCGGTATAGGCCACGCGGATCGCGTTGACCGGGCACATGCCCAGTTCGATCTGACGTGCCGACAGCCACGGGAAGCGCTTGTTCGACAGGGCGGTTTCCGGCTCGGCGTCCTTGATGACCTCTTTCAGCACATCGCGCGATTTCGGTCCGGCGATGGCAAAGACGCCCCACTGGGTGGTCACGTCCTGGATCTCGATGTAGCCGAACTCGTCCATCTTGTCCTCGGCCGCCTTGCGCAGGAAGTCGGCGTCATACTCGGTCCAGGCACCGGCCGAGACGAGGTAGTACTCGTTCTCTTTCAGCCGCACGATGGTGTATTCGGTGCGGGTGGTGCCGTGGTCTGTCAGCGCATAGGTCAGGTTGATGCGGCCGACCTTGGGCAGCTTGTTGCAGGTGAACCAGTCGAGGAACTGCGTGGCGCCGGGGCCCTTGACGACATGCTTGGTGAAGGCTGACGCGTCGATCAGGCCGACACCGTTGCGGATCGCATTGGCTTCTTCGACGGCATACTGCCACCATCCACCACGGCGGAAACTGCGGCTTTCCTTGTCGAAGTTGTCGGAGGCATCGACCGGGCCAAAATAGTTGGGGCGTTCCCAACCGTTAACCCACCCAAACTGCGCGCCACGGGCTTTCTGACGATCATAAGCCGGAACGGTGCGCAACGGACGGCAGGCCTCGCGCTCTTCGTCCGGGTGGTGCAGAATGTAGACGTGCTCGTAGCACTCTTCATTCTTGCGCGCGGCGAATTCGGTGGTCATCCAGTTGGACGAATAGCGTTTGGGGTCCAGCGAGGCCATGTCGATCTCGGCTTCGCCATCGACCATCATCTGCGCCAGATAATAGCCGGTGCCGCCGGCGGCGGTGATGCCAAAGCTGAACCCTTCGGCCAGCCACATATTGCGCAGGCCCGGCGCCGGGCCGACCAGCGGGTTGCCATCAGGCGTATAGCAGATGGGACCGTTGAAATCGTCCTTCAGGCCGGACTCGGCACAGGACGGGACACGCTCGGCCATAGCCATGTACTGATCGGCGATCCGGTCGAGATCCAGAGGGAATAGATCAGCGCGGAAACTGTCGGGCACACCGTATTCGAAACGTGCCGGGGCACCGTGCTCGTAGATGCCGAGGATCCAGCCGCCGCGCTCTTCGCGTGCGTAGGATTCGTTGTCGGCGTCGCGCACGACCGGGTGTTCCGGATTGCCGGCTTCACGCCATTTCACCAGTTCCGGATCCTTGTCCATGACAATGAAGGTATGCTCGACCGGGATCGCGGGCATCTTGATGCCAAGCAGCTTGGCGGTACGCTGGGCATGGTTTCCCGAAGCGGTCACCACGTGCTCGGCGGTGATGACCACCTGCTCGTCACTCGGGACAAGGTTGCCACCCTTTTCGACCATCTTGGTGCAGGTGACTTCCCAATGGGTTCCGTTCCAATGGAAGGCATCGGCCTGCATCTTGCGCACGATCTCGACACCGCGCTGACGGGCACCCTTGGCCATCGCCTGGGTCACGTCGGCCGGATTGATGTAACCGTCCTCGGTATGGTAGAGCGCGCCTTTCAGATCCGAGGTTTCGATCAGCGGCCAGCGATCCTTGATCTGCTCGGGCGTCAACCATTCATATTTGACGTCGCAGGTCTCGGCAGTCGAGGCATAGAGCATGAACTCATCCATGCGGTCCTGCGTCTGCGCCATGCGCAGGTTTCCGACCACCGCAAACCCGGCGTTCAGGCCGGTTTCCTCTTCCAGCGTCTTGTAGAAATCCACCGAGTATTTGTGGATATGGGTCGTCGCATAGGACATGTTGAACAGCGGAAGCAAACCCGCGGCGTGCCAGGTCGAACCGGAGGTCAACTCGTCCCTCTCGATCAGCATGACATCATCCCAGCCCGCCTTGGCCAGGTGATAGGCTATCGAGGTCCCAACGGCGCCGCCGCCGACGACCAGTGCTTTGACTTGGGTTTTCATACGCCCGCTCTCCGGATTGAGTCTGTTTGGCAAGGTTTATGCCGAACGAGACCAATCAGCGCCAAGTCCATCCGACGCAAAACAGTGCAAAACCGACCTGCCGTACAAGTTGGGACGCGAATCCGCGAACAGGCACGCACCAACAGCCGATGGTTGCGTGCGCTTTCCCGGCCTGGTCAGACGATCTTGCCGGGGTTCATGATGTTGTCAGGATCCAGCGCGGCCTTGATCGCCGCCATGTACCGGGTCGCATCCCCAAGTTCCCGGACCAGATACGGTTTCTTGCCCTGCCCGATTCCATGCTCACCCGTGCAGGTCCCGTCCATCGAGATCGCCAGATCATTGAGCCATCCGACAAACTGACTGGCCCGCGCCACTTCGTCGGCATCGTCCATGTCTATCAGCACCAGCGTGTGGAAGTTTCCGTCCCCGACATGACCGACGACCGGGGCCAGCAGGTCCAACTCGGCTGCCTTGTCCTGAGCCATGGTGACGCATTCGGCCAAGCGCGAGATCGGGACGCAGACATCCGTCGAGATTCCACGCGCTCCGGGCCGAAGCTGGAGGGACGCCCAATACATGTCGTGCCGCGCCTGCCAGAGCTTGGACCTTTCTTCCGTGCTGGCCGTAGCGACAAAGCCGGTGCCGCCAAAATCCTCGGCGATTTCGCCAAAGGTTTCGGCCTGCTCCGCTGCGCCGGCCTCCGAGCCATGAAACTCGAGCAGAAGCAACGGCGTTTCCGGCAGCTTCAGCCCGGAATACGCGTTGGCCGCCTTGACCGACATCGCGTCCAGCAGTTCGATCCGGGCAACCGGAACGCCGAATTGAATGGTCGTCATCACGGCCTGACAGGCCGCATCCACCGTCGGGAAAGAACACCGGGCCGAGGTAATCGCCTCGGGGATGCCGTGCAGTTTCAGAGTCAGTTCGGTAATGATGCCCAGCGTGCCCTCGGCACCGACAAGCAAGCGGGTGAGATCGTAGCCGGCCGAAGATTTTTTGGCCCGGTGACCGGTACGGATAATTTTGCCATCGGGCATAACCGCCTCGAGGCTCAGGACATTGTCCTTCATCGTTCCATAGCGAACCGCATTGGTACCCGACGCTCGGGTCGCCGCCATCCCGCCCAATGAGGCATTGGCTCCGGGATCAATCGGAAAGAACAGCCCCTTGTCGCGCAGATGGGTATTCAAATCCTCGCGGGTGACCCCGGGCTGCACGACGCAATCCAGATCACCTTCGTTCACGGCCAAGACCCGGTTCATCTGGCCAAGATCGATGCAAACGCCGCCGGCCGGCGCGTTCACGTGGCCTTCCAGCGACGTTCCGGTGCCGAAAGGGATCACGGGAACCTTGTGCGCCGCACAGGTCTTGACGATGTCCGAGACCTCTTCGGTCGAATTGGGAAAGACCACCGCGTCCGGGCTTTGGTTTTCAATCCAGGTCGTGGTGTGCCCGTGCTGCTCGCGGACCGAAGCGCCGGTCTGCAACCGGTCCCCGAACCGCTGTTTCAGAATGCTGATGGCGGTGTCGATCCCCGCCGCATTGCGGAACAATGCTGTCGCTTCAACCATGGCAACCCTCCCTTGGCGCAGTGGCGCAGGCCCAGACAATGACTAGAAGGCCCACGCCACAGGAGCAATACCCATACGCTCCGACGTGATCACTCGCCCAGTGCGATCCCTTCTCGACGGGGATCGGCTCCGCCGTGCAGACCGTCGCGGATTTCGATGGCATGAAGGCCCGAGGTCAGATCCCGCGCGTTCACTTCAAAGCCCAGCTCGCCCAACATGTCCGCAAAGCCTTCGGCGCTTGTGCCGACCTCGACATCATAGGTCCCGAAACGGTTCACCAGATGAGGAAGGGCGACCGCCTGCTGGACGTCCATACCCCAGTCCGCCCAGGCAATGATAGACTTTGCGACATAACCGATGATCCGGCTGCCACCCGGAGACCCGATCGCCAGAATCGGAGACCCGTCTTGCATGACAATCGTCGGACTCATTGAGGAACGGGGGCGTTTGCCCGGTTCGATCCGGTTGGCAATCGGAACCCCGTCCCTGTGGGTCCGGAAGGAAAAGTCGGTCAGTTCGTTGTTCAGCAGAAAGCCGTTGGTCATCAGACGCGAACCAAAACCGTTCTCGATTGTCGTGGTCATCGAAAGCACGTTTCCATAGGCGTCCACGATCGAAATATGGGACGTCGACGGCAGTTCGATCGAAGCATCGTCGGCCCAGTTCAGCGCGTGGTCAAACTCAGGATTTCCCGGCGCAACCTCGGTCAATGCCCCAGCGTCATTCAGCAACGCGGCACGCTCGGCCAGATAGGCCGGATCGATCAGGCCCTGCGTCGGCATCGGAATGAAATCACTGTCGGCCATGTAGCGACCGCGATCCGCGAAGGCCAGGCGCGAGGCATCGCCGATCAGCCGCCACGCTTCGGCGCTTTCGGGACCCATCCCCGCCAAATCGTAATTGTCGAGAATGCCAAGGATCTGCCCAACCGTCAGCGCGCCCGAGGACGGCGGACCCATCCCGCAGACCTCATAGCTGCGATAGGTGGCACAGATCGGCTCGCGCTCAATCACCTGATACAACGCCAGATCAACTCCGGACAGAACCCCCGGGTTACCCGGAGCGTTTCGGACAGTCCGCACGATGTCAGCCGCGATCTCTCCTCCGTAAAAGCTTGCAGCCCCTTCGGACGCCAGAACGCGCAGGGTTTCGGCATAGTCTGGGTTGGTGAGGCGCTGACCCTGGGCCAGCGGCTCGCCGCCCGGCAGGAAGTAGTTGGCCGTGTCCGGGAAGCGTGCCAGACGTTCAGCGTCGGCCTGAATCAAGCCCGCCAGCCGGGGTGAAACGACAAACCCCTCGTCGGCCAATCGGATACCATCCTCGAACAGACCGGGCCAGGGGCTACGCCCCCAGCGCCGATGGGCTTCCTCCAACAATGCAGGCGTGCCGGGTGTCCCGACCGAAAGCCCGCCAACAACCGCGTCGAAGAATTTGAGCGGCTCGCCGTTTTCGTCTTGAAACAGGGTCGGGCTTGCCTCTCTCGGCGCGGTTTCTCGCCCATCCAAGGTGGTCAGGCGTCCGCTGGCCGCGTCGTACCAGACCAGAAAGGCACCCCCGCCCAAACCCGAGGACTGCGGTTCGACCAGGCCCAAGACAACCTGAACGGCGACCATTGCATCCGCTGCCGTTCCACCGGCAGCCAGAATCTTGGCACCCGCCTCGACGGCAAGCGGGTTGGCCGCCGCAACCATCCAGGTTTTAGCTTTGACGGGCACACCGTCGGCCTTGGCCTTCAGCGCGGCGATCACCTCGTCGGTCAAGGCCTGAACCTGGCCGTCGGATGCACCCTCGGGCGCGACCTCATCGGCGGTTTGCTGGGCAAACACTGGGCTCGCCAGGGTCAGCGCGCAGGCCACAACAGTAGGGAACCAATTGGAGCACATAATAAACCTCCTTATCCAAATACTGATTCTGACAGTGCACGGCACCGTACTGCCCCGCAACCATGTGCGGGGACGACCGCCAAAGACGGCAAAGCTCTGCCTTGCAAACAGCAGGAGCCCGTATGCCTTGGCGTGTTCTTACAGCATCGCGGGAACGACCTGGTCAGGCGGCCGGTGCCCGTCTTCAAACGTCTTGATATTGATGATGACCTTTTCGCCCATCTCGATGCGCCCCTCGAGCGTCGCCGACCCCATATGCGGCAGCAGCACGACATTCGGCAGCTGCCGAAGTCGAGGATTCACGTCAGTGCCGTGCTCGTAGACGTCCAGCCCGGCCCCGGCGATCTCGCCCGCCCGGATCATCCGCGTCAACGCGTTTTCGTCCAACACCTCGCCCCGCGACGTGTTCACGATGACCGCCGTCGGCTTCATCAGCTTCAGGCGCCGCGCGTTCATCAGATGAAATGAAGACGGCGTTGACGGGCAGTTGATCGAGATCACGTCCATACGCGCCACCATCTGATCGAGGCTTTCCCAATAGGTCGCCTCAAGATCCTGTTCTATTTCGGGACGCAACCGGCGGCGGTTGTGGTAGTGGACCTGCATTCCGAAGGCCCGGGCGCGGCGCGCGACGGCCTGTCCGATCCGCCCCATACCCAGAATGCCCAGACGCCGGCCTCCTATCCGCCCGCCAAGGAATGCCGTCGGCGCCCAGCCGGTCCAGTCCCCCTTTTGCATAACCGACAGACCCTCGGGAATCCGACGGGTTACGGCAAGGATCAGCGCCATCGTCATGTCGGCGGTATCGTCGGTCAGAACACCCGGCGTGTTCGAGACCAGGATGCCGCGCTGACGCGCCGTCGCGACATCGATATGGTCGACACCGGCACCATAATTCGCAATCAGCCTCAGCCGCTCTCCGGCTTGGCCCAAAACACCCGCGTCGATCGTGTCCGTGATCGTCGGAACCAGCACATCGGCCTGTTTGACCGCCTCGACCAACTCGTCGCGCGTCATCGGTGTGTCGGTGTCCCGCAAACGGACGTCGAACAACTCGCTCAGACGTGTCTCGACCACTTCGGGCAACCGTCGCGTTACAACAACACTCAGACGTTCTCTTGGCACTTCAGCCCTCCTACCGCTTTGCATTCCGATGCGCGTCATGGCATCGTGGCGCAGGATCAGTCGGGGCACAAGAACCCCATGGGCATCGCTCCAACCTTTTTTGAAACACGGCAGACAGGCAAATCAGCGGGCAGGCAGTGAGTGCTTTCTTGAGGGCGAAACGCCCAGTTCTGGCATTTCTAATCACGCTTCTGTTCCTGACAGGCGCAATCGCGCACGCGCAGGAAAAACGTGGGCAGGTGACGAACCTGCCTTTGCCGCGCTACGTGTCGATGAAGGCGGCCGAGGCGAACGTACGCCGCGGCCCTTCGCTGACTCATCGCGTCGATTGGGTGTTCAAGCGCCGCAGCATGCCACTTCAGGTGACGGCCGAATACGGCAACTGGCGCAAGGTTCAGGATCGCGACGGGGCCGGCGGATGGGTCCACTACGCTCTGTTGTCAGGTGTTCGCACGGTTCTGATTGAATCGGACATGCTGCCGGTCTACGCCAGCCCCGACCCCAAATCCCCGGTCAACGCTCATTTCGAAACAGGCGTCGTGGCCCGCTTGGGTACCTGCACGGTGGATTGGTGCCGCATTTCGGCCGGTGGCTATCGCGGCTGGACCCTCAAAAGCAATCTTTGGGGCGTGGAGCCCGACGAAATCCGGGAATGAGACCCCTGCTCAAGCCGTCTCGCGGATGAAGGCCAGAACCGTTTCCGCAAGTTCCTGGGGCACGTCCTCCTGAAGGAAGTGACCGGCTTTCGGCAGCACAATATGGTTCTGTCCCGCTGCACCAGGACAAAGTTTCTGAAAAACCCCATCCACCCCGGCCATGATCCTGTCCTCAGCACCAAAAACCGTCAGGACAGGGGTTTGCAGACCGCGGATAACGTTCCAAGCCTGTCGGTTCGGTTCCGACTCGGGGTCGTCGGGGCGGTCAGGCACCAGCATCGGAAACTGTCGCGCCCCCGCCTTGTAACGATCGTCAGGGAACGGCGCGTCATAGGCGGCGACCTCGGCCTCGGACAGCTTTGAAACCGTTCCGCCATAGACGATGCGACCGGCGCGGAAATCCGGCACCTCCTGGCTGAACTGTCGCCAGGCGGCAAACGCCTCGCCCAAGGGCTGGTCCCCGGTTGGTAAGGCCGTGTTGGCGACAACGACCCGGGCGAACCTGTCTGGCATCTCGGCCCACAGGCGCAACCCGATCAATCCGCCCCAGTCCTGACAGACCAGGGTGATGTCCCGCAGATCGAGTTGACGCAGGACCTCACCCATCCAGAAGACATGCCGCGCATAGGTATATTCGTCGCGGTCGACGGGTTTGTCGGATCTGCCGAAACCCACAAGGTCCGGAGCGATGACCCGGTGACCCGCGGCGGCGACTGGCGGGATCATGTGACGGTACAGATAAGACCAACTGGGCTCGCCGTGCATCATCAGTACTGGAGCTGCCGCGCGCGGCCCCTCGTCCAGATAGTGGACCCGCAACGCGCCGCCTTCAGTATCATCCACCTCAAGGTAGTTGGGTGCGAAATCATAGTCGGGCAGATTTTGGAACCGTTCGTCCGGTGTGCGCAATGCCTTCATACTCTGATCTCCCATGGTTTTTTGACAGGCTAGCATTCCTGGCCCGCGACGATAGGGTGAACGTCACGACACGACAAACCGGAGCCGCCATGAAAGCCGTCACCTACCAGACATTTGGACCCGCCGCCGATGTTCTGTCCATTCAAGAACTACCGGATACACCCCCGGGCCCGGGCGAAGTGACCGTTGCGCTGGCTTATTCCGGAGTGAACCCTTCGGACGTGAAGGCACGTGCGGGGGCACGGCCCGGGATCACCAAGCCGCCTTTCCCGGTAATCGTGCCGCACAGCGACGGTTCAGGTGTCATCTCTGCTGTCGGACCAGGGGTTCCGGACTCGCGGGTAGGTCAAAGGGTCTGGATCTGGAACGGCCAGTGGGGCCGTGCTTTCGGGACGGCCGCAACCGAAATCACCCTGCCCTCGGAACAGGCGGTTCACCTGCCCGACACGGTCGCGCTGCAAACCGGTGCCGTTCTTGGGATTCCCGGCCTGACCGCCAGCCACACCGTGTTTTCCGGAGGCCCGGTATCGGGTAAAACCCTGCTTGTTCACGGCGGTGCAGGGACGGTCGGATTCCTCGCCGTCCAGTTGGCCAAATGGGGCGGAGCAAAGGTGCTGGCCACAGCCAGTCCACGCAACTTCGAACGTGTGACAAAGGCTGGAGCCGATGCGGTACTGAATTACACGGCGCCTGATTTGCCGGCACAGATCCTAGACGCCAATCAAGGGCTTCCGGTCGATCGCATCGTCGATGTGGAGTTTGGCCAAAACGTCGAAACCAACGTGGCAGTTATCGCCGAAAGCGGCAGAATCAATGCGTATGGCTCGGCCCAGAATATGACGCCGACGCTTCCGTTTTACCCGCTCATGTTCAAATCGGTGACGTTGGAAATGGTTCTGGTGTATCTGCTGCCGACCGATCTGCGCAACGAAGCGGTTGCGAACCTCCACCAAGCGCTGACCGACGGCGCGCTGAAATGCCCGATCCAAAAGGTCTATTCGATGGAAGAATGCGCCGCCGCACACCGCGCGGTCGAGGCCGGAAACCGAACCGGAGCGGTGCTGTTGGAGACCAAATAGATCGCCCGCAAAAAAATTTTCACGGGTTTCGATTTTTTGCGGGAAAGCACTTGAACACCGTCACCAACAATCGTAGATAGCCGCTCACCGTTGGGGTGTAGCCAAGTGGTAAGGCAGCGGTTTTTGGTACCGTGTATCGTAGGTTCGAATCCTACCACCCCAGCCACTAAATCTCTGAATGCGAATTACCCATAAGCGTGCAAATTTCACTCGGCTCGTGCAAATCGATGTCAATAAGTTTGTCTACTCACACTGTGTTGAAGATTTGCCACCATCTGTGCATTTCTATTGAAAGCACAGAACGCTAGTTTTCCTCAGAAAATTGCTGCTGACTTTTTGTATCGAACCTCGGGTGGTTGATGCAAAGGCCGCGTCTAGGGTTCGCTCCAGATTTGTTGGTTCCGTTCCCAGATCTTCTCGCCAATCAGGCAGTCATAGTCTGAGGGTCCGATGTATTGCGCCTTCATAGCCTCTCCTATTGCTGGCGCTGACCCAATTTCCAGAACCAATTTTCGTCGTACGGCCTCTTTAAAGCCTTGCCAGTCAAGCACCGGGATTACGAATGAACCAGGTCCGCCCGTCACACAGTTCTGATAGTAGACATCAAGATCGTCGAGGTGCCACTGACTCCCCATACCTTCACGGGTCATCAGCGGTAACCCATTTATGGTGATCGACTTCGACAATACTGCCTCACGGGCTTGCAAAACCGGGCGACCCTGATTGTTAGGCCCGTCGCCAGATACGTCGATAACTTTACGCAGACCTTCGAATTTGTTCCCTTCGATCATCCTTGCACCGAAGATCAGGGCCTCAGAGATTGAAGTGCGGCGCAAGGCGGGATCGAAACGCGTGGTCAGAACACCCGCAAACTCATTCAGATCAGCGCGCGTTTCTAACAGCATCCAGTCAACAATAACGTCTTGTGTTCCCGCCCACTCGACGTATGTCAAAGCCACCCGTTGCAAAGGGCCCGACTGAACAGCGGCGAAGACTTCATCCGACATCAAGGCTGCGGCGTAACCCTGCCGCTGAATCTCGAGTTCTCGCTCAGTCATCGACCTTGAAACATCGACAAGAAGGGCCAGTTCCAGATCGACTTCAATTTTCTCAGACGCGACAGGAGTTGCCAAGAGAGAGGCAATTGCGACAATTGTCAGGAACAAGTTACGTAGCATCAGTTATCGGATGGCGCGATGCGCTGTTAAGTCAAGCTTCAAATGGTTGATCAAGTTTTTGTGGACAAATAGCTCTACAACACGACGGCTTGGTTCAATCGTTGAGGATACGAATGTCACTTCAGCGGAGTTACTGGTATCAGCCCGAAGCGGACCTTCACTATGAGCTTTGCACCCTCTGAGATGCGGACTTTGCGGCCGAAGAAATTTCTTGCACCAAGGTGCTGAGCCCAAAAAGCTAACAAATCAGACCGTTCCTCTAAGCCGATGTTTTTTCTATGGTTGGAAAGAAGTACCAAGCCGGGAGGTCTTAATGAACAAGCTTATCTCAGTAACGGGTGCCGTCTGCTTTGCTTTCACTGGAGCTTGGGCCGACGAACATACCCCGCCCAACATTCTTGTCATCATGGCAGATGACGTAGGTTGGGCGAGCGTCGGCGTTTACCATGGAGGTGTCAAAAGCATCGAGACGCCGAACTTGGATCGTCTCTCGTCAGAGGGTGCTCGTCTCACAGATTATTATGCCGAGCCAAGTTGTACTGCCGGTCGATCAGCTTTCATGACCGGACAATTGCCAATACGGACTGGTATGCACACGGTTGGACTGCCGGGTGATCCGATAGGTTTAAACCCAGATGACCCAACGCTTCCGATGTTCCTGAAAAAGTTGGGGTATACGACGGGGCAGTTTGGAAAAAACCACCTAGGCGACCTCAATGAGTTCCTACCGACTACAAAAGGTTTCGACGAGTATTGGGGTTGGCTCTACCACCTGAATGCTATGGAATATACGTCTGATCCGGATTGGCCAGACGACCCAGAATTCAACGCGCAATTTGCGCCTCGCAACATCATTCATTCATTTGCAACAGAGGAAGTAGACGAAACAGTCGACCCGCGATTTGGAAAAGTCGGGAAGCAGCGCATTATTGATGACGGGCCTGCGCCTCCTGAGCGCCAAAAGACTTTGGATGACGAAGTGACATCTTACACGAAGGACTTCATTTCTCGTGCAGTAGAGTCGGACACTCCGTTTTTTGTCTGGATGGCTCCAGCCCGTGCACACGTCTGGACTCACCTCAGCCCCGAATACGAAGATATGTTGGGCAATGGGCGCGGACTTCAGGATGTTGTCATGAAGGAGTTGGACAACAACGTTGGTAACGTTCTCAGCCACCTTGAGGATCTGGGAGTTGCCGATAATACCATAGTGATGTTCACCGCCGACAATGGCCCGGAAACACTGACGTGGCCCGATGGAGGTACGACACCGTTTCATGGGGAAAAGGGTACTACCTGGGAAGGTGGCTTTAGGGTTCCTGCGATTATTCGCTGGCCTGGCAAAATCCCTGAAGGACAGGTTTTGAACGGTATCTTCAGCGGCATGGATTGGATGCCAACACTTGTAGCCGCGGCGGGAGGCCCCACAGACCTAAGAGAAAAACTCTTAGAGGGTTATGAAGGGTACAAAGTACACCTCGATGGCTACAATCAACTATCTTACCTGACGGGTGAGGATGCAGAGAGCAATCGCCGCGAGCTGATTTATTATCAGGGTACGGATCTCCAAGCCGTACGCTACAACGATTGGAAAGCGCACTTTGTCGTTCAAAACCACGGCTGGTCAGGCCCGAAGGAAGAGTTGGTCGCCCCGCTGCTTTTCAACCTTCGCCGCGATCCTTACGAGAAAGCTGCGGAGGAAAGCGGGATGTACGTCCGCTGGATGGGCGAGAAAATGTGGGCATTCGGTCCAGCCGCCCGACTAGTGCAGGCGCATCTCGCTACCTTCGAGGAGTTCCCTCCGCGGGGGAAGCCGGTAGCCAATCAAGACCATGTTGAAGAACAGACATCAACCGAAGGCGGCATCTCTCAGTAGAAGAAGCGAGGCTTGCAATTCGCCTTTCTCACCGCAGCGTGGGCATCCGGTTCGGAACTTCGGATGCCCCAAAAAACCGACTAGGAATTTCGCAAAAAAGCGAAACCTCTACGAGAAGGAGTCCTCCATGAGTGCTAGATTGGTCCTTCTGCTTGCTGCCGTCGGTCTCATGCCAATCGCGTTATCATACGGTCTGATGCCAAGCAGTTCGATCCCAGTTTTGCTGGGATTTTCGGTGGAAGGAACGAACCAGACGCATGTCTTCCGTGCGATTATGGGACTTTACCTGGCAAACGCTTTGTTTTGGTTAGCGGCCGTGGTGAAACCAGATCTACAACGACCGGCGCTTTGGGTTCTTTTTTTGTTTATGTCGGGACTGGCCGTTGGACGCATACTAAGCATTCTTATCGATGGAGTTCCGAACGGGATACTTCTCTTTTATCTTGCGGCCGAGATAGCTTTTGCAGCTCTGGCGGCGGTTTCACTGAAAAAAGCACGATGAAACAGGAAGTGATAAGATGCTGTGGTTTTTCTTTGTTCTCTCCATGATTGCAACTTCATCAATTTCGACATCGGTTCTTGCACAATCGTCATCTGCCCAGAGTGCGGTGGACGAAAACTTCTTAGTGCTTGAGACTGCCGTTGAAGAAGCGGGAGCTACGCCAATCGCATCGATAGATCACGCGCGACTGGCCAAAGTCGAAGGAGTAGAAATGCCAGCGTCTCGTGTGCTCCTTTTCTCTGATCCAGAGATAAACACGCCCATTCTGAAAGAGAACGTGCGAGCAGGTCTGGACCTTCCTTTTCGCGTTCTTTCCTTCGATCAGGATGGTAGTCCACAGATCGCCTACACAGACTCTCAATTTCTCAAAGTCCGGCATGGGCTCACGGACGCTTCTTCGTTGAGTGCGTTTCAGAGCAAGATGCTCGAAGTTCTAAACGACTTGGATGCGACACCAGCGCCGACCAACGGATTGTTTGCCGACTACGGGATCATCGAACTGCAAACTCTGCTCAGCGTACCAGAGGCAGTCGAACGTCTCAGGACAGCTGTCATGGGGCAGGACGATACTGTCTGGTTCGGTGAAATCGATTTTGCGACCGAAGCGTCCCAACTGGGGGTGGACCTGCCGGAGGCGGTACTTTTACTGTTCGGCGGACCAGCACCCGGTGGCGTGGCTATGGCGGGCTTTCCGGCAATTGGTTTGGATGCATTTTGCCAAAAACTATTGGTTTACGCGAATGAAGAAGGCGGCTCCGTAGTCATTTTCAATGACATCGCTGCTTTGGCTGAGTTGCACTACGGTTCTTCAGCCGAACCTCATCACGGTTTGAACAAACGGCTTACCGCAACATTTCAAAACGCAATAGAGTAGCCGCTGATAGGAAACCGCAATAGAAATCCTATATGGGATGGACAGCCTTCGCGCCCGGATCGAAAAACTCATCATCGAGCGTCTCCCCGGTCATGTTCTGTCAGCTGACGAGGTTGCTGTGGAACTTGGTTTGAGTCGACGCACGGTGACCCGCCAACTCGGTACAGAAAACACCAGCTTTCGCGAGGTGGTTGAGGATCTTCGGTTCGACCTCGCCAAGACCTATCTGGCCGATGGTCTCAGCATTTCAGAAATCGCTTTCTACCTTGGCTATGGAGATCATGCGGCGTTTTCAACGGCCTTCCGCCGATGGGCTGGCGTAAGCCCCCGAGACTATATGAAAGCACTGTAGCTACTTGGGTTTCTACCCCCCAAGATAGCAACAAACCCGGCGGGATTTGTCCCAACCGGGTTTGAGGCAGAAGGTCAGAAAACTCTGACCCAGGTTGGAAGGTGTAAACCTTTCCAGGTGTTCTCTGTGCACCGGAAATCAGCGCTTCTCGTGGTGGTTCTTTACGTTTCCATGGCCGTTATTGTCGTAGTTGTCATGGCGATCTTCGAAATCATTCTTTTGCACGGCTCCGGCAACGGCTCCGACGGTGGCTCCAACTACTGCGCCTTGAGCCGCATCGCCCCCAGTGGCTTCAGCTACCACCGCCCCTGCAACTGCACCTTTAACGGCTTTCTCGGCGACATAGTCAGCTTGAGCGGACATAGGCAGCGTCAGCAGCATAGCGGCGGCGAGAGTGGAAAGTAGAGTGGTTTTCTTTGCGTTTGTCATGGTTCCAACCTTTCTGGCAGTGGCGTCCTTCGTGTCCGCCTTCTGACAATCAATTTGATGGAAACACGGGTGACTTTCTTGTCGTACTGGGACAGATATGTTTGAATTTGGGACATCAGTCGGATCAGCATTCTGATCACCTGAGGCAGAATTAGTTTATTGGTGAGAAAGTTGCCGATCACGTTGGAATGCAGCGTCTGCCGAAATGATCAGGCACAATCACTCCATACGGGCAAGCACACCCGCTGTACGTGCTGCGCCACCACAGGCTGCTTGATTTTGATGACGGGCGGCCGATCTACAATTGATGGCGCTAATCAGGAATGCCTACGGCAGCCAGCATCCTGTAGTAGGAGTCATAGATCTTTGGCATTGATATCGACGGAACTTTGCAAAGTCCAGTTTCTGCGCACTACGCTCTAGGGTCAGGATGCATTGATTTTCGCTTCGTTGCGTGATTCACGGCTCGAAAAACGGAGCGGTGTCATGAGCGACCTTTATTGGCTAACCGGCGAGCAGATGGCCAAGC